>NZ_CP117255.1:0-666875 GCF_003240565.2 Rhizobium tumorigenes
ATGCGCGACGCGATGGCTCAGTGCGAGCCGGACCCCGCCATCATGCGAGATAATATCGGGCGGCGTTCCTTCGCCCGACATGACGAGATTCTGGAAGGCGGCGAAATGCAGATGAATACGATGACTACCGGTGCACTGGCGAAAAGCGGCGACGGTGCGCAGCAGGCGTTGAGCTCGGTTTGCCTTGAAGTGGCGGGAGACAAAGCAGACATGAAGCATAGTGTACTGTTCGAGCGTGTGAGCGCACGTTTGAAGGCGCAGGTCGGTGCCGACGTTTATGCCAGCTGGTTTGCCCGTCTCAAGCTGCATTCGGTGTCGAAGAGCGTCGTTCGACTGACGGTACCGACCACGTTTCTGAAGTCATGGATCAACAACCGCTACCTGGATATGATCACAAGCCTGTTCCAGGCTGAAGATGCCGAAATTCTGAAGGTCGAAATTCTTGTCCGTACCGCCCAGCGGCATGGCACCAAGGCCCCTGCGGCTGACGAGCAGGTCGTCGTGCCCGATATGGGCGCCGTGGCTCCTATGCGCCGCCAGACCGCCCAGGCGGCAGGTCAGGCCGTCGCCCAGGCTGTCAATGCTGCAGGCGCTGCCCGCACGCCGAGCTTCGGCACACCGCTCTTTGGTTCGCCGCTGGATCCTCGCTACACGTTCGACACCTTTGTCGAAGGAGGTTCAAACCGTATCGCGCTGGCCGCAGCCGAAACCATCGCGGAAGCCGGCGCCGGTGCCGTGCGCTTCAACCCGCTGTTCCTGCATTCGAGCGTCGGTCTCGGCAAGACCCACATGCTGCAGGCGATCGCCAACGCTGCGGTGCGCAATCCGCGCGCCCTCCGGGTTGTTTACCTGACGGCGGAATACTTCATGTGGCGCTTTGCCACCGCGATCCGCGACAATGATGCGTTGACCCTCAAGGAGTCGCTGCGCAATATCGACCTTCTGATCATCGACGACATGCAGTTTCTGCAGGGAAAGATGATTCAGCACGAATTCTGCCATCTTCTGAATATGCTTCTCGACAGCGCCAAGCAGGTTGTCGTTGCCGCCGACCGCGCTCCCTGGGAACTGGAATCGCTCGATCCCCGCGTCCGCTCGCGCCTGCAGGGCGGCGTTGCCATCGAATTGGAAGCTCCGGATTACGAGATGCGCCTCGAGATCCTCAATCGGCGTCTTGCTGCCGCCCAGGTCGAAGATCCGTCGCTTGAAATCCCGGCAGAACTTTTGTCGCACGTTGCCCGCAGCGTCACCGCCAGCGGCCGCGAGTTGGAAGGCGCCTTCAACCAGCTGGTTTTCCGCCGCTCCTTCGAGCCGAACCTGACTGTCGAGCGCGTCGATGAACTTCTTGCTCACCTGGTGGGCTCCGGCGAGCCGCGTCGTGTGCGCATCGAAGACATCCAGCGCGTTGTCGCCCGTCATTACAATGTCTCGCGCCAGGAGTTGGTCTCCAACCGTCGCACCCGCGTCATCGTCAAGCCGCGCCAGATCGCCATGTATCTGGCTAAGACCCTGACACCTCGTTCATTCCCGGAAATCGGCCGTCGCTTCGGTGGACGCGATCACACGACCGTGCTGCACGCCGTGCGCAAGATCGAGGAGCTGATCTCCGGCGATACCAAGCTGTCGCACGAGATCGAGCTGCTGAAGCGCCTGATCAACGAATAATCATCTACGCGGTATGAATCGAAACGGCCGGCGAAAGCCGGCCGTTCTGTTGTCAGATAAGCTGTTGCGGCATCTCACGAAGCGGACATCCTGGACATTGCCAAGCGTTCGCTATCATCATTTCCAAACGTCCGCGGCGACCAGCACCGGAAGTTTTGAACCGAGCGCATTGAGCGCGATACGGTGAACGGTTTCGGTGGGCGCCGTGCAGAGATCACCGATCACCTTCACCACTATTCCGTCTGCAGCCCTCGACATCGCAGTGAAGACGACACAGTTCTGCGTCATCATTCCGCAGATCAGTAGCTCATCAGTGCCGTTGAGATGTCCGGCGAGGTCGGTATCCTGAAAGGCGTCTGCACTGCTTTTGATGACGACGGGCGCATTGTCTGCAGCCTTCAGGACATTGTCGCGAATGGCTGTTCCCGCTCCGTCCTTTGCAAAGAGACCGGTGCTCGCCGCCGAAATGTGCTGGACCAGCACCACATTGTCGCCGGCAGCTCTGGCTTTCGCTATCGCCGAGAGGATGTGGCTCTCGGTTTCGTCCGCTTGCCACAGGGGCAGGGCACCTCCCGAAAAATAGTCCTTTTGAATGTCGATGACGAGAAGGGTGCGGTTCATCCTGGAATTCCTTGCAGGTCTGGAGACATTCCTCGGGGATACCAGACGTTTCAGCAGCCCTGATAGCGCAGGCGTGTAGCGTTCGTGTCAAGGAGTGGAGAGGCGGGTATCGACCAATCGGGGCGAAGGGTTTTCTTCTCCCGATTGGTCGTGGTTACCCCCTCAACACGCCAGATCGGCAACCACGGAATCAAGAATCAGCATGCCCGCCGGCGTGCAGCGCAGGCGAGAATTGCCGATGCGCTCGATAAAGCCGTGTTCGAGCAGGAACTCTTCACGCTTCGGATCGGGATCGCGGCCGGAAAAATGCCGCCAGCGAACGAGGTCGATGCCTTCCTTCAGCCTCAGCCCCATCAGCAGCAGTTCATCGGCCTGCTCGTCGTAGCCGAGCATCTCCTGCTCGAGGATGCCGTGGCCGTCGCGCTCGACCATGTCGAGCCAGCTTTCAGGCTTGCGCTCGGTCGCCGTCGCCAGCTTGTCGCGGCCTTGTGTAAGCCGCCCGTGGGCGCCGGGGCCTATGCCCGCATAGTCGCCATAGCGCCAGTAGGTGAGATTATGGCGGCTTTCGGCGCCGGGACGGGCATGGTTGGATACCTCGTAGGCCGGCATCCCCTCACGCTCGGTGATCTCCTGCGTCGCCTCGTAGAGCAGCGCCGACTGGTCACCATCCGGCACTACCAGCTTGCCGGCCTTGTGCAGGCCAAAAAACGGCGTGCCTTCCTCGATCGTCAGCTGGTAGAGTGACAGGTGATCGACGGCGTAGGACATCGCCTGTTTCAGTTCCCGCTCCCATTCCTCAACCGTCTGGTCAGGACGAGCGTAGATGAGGTCGAACGACATGCGTGGAAAGATGTCCCTCGCGAGCCCGATGGCCTTCAGCGCATTCTCGGTGTTGTGCAACCGGCCGAGAAATTTGAGGTCACGGTCGTTCAGCGCCTGTACACCGAGCGACACACGGTTAACACCGGCCGCCCGATAGCCGCGAAACCGTTCTGCCTCGACACTGGACGGATTGGCTTCGAGCGTGATTTCGATCCCATCCGGCACGTGCCAATGGGTGGCGATGCCGTCGAGAATGGCGCCGACCGTTTCCGGCGTCATCAGCGATGGCGTGCCGCCGCCGAGAAAGATGCTGGTGACCGTCTTCGCGCCGCTGAGCTGGCGCATCGATGCCATTTCTTTGAGAAAGGCGGCCGTAAAGCGCGGCTGGTCGACCGCTTGGTGGCGGACATGGCTGTTGAAGTCGCAATAGGGGCATTTGGCGGCACAGAACGGCCAATGCACGTAGACACCAAAACCGGGCTCGCCGGTATCGGGCAGGAGAGGGGCGCCACGCAAATGCGCGCTATGCGAATCGACAATGTTCACCGGACGATCCTACGCTGCCAGCCCGGTTTCGACAAAGCGCTTGAAGGCGCGTGCCCGGTGCGACAGCGCTTCCGGGTCGCCGGGCTTCCAGCCGTGCTTTTCCTGCGCCGTCATTTCGCCGAATGTCGCGTCATAGCCTGATGGCTGGAAGATCGGGTCGTAGCCGAAGCCGGCCTCGCCACGCGGCGGCCAGACGATGGTGCCCTCGACTTCGCCGCGGAAAAGCTCGGTGTGTCCATCCGGCCAGGCGAGGCAAAGGACGCTGACGAAATGCGCGCTGCGCTTGTCCGTCGTCGTTGCGCCAACCTTCTGCAGTGCCGTCTCGACTTTCTGCATTGCCATCGCAAAATCGCGGCTGCCGTCGGCAGTTTCAGCCCAGTTGGCGGTGTAGACGCCGGGATCGCCGCCGAGGGCATCGATCACCAAGCCGCTGTCGTCGGAAAGCGCCGGAAGGCCGGAGGTCTTGGCCGATGCCAGAGCCTTGATGCGGGCATTTTCCTCAAATGTCGTGCCGGTTTCGTCGGGTTCGATGAAGCCAAGTTCGGCAGCGGATTTGGCAACAAACCCCATCGGGCCGATCAGGTCGGCGATTTCGCGGATCTTGCCGGCATTATGGCTGGCAACGACGATGGTCTTTGTTTCGAGCTTGCGCATGCACTATTCCTGTCAGATCGCCCAGAGGCCGGGTTCGGCGCATTCCAGACTGTTGCCCGCGGGGTCGCGGAAGTAAATCGACCGCGCTCCGTTCGGCCAGAGAAAATCGGCTTCGATGGCGACGCCAGCGGATGTCAGGCTTTGCACCATCCCGTCAAGCTGGTCGGCAGCGACGCGAAAGCAGGCATGTCCGCTTCCTGCTGTCCCGTGCGATGGCACCGGCAAGGCCCCCGCCGGCGCAGGCTTTACCGTTTCCGCGCGATTGAAGATCAAAAGCACGCCGGGTCCGCAGCGAAAGAAGACATGCCGATCACCCTGACGCGTAATCCTGGGCAATCCCAGGATCGTCCCGTAAAAGCTATCCGCCTCGTCGAGATCGTCGACGTAGAGCGCCGTTTCGAGAATGCCGTCAATGGCAACGGGCATCTAGTATCTCCGTCGATCAGCCGATTGCCTGCTTTTGCATGGCGACGAGCTCGGTGCAGCCATTCTTGGCGAGGCCGAGCAGCGTCAGGAATTCTTCTTCCGAGAACGGTTTGCCTTCGGCCGTCCCCTGGATCTCGACGATGCCGCCAGAGCCGGTCATGACGAAGTTGGCGTCCGTCTCAGCCGATGAGTCCTCGAGATAGTCGAGGTCGATCACTGGCTGGCTGGCGAAGATGCCGCAGGAAATGGCAGCGACGTGATCCTTGAGGACCCGGTCGAGCTTGATCATGCTGCGGCCTTCCATCCACTTGAGACAGTCGTGCAGCGCGATCCAGGCGCCGGTGATCGACGCGGTGCGGGTCCCGCCATCCGCCTGGATGACATCGCAGTCGAGGCTGATCTGGCGTTCGCCGAGGGCCTGCAGGTCCACCACGGCACGCAGCGAACGGCCGATAAGACGCTGGATTTCCTGCGTGCGACCGCTCTGCTTGCCGCTGGCGGCCTCGCGCTTCATACGTTCGCCGGTGGCGCGGGGCAGCATGCCGTATTCGGCGGTCACCCAGCCCTTACCGCTGTTGCGCAGCCATGGCGGGGTCTTTTCTTCAAGACTTGCCGTCACCAGAACATGGGTATCGCCGAACTTGACCAGGCACGAGCCTTCGGCGTGCTTGGAGAAGTTGCGCTCGAACGAGACCTTGCGCATCTGGTCGGTTTTTCTGCCTGAAGGCCGCATGTCATACTCCTGATGATGTTGCACCGCTTCTACGATTGACGGCCCGCTTTTGCAAAGAAAAAGCGGCCTGTCGCAGGCGGCCGCAGACGATGGCATTTTCCTTTGTCATTGCGGGATGAGCGGCTATACTTGCCAAGGATCAATCGCAGGGGCACCACGGCGAAATGGGATTTTTGACATCGTCGATTTCGGACGCCGTTTCGGCACTCGACGAACGGTCGAAGGAAGTTTTTCGTCGCATCGTCGAAAGCTACCTCGAATATGGCGAACCGCTCGGTTCGCGCAGCCTGTCGAAGCTGCTCCCGATTTCGCTCTCGCCAGCCTCCATCCGCAACGTGATGAGCGATCTCGAAGAGCTCGGCCTTATCTATTCGCCGCATATTAGCGCCGGCAGGCTGCCCACCCAGATCGGCCTGCGCTTCTTCGTCGATGGGTTCATGCAGGTCGGCGATCTCTCGGCCGAAGACCGCGCAACGATCGACCGGCAGATCCGCGGCAGCAACCGCGACCAGCCGATGCAGTCGGTAATGTCGGGAGCCAGCCAAATGCTCTCGGGCATTTCGCGCGGTGCCGGTATCGTCATCACCAACAAGAGCGATCCGGTCCTGAAGCATGTCGAATTCATCCGCCTGGAGCCGACCAAGGCGCTGGCCGTGCTGGTCGGCGACCACGATCAGGTGGAAAACCGGATCATCGAGCTACCCGCCGGCATCACGTCGTCGCAGCTGACTGAGGCGGCCAATTTTCTGAACGCCCATATGACCGGCCAGACGCTGCCGACGTTGCGCAAGCAGCTGCAGACCCTGAAGAACGACGTGCGCCACGAACTCGACGTGCTCTCGCAGGATCTGGTCGAGCGTGGCATTGCTGTCTGGTCCGGCGACGACGACGCCAGCAAGCCTGGACAGCTGATCGTCCGCGGCCGTGCCAATCTGCTGGATGGCCTTGCCGATGCGGCAGATCTCGACCGGCTGCGCATGCTCTTCGATGATCTTGAAAAGAAGGACAGCCTGATCGAACTGCTCGATCTGGCTGAAACCGGCCCCGGCGTGCGCATTTTCATCGGTTCTGAAAACAAGCTGTTTTCCCTGTCAGGCTCGTCGCTGATCGTTGCGCCGTACCGCGACGGCGACGATAAGATCGTTGGTGCCGTCGGCGTCATCGGCCCGACGCGGCTGAACTACGCCAAGATCGTGCCGATGGTCGATTATACCGCCCAGCTGATTTCACGCCTGTCGCGCAACGGATTGTAGCGGCTCCGCATTCAATCGTGGCGATTGCCGGCAAATCGCCGCTTCTTCATCGGCAAGCCTTGATTTTTCGAAGTCAAACCTCGATATCGGGCACATCCTAGAGACCACGTAATTCGGAGACCGTCATGATCGTCGACACGACCAATGATACACACGACGCAACGCCCAACGAGAACCTCGAAGAGTTCGCGCCAGATGTGGACGATGCTGCCGAGGCAGCGCCGTCGGAGCCGGATCCCGTCGAGGTCCTGAAGACCGAAAATGCCGAGCTTCGCGACCGCTATTTGCGGCTTGCTGCGGAGATGGACAACTTGCGTCGTCGCACCGAGCGGGAAGTCAAGGATGCCAAGTCCTATTCCGTCGCCGGCTTTGCGCGCGATATGCTGGCCGTATCGGACAACTTGCGCCGAGCTATCGATGCAATCCCGGCTGACGTCCGCGAAAATGCCGATGCGGGCCTGTCGACGCTGATCGAAGGCGTCGAGATGACCGAACGCTCTATGCTGTCCACCCTGGAGCGCCATGGCGTCCGCAAGCTCGAGCCGGTCGGCCAGAAGTTCGATCCGAATTTCCATCAGGCAATGTTTGAGATCCCCAACACGGAAGTTCCGAACAACACTGTCGTGCAGGTCGTACAGGATGGCTACAGCATCGGCGAACGCATCTTGCGTCCGGCAATGGTAGGCGTCGCCAAGGGCGGCCCTAAGGCCGTAGATGTGGAAGTCGGCGCCAACAGCCCGTTCGACGAAAAAGACGCCTGATTTTTCAGCAGCCGGATTTCAATGAAAATTGGCTGCTGCACCGTCATTCTCATCCTCGCCCTCGCGGCGGGGGTCCACAACGCCGCTTAGACGGCGCGTGATCCCTTGCTCATCGCAGCGCTCTATAACCGCGCAGGTGCACTGTTGCCGATGCCCTGCGGCAAGCGGAGGAGTGAGGTTGGGATGCCTGTACAGAGATGAATTTCAGCCGTAGCGATTGGCGCGAGCCTTTGGTTCAGGCCCGTCCGTTTCTGCGCGGCAACCGAAACTTCACGCCGCGTTAGAGGCCTGTTCCTCGTTGAGGAACGCGTAGATCGCCGAGGCTGATTCGGTGGCCCTGAGCTTGGCGACGAGATCCTGGTCTCGCAGCACGCGGGCGATGCGCGAAAGCGCCTTCAGGTGATCGGCGCCGGCACCCTCGGGTGCAAGCAGCAGGAAGACGAGATCGACCGGCTGGTCGTCCAGCGCTTCGAAGTCGACGGCTGAATCCAGCCGCGCGAAGACGCCGGTGATGGTCTTGACGCTTGGCAGCTTGCCGTGCGGAATGGCAATGCCATTGCCCACGCCCGTTGAACCGAGACGTTCACGCTGCAAGATTACTTCGAAGATATCCCGTTCCGACAGTCCCGTCAGTTTGGCGGCCTTGGCCGCCATTTCCTGAAGCAACTGTTTCTTGGAATTTGCCTTCAAGGCAGGGATGATCGCATCTTGCTGCAGCAAATCTGCCAAAGCCATTCTTTTTTCCTCGTGTGCCGGGATGCTCTCGAAGAGCGGCGGCGGAACCGCCGCTCTTCGTGCTGTCTCAGCCCTTGATGCTGGCTGCGTCTATCCAGCCGATGTTGCCGTCATGACGACGATAGACGATGTTCAGTTCCTTGCCCGTGCTCCGAAACATCAGCACCGGTTCGTCAGTCATGTCGAGCGCCATAACGGCAGACGCAACCGACATCGTCTTCAATTGTTTCGAGCTCTCGGCGATGATTGCAGGCGCAAAATCCTCGGCGACCTCATGGTCTTCATCCGGCATGCCATCCATCACGGTATAAGCGACTTCACCAAAAGCATCGTCCGCCGGATTGGTGGCGTGGTGATCCTTCAAGCGGCGCTTGTAGCGACGCAGGCGCTTCTCGATCCGCTGCTGTGCTGCATCGAAGGCCAATTGCGGATCCATCGCTTCGCCGGCCGCGTGCAGGATGACGCCGCTGTCGAGATGAAGCTTGCAATCCGCCGCGAAGCGCGAGCTGGACTTTTGCACCGTGACCTGCCCCGAATACCCTCCGTCGAAGTATTTGGTGACTGCCATGTCGATCTGGTCTTCAATCCGCTGCCGGAAGGATTCGCCGATTTCCATATGTTTACCGGATACACGCACACTCATGGAGTTTCCCTTTTTGTAGTGGTTGCGCCTGCCAGCTTACGCCAAGCGTCCTTCTCATCCAAGCACTTCGCACGAACTTTGACAAAAAGCCTGGGTCGCCGACATGCGCTGAAAAGCGAGATTCCTGTGTGTGATGATGCCTTGCACCGATTGCGGCGGGCTTCTAGCGCTGCCGCATGGAAGAGTCAACAGGCTCGCCGCGAACCCTGGCAGAAGCACATCTACAGATTGAAATCATCGACTCTAAAAGCCCGCAACCCTGGCCAGTGCACGCTTTTCGCGGCGACGCTGAACGGAGGAGGGGATGTTCATCGCCTCCCGGTATTTTGCCACCGTACGCCGTGCCAGCTCAACGCCATTCTTCTTGAGGTTGTCGACGATGTCGTCGTCCGACAGTACGCTGTCGGGAGCCTCCTGGACAATCAACTGCCGGATGCGATGACGCACGGCCTCCGCAGAATGACTGTCGCCGCCTTCCACGGCGCTGATCGAGACGGTGAAGAAATATTTCAGCTCGAACAGCCCGCGCGGTGTCAGCATGTACTTGTTGGAGGTGACGCGGCTCACCGTCGATTCGTGCATCTTGATGGCGTCTGCAACAGTCTTGAGGTTGAGCGGCCGCAACTGGCTGACACCATTCACCAGAAATGCGTCCTGCTGCCGGACGATTTCTTTCGCGACCTTCATGATCGTCTTGGCGCGCTGGTCGAGGCTGCGCGTCAGCCAGTTTGCCGTCTGCAGGCATTCGGACAGGAAGGAGTAGTCGTCACCGGTCTTCGATATCTTGGCGAAGTAGGACTGGTTGACCAGCACTCGCGGCAGGGTGTCGGGATTGAGCTCGACCTGCCAGCTCCCGTCCTGGGCCCCACGGACGACGATGTCGGGCGTGATGGCTTCAGACATGCCCGTCTCGAAGCTGCTGCCAGGCTTCGGATTAAGCTGGCGGATCTCGCCCATCATGTCGAGAAGATCTTCCTCGTCCACGCCGCAGAGCCGCTTCAGCGTCGCAAAGTCGCGGCGGCCGAGGAGCTCCAGATGCTGCAGGAGCTGAGCCATGGCCGGATCCAGCCGGTCCTTCTGGCGAAGCTGTATCGCCAGGCATTCCGAAAGCGACCGTGCAAAGACGCCGGGCGGGTCGAGGGTCTGCAGGCAGGCAAGCACGCGCTCAACCTCCGCGCATGCGGTTCCCACACGCGCAGCCGTCTCGGCAACTTCACCGCGGAAATAGCCGGCATCGTCCAGTTGATCGACCAGATGCTCGGAAAGCATCCGGTCGGCGCTGGCTGGCAAAGCGAAAGGTATCTGCTGGTTGAGATGGTCGCGGAGCGAAATCTGGCCAGCGACGAAGTCGTCGAGATCGTAGCGTTCGGCGGCCTCGGTGTTGCCGGGCATCGATTTCCACTGGCTGACAAGCTCGGGCGCGTCCAGGCGCTGCGGCTGTCCGTCGTTGGGAAAGACATTGCTGAAATTGCTGTCGAGCTCGTCGTTCAGCCGCTCGGCATGGCCGGTGTTGCTGCTCTCGTACCAGTCGCTTGCAAGCTCGCCAGAGTTCCGCTCGGGGCCATCTTCACTGCGGCCATCTTCAGAAACGCCACGTGCCTCTTCTTCAGGCTCGCGGCTGTTGCCGCTGCCCAATTCGCCGTCATTCGATGAAAATTCGAGCAGCGGATTCTTTTCGACTTCCAGTGCGATGAACTGGTTGAGCTCCAGATGTGTCATCTGGAGCAGCTGAATTGATTGCATCAGCTGCGGCGTCATGACCAGGCTTTGGCTCTGGCGCAGGAAAAGATTGGCGGATAAGGCCATGACGGACGCAAAACTCCCCTTCAATCCCTCCTGGAAAATGCTGAGAGCGCTTAAAAACGGTCAGCCTTTTCCAACTGGCCCAAAAATTGCTTTTTTATTGGGTTTGGTCAAGGGCATGTCGGGGGGCAGAGGTTATTTTCTGTGCCAGAATAATCTATCAGAGGCTGAAATTGTCGCCAAGGTAGAGCCGGCGAACCTCGGGATTATTAACGATATCGTGGGCTCGTCCATGCGTCAGCACTTCTCCCGCGTGGATGATGTAGGCGCGGTCGATAAGTCCCAGCGTTTCGCGGACGTTATGGTCGGTGATCAGGACGCCGATGCCGCGCGCCGTTAGATGGTGCACCAGGTTCTGGATGTCCGAAACGGAGATTGGATCGACGCCTGCGAAAGGCTCGTCGAGCAGCATAAACGTCGGGTCGGTGGCGACAGCGCGGGCAATTTCCAGGCGCCTGCGTTCACCCCCGGAAAGGGCTATGGCCGGCATGGTGCGCAGGTTGCGAATGTGGAATTCCTCGAGCAGGTCGTCGAGCTTGCTTTCGCGCTCATCCTTGCTCTTGATATGGACTTCAAGCACCGCGCGGATGTTTTCCTCGACGCTCAGGCCGCGAAAAATCGAGGCTTCCTGCGGCAGATAGCCGACGCCGAGCCGCGAGCGGCGGTACATCGGCATCGTTGTCACATCGTTGCCGTCGATTTCGATGGTACCTTCATCGACCGGAACCAGTCCGGTGATCATGTAGAAACAGGTTGTCTTGCCGGCCCCGTTCGGGCCGAGCAGGCCAACAGCCTCTCCGCGCCGGACGACGAGCGATACGCCATTGACGACACGCCGCGTCCGGTATGTCTTGGTCAGTCCGCGGGCTATCAGCGTACCCTGATAGCGGACCTTGTCGCCGGCAGGAGGTTGCATCGAAGCGGACGGCTCGGAAGTGCCGAAGTTAGTGGTCATGTCTGGCGCTGTCACTTAAAGGTCGCGATCAGTTCGTCTTGGCAGCGGCTGGCTGCTTTGACTTCGGATCGAGCTGGATCTGCACGCGGCCGCCGCAGCTGTCGAGCTGGGCTTCGCCGGTGTCCATGTGAACTGTCAGCATGCAGCCCGTGAACACATTGGGACCGTCGGTCAGGATAACCTTGTCGCCCTTGAGGACGGCGAGCTGGGCTGCCATGTCGAACGAACCGTTATCGGCAGTAGCCGTCTGGGTGCCTGAGGTCAGGTAAACCTTCTCGGACACCAGGATGTGGTCGATATCGGTGTCTCCGGAAACGACAGAGTTGCCTGCAGCTGGCTTCTTCGTTTCGGCAACGGGTGCTGCCTTGCCGTTGGCATCCGGCTGCGGCTTCTTCTTGTAGAAGACGATCATCTTCCCGGCCTTCATCGTCGTCGTACCCTGGACGACGTTGACCTTGCCTGTGAATACGGCGTTGCTTTCCGAATCATGGATTTCCAGCTTGTCGCTTTCGATCTGGATCGGTTGGTCCTTGTTGAGATTAAGGCCAGTCATCTTGGTAGTGGTCGACTGCTGGGCGCTGGCGCCTACCGCTGTCATCAAAGCGAAAATGCCGATCGCGCCGGCCAGAGCGGCTTGACGGAGACCAGAGTTGGAAAAGTGCATGCGACAATCGTTTGTCATGGTCCGCCCGGCGGTTAGCTGCCCGTATTGTGGATGGTGGAAGCATCGATGTGCATTTTCACCTGTCCGTCGAATTCGATTACATTTCCCTTATCCGTCATCTTGAGCGACTGTGCAACAATTGACGCGAGGCCTTTGAAGATTGCGACGGGCTGTTGCGTAACGAGCGATCCACCTTTGATATCGAGGAAGGCGCCTTTGAATTCCGCACGTAGGCCGTTGTCGAGCGTCACGGTAAAGGGCTCCGTCAGCCTCATGGTATCTGCAGCTCGGTCGAAGTCTCCACTAAGGGCGGTGACATGGGCGACGCCGTCACTAACCGGCATGGCTGCCTTGATGTTCTTCAGCGTTATCATGTTCGGGTTCTTGATGTCCTGCAGCGCTTTTTCGGCAAGCATCGAGTAATTGATACCGTCGGCATTGCGCCCGGCGATTGCCGGTCTCTGCATGACGATCTTGCCGTCCTCGATGGATGCGCCCTGGATCGAGATGTTTTCCGGCAGGTAGGCGCGCACCACCGAGACGGTGACGAAAATCAGCGAGATGATGACGGCTGCGATCGGCAGCAGAATTTTCAAGCGGCGGACGCGTCCGGAGTTCACCACTGCGGCATCGTAAGCGCGCAGTTCGGGTGTCGCTGGGCGGCCCGGGCCGGTTGATTCGGCAGTGTTTGACATCGGCGGTCCGTCTCTCTGGTTCCGGCAGCGCGGTTTGTGCAGCGCACACACGGGCTCGCAATCACATTTCGCACGCTTGCATTAGCTTGCCAATACGCATTTTTTTCGGCAACAAAAGGCGTTGGGTTCAAACGACGACAGACATCTGTCCGTTGACCATATGCTGCTGTAAGTTAACAACGCCGCGTTTTCGGCGGTGATCTGGTTATTGTCATAAAAGGAAATAGGACCTCATGGAGAGTTCTGCAATTGCGGATCGTCGACAATTACGCCGCAAGTTAAGCTTCTGGCGCATTGTTGCAGTCCTCCTGCTGATTGGTGTCGGCTTTGCATTCTATCGTTTCGCCGGTGGCGAACTCGGTGCCGGCCGCAAGCCGCAGATCGCGCGCGTCGCAATTGCCGGTGTGATCCAGGATGACAAGGAACTGCTGGAGCGCCTGAAGACGATCGAGGACGACAACCAGGTCAAGGCGCTGATCGTATCGATTTCATCGCCGGGTGGGACCACTTATGGCGGTGAGCGCATCTTCAAGGCTATCCGCGCGGTGGCTGCCAAGAAGCCGGTCGTGTCCGATATCCGGACGATGGCCGCCTCGGCCGGCTACCTCGTCGCCGCTGCCGGAGATACCATCGTTGCCGGCGATACCTCGATCACCGGCTCGATCGGCGTGCTCCTCCAGTATCCGCAGGTCAAGGATCTGCTCGACAAACTCGGCGTCTCCATGGAGGCGATCAAGTCGTCACCGATGAAGGCCGAGCCTTCGCCATTTCATCCGCCGAGCGACGAAGCCAAGGCCATGATCAACAATATGGTGATGGACAGCTATGGCTGGTTCGTCGATCTCGTTGCGGATCGCCGTAAATTGCCGCGCGATCAGGTCCTGAAACTGGCCGATGGCAGCATCTTTACCGGCCGCCAGGCCTTGGCAAACAAGCTGGTAGACAGTCTCGGCGGCGACGATGACATCCGAGCCTACCTCGAAACGCGAAAGGTCGGCAAGGACCTGCCTGTCTTCGATTGGGATGCGCCACGTCGCACATCGCCATTCTTCCTGCCCGGCGCTGCGGCCGATATCATCACATTGCTCGGTTATGGCGATTTTGTTAAGGGTGATGGCGCGCAGAAGCTGTTGTCCGAGAAGTTGTTTCTTGACGGCCTGCTTTCTGTTTGGCAGGGTGATGCGCATTGATAAATCAATGATTTAGGGGGCCACCGTGATCAAATCGGAATTGGTGCAGATCGTTGCGGCGCGAAATCCGCATCTTTATCACCGTGACGTCGAGAATATCGTCAATGCGGTCCTCGACGAGATCACGGATGCCCTGGCTGGCGGTAACCGGGTCGAGCTGCGCGGTTTCGGTGCTTTTTCGGTTAAAAACCGCCCTTCGCGCTCCGGTCGCAACCCGCGCACCGGCGATACTGTCTTCGTCGAGGAGAAATGGGTACCGTTCTTCAAGACAGGTAAAGAGCTCCGCGAGCGCCTCAATCCTGACAGCCATGACGAAGACGACGACAGCTGAGACCGCTATCCAAGCCGTTGCCTCTTGAAGTTGCCCCAATCGTTCTTATCCTGTCGCCGGGAAGAAGATCAACGTTCGAGGGCAATGTGGTGCCCGCCTGCGGTAGCGCTTGATTGCCTGACTTCGACAAGGAGACTGTGAATGGCAAAGAAGATCGTCAACCTGCTTGTGCTGCTGCCCATCGGCATCATCCTCATCATCTTCTGCGTCGCCAACCGGGAGCTTGTGACGATGGCGTTCAATCCGTTCCGCCCCGAAGATCAAGTCCTGTCTCTCAGCGCACCGTTGTTCGTGTTCCTTTTCGTGACGCTGATCCTCGGCATGGTTATTGGGTCGGCTGCGACTTGGTTCACGCAGGGGCGGTACCGTAAGCGTGCCCGCACGGAAGCCCGCGAGGCTGTCCGCTGGCAGGCCGAGGCCGACCGTCATCGCAATCGCGCCGAACAGATCGCCGGCCATCTGCCGGCAAAGTGAATTACAAATTCCAGTCTGTAACCGGCCTGAACACCATGTCGTTGTAGTCGCCCTCGGCGGATGTCCCGAGGCCGGTCACGACAAACCCTCTTTGCTCGTAGAATCTCCGCGCAGCCTTGTTCTTCACCAGGCATTTCAGGCGGTAACGTCGCCGTGGCCATCCGGGCAATGCCTGCAGCAAGGCCGTTCCCGCTCCGGCGCCCTGCCATCCCGCGCTGATGTAGAGCATGTGGATGAACGCGTCCGCATTTAGAATAGCGATAAACCCTGCAATCGTCCCACCGGCATCCTCGCAGACGAAAATGCTTTCGCCCTTCGAGTGAGTGGCAAAGTCTTCGAGGAGGAAGCGGGCGGGATCGACCCAGGTAAATGTCGCGCGCCGAGCCTTCAGGTAGATGTCTGAAAGCATCGGCTGATCGCCATCGACCGCCGGTCGGATATTCCATTGTCCTGTCGTCAAGCGGGTGCCTTGGGATAGAGCCTGTCTTTAAGCTTCGATCTTGCCATTGATTGCAGCGTTGAAGTCATCGAAGAACTGCTGGGCCAGCTTCTTGGCGCTGGAATCGATCAGTCGCGAGCCCATATTGGCGATCCGCCCGCCGATCTCGCCGCGCGCTGTATAGTGCAGGATCGTCTCTGCGCCGTCTGCCTCGAGCACCACGTCAGCGCCACCCTTGGCAAAGCCGGCGATACCGCCCCTGCCTTCGCCCTCGATGGTGTAGCTGTCAGGTGCATTGATGTTGGAGAGCTTAACATCCCCATGAAACGAGGCGGACAGCGGGCCGATGCGGAATTTGATCAGGGCGACAAACTCCGTCGGCGACACCCGCTCGAAGCTTTCACAGCGTGGAATGCATTGCTTGATGATCTCTGGGTCGTTGAGCGCGGCCCACACGGCATCTCGTGATGCGGTAATTCGCACTTCGCCGGTCATGTCCATCGTTCATCTCCCTGTATGCCTGCACTTCGGCCGACAATTGCAGATCGGAAAGCGCTTTGCCAAGAGCCGCCCAGATGCTATTTGCACGCCGACGTCAATATCGAGACAACAATGGTGAAACAAAAGGAACGCCGGCCGGGACAAAGGTCGAGCGCTGGCCCGGGTGGCAAAGCCCCGCGCGCGGACGCCCCGAGCGGCCGCGCCAAGCCCTATGCCAAACCTGCGCGCGACACGAGGCCGGTGCGCGACGAGCGTCCCCGCGAGGCGACACCCCGTGCGGAAGCCGCGCGCAGTGAGCGCATTGCCGAAACCCAAGGTGGACCCGCCGCTGCCGAGCGTCCCTTGCTGGTGCGCAGCGGCGAGCGACCGCCAGAACGCGTGCCGATCATCCTCGAATCCTCTGGCGCTGGAGATTTTCATCTCATCGACATGGGCAATGGGCTGAAGCTCGAGCAATACGGCCCCTACCGGATTGTTCGCCCCGAAGCTCAGGCCCTATGGCCGCCGACTTTGCCTGCTTCGGTCTGGGAGAATGCCGATGCCATCTTTACCGGTGATACGGAAGAAGACGGCATGGGACGCTGGCGCTTTCCCCGCGCAGCGCTCGGCGAAACATGGCCGCTGCAACTGCTCGACGTCGATTTCCATGGCCGCTTCACATCGTTCCGCCATGTCGGAGTCTTCCCCGAGCAGATCGTTCACTGGGAATGGATGAAACAGAAGATCGAGGCTTCGAAACGGCCGCTGAAGGTGCTGAACCTTTTCGGCTACACCGGCGTTGCCTCGCTGGTGGCAGCCCGGGCCGGTGCCGAGGTCACCCATGTCGATGCCTCCAAGAAGGCGATCGGCTGGGGTCGCGATAACCAGGCTCTTGGTCATATGGAGAAGCTGCCGATCCGGTGGATCTGCGAGGATGCCATGAAGTTCATCCTGCGCGAGGAACGGCGCGGCAATACCTACGATATCATCCTGACCGATCCACCAAAATTTGGCCGCGGCCCGAACGGCGAAGTCTGGCACCTGTTCGAGCATCTGCCGATGATGCTGGATATCTGCCGGCAAATCCTGTCGCCCGACGCCCTCGGCCTCGTGCTGACCGCCTACTCGATCCGCGCCAGCTTCTACTCGATTCATGAACTGATGCGCGAAACCATGCGCGGTGCCACTGGTGTCGTCGAATCCGGCGAACTAGTCATCCGCGAGACCGGCCTCGACGGCAAGCAGCCGGGCAGGGCACTGTCCACTTCTCTTTTCAGCCGCTGGGTGCCGCAATGAACGACGATTTTCGCGACGCAGGCGCGCGCCGGGTCGGTCAGGTCAAGGAAGTGACCTCCCTTGCCAATCCCATCATCAAGGACATTAAGGCGCTGACCGACAAGAAGGCGCGCCAGGAAACCGGCACCTTCATGGCCGAAGGCCTGAAGCTGGTAATTGACGCCATCGAACTCGGCTGGACCATCCGCACGCTGGTCTACGCGAAGGCTGCCAAGGGCAAGCCGCTTGTCGACAAGATGGCAGCCCGCACGGTGGCCTCCGGCGGGCTCGTGCTTGAGGTCAACGAGAAGGTGCTGTCCAGCATCACCCGACGCGACAATCCGCAAATGGTCGTTGGCATCTTCGATCAGCGCTGGCGGGCACTGAAGGACATCCGGCCTAAGGCGGGCGAGACCTATGTGGCGCTCGACCGCGTCCGCGATCCCGGCAACCTCGGCACTATCATCAGGACAGCCGATGCTGCCGGCGCCGCCGGCGTTATCCTTGTCGGCGAGACCACCGACCCGTTCTCGCTGGAAACTGTCCGCGCGACCATGGGATCGGTGTTCGCCGTGCCCGTCACCCATTCGACGGTCGACGAGTTTCTCGCCTGGAAGAAGAATGCAGGCGTTTCCGTCGTCGCCACCCATCTGGCCGGCGCCGTCGACTACCGCACCATCGATTACAAGAAGAAGCCGGTCGTGTTGCTGATGGGCAACGAGCAGTCCGGCCTGCCGGAAGCTCTTGCCACCCAGGCGGACGCCTTGGCGCGGATTCCTCAACAGGGACGTGCCGATTCTCTCAACCTTGCGGTGGCGACAGCCGTGATGCTGTTTGAGGCCCGCCGACATGTCCTGACGCTCAGCGAGGCAAGATGACCGAAGTCACCTCCACCGCACCGCAGCGGCACGCACTGTTCTCTAGGCCGCTGCCGATCCTGATCTTCATCGTCATCGCCGTCGTACTCGACCAGGCGATCAAGATCGCCGTCGACCATTACCTGCCGCTGCAGCAGGCGGTCCCCGTCATTCCGATGCTGGATCTCTATCGCACCTACAATCTCGGCGTCGCCTTCTCCATGCTTTCGGGCCTGGACGGCTGGCTGATCGTCGGCATGCGGTTGATCATCGTGGTCTTCGTGCTCTATCTTTGGCGCCATGCCGCCAAAGATCGCTGGCTTGCCCATCTCGGTTTCGCACTGATCATCTCGGGCGCGCTTGGTAATCTGGTCGACCGTTTTCTCTATGGCCACGTCATCGACTACATCCTGTTCCACACCGAAACGTGGTCCTTCGCCGTCTTCAACCTGGCCGACAGTTTTATTACGGTTGGCGCCGGGGCAGTAATTCTCGATGAACTGCTGCTTCCGAAAAAGCCCAAAACCTAAAATTTGAAAGGTTTCCGGAAGGCGTTGAGAACGGTGGTCATGGTAATTCGATACCATGAACACACCGGCAGATCTCCAGAAACGTCTGTCTTCGGCCTTCGGGCAAGCCCTGGGCGAACCGCCGGGTAACCCTGACGTGACGCCGGCGGACGACACCGGATCCACTGTTCCCGACCCATCACTCTCCTCAAGCCGTTTCGGGCGCCTATGGCTCGGCGGCGCCGGGATTGTCGCCGGCGGTCTGTTGCTTGCTGCAGGCTATGTGGCAGGCGCGACAGCCCTGGCAGGTGTCGTCGTTATCTTTGGTGTCGCCGTCCTGTCCGCCGCCGTCATCAGCCGGTCTAACCGGTCGACCGCCAAGTCAACACCGCTGGCGTCAGCTGAACCGCACGCAAGCTCAACGGCTCCTCTCGACCCGCCTGCACCGGGCCTGAATTTCTCGTCGGATATCCACGACGCCCTCGGTGATATCGCCGTCACGCGCGGTTTGAACCGGCGCATTCTCCACGCCAATGCGACGTTCCGGCTGGTGACGGGCAAGGCGCGGCCCGAAGGCATGACCTGCGACGAGATCGGTATCGCCTTCCGACCGGACGACCGACCCGACCACTACGATGTGGAGATCGCCACGCCGCAGGGGCAGCGCATCTATTCCTGGCGCGATGTGATGATGCGCGATCCCGCCTCCGGCCAGTTGCGCATCGAGAGCGTTGCCCGCGACATTACCGACCAGCGCCTTGCCACCCGCGAACGCGAACAGGCCCGCCTGAAGGCTGAGCATGAGAGCGCGGCAAAATCCCAGCTCCTCGCCACCGTCAGCCATGAAATCCGCACGCCACTGTCGGGAATCATGGGCATGAGCCACCTGATCGGCCAGACGGGATTGACCCCTGCGCAGGAAAGCTACCTGGATGGAATACGTCAATCCGGCCAGGCGCTGGTCCAGCTGGTTGAGGACCTGCTGGATTTTTCCACGCTCGAGAGTGGCCGTTTCCAGATTCATCCGCGCGCCGAATCACTGCGCCGGCTGATCGAGAGTGTCGTCGAGATGCTGGCCCACCGTGCCCACGAGAAGGGCATCGAGATCGGCGCGACCGTTCATTCTGACATTCCCGAGTTGATGAGCTTTGACCCCGCGCGGTTGCGCCAGGTTTTGTTCAACGTCATCGGCAATGCGGTCAAATTTACCCAGAGAGGCGGCGTATTGGTGCGCGCGGCCTACGACGACGGAGACTTGGTCATTACAGTTCAAGACAGCGGCCCGGGCATGACGCCCGAAGAACAAGCCCGCGTTTTCGGCGCCTTCGAGCAGGCCGGCGACGCTTCGGAAAAGAGCGGCGGCACGGGCCTCGGCTTGACTATTTCCGCCCGCATCGTCGAGGAATTCGGCGGCAGGATGTCGGTCGTCAGCGAAAGAGGCGTCGGTAGCCAGTTCATCGTGCGGTTCCCGGTCGAGCTGCCCGCCGACCAGCGCAGTCGGAACCATCGTGCCACGATGCTGAAATCCTCCCGCGTGCTGCTGATTGCGCCGGACGGTCCCGCCGCCACGGCCACAGCAGAGACCATCCGCATGCTTGGCGGCACCTGCCGGCTGATCGAGGCCGGCGATGCCGGGAATTTCGCGCTGGATACGCTGATGGAGGCTGAGGGCCCGCCAACAGATGTCATCGTCGACAATCGCATGGCGCCGCATTTTCTCTCGCAGTTTGCCGATCGTCTCGGCGTCATTGCGCCCGGCCTGCGCCGCATTTTCCTGGTGACGCCGGAGCAGCGCAACGCAGAGGAATTCGACATGTTTGATGCTTGGCTTATCAGGCCGTTGCGCGAGCAGTCGCTTATCGACGTCCTGCGCGGCCGGATGCGCGGTATGGAACGACGCGATGCCATCAATGACAACCAGCCCGGTTTCATGACCTTGCCCGAGCTGCCGGAGGGTACCGGAATTTCCATCGTGCTGGCGGAGGACGATCCGGTCAACGCCATGCTTGTGCGCGCCGTACTCACCAAGGCGGGGCACGCCGTCGATGTCGTGCAGGATGTCGAGAGCCTGCTTGACCGAGCTTGGCATGCCGGCCACAGTCGCCCCGACATCATCGTCACAGACCTGTCCATGCCCGGTGGCGACGGAGTAGAGATGCTGGGACGGCTGCGAGCCCACGAGCGCCGGCAGGGGTTGCCGCCAGTGCCCGTCATCGTCCTCACAGCCGATAGCCGCGATGAAACCCGCCGCGCCGCGCTTTTGAACGGTGCCAGCATCGTGCTTGCCAAGCCCGCCGATCCGCAGCGGCTGATCCAGGAGGTCGAGACGCTGGCGGCAATGACGGTCGACTTCGCACGACAGTCGTAAAGCTGCCAATTAGCGCTTCCGATGGTGCTTCGTCGCCTTGCATTTGGCGACGCAGCATGTCACTTTCTTGTCGCAAGAATTTGCTTTATGGCGATCAAACAACCCAAAGTCGGGAAACGCCATGTCCATCGAAATGTTAAATCGCGAAGTTCAGGGCGACACTGTTCAAAATATCAAAAAAACGAGCGCCCCAGTGACTGGGGACGTGTTCGGCCGAATCGGCAATCTGGAAACGCGCCTTGCCCGTAACGAGCGCGAAATCGACGCTGCCCAAGCGGTGCGCTATCGCGTATTCGTCGAGGAGATGCACGCCCAGTTGCCAGCCGAGGCGATGCGCATGAAGCGCGACATCGATAGCTGGGATACAATCTGCGATCATCTGCTGGTTCTCGATCATTCCATCGAAGGCGATACCGAGGACCAGATCGTCGGCACGTACCGGCTGTTGCGCCAGGAAGTCGCCATGGCCCACGGTGGTTTCTACTCCGCTTCGGAATTTGCCACCGATGCCCTGATTGCCCG
This sequence comes from Rhizobium tumorigenes, assembly GCF_003240565.2. Taxonomy (NCBI): domain Bacteria; kingdom Pseudomonadati; phylum Pseudomonadota; class Alphaproteobacteria; order Hyphomicrobiales; family Rhizobiaceae; genus Arminella; species Arminella tumorigenes. The sequence continues at coordinate 21,422 of NZ_CP117255.1, forward strand.
TCATCCGGACAAGCAGTTCATGGAACTCGGTCGCTCCTGCGTGCTGCCGGCCTATCGCACCAAGCGGATCGTCGAGCTTTTGTGGCAGGGCAACTGGGCCTATGCGCTTAAACACGGTATGGGCGCCATGTTCGGCTGCGCTTCCTTCCCCGGCATCCGGCCGGAAGAGCATGCGCTGGCTTTGTCTTTCCTCTACCACAACGTGCGTGCCCAAGGTGAATGGGCGGCAGACGCGCTTCCCTCGCTCGCCCGCACAATGGACCTGATGCCGGCCGAGGCGATCAATGCCCGCAAAGCGCTGATGGCGATGCCGCCGCTGATCAAGGGATATCTTCGCCTCGGTGCGATGGTGGGCACGCAGGCCGTGGTCGATCATGCCTTCAATACCACCGATGTACTGATCGTGCTGCCGATCGCCAGCATTTCCGATCGCTATGTAAACCACTACGGCGCGCAGGCGGATCGCTTCCTGAGCTAGGCGGCCGCCCGGCGCTTCTGTCCGTCTTCAGGAAATCATCACCTTGATAGGTGCTACATCTTGCCTTGGTGGCCAGGGATCCTAAACTCAACGCAATCGTGAATTGTCGCGGTGAAGGGGAGGGGTCGCAAGCGCCATGAGAACTGTAGTTGCCGGCGTTTTGGACATCGCCTACTACGAAACCGGCCGCGTCGACGGAGCGCCCGTCATACTTCTCCACGGATTTCCCTACGACGCCCATGCATATGAGGCTGTCGCCGAGCGGCTGGCGGCAGCCGGAAAGCGCTGTATCGTACCTTTTTTGCGCGGCTATGGCGCTACCCGCTTTCTCGATCCGGACACGCCGCGCTCAGGCGAACAGGCAGCGCTCGGCGCCGATCTGCTTGCCTTGATGGATGCGCTGTCGATCCCTTCGGCAGTTCTCGCGGGCTATGACTGGGGCGGTCGCGCAGCTTGCGTCGTCGCAGCGCTCTGGCCGGACCGGGTGCGGGGACTGGTCAGCGGCGGTGCCGGATACAACATCCAGAACATCGCCAGATCCGTGGAACCGAACACGCCCGAGGCAGAATACCGTTTCTGGTATCAGTATTACTTTCACAGCGAACGCGGCAGGATTGGACTGGCAGCCGACCGGCGAGGTCTCTGCCGGCTGCTTTGGCGCCTGTGGTCGCCGACATGGTCCTTCGACGAGGAGACGTTCGCCCGCAGCGCTTCCGCCTTCGACAATCCCGATTTTGTCGCCACCGTGATCCATTCCTATCGACACCGTTTCGGCCTCGTTGCGGGCGATCCCGCCTATGCGGAGATCGAGCGGTATCTGGCGGCCCAACCGACCATCGCGACGCCCACCATCGTCCTGCAAGGCGGCGACGATGGGGTAGACCCTCCGAGCCCGGCAGACGCGGCCCATCTTCATTTCACCGGGCCTTACGAGCGATTGGTCGTGCCCGGCGCCGGCCACAACCTCCCGCAGGAGGCGCCTGAGGCTTTCGCGGACGCAGTGCTGGCGGTCGGCTGAGTGCTCTGGGCTGCAAACCGGAAACGTCCTGTGGGCGATCCTTGGTGGCGTCCCGATTGCTGTTGTCTTGTCCGCCTCTGCGCGGATAGGGTGCCGGCTTGTTTTGGGACAGAAAAATTACAGTGAACGAACGCATCGCACCCAGGATCGAGCCTTACTCGGCAACCGAGCTTGCCACTGACGCAAGCCGCGCGTCGGCAACGCCGATGATGGAGCAGTACATAGAGATTAAGGCGAACAATCCCGGTTCGCTGCTGTTCTATCGCATGGGCGATTTCTATGAGTTGTTCTTCGAGGATGCCGTCGAGGCATCGCGCGCGCTGGGCATCACGCTCACGAAACGCGGCCAGCATATGGGGCAGGATATCCCGATGTGCGGCGTCCCGGTTCACGCCTCGGACGATTACCTGCAGAAGCTGATCTCGTTGGGCTTCCGCGTCGCCGTCTGCGAGCAGATAGAAGACCCGGCCGAAGCAAAGAAGCGCGGTGGCAAATCCGTCGTCAGGCGCGATGTCGTGCGGTTGGTGACGCCAGGCACGATCACCGAGGAAAAGCTGCTTTCGCCGTCCGAATCCAATTATCTGATGGCACTCACCCGCATCCGTGGCGGCAGCGAGCCGCAGCTGGCGCTCGCCTGGATCGACATCTCGACCGGCATTTTCCGGCTGGCCGAAACCGATCAGTCGCGGCTGCTCTCCGACATCATCCGTATCGAGCCGCGTGAACTCATCCTGCCAGACACGATGTTTCACGATCCGGAGCTCAAGCCCGTGTTCGATGTGCTTGGGCGCGTGGCGGTGCCACAGCCATCGGTGCTGTTCGACAGCGCCAGTGCTGAAGGACGTATTACCCGCTATTTCGGCGTCGCGACGCTCGACGGGTTTGGCAGCTTCACCCGCGCCGAGCTTGCCGCTGCTGCTGCAGCCGTTGCATATGTCGAAAAAACCCAGATCGCCGAGCGTCCGCCTCTCGGCCGGCCGGAGCGCGAAAGCGGCGCCTCGACGCTGTTCATCGATCCCGCCACCCGCGCCAATCTGGAGCTGGTGCGGACCCAGTCGGGAGACCGCAACGGCACGCTGCTGAAAGCCGTCGATCGCACCGTGACCGGCGGCGGTGCGCGATTGCTGGCCGAACGGCTGATGTCGCCGCTGACAGATCCGGCGCGTATCAATGCCCGGCTCGATTCGATAGGCTTCCTGCTCGAGGAGCCCTCCCTCTGCAGCGATCTGCGGTCAGCCTTGAAGCACGTGCCGGATATGCCCCGCGCCCTCTCGCGACTGGCGCTCGACCGCGGCGGACCACGCGACCTGTTTGCGATTGCCAGGGGGCTGGGCTCGGCTTTCGCGATTGCCGAGATGCTGGGCGCAGCGCTGCTGCCGGGCGAACTCGACGATGCCGTTGCCGGACTGAAGACGCTGCCGAGAGAGCTCGAAGCGCTGCTCACCGGCACGCTCGCCGATGAGCTGCCGCTGCTGAAGCGTGATGGCGGCTTTCTGCGACAGGGTGCCGATGCCGATCTCGATGCGGTCCGGGCCCTGCGCGATCAGTCGCGCCGGGTGATCGCCGGGCTGCAGCTGCAATATGCCGAGGAAACCGGCATCAAGTCACTGAAGATCAAGCACAACAATGTGCTCGGCTATTTCATCGAAGTCACAGCCGGGAGTGCCGGCCCGATGATCGATACGCCAGAGGCCAAGGGTCGCTTCATCCATCGCCAGTCGATGGCGAATGCCATGCGATTCACGACGCCGGAACTGGCCGATCTAGAAAGTCGCATCGCCAATGCCGGCGGCCAGGCGCTGGCGATCGAACTGAAAGCTTTCGACGAAATGGTGGCAGCCGTCGTTCGCAAGGCCGAGGCGATCAAGGCAGGTGCCCGGGCGCTCGCTGTCATCGATGTCGCCGCCGGCCTGGCGTTGCTGGCCGAAGAGCAGGCATACTGCCGGCCAACAGTGGACGATTCGAAAATGTTTGCCATTGGCGGCGGTCGCCATCCGGTGGTCGAGCAAGCCCTGCGTCGCCAGTCGGCTGGCCCCTTCGTTGCCAATAACTGTGATCTTTCACCCCGCGACGGAGGGCGGGACGGCGCCATCTGGCTGCTGACCGGCCCGAACATGGGCGGTAAGTCGACCTTCCTGCGCCAGAATGCGTTGATTGCCATCCTCGCCCAGATGGGCTGTTTCGTGCCGGCCTCGTCGGCCCATATCGGCATCGTCGACCGCTTGTTTTCGCGCGTCGGTGCATCTGACGATCTTGCCCGCGGGCGCTCGACCTTCATGGTCGAAATGGTCGAGACAGCGGCCATCCTCAACCAGGCCAGCGACCGTTCGCTGGTCATCCTGGACGAAATCGGCCGTGGAACTGCGACCTTCGACGGCCTGTCGATCGCCTGGGCGGCTGTCGAGCACCTGCATGAAGCGAATCGTTGCCGGGGCCTGTTTGCCACGCATTTCCACGAATTGACCGCACTGTCGGAAAAACTCGGGCGTCTGGCCAACGCCACGATGCGGGTCAGGGAGTGGGATGGCGAGGTTATCTTCCTCCACGAGGTCGGGCCGGGTGCCGCCGATCGCTCCTACGGAATCCAGGTGGCGCGATTGGCCGGCCTTCCGGCTTCCGTCGTTGAACGCGCCCGCGATGTCCTGACGAGGCTGGAGGACGCCGACCGCAAGAACCCGGCATCTTCGCTGATCGACGACCTGCCGCTGTTCCAGGTGGCTGTTCGCCGCGACGAGGCGGCCCGGGCACGGGGAACGTCCAAGGTCGAAGAGGCATTGAAGGCCATCGACCTTGATGACCTGACGCCGCGCGCGGCGCTTGACGCGCTCTACGAATTGAAGAAGAAGCTCAGTGAGGCCGGCTGAAGTCGGAAACGGGATCGCGTCATGCATATCGAAAAACTGCTCACCGAAGTTCGAAATCTATCCGACCGTTTCGTCATGCCCGAAGCGCGACCGAAGCCGGAAGCGCCCATCGAGTGGCATTCCGCCCGTGGCCTGCTCGACATCGTGCTTGCCTGCGGCCGCATCTCGGATATTTCCACGCGCATCTCGGCTGCCGGTTATTGGGAGTGCGACCGCGAACTTCTCGCACAGATCGGTGCGCAGTCTCGGCAGATCCTCTATCATATCAATGACATGAAGGCGATCGAGGCGAAGAATATCGCCGAAGGCCGCGGTGAAGCCTAGACGGGACATCAGGTGTGCACGGATTCTACCCGCGACCGGCTTCGTCAACCTTCGTCAAATATAAACACTCTGGTTTTTATGATGCCTGTCATCGGCGGGTCAGAAGGGCTATAGCGCATGGCGACGAAGAGTGAGGCGCTCCAGCAGAGGATGGCCGACAACGAGAAGCATCTCGGCCGGCGCAGGATGGCTGTCATCGATTATCCCGGCATTCTGGACGTGACCGCTGTCAGAGCCGAATGCGACGCCGTCATTGCCGCCCACAAGGGCACCCGGATAGACTTGCGCAACGCGCTGCTGCCGCCTCTGAAAAAGGCAAGCCAAGAGGCACGCGAGCGCGCCCGGTTACGGCTGTTCGCCCATGGCAGCGGACTTGATTGCGCACACGAGATTTCCTGGCTGCAGGACCAGCTGATCACAATCCTCTATGATGTCGCGGTCACGCAGGTCTACCCCGGCCAGAAGGACAAGTTTGCCGTCGCAGCGGTTGGTGGCTATGGTCGCGACACGCTGGCGCCGGGATCCGATATCGACCTGCTGTTCCTGTTTCAGCCAAAGCCGGAGGACGACACCCACAAGGCAGTCGAGTTCGTACTTTACGTTCTCTGGGACATGGGCTTCAAGGTCGGTCACGCCACTCGCACTATCGAAGAGTGCATCCGCCTGTCGAAGTCGGACATGACGATCCGCACCGCCATTCTCGAAACCCGCTTCATCTGCGGTTATCGGCCTCTGGCGACCGAGCTCGAGGGGCGCTTCGACAAGGAAATCGTCATCGGCACCGGGCCGGAATTCGTTGCCGCCAAATTGGCGGAGCGCGACGAGCGTCATCGCAAGGCCGGCGATACCCGCTATCTGGTCGAACCCAACGTCAAGGAAGGCAAAGGCGGTCTGCGCGACCTGCACACGCTGTTCTGGATTTCGAAGTACTATTATCACGTCCGCAACACGATCGAACTCGTCAAGCTTGGCGTACTCTCGAAGAGCGAATACCGGCTGTTCGAAAAGGCCGACGATTTTCTCTGGGCGGTGCGCTGCCACATGCATTTCCTCACCAACAAGGCTGAGGAGCGGCTGTCATTCGACATCCAGCGCGAAATCGCCGAGGCGCTCGGCTACCACGCCCGTCCCGGTCTTTCGGCCGTCGAACGTTTCATGAAGCACTATTTCCTGGTGACCAAGGATGTCGGCGACCTCACGCGTATCCTCTGCGCCGCTCTGGAGGACGAGCAGGCAAAGGCGACCCCGGGGCTGTCCGGCGTGCTCAGCCGCTTCACCCACCGCTCGCGCAAGATCGCCGGCTCTATCGAGTTCGTCGAGGATCGGGGCCGCATCGCGCTTGCCAATCCCGATGTTTTCAAGCGTGATCCTGTCAGCCTGATCCGACTGTTCCATGTCGCTGACATCAACAACCTGGAATTCCACCCCGATGCGCTGAAGCTGGTGACGCGCTCGCTGTCGCTGATCGATATCCGGCTGCGCGAGGACGAAGAAGCCAACCGGCTGTTCCTGTCGATCCTGACCTCGCCCCGTGATCCGGCGCTGATCCTGCGCCGGATGAACGAGGCCGGCGTGCTCGGCCGCTTCATTCCCGAGTTCGGCAAGATCGTCGCGATGATGCAGTTCAGCATGTATCACCACTACACGGTCGACGAGCACCTGATCCGCGCCGTCGCCATCCTGTCGGAGATCGACAAGGGCAAGGCCGAGGAAATTCATCCGCTGGTCAACAAGCTGATGCCCCACGTGGAGGATCGCGAGGCCCTCTATGTCGCCGTGCTGCTGCACGATGTCGCCAAGGGTCGGCTCGAGGATCACTCGATCGCCGGCGCAAGGGTCGCCCGCAAACTGGCGGCGCGCTTCGGCCTGTCGCCAAAGCAGACCGAACTTGTCGTCTGGCTTATCGAGGAACATCTGACGATGTCGATGGTCGCCCAGACCCGCGACCTCAACGACCGCAAGACGATCATCGATTTTGCCGACCGTGTGCAATCGCTCGAGCGGTTGAAGATGCTGGTCATCCTGACCGTCTGCGACATCCGCGCCGTTGGCCCCGGGGTCTGGAACGGCTGGAAGGGCCAGCTGCTACGTACGCTCTACTACGAGACAGAGCTGCTCCTGGCTGGCGGCTTTTCGGAAGTGTCGCGAAACGAACGCGCCAAATACGCTGCCGAGGCCTTGTTCAATGCGCTGTCCGACTGGAGCGAGCACGACCGTGAAGCCTATGTCAAGCTGCACTACCAGCCCTATCTGCTGTCCGTCTCGCTGGAAGACCAGATCCGCCATACCGGGTTCATTCGCCAGACAGACAAGGCCGGACAGGTGCTGGCGACCATGGTCCGGACCGATAGTTTCCACGCCATTACTGAGATCACGGTCCTGTCGCCCGACCATCCGCGCCTGCTGGCGGTGATTGCCGGTGCCTGTGCGGCGTCCGGTGCCAACATCGTCAACGCGCAGATTTTCACCACAGCTGACGGCCGCGCGCTCGACACGATCCATGTCAGTCGCGAGTTTCCGGACGATGCCGACGAGCTGCGTCGTGCTGCCACCATCGGCAAGATGATCGAGGACGTTTTGTCCGGTCGCAAGCTTCTTCCCGAGGTGATCGCCAATCGCACCAAGCTCAAGCGCAAGAGCAAGGCGTTTGTCGTCTCTCCGTCGGCAACGATCTCCAACAGCCTGTCGAACAAGTTCACCGTCGTCGAGGTCGAGGGTCTCGACCGGACCGGACTTTTGTCGGAGGTGACGGCGGTCCTCTCCGATCTGTCGCTGGACATCCAGTCGGCCCGCATCACGACCTTCGGTGAAAAGGTCATCGATACGTTCTACGTTACCGATCTCGTCGGCCAGAAGATTTCCAACGAGAACAAGCGCGGCAACATCATCGCCCGGCTGAAGGCGGTGATGGCTGGCGAGGAAGACGAGCTGCGCCAACGCATGCCGTCGGGCATTATCGCCCCCTCGGAGACGCCCCTCGACGATCATGAAGAAAAGGCCGGTTCCGCAGCATGAGTCTCGTACGTAAATTTGCGACCGTCGGTGGCGCGACGCTCGGTAGCCGCATGTTCGGTTTTGCTCGCGAAACGCTGATGGCGGCAGCGCTAGGTACCGGGCCGATGGCCGACGTCTTCTACGCCGCCTTCCGCTTTCCCAATCTGTTTCGCCGGCTTTTTGCCGAGGGCGCTTTCAATGCTGCCTTCGTGCCACTGTTTGCCAAGGAGATCGAGGCGAACGGCATCGACGGTGCAAAGCGCTTTTCCGAGGAAGTCTTCGGCGTGCTGTTTTCCGTGCTGTTCCTGATCACGGTGGTGATGGAACTCTGCATGCCGCTGCTGGTACGATTTGTAATCGCGCCGGGCTTTGCCGACGACGCCGACAAGATGTCGATCACGGTGCGCATGGCGGCGGTGATGTTTCCCTATCTGATGTGCATGTCGCTGACGGCGATGATGAGCGGCATGCTGAATTCGCTCCATCATTTCTTCGCCGCCGCCATCGCGCCGGTTTTCCTCAACGTGGTGATGATCGGCGCGCTGCTCTACGCGCTCTATGTCGGCGCGCCACCACTTTCGACTGCCTGGTATATGTCCTGGGGTGTGCTGGTCGCCGGCATCCTGCAGCTGGCTGTCGTCTATTTCGGCGTGCTGCATGCCGGCATCTCGATCGGCATCCGCTTTCCGAAAATCACGCCCAACGTCAAGCGGTTGCTTATTCTGGCAGTTCCTGCCGCGATTACCGGCGGCATCACCCAGATCAACCAGATGATCGGCCAGGCCATCGCCTCCAGCCAGGAAGGCGCCATCGCGGCCCTGCAATATGCCGACCGGATCTACCAGCTGCCGCTCGGTGTCGTTGGCGTCGCAGTTGGCGTCGTGCTGCTGCCGGAACTGGCCCGTTCGCTGAAGGGCGGCAACCTGCGCGAGGCCGGCAACCTGCAGAACCGCTCGATCGAATTCGTGCTGTTCATGACCATTCCCGCCGCCTTCGCGTTGTGGATCCTCTCCGACGAGATCATCCGGCTGCTCTACGAGCGCGGCGCTTTCCACGCGCAGAACACCGCCGTCGTCGGCGCTATCCTTGCCATCTACGGCATCGGCCTGCCTGCCTTCGTCATGATCAAGGCGCTGCAGCCGGGCTTTTACGCCCGCGAGGATACGAAAACGCCGATGCGCTTTTCCGCTGTCGCCGTCGCTGTGAACTGCGCCACTGCGCTGACCCTATTCCCGCATATGGGCGCTCCCGGCATTGCAGTGGCCGAGGCGACGGCAGGCTGGATCAGCACGGTACTGCTGTTCGGCACGCTCCTGCGTCGCGGCCACCTGGTCTGGGAATGGGCGCTGGCCCGCCGTGCCGCTTTGCTGGTGGTCGCCGCCTGCGTCATGGGCGGCGTCATCTTCTATCTGAAGCAGCGCTGGGCACCCGAACTGGCGTCCAGCGCATCGCTGCCGACCAAGCTCGGCACTCTCGGCTTGTTGATCGCCATTTCGATGGTCGTCTATTTCGCCACCGCCTTCCTCATAGGTGGAGCCAATCTTGGCATGATTCGTCGAAACCTCAATCGCAAGCCGGTGGCAAAGGATGAGGGGCCTACGGCGTGACGACTGCCTGGCGCGACAGGGTTGTCTCGCGGATTTCTTCGAATGCCTGCCTTGCGGTTGGGCTGAGATAAGGACGGAAAAGCGAGGATACCTGGTTGATACCCCAGTCCAGGTGCTCCTCTCCGAGCGCCGATACCCGCTGCTGCAGGTTGAGATACACGGCCCAATAGGTGGCGACGATCCACACATTTGCCAGCAGAGGCGCCCTGTCGTCGGCTGGTACGCTGATCAGCGTCTCGCTTTCCATGCGCTTCAGGATTTCGTCCAATGCGTGGCCCATCAGCGTGCTGACGCTCCGGATCGCATCGGCGAGCGATGGAGCAACCGCAAGCAGGTCGACGAGGTCGCGAAACAGGAAGCGATAGTCCCAGACGAGCGAAAACCACTGGCGCAGAAGGCCAGGATAGCTCGCCGGATCGTTGGCAGGAGCGAAGTGCGCGCTTGCGACAAAGCCGGCTGCCGCCGTCTCGAACCCTGAAAACAGGCTGATGATCAGCGATTCCTTGGTGCGGAAGTGGTAATAGAGGTTCCCCTCGTTGATCCCGACCATGCCGGCAATCTCGGCTGTAGTCACACGACCGGGGCTCTTTTCGTTGAACAGCGAAAGCGCTGCGACCAGGATCCTGTCGCGCGTGGGCATGCGTTTCTTCGACTTTCCTGCCGGCAAATTATAGTCGACCATATCCGCCCCTTGCAAATATAAGGTGTTCACCTTATTCTTAATTAAGGTAATCACCTTAGGCAGACGCTATCGCAGTTTCTGCGTTCGAACAAGGAGTCAGACATGCAAGCCGCAACCGCAATGCCCTCATCGGCCAGCTTGCCGTTTATTCCCCGCCGGTCCACGGCCGCAGCGATTGTCGCGGTGATCAGAAATCCGCTGCAGGCCTTGCCCCCCCAAGTGTTCACGGAACGCGTGGTCTTCGCCAGGCGCGCCGGCAAGACCCATGTCTATCTCTCCGATCCCGTCCTTATTCACGAAGCTCTCGTTGGCAATGCGAATGCGCTGAGCAAGGGCGAGAATGTGCGCAGGGCGCTGGGTCCGGCCCTCGGCGAAGGACTTCTCACCGCCGACGGGTCGCACTGGAAATGGCAGCGACAGGCAGTCGCCGGCGCATTTCGCCACGATCGGCTTGTCGAACTGCAACCCGCCATGATCGCAGCGGCGGAGACCACCCGGGACCGGCTTCTGGCAGCCGAGGGCAGCACCGTCGATATCGGCCACGAAATGATGCGCACCACCTTCGACATCATCGTAGAGACCATGATGTCGGGCGGCCATGGAATCGATGTGGCCAGGGTCGAGCGGGGGATCACGGACTACCTGAAACCGAGCGGTTGGACATTCGCACTCGCCATGCTCGGCGCTCCGGAATGGGTTCCCTTTCCCGGTCGCGGCAAGGCGCGGGATGCAGTGGCGTTTTTGCGCTCGAGCCTCGCCAGGGTCATAGCCGAGCGCCGGGACGCGCCCGATGGCCGTTGCGACCTCGTGTCGATGCTGCTCTCTGCCTCCGATCCGGAGAGCGGCCGCAGTATGAGCGACGGCGAAATCGTCGATAACCTCATGACCTTCATCACGGCCGGACACGAGACGACGGCGCTGGGCCTTGCCTGGACACTCCATCTCCTGGCAAAGCACCCCGAACATGAGGCCGCTGTCGTTGCGGAAATTGCAACGGTGACCGGGGGAGGCCCGCTGCGCCCGGAGCACGTCGCGAGGCTCTGCTACACCAGGCAAGTCTTCTCGGAGGCCATGCGGCTCTATCCGCCGGCCCCCATTATCACCCGGACGGCCTTGCGCGAGTTCGCACTGGGCGAATTCAGGATCCCGGCAGGTGCGGATATCTACGTGCCGATCTACGCACTCCATCGTCATCCGTCGCTCTGGTCAGATCCGGAGACCTTCGATCCCGCCCGGTTTGCCCCGGATGCCGCCAAGGCCCGCCACCGATACGCCTACATGCCGTTCGGGGCAGGGCCACGGGTCTGTATCGGCAATGCTTTCGCCGTCATGGAGGCCGTCGCTATCCTCGCTGTGCTCTTGCCGGCGCTCAGGCTCGGCAATCATGGCGCGGCAGAAAAGAAGGCCATCATGAAAGTCACGCTGCGTCCCAAGGAAGACCTGCTGATGGATGTTCGCAAGCGATCCGTCCCGTCTCGGTCCTCGTAGGTGTTGCACGAAACTCAGAGCGGTACAAATGCTATACGCAAGTTTCGTAATATACGAAGGTGAGGCGAGGATGCGGCTCGCTGCTGTTGCGCTCCATGGCAATGATTGCCGAGGAGGCGATAAGGCGAGGGCTGCTCGATGCAGTACGATTGGACGGGTGTCCGCACGAAGAGGGTAAGACGTTTTAAACAGGCCTCTCTGACACTGCTTAGCATGCTGATGCTCTATTGGGTGAGCCTGCATATACGCTGATGTTTTCCGCTCTCGTGCAGCGCTCGGTAGTCCATCAGGCCATGGAGGAGGGCGCTGTCATTGTGCACGATACCGCACAGCCTGTGCGGACTGCGGTCATTTCCAGATCGAGCCTTGGGCCCTATTCTACCTCCTGCTTCACAGGAGAAAGCCATGCACGCTACCCATCAGCCAGACACATTCACCCTCGGCAGTCGCAGCGTCAAACGCATGGGATACGGTGCCATGCAGCTTGCCGGACCTGGCGTGTTCGGGCCACCCAAGGACCGCGACGCCGCCATCGCCGTACTGCGCGCCGCTGTCGAGGCCGGGGTCGATCACATCGACACCAGCGACTTCTACGGTCCGCATATCACCAACCAATTGATCCGCGAGGCGCTTCACCCCTATGCCGACGATCTGGTCATTGTCACCAAGATCGGTGCCAAGCGTGGTCCGGACGCATCGTGGAACCCGGCCTTCTCTGCCGCCGAGTTGACTGAGGCCGTGCACGACAATCTGCGCAACCTCGGCCTCGATGTGCTCGATGTCGTCAACCTGCGTCTGATGTTCAGTGCCCACGGGCCGGCCGAAGGCTCGCTCGAGGCGCCCATGACCGTTCTGGCCGATCTGCAGCGTCAGGGTCTTGTACGCCATATCGGGCTCAGCAATGCCACCCCGACGCAGATTGCCGAAGGCCGGCGTATCGCAGACATTGTCTGCATCCAGAACATGTACAATCTCGCCCACCGCAGCGACGATGCGCTGATCGACGATCTCGCCCGCGACGGCATCGCTTATGTGCCGTTCTTTCCGCTTGGCGGTTTCAGCCCGCTGCAATCCTCGGCTCTCGATAGCGTCGCTGCCAGCCTTGGCGCCACGCCGATGCAGGTTGCTCTTGCCTGGCTCCTCCGCCGCTCTCCCAACATCCTGCTCATTCCAGGCACGTCGTCCGTCGGCCATCTCAAGGAAAATCTGGCTGCCGCCGACCTTCAGCTTACCGAAGATGTCTTGAAGGCCCTCGACGGCGTGTCTGCTGGTTAAGGCAAACTCGGGGCGCCGCACTGCATGGTGCGGCGCCTCTAGCTGGATAGCCTCGCCCACCGCTCATGGTCGCGCCATTCGCCGGCGATCTTGAGGTATTTTTCGGAAAAGCCTTCGCGCTGAAATCCGGCTCGCCGCACCAGGGCCAGTGACGCAACATTATCCGGCTGGATGTTTGCTTCCAGCCGATGCAAACCAATTTCCGCGAAAGCGTGTTTGCAGACGCTATCGACCGCCTCGGTCATAAAGCCCTTCCGCGATAGTCCAGAAACGCCGTAGTAGCTGAGGTATCCGCTTCGGAACGCGCCCCAGACCATCTCGCTGATATTCACCACGCCGACAATGGAACCGCTTGCTCGCTCGCGTGCGACGAAGCCGAGGTTGGGTCCGATTACCGTTCTGGCGTACCACGCGTCGAAGCCATCCATATCCGTGAATGGAGCAATCCAGGGCGCATGAAAAGCTCTGCTCTTCCTGTTTGCATCGATGAGGTCTTCAGCATCCGAAATATGGACGCGATCGATTTGAATGTTCGGCATATGCTTCCTTTAGTTCCGTCGATAAGGCCCGTAAAGTGTGGTGGCCGTCGATATGCCGACGACCCCCTGCCTAACTCGACGATGGACGTTCGCCCTAAGTGACCCGCGACACCATCGTCCAGACAATAAGGAGCCCGACATGTCCGACCGATCCGTCTTTCTCGTCACCCTCGTCGTCAACGACTACGATGCAGCCAAGGTTTTCTATTGCGGGACGCTTGGCTTTGATTGCCTTCAGGATGACGTCCAGGCCGATGGCAAGCGCTGGGTCGTGGTGCAGCCTCCCGGGACGGATGGGGCGGCGTTGTTGCTGGCGAGGGCGGAGGGCGAAAATCAGCGTGCGGCAATCGGCAACCAAACCGGCGGCCGTGTCGGCTTTTTCCTGAAGACCGATGATTTCGACCGCGATCACGCCACCATGCTGGACAAGGGCGTCACCTTCCTGGAGGCGCCGCGTCGGGAAATCTACGGCACGGTCGCGGTGTTTGCCGATCCCTATGGCAATCGCTGGGATCTGATCGAGCATTCTGCCTGAGATCCCTCTTGCTCGGCAGGTTATCGCCGTGCATAAGCCGCGATGTTGCAACATGGGCGGAAAAGCCCTGGGGCCTTCCACAAGCCTATTGAGGACGACATGACCGAATTCAAGAAACTCGTATTTTCCGGCGTCCAGCCGACCGGCAACCTGCATCTCGGTAATTATCTCGGCGCCATCAAGAAATTCGTAGCGCTGCAGGACAATAACGACTGCATCTACTGCGTCGTCGACATGCATGCATTGACTGCGCAACTCGTCCACGACGACATGCCCGGCCAGATCCGCTCGATTACCGCAGCTTTTCTCGCTGCCGGCATCGACCCCGAAAAGCATATCGTCTTCGCCCAGTCGTCCGTGCCGCAGCATGCCGAACTCGCCTGGATCTTCAATTGCGTTGCCCGCATCGGCTGGATGAACCGCATGACGCAGTTCAAGGACAAGGCCGGCAAGGATCGTGAAAACGCGTCGCTCGGGCTCTACGCCTATCCGAGCCTGATGGCGGCCGACATTCTTGTCTATCGAGGAACGCATGTGCCCGTCGGCGATGACCAGAAGCAGCATCTGGAGCTTGCCCGCGACATCGCCATGAAGTTCAACATCGACTATGCCGAGCACATCAGGCGCGCTGGCACCGGGCTTGATATCGTTGTTGGCGAACAGCCGGTGCATGCCTTCTTCCCGCTCGTGGAACCGCTGATCGACGGCCCTGCGCCGCGTGTCATGTCGCTGAAGGATGGCTCCAAGAAGATGTCGAAGTCGGATCCGTCGGACCTGTCGCGTATCAACCTGATGGACGACGAGGAAACGATCTCCAAGAAGATCCGCAAGGCGAAGACCGATCCGGATGGCTTGCCGAGCGAGATCGCCGGTCTTGCCGGCCGCCCGGAAGCCGACAATCTCGTCGGCATCTACGCAGCACTTGCCGACAAGACCAAGGCGGAGGTCCTCGCCGAATTCGGCGGCCAGCAGTTCTCGGTTTTCAAGCCGGCGCTGGTCGATGTCGCGGTTGCTACCCTGGCGCCTATCACCGGGGAAATGCGCCGGCTGATGGCCGACCCCGGTCATATCGATGCCGTGCTGCGCAATGGCGGAGCAAGGGCCCGGGCCCGGGCCGAAGTCACCATGCAGCAGGTCCGCGATATCGTCGGCTTCATCTCCTAGGTCACGTGTCCAATCTCCTTCTCCCTGCTGGGGAGAAGGAGAAGACAGGGGCTTGCAAAAATCGGCCATCACGTGTCAGAGTCAGGGCATGGTATCACAGCGACTTTCACGGCTAGAAGGCCATCGCCGCAAGTTCATGGCGGTGATCGACGGCACTCCGGAATGCCAGCGTGCCGTGCACTATGCCGGCCGGCGAGCGAAGAATTCCAATGGCGGTCTGCTGCTGCTTTACGTCATTCCCGATGGTGATTTCCAGCAATGGCTGGGGGTCGAGGAGATCATGCGCGCAGAAGCGCGTGAGGAGGCCGAGGCCGTTGTCGCCAAAGCTGCCCAGCTTGTGCGGGAGACCATCGGCATCGAGCCCGAAACGGTCATCCGCGAGGGCGATGTTGCGGAACAGCTGAATGCAGTGATCGACGAGGACCGCGACGTCGCCATTCTTGTTCTGGCAGCGGGATCGAACAAGGAAGGTCCGGGACCGCTGGTATCGTCCGTTGCCGGTCGCTCCGCAGCCTTCCCGATCCCGGTCACGGTGCTGCCGGATTCTCTGACAAACGAGGAAATCGACGCTCTCTGCTGATCCAGTTGCCGATTTGTTGAGTGTGGCGGTCTTGATTGGTTCGCCGAAAAGGCCTATTTTCTTTTGAAGAGTTCTAAACGACGGACAGGCTTATGCCGCCGTCATGGAGATGACGATGTTCATTCAGACCGAGTCCACGCCGAACCCCTCAACGCTGAAATTCCTGCCTGGCAAGGTTGTCATGGAAAATGGCACGGCCGAGTTCCGCAGCGCCGCCGACGCGCAGGTTTCGCCACTTGCTGCCCGCCTGTTCACCGTGCCCGGAGTCACCGGCGTCTATTTCGGCTATGATTTCATCAGCGTCTCCAAGGACGATCAGGAATGGCAGCATCTGAAGCCAGCCATCCTCGGGTCGATCATGGAGCATTTCATGTCCGGCAAGCCTGTTATGGGCACGTCCTCGGCACTGTCGGAAGTCACGGATGCCGATGGCGAATTCTTCGCCGAGGGCGATGAGTCCATCGTTTTGACGATCAAGGAACTGCTGGAGACCCGTGTCCGTCCGGCCGTCGCCCAGGATGGCGGCGACATTACTTTCCGCGGCTTCCGGGATGGCACTGTCTTTCTCAACATGAAAGGCTCCTGCGCAGGCTGCCCTTCGTCCACCGCCACGCTGAAGCACGGCGTCCAGAACCTCCTCCGCCATTTTGTGCCCGAAGTGCTGGAAGTCGAAGCGGTCTGATCGGGATTTCCGGAAACGTCTAAAATGATCGTACTGGCGCTGGATACCGCAGGCATCGATTGCGCCGCCGCCGTCTATGACAGCGACGGCGACCGCGTGCTCTCCGAAATTACCGAAACCATCGGCAAGGGACATGCCGAGCATCTCATCGCGCTGGTCGATCGTGTGCTCGACAAGGCTGGCTTGGAGCTCGATGCAGTCGAGCGGATCGCCGTGACTGTCGGTCCCGGCTCCTTCACCGGCATTCGGGTCGGCGTCGCTGCCGCCCGTGGCTTTGCCCTTGCGCTCGGCATCCCGGCTGTCGGCGTCACGACACTCGAGGTGATCGCGGCTGCCCATCGCCCGAAGGCTGCGGGCCGGCCGATGCTGGTGGCAATGGACGCCAAGCGGGGGGAAGTCTACCTGCAGACATTCGGCGGCGACGGAATGCCTCTCGGGGAGCCTGCGGCGGTGCTCGTGGAGGATGCTCGAGCGCTGGCCGTCGAGTTCGATGGCCTGCTGGCCGGCTCGGCCGAGCCGCTTTTGAGCTCCAAGGCGGAGGATACGCTGGCAGACGCGGCTGGCAATGTCTTTCCGATCTCGGATGTTGCAAGGCTCGGTGCTAAAATGCTTGTCGGTGAGAAGCCGAAGCCGCTTTATCTGCGTGGTCCAGATGCCAAGCCGCAGCTCGGCTTTGCCGTCGCGAGGCAATAGCCGATGCTGCCGTCTTTCCTCAGAAGCAAGCCGGACTACGAAGTCGTCGCCATGGTCTCGCGCGATTGCGCCGACGTATCCGCCCTGCACAGCGCCCGCTTTCCGAAAGCCTGGGGTACAGGCGAATTCCACAGCCTGCTGTCGCAGGAGCCGGTGTTCGGCTTTGTCGCTCGCCAGACCAATGGCAAGCCGGCACTTTGCGGTTTCGTGCTGGCTCGCCATGTCGCCGACGAGGCGGAGATCCTCACGGTTGCGGTGCAACCGAAGCTCGGTCGCGCCGGTCTCGGCTGGCGATTGATGCAGGCAGCGATGCGCGAGGCGCACCGGCGCGGCGGTGAAAGCATGTTTCTGGAGGTCGATGCCGGCAATGTTGCGGCAGTCGGGCTCTACCGCAAGCTGGGCTTCGCCACGGTTGGCGAGCGCAAGGCCTATTACACGGATGCATCCGGTACAAAATCGACGGCGCTTGTCATGCGCCGCGATCTTCGCTAGTCCCTAGGGTCGGATCCACGGGCCAGAAGACGACATCGATGACAGATATTGCCAAATCGCTCGAGGAGCTCTGTGCCGAACGCGGCATGCGCATGACCGAGCAGCGGCGCGTCATCGCTCGAATCATTGCAGATGCCGAGGATCATCCCGATGTCGAGGAACTGCATCGCCGCTCGGTGAAGATCGATTCGAAAATCTCCATCTCTACGGTTTACCGCACGGTGAAGCTGTTCGAGGACGCCGGCATTATCACCCGCCACGATTTTCGAGACGGCCGTTCGCGCTATGAGACGGTTCCGGAAGAGCACCACGATCACCTGATCGACCTGAAGACCGGCGACGTCGTCGAATTCCATTCGCCGGAAATCGAGGCTTTGCAGGAACGTATCGCCCGCGAGCACGGCTTCCGCCTTGTCGGCCACCGGCTGGAGCTCTATGGCGTGCCGATCAAGAAGGACGAGCACTGAGTGCCTGATGTCTACGACAGGGCCGGACGAAGCTTATGCATTCGGAAACCGCAGCTTTGCGGTGAGGGTGTTATTGGGCAGGCGGTGGTAGGTACGCACTCCAATACACTTGATGAGGCACGGCCTTGATCCACCGGCTTCGCCTTGCCTTCGGTCTGCTGCTTGTGGTGGTCGCCAGCGTTTTCCTGCTGCCGCTGCAATGTATCTGCCTCTATTTTGACTGGAAGCTGCGTCGCTACCTGCCGCGCCTCTGGCACCGCCTAGTCTGCTATGCCTTCGGGCTGCATATCCGCGTTCACGGCGCGCCGGATCGTCGAAGGCCGTTGATGCTGGCATCTAACCACTCGTCCTGGCTGGATATCCTGGTGCTGTCGGCGGTTGCCGATGTTGCCTTCATCGCGAAGATCGAGGTGCGCGACTGGCCGATCTTCGGACTGTTCGCGCGGTTGCAGAAGACGGTCTTCGTCGTCCGAGAGCAGAAGCGCAAGACGGGCGAGCAGGTGAACGAGATTGCCGAGCGCATGGCCGGCGGCGAGATCGTCGTGCTGTTTCCGGAAGGCACAACATCGGACGGCAACCGCCTGCTGGAGGTGAAGTCCTCGCTGTTCGGGGCGGCGGCGGCGGCTCTTCCGGCCGCACCCGAAGGCGTGGTGCACGTCCAGCCGGTCGCGGTCGCCTATACAGGCATCCACGGCATGCCGATGGGGCGCTATCACCGGCCCGTTGCCACATGGCCGGGAGACATCGAGATGATGCCGTCGCTGAAGGGCGTGCTTGCCTGCGGCGCAATCGATGTCGACGTGCATTTCGGTGAGACGGTCGATTATCGCGCCGACAGCAACCGTAAGCAGGTCGCAGCCGAAGTCACGGAGCGTATTCGCGCCCTGCTTTCGGGCCTGCTACTCGGTCGCCACAAGACCTGACACTCAAGATTGTCTTTTCACACCGTCAAAAAACCACTAGATAGCCGCCATGACCCAGGACAGCGCCCTTCTGATCGCCCCGGAAACCCGTGATGGCAGCAACAGCCGCAAGGTCTTCATCAAGACCTACGGCTGCCAGATGAACGTCTACGACTCCACCCGGATGAGCGACGCGCTGGCGAAGGACGGCTACGAGCCGACCGACGACATGGAAGAGGCCGACCTCGTCCTCCTCAACACCTGCCATATCCGCGAGAAGGCGGCCGAAAAGGTCTATTCTGCCCTTGGCCGGCTTCGCGACATGAAAAAGCGCAAGGCCGCAGATGGTCGCGAGATGATGATCGGCGTCACCGGCTGCGTCGCCCAGGCCGAAGGCGAAGAAATCCTGCGCCGGGCGCCGGCCGTCGATGTCGTCATCGGTCCGCAGACCTACCACCGCCTGCCGGACGCGTTGCGCCGCGCCAAGGGCGGAGAGCGCGTCGTCGATACGGAATATGCCATCGAGGACAAATTCCTGCATCTGCCTATGGCCGAAAGCGCGAAAATCCGCGCCCGCGGCGTCACGGCGTTCCTCACGGTGCAGGAAGGCTGCGACAAGTTCTGCACATTCTGTGTCGTGCCTTACACACGCGGTTCAGAGGTTTCCCGGCCAGTGTCGCAGATCGTCGACGAGGCGGAGAAGCTGGTCGCCGGCGGCGTGCGCGAAGTGACGCTGCTCGGCCAGAACGTCAACGCCTGGCACGGCAAGGGACCGGATGGCGAGGAGTGGAGCCTTGGCGACCTGCTGTATCGGCTTGCCGACATTCCGGGTCTGGCGCGGCTGCGCTATACCACAAGCCATCCGCGCGACATGGACGACAGGCTGATCAATGCCCACCGCGACCTGCGTATGCTGATGCCCTATCTGCATCTGCCGGTGCAGGCCGGTTCCAACCGCATCCTAAAAGCGATGAACCGCCGCCACACTGCGGCCGACTATCTGGCGCTGGTCGAGCGCATCCGGGCCGTGCGCCCGGATATCGCGCTGTCCGGAGATTTCATCGTCGGCTTTCCGGGGGAGACAGATGAGGATTTTGAGGATACGCTCACCCTCGTCAAGGCCGTGCGCTATGCACAGGCTTACTCATTCAAATATTCGACGCGTCCCGGTACCCCCGGCGCGGACTTGAAGGATCAGGTGCCCGAAGAGATCAAGGCTGAACGGCTGGAACGGTTGCAGGCGCTTCTCACGCGCCAGCAGCAGGAATTTGCCGAAGCCTGCGTCGGCCGCGTGGTCGATGTGTTGCTCGAAAAGCCCGGTCGCATGCCTGGACAGTTGATAGGTCGCTCTCCGTGGCTGCAATCCGTGAATGTTGATGCAAAGGCATCGCAAATCGGTGACATTATCAATGTACGAATCACCGGGACAAGCACCAACAGTCTCTTTGCAGAGCAGGTGTAGGTCCGAGATTGGCAAAGGAGCTTGACCGCTTGAACGCACAAGAATTGGTTTCCTCTACTCCGCGCCAGTCCCCTGCCGCGACCGACGCCAATCACTTCGTTCTGACTTTCGAAAACAACAGGTTCGCCAGCGAGCTGTTCGGTCAGTTCGAACAGAACCTGAAGCTGCTCGAGGAGCGGCTGAAGATCAACGTCCGTGCTCGCGGCAACTCCGTCGTCATCACCGGCGATGTGCTGGCCACCAACCAGGCCCGGCGCACCCTGGATTACCTCTACGAAAAATTGCAGAAAGGCGGCAGTGTCGAGCCATCCGACGTCGAGGGCGCCATCCGCATGGCGCTGGCGGCCGATGACCAGCTGATCCTGCCGACCATGGAGCGCAAGGCCAAGCTGACCATGGCCCAGGTTTCGACCCGCAAGAAGACCATCGTCGCGCGCACGCCGACGCAGGATGCCTATCTCCGTGCACTCGAGCGCTCGGAACTGGTCTTCGGCTGCGGCCCGGCCGGTACCGGCAAGACCTATCTTGCCGTGGCGCAGGCCTGCCAACTGCTGGAACGCGGCGCGGTCGAAAAGATCATCCTGTCGCGCCCGGCTGTGGAAGCTGGCGAACGGCTGGGCTTCCTGCCTGGCGATATGAAAGAGAAGGTCGATCCCTATCTGCGGCCGCTCTATGACGCGCTTTACGACATGATGCCGGGCGACAAGGTCGAGCGGGCCATTATCGCCGGCGTCATCGAAATCGCGCCGCTCGCCTTCATGCGCGGCCGTACGCTGGCCAACTCCGCCGTCATCCTCGACGAGGCGCAGAATACGACCTCAATGCAGATGAAGATGTTCCTCACCCGTCTTGGCGAAAACTCGCGGATGATCGTCACCGGCGATCCGAGCCAGATCGATCTGCCGCGCGGCGTCAAATCCGGGCTGGTCGAAGCGTTGCAGTTGTTGACCGGTGTCGAGGGCATTTCGGTCATCCGCTTCAAGGATACCGACATCGTCCGACATCCGCTCGTTGGCCGCATCGTACGCGCCTACGATACGATGTACGCGACGCCCGAGACCGAAGAGGCCGATCGGCAGAGCTGATGCCGGCATGAAGCCATGACCAGACTGGATATACAGATCAGCATCGAGGAGGGCCGCTGGCCCTCCGAGGAAACCCTTCAGGCAATGGCCGAGCGCGTGCTTGGCGATGCCGCAGACTTTCTGCAGACGGAGGTTCATCAGCCTTTTCCATCGATGGACCCCGAACTTTCGCTGGTTTTCACCGACGATGCCTCGATACGCGCCATCAACTACGAATGGAGACAGCAGGACAAGCCCACCAATGTCCTGTCGTTTCCGGCTTTTCCCCTTGCTCCCGGCGGCATGCCTGGTCCCATGCTGGGCGATATCATCATCGCCCGCGAGACGGTGGAGCGCGAGGCGGTCGATCTCGACAAGGGCGTGGACGAGCATCTCACTCATCTGATGGTGCATGGATTGTTGCATCTGTTCGGCTACGACCATATGAATGATGAAGACGCCGAACTGATGGAAGGTCTTGAGACTCGCATTTTGGCGAGACTTGGCCTAGCAGATCCCTATGCGGGTCAAGACCCGATCTGATTGGAACCATGAGCGACTTTACAGCAAAACCGGCCACTGACGCCAAAGAGCAGGACGCATCCTCCGACGAGGCGGCGAGTAGCAACGGCAGGGCGGGACACAAATCCCAATCCACCTTCTGGAGCCGTGCGGCGCGTGTGCTGCGTCCGGCACAGGGCTCGCGCCTGCGCGAGGATCTCACCGACGCCCTGATGGTGAACGGCACCGACGATGACGGTTTTTCGGCCGACGAACGGGCGATGCTGCACAATATCCTGCGCTTCCGGGAGGTGCGTGTGGCCGACGTCATGGTGCCACGCGCCGATATCGAGGCGGTCGATCAGAGCCTGACCATCGGTGAACTGATGATCCTGTTCGAGGAAAGCGGACGTTCGCGTATGCCCGTCTATTGCGATACGCTCGACGATCCGCGTGGCATGGTGCATATCCGCGACCTGCTTTCCTATGTTGCCAAGCAGGCGCGCAACAAGCGCCGGGTCGGCGCCAAGGCTGCGGCAATCGATCCGCAGGTCGCCGCTGTTGCTGCTGAGAAGGCCGAAAAGGCACCGCGTTCCGCCAAGCCAAACTTCGATCTCGCCCGCGTCGATCTTCGCAAGACCGTTGCCGAAGCCGGTATCATCAGGAAGATCCTGTTCGTGCCGCCGTCGATGCTGGCTTCCGACCTGCTTCGGCGCATGCAGGTCAACCGCACCCAGATGGCATTGGTCATCGACGAATATGGTGGAACAGACGGTCTCGCCTCGCATGAGGATATCGTCGAGATGGTCGTTGGCGATATCGACGACGAGCACGACGACGAAGAGGTCATGTTCAAGCAGGTCTCGGAAGACGTTTTCGTCGCCGATGCCCGCGTTGAACTCGAGGACATCGCCCGGGCTATCGGCTCAGACTTCGATGTCAGCGAGGAAGTGGACGACGTCGATACGCTGGGTGGCCTTATCTTCTCGGCGCTCGGTCGCATTCCGGTGCGTGGTGAGCTTGTCCAGGGGCTTCCCGGGTTCGAGTTCCAGATCCTCGAAGCTGATCCGCGTCGCATCAAGCGCGTCCGCATCACCCGGAAGCGCCATCCGGTCCGCCGTCGCCCCGTCAAGGGTGAAGTGGAGGCATCCGGTAATGACAAGGACCATCCGGCTGTCGACGGGCCGTCCGATGGCGGTGCCGTCAATCGCAACGCAGCAGGCTAGGGCTGCTGCTCCAAGCCTTTAAGGGACAAACCGCGCCTTTTTTGAAACACTGCGCAACGGGTTTGATTCGTGGTGTTTCAAGGGAGAGCGTGCATGGAATGGCTTGCGGACAGGGTCATCCTGGTCTGGGGTTTCAGGCGTGCCCTGCTTGCCATCGGTGCCGGCGCTATCGGCGTTTTGGCGCTCCCACCCTTCGGCTTCTTTGCCGCAATGTTCGTCTCTTTCACGCTGCTTGTCTGGCTGCTTGACGGCGCGGCTGCCTCTCCAGGCAGCGGTATCCTCCGCCGTCTGTGGCCAGCTTTCGTTACCGGCTGGCTGTTCGGTTTCGGCTATTTTGTCGCCGGCCTTTGGTGGCTCGGCCATGCGCTGATGATCGACGCCGAGCAGTTCGCCTGGGCCTTGCCCTTGGCAATTCTCGGGCTGCCGGCGTTTCTCGCGATATTCTACGGGCTCGCTTCCGCGCTGGCGAGGCTTGTCTGGTCCGACGGTCTGGGACGAATCGCGGCACTGGCTTTTGCATTCGGCCTTATCGAATGGCTACGCAGTTTCGTCTTTACCGGCTTTCCCTGGAATGCCATCGGCTATGGCATGATGCCGACGCCGCTGATGATGCAGTCGGCCCACCTGATCGGCATGCTGGGGGTGACGGTGCTGTCCGTTTTCGTCTTTGCCGCACCGGCGCTGTTGGGCACCCGCAACGGCGCCATCCCAGGCATCACGCTCGCCGTCATCCTGTTTGCTGCCCATCTCGGCTACGGCTACTACGCACTACACCTGCCGGAGCCTGCCTTCCGGGCCGATGCCAAGGCGCCGGTCGTGCGCGTCATCCAGCCCGATATCGACCAGGAGGCAAAGCAGGACAGTGACGGCGATCGCAACGCGATATTTGAGAAGCATCTGGCGTTGTCAGCGGCGGCACCGAAGGATGGTGGCAAGCGGCCGGACATCATCGTCTGGCCGGAAACGGCACTTCCCTTTCTCCTGACCGACAACCGGGACGCCCTGACCCGCATTGCGGACGTGCTCTCCGACGACCAGATCCTCATCACCGGCGCCGTGCGGGCCGAGGACATGGGGCCGGGGACGCCGCCGCGCTACTACAATTCGATCTACGTAATCGATGGCCGCGGGCAGATCATCGGCGCTGCGGACAAGGTGCACCTGGTGCCGTTCGGCGAATATGTGCCTTTCGAGAGCATCCTCCAGAATTTCGGCATCGCCAACATCGTCCAAATGCCGGGTGGTTTTTCAGCTGCCGCTCGCCGCCCGCTGCTGAGCCTGCCATCAAGCATCCGGCTCTACCCGCTGCTCTGCTACGAAATCATCTTTCCTGAAGAGATGACGCCCGATATCGCCAAGGCCGACGCCATCGTCAATGTCACCAATGACGGCTGGTTCGGTGACACACCCGGACCCTATCAGCATTTTCAGCAGGCCCGTGTCCGCGCCGTAGAGTATGGCCTGCCGCTCATCCGCAGCGCCAACAGCGGAATTTCTGCCCTGGTCGATTCTCATGGACGGCTCGTCGCGGGTCTTGATCTCGGCCAGCAGGGATTCGTCGACGCCACCTTGGGTAGCGTAGACCAAACCAAAATAGGCGAAAAACTGCGGGTTCTGTACTTCTGGTTGGCACTTGCGTGCATGGGTCTGATTGCGGTGATTTCACGCATGGGTTTTATTTCAGCCCTGAATTGACCTAAAACCCCTAAAAAGGCATAGTGGTCCACGACGCCAGTCTTTACGTAAGATGGCGATCAAGCGAATATGGCTCTGCAACGTGGCGTTATATAAGCATGGTCGGGGGAAGTGGGGGCGAAGAAGCCGATTCAACCAGAGCTAGTTAGGGCATTATAATGATCGAAAATAAAAAGAAGCCGAATCCAATCGACATCCACGTCGGTAGCCGGATCCGTCTACGTCGTACCATGCTGGGCATGAGCCAGGAAAAACTTGGTGAAAGCCTTGGCATCACGTTCCAGCAAATCCAGAAATACGAAAAGGGCACCAACCGCGTTGGCGCCAGTCGTCTTCAGAACATTTCCAGCATCCTCAACGTGCCGGTCTCGTTCTTCTTCGAAGACGCACCCGGAGATCACTCGACGTCGGCTAGCGGCATGGCTGAAGCCTCGAGCTCCAACTACGTGGTCGACTTCCTGTCATCCTCGGAAGGCCTTCAGCTCAATCGTGCTTTCGTCAAGATTTCGGATGCAAAGGTCCGCCGCAAGGTCGTCGAACTGGTTAAGGCACTGGCTGCCGAAGCCGACGCCGAGTAACCACCGGCTACATATGAAGACGCAAAGGCGGTCATTTTGGCCGCCTTTTGCATGTTTGGCGCAAAAATCTTAACCGGAAAGTGGGATATAAAGATATATCCATGTCCTTCTGTGCCTTGTCATTCGGCTTTGAACTGACTAACACAGACCCAGCTTTATTCTTTGAGGGGAATTCCCGCATGCGTGCCAACTACCTCTTCACCAGTGAATCTGTTGCCGAAGGTCACCCGGACAAGGTCTGTGATCGCATCTCCGACGAAATCGTCGATCTGGTCTACCGTGAAGCGGCTAAGACCGGCATCGATCCCTGGAGCGTTCGCATTGCCTGCGAAACCCTGGCGACCACCAACCGGGTCGTTATCGCCGGCGAGGTCCGCCTGCCGCCGAGCCTGATGAAGAAGGACAAGGACGGCAAGGACGTTATCAATCCGGCCAAGTTCAAGACAGCCGCCCGCAAGGCGATCAAGGACATTGGCTACGAGCAGGAAGGCTTTCACTGGAAGACGGCGAAGATCGACGTGCTGCTGCACTCGCAGTCGGCCGACATCGCGCAAGGCGTCGACAACGCATCCGACAAGCAGGGCGACGAAGGCGCTGGCGACCAGGGCATCATGTTCGGTTACGCCTGCCGCGAAACGCCGGACCTGATGCCGGCACCGATCTACTATTCGCACTTGATCCTGCAGTTGCTTGCCACAGCCCGCAAGAAGCATGAAGGCGAAGCCGGCAAGCTCGGCCCGGATGCCAAGAGCCAGGTCACCGTCCGCTACGTCGACGGCAAGCCGGCCGAAGTCACCTCGATCGTTCTGTCGACCCAGCATCTCGACGAAAGCTGGGATTCCGCGAAGGTCCGCTCGGTCGTCGAGCCCTACATCATGGAAGCATTCGGCGACCTGCCCGTTGCTGCCGACTGTGCCTGGTACATCAATCCGACCGGCAAGTTCGTCATCGGCGGTCCCGACGGCGACGCCGGCCTAACAGGCCGCAAGATCATTGTCGACACCTACGGCGGTGCTGCTCCGCACGGCGGCGGCGCCTTCTCCGGCAAGGACACCACCAAGGTCGACCGCTCGGCTGCCTATGCGGCCCGTTATCTCGCCAAGAACGTCGTTGCGGCCGGTCTCTCCGACCGTTGCACCATCCAGATCGCCTACGCGATCGGCATTGCCCAGCCGCTGTCGATCTATGTCGATCTGCACCAGACCGGCAAGTACACCGAGGACCAGGTCGAAGCTGCCATCCGCAAGGTGATGGACCTGTCGCCGACCGGCATCCGCCGCCATCTGGACCTCAACAAGCCGATCTATGCCAAGACCTCTGCCTATGGCCACTTTGGCCGCAAGGCCGGTCGCGACGGCTCCTTCTCCTGGGAAAAGCTCGACCTCGTCAAGCCACTCAAGGAAGCCATCAAGGCCTGAATGTCATGAACGATACCGAGCGCCGATCGCGGGCAACGGAAGCCTTCTACGGTCGGCGCAAGGGCAAGCCTCTGCGCGGCCAGCAGGCCGGGCGGCTGGAAACCCTGCTGCCCGCCTTCATGGTCGACCTCGACACGCCTGCGCCTGCTTCTCTCCAGACGCTGTTTCCGGTTCCGGTCGACAGACTGAGGCTGGAGATCGGCTTTGGCGGCGGCGAGCACCTGATTCACCGGGCAAAGGAAAACCCGACGACCGGTTTCATCGGTGTCGAGCCCTTCGTCAATTCCATGCAGAAGCTGCTTGCCCATGTCGAGGAAGCCGGTGTGCAGAACATCCGCGTCTACAACGACGATGCCACGCAGTTGCTCGATTGGCTGCCGGACGCCTGTCTCGACCACATCGACCTGCTCTATCCGGATCCGTGGCCGAAAACGCGCCACTGGAAGCGCCGCTTCGTCTCGGCGGTCAATCTCGCCCGCTTCCACCTCGTCCTGAAGCCCGGCGCAACATTCTGCTTCGCCTCCGACATCGACACCTACATCAACTGGACGCTTCAGCACTGCCACGCCCATGGCGGCTTCGAATGGACAGCGAAAAACGCCGCCGACTGGCTCACCCCCTATGACGGTTGGCCCGGCACGCGCTACGAAGCCAAAGCCAAACGCGAAGGCCGATCCTCGGCCTATCTGACGTTCATGCGGGTTTGATTACCTCCTGAAACTTTCATGCCGACAATCTGCAACTCCCAGCAGCGCAAGCAAATTCGGCACCTGGGACCGGACGCACAACCGCATGCCGCAGTGGCGGGATCAACTCTTGTGGACAACTTCGAACGAATAGCCATCAGGATCGATGACATCGGCGGCGTAATAACCGGGATAATACTCAAGCCGCGCCCGTGGAGAGATATTGTCGCGCGCGCCGGCGGCGATGGCCACTTCATAAAATCTATCCACGAGGGCGTTGCTGACCGCTTTGAAACCCCAGTGAATAGCGTCAGGATTGGGTGTCCCTTGCTTCAGCCAGAAAATAGCGCTTTGACCGTCGCCAAAACCCCAGAGATCAGGGTGGCCGTTTTCACCTTTGTAGGGCACGAAAAATCTGATGTTCAGCGGCTCCAATACGGCTTCATAAAACGCCAGCGAAGTCTTGATGTCTCTGACGGTCAGGATGATGTGGTCGAGCATGATGACGTCCTGTCTTCTGGATTTATACGTTCGAAAAAGCTGTACTACCTCTGATCCAGACGACCACAGATTGGTTGTCTTCCCTTCGGTGCTAAGCTAACTTTTCGTAAGTAAATTGTACGTCGATAGCTGTTTCTCCACAAGAACGCACGTTCACCGCTGCTACGAACAGGAAAGTAAGTATGGGAAAGATCATCGCGAAAAAGCAGCTGGCGCCCGGGCTCCTGTGCGGCCACGAAGACCCGATCGCCTTCCGTGAGCTGCTAACAAAGGTCGGAGACAAGTGGAGTATTTTCGTGATGCTTGCGCTCTCCATGCTGCCGGGTGAGCGGGCCCGGTTCTCGGAGCTTAATAGATCGATACCCACTATTTCCGAGAGAATGTTGGCACTCACGCTCCGCAACTTGGAGCGGGACGGTCTGGCTATCCGGGAGATTTTCGCGGAAGTGCCGCCACGGGTGGAATATGAGCTGACCCCCATGGGCCAGAGCTTGCTGCCAGCCCTCCAAGGCTTGGTCGACTGGGTCGGGCACAACGCGAATAACGTCAAGGCGGCACGAGCGGTGTTTGACTCCCGGTAGCAGAATACCTGCAGCAGGAGATCCGCCGGTCCCGCTATGACCGCCGCGCCGCTTTAAGAGCACGTCGGATTTGGCGAACGACATTCAAATTTTGCGTTGAGGGGAAGAGGCCCGTTGGCACTTGCCGCCTGGGCCTGCTGCAAAGTCAGTGCAGGCTGACCGTCTTCAACTCGTCTTCTGCAGCCTTGTAAAACGTGCTGGAACGGTTGTCGGTCAACAGGATGGGGGTGCCGTCGGCGCCGAAAAGGGCCCATAGATCAACTGTAGGATCAATGTCCGGAGCTTCCGGGAAGCAGCGGGATACGTCCTCCTGGCGGATCTTGCGGACATAGGCGACTTCGCCGCTGCCGAGCGATACGAGTTCGTTTTCGGTGAGGCGTGCGGTGGCTTCTTTGAGTAACATTTCCCGTTCCTCCAGCGTGGGGGACCAACGGCTCGGATTCGCCGTTGCCTTACTCTGGGACCGAAATGTTAATTTTCTTCACCCCACGCGGCGGTTCCGGTCTGATAAGATCGACCGAAAGCAGACCGTTTTTCAATGCCGCACCAAGGACATGCATTCCTTCGGCCAATACAAAGACGCGCTGAAACTGCCGGGCAGCGATGCCCCGGTAGAGATAGTCACGTGCCTCTTGCTCGATCTGCCGGCCGCGAATGATCAGCTGGTTTTCTTCTGTCGTCACTTCGAGTTCGTCCTCGGTGAAGCCGGCAACCGCAAGCGTGATGCGCAATCGCTCCGGCTCGCCGGTAGCCGGTTCGGCCCGCATTCGCTCGATATTATAGGGCGGGTATCCATCGCTGATCTTGGAAATCCGCTCGAGCGTCTTCTCCATGGTGTCGAAGCCCAACAGGAGAGGGCTGGCAAAAGGCGTCATACGGCTCATCTCTACAAGTCCTTGGTTGTCAAGCGACCCTGCCGGACCTGCATCTCAGCATCCGGATGGCCGCAATATGGGCATTGCCTGCTTTCGGCGCAAGCGCGCCGCAGGATGCAATCGAATCCGCCAGGATATTCGCTGCCACGACGGTTGCAGCACTTGCTTGACAAAAGCAGTTCGAATGGCGTCAAAAAGGGGCGGAACAGGCGCAGGGACGCCGCAGTCAGCAGGGAAGAGGACGTGCGTTTGGCAAGGAAGATCATCATCGATACGGATCCGGGACAGGACGACGCAGCAGCTATCATGCTGGCGTTCGGCAGCCCGGACGAGCTTGAAATTCTCGGTATCACCACCGTCGCCGGCAACGTGCCGCTGCCCATGACCAGCCGCAATGCGCGGATCGTCTGCGAGCTTTGCGATCGCCGCGACATCAAGGTCTTTGCCGGTTGCGACCGGCCGATTGCCCGGGCGCTGGTGACTGCGGAGCATGTGCACGGCAAGACGGGGCTCGATGGACCGGAGCTTGGAGAGCCCACTATGGCGCTGCAGCCGCAACACAGCGTCGACTTCATCATCGAAACACTGTTGCGCGAGCCCGCTGGCACGGTGACGCTTTGCACCCTCGGCCCGCTCACCAATATCGCCACCGCCTTCCGCAAGGCGCCGGAAATCGTCGGTCGCGTCCAGGAACTGGTGATGATGGGCGGCGGCTTCTTCGAGGGCGGCAACATTACGCCGGCCGCCGAGTTCAATATCTTCGTCGATCCCGAGGCGGCCGACATCGTCATGCGATCCGGCGTACCGGTGGTCATCATGCCGCTCGATGTCACCCATCAACTGCTGACCCGCAAGGACAGGGTCCGCAAAATCGCCGACATCGGCACCGCGCCGGCCAAGGCCATGGCCGAGATGCTGGAATTCTTCGAGCGCTTCGATATCGAGAAATACGGCTCAGACGGCGGCCCGCTGCACGACCCGACCGTCATTGCCTACCTGCTGAAGCCAGAGCTTTTCGACGGACGCACCTGCAATGTCGAGATCGAGGTCAACTCGGAGCTGACCATCGGCATGATGGTCGTCGACTGGTGGTACGTGACAGACCGCAAGCGAAACGCCCGGTTCATGCGATCGGTCGACGCCGACGGATTTTTCGCGCTGCTCACGGAGCGCTTTGCGCGGATCTGAGAGTTCGGAACAGAGTTTAAGGCCGCCGGATTGTTCCGGTGGCCTTTGTCATTTCGGTCAATTCCCGCCTTTTATAGCACTGCTAAGTTTGCCGTACATTCCGGGCGGAACCACACCAGATTATCCGTGAAACACCGATCAGAGCCTTGCGGCGACCGCTTCGGCCAGAGGTATCGATGGCTGTGCTCCGGCTGAAAGGCATGCGAGGGAGCCGGCGACGGCGGCGCGACGGAGTGCGGCCTCGAAATCCAGGCCCTGGTCGAGGCTCGCGGCGAAATATCCGCAGAATGTGTCGCCGGCACCGACCGTGTCGATGGGCTCGATAACGAGGCCCATGGCGCGCGACAGTACGCCATCTCTTATGGCAACCACACCGTCGCCGCCGAGCGTAACGATGAGCGTCTGCCCGGTTTCCCCATGCAGTCGGGTCATTGCCGCTTCACGGTCGGCAGCCGTCATTCCGTCCTGGCCTGCCAGAAGCTCGAATTCGGTTTCGTTGGCGATGACCATGTCTGCCATCCGGCCGAGCCGTTTGGCATCTGATGTCAGCGGCGCGAGATTGAGGATGGTCTGGACGCCGGCGGCCTTGGCAGCGCCAAGCGCCGTCTCCACCGCATTACCGGGCACCTCAAGCTGCAACATGAGAATATCGCCGGCCTTCAGTCCGGCCACCGCAGCAGTGGCGTCTTCGGCGGTGACGGCACCATTCGCAGCGGGCACCACAACAATCACGTTTTCACCGTCGCCGCCGACAAGGATGAGTGCCGTCCCGGTTGGGCCCTCGACATGCTTTACCGCGCCGAGATCGGTGCCGGTTTCTGCCAGCAGCGCCAACGCAGGCTCGGCAAAACCATCGGTGCCGACAGCGCCGGCCATGCGCACCGTTGCGCCAGCGCGTCGGGCGGCCAGCGCCTGGTTTGCACCCTTGCCGCCGGCAGCCGTTGCAAAGCCGTTGCCGGCGACGGTTTCCCCCGGCTTCGGCAGCCGGTCCGTGGTGGCAACGAGGTCCATGTTGATGGAGCCGAATACTGTGATCATGGGAATGCCTGCTCTGCTGGAATATCGGCGCGACACTGCCGAAGCGCTTAGTCCTCGTCAACCACCCTCAGCTTCAGAAGTCCAGTACGGCTTTCGACGCTGCGTGATGGTTCTGCCGGCTCGCGTACCGCCTCGGAGTGCTCTGTCAGGTCCAGTGCCTCGATCTTCTGACCGCGCCTCGCAAGCTTCGAGGAGGACGTGGCGATCATCTCGACATCCTTCTGGGCAGCGGAGAAATGTCCCTGGAGTTTGGTGACCCGCTCATCGAGACGACCGAGATCGGCCATCAGCAGCGCCACTTCTCCTTGGATGAGATGTGCCTGCTCGCGCATCCGCTGGTCCTTCAGGACAGACTGGATCACCTGGATCGACAGCATCAGCAGGGACGGGGAGACGATGACGATCTGCGCGCGGTGCGCCTTCTGGATGATAGTCTCGAACTTTTCGTGAATTTCGGCAAAGATCGACTCCGATGGTACGAACAGAAAGGCAGTGTCCTGGGTCTCACCCTTGATCAGATATTTCTCGGAGATATCGCGGATGTGGACTTCCATGTCGCGGCGAAACTGTTGGCCGGCGATGCGTACCATTTCCGGGCTGGAGGCCGCGCGGATGGCGTTCCAGGCTTCCAGCGGGAATTTTGCATCGACCACCAGGGGCGGCAGTCCGTTTGGCATATGGATGATGCAATCGGGCCGCGACCCGTTCGACAGCGTGTGCTGGAAGGCATAGGCGCCGAACGGCAGGCCGTCGGCAACGATGGTCTCCATCCGTGCCTGGCCGAAGGCGCCGCGCGTCTGCTTGTTGGACAGGATCGCCTGCAGCCCGACGACATCCTTTGCAAGCGACTGGATATTGGTCTGTGCGGCATCGATGACCCCGAGCCGTTCCTGCAGTTTCTGCAAGTTTTCATGCGTCGATTTCGTCTGTTCGTTGAGCGTGCTGGTCACCCGGTGCGACATCCCGTCGAGACGCTGGTTGACGGCGTGGTTGAACTCCGCCTGGCGACTGCCGAACACCTCGGTCATCGTCGCCAGACGGCCCCGCATCTCGGCCTGAAGCCGCAGCATCTCCGCCATCCGCTGCTCCGCCTCAGCTGCGCGAAAATCCATCTCGTCGTCGCTCTGCCTTCTCCCGGCACTGCGGACCAGCAGGATGACGATGACAAGAACGAGCAGGCCGACCGCGCCGTACAGCAACTGCACCGTCTGGAAGTCGGAACCAAAAAGGGAGATCGTCATGGCATCCTGGCGATAGTTGAAGATCGCCGGACTATAACGCCAGTGCGGCTAAAAGCCAGATCAAAACGTGAACAATTTAAACTGTCTATACCGGGCGAAATCTGGGTAACAAAGTTAACGGATGGTCAATGCAAATCGGTCAAGTCTGGCAGATTGCCTTTACCTGCACGCTTGGCGTGCGGAAGCCTCATTCAGACCGAGATCAAGATGAAAGCTGCGCCCGACACATCCACCCTCAGACAACGCCTGGACTTCATCGAGATTGACGACGCCACCCGCGAGACCCTGCGCGAAATGCGCCCGACGCTTTCGGAGCTCCTCGGCGGCGCGCTCGACAAGCTCTATGCGAAGATGGGCCGGACACCCGCAATTTCCCATTTCTTCCGAGACAAAGCCCACATGGACGGCGCCAAGGCGCGCCAGGAAAGCCACTGGGGACATCTGTCGAATGGACAATTCGATGCCAACTACGTGGCCGGCGTGACTGCTGTCGGCAAGACCCATGCGCGCATCGGCCTCGAGCCAAGCTGGTACATCGGCGGCTACGCCCTGGTGCTGACGGAACTGATGCATGGCATCATGGAGAAGCATTGGCCATCGCGCTTCGGCAAACGCCACGCCCCAGGCCTGTCGAACAAGCTGGCGGCCGTCGTCAAGGCGACTTTCCTCGATATCGACTACGCGATCTCCGTTTACCTCGCCGAACTGGACGAGAAACGCCAGGTCCTGGAGCAGGATCGAACCCGAGCGGAGGCCGATCAGCGCATGGCCATGGAGCATTTGAGCCGTGGCCTCGAATCTCTGTCCAAGGGCGACTTCGAGGCGGTATTGCCGGAGAACCTTCCGGGTGCCTTTCAGAAGATGGCCAGCGACTACAACAACGCGGTAGCGGCGCTCCGCCATTCCATCGGTGGTGTTCGCGCCACGTCCGAAGGGGTGTTGAGCGGTACGGACCTTATGTCGAAGGCGACGGATGACCTTTCCATGCGCACGGCGCAGCAGGCCGCCGGCGTCGAGCAGAGTTCTGCCGCGCTGCAGCAGCTGGCTGTCAGCGTCGGCCAGACGGCATCCAATGCGGCCAGGGCCTCCGTTGCCGTAGGCGAAACCCAGCAGCAGGCGAAAAGCTCTGGCGATCTCGTCAACAGCGCCGTTGCCGCCATGGCTGAGATCGAGAAATCCTCCACCGAAATCTCGAAGATCATCGGCGTCATCGACGAGATCGCCTTCCAGACCAACCTTCTGGCGCTCAACGCCGGCGTTGAGGCAGCCCGGGCCGGCGATGCCGGAAAGGGCTTTGCCGTTGTGGCGCAGGAGGTACGGCAGCTGGCGCAGCGCTCGGCCAGTGCCGCCAAGGAGATCAAGGACCTGATCTCGCAGAGCTCGACCCAGGTCCACGCCGGCGTCACCATCGTGTCCAGCACCGGCCTCGCCCTTGCGGACATGATCAGCCGGATCGACGGCGTCAACAAGTTTGTCGGTGACATTGCCGCTGCTGCCAAGGATCAGGCAATCGGCGTCGCCGAGGTCAGTGCGGCCGTGCGCAACATGGATACGATAACCCAGCAGAACGCAGCGATGGTCGAACGCACCTCCGCCGAGACACGGCACCTGCGCAATGAGGCGAATACTCTGGTCGCCCTTCTCAGCGGCTTCAAGACGCAAGCCGATATCCGCAATGGCAACATCCAGGGCGAGAAACGTCGCGCGGCCTGAGCGGCCATCAAATATGGCCGCAAAAAACCCGTTTTGCGGCCATGTTCATAATTCCCTCCCAAACAAAGATGGGCTATGGGAGACTTTATGACGATCAAGCCTCTTATCATTCTCCCCGATCCGCTGCTGCGCGTAGTCTCGAAGCCTTTCGAACGCTTCGACGCCGAGACCAAGCGGCTGGCAACCGATATGCTGGACACGATGTACGACGCGCCGGGCATTGGCCTCGCTGCCGTGCAAATGGGTGTCGACCGGCGCATGCTGGTCATCGACCTTTCGCGCGAGGGAGAGGAGAAGACGCCGCTGGTGTTCATTAACCCCGAGATTGTCGCGTTGTCGGAAGAGCGGTCGGTCTATGAGGAGGGCTGTCTCTCCATCCCCGACTACTACGCCGAAGTCGAGCGCCCGGCAGAGGTGACGGTCGCGTATTTCGATGTCGAAGGCGTCAAGCAGACCGTTAAGGCCGACGGCCTACTTGCCACCTGCCTGCAACATGAGATCGACCACCTGAACGGCGTCCTCTTCATCGACCACATCTCGCGGCTGAAGCGCGAAATGGTCATCAAGAAGTTCACCAAGGCCGCCAAGACCAAGGCCGGCTGAAGCCCAGATTGAAAGTCTTGGCAGCGTCACCTATGATACAGGAGATATCAGGGAGGCGCCTATGGGTAATCTATTGATACGCAATATTTCGGAGACTATGGAACGCGATATTGCCGCTCGCGCTGAAAGAAATGGCACAAGCGTATCCGACGAGGCCAAGGGTCTATTGGGAAAGGCAATGCTGTCGTCGGTGCAGCCATCCGATAAGCCCGCTCGTTCCGCGTGGGATGTCCTGCGGCCAATCCTTGTCGATGAGACCGACGAATTTGCTGATATGATGGAAGAGATAGAGGCGGAGCGCAAAAAGGACTTCGGCCTTCCTGCCGAGAACGAGGAGTGATCGTTCTAGACACTAATGTCATCTCGGAAATTCGAAAACCGGCGCCAAGCGAGGCAGTCACAATTTGGATGATGCGCCAGCCCGATGACGAGCTGCGGCTCTGCGACATCGTGTTGATGGAGCAGGCTTACGGTGCAGAACGCTATCGGTTGAAGAACGGCTCCGACCGCTACAGCCAGAGACTCAATAACTTGATAGTGGCGTATAATGGCCGGGTTCTTCCGTTCGATCACACCGCCGCTGTTTTAGCAGGTCATCTCCGTGCAAAGCGCGAAGCTGCTGGTAGACCTGTATCGGTCCAGGACGCCATGATCGCTGCGATCTGCCTCTCGCATGCCGCGATGCTGGCGACGCGCAACACAAAAGATTTCGAGGGGCTTGATCTCGTTCTGATAAACCCGTTTGAAGGTGGCTAAATCGTAACGACGGACAATCTCATTTCGTGAGATGTTCAGAACAGGTTTTGGACGTATCGAGCAGAGACTTCGTCATGGTGAGCATTTCGTCTCTGAACAACTACCTGATGGATACGACACGCTCGGACTTGGAAAAAGCCCGTATCTGCGCCGCCAACAATGCCGACCTCTATCAGGCAATGTTCCGTTCCCACGGACTGGCCGACCAGCGAACCACGGCATTCTGGTCCAGCGATGCGGTCGCGCCGCCGTATTATTCCAACATGACAACACTTGAGCCTAATCTAACCGAGGAGCAGCTGTCTGAAATCGCTCGGCTGACGGAAAAGCTGGGAAGACGACCCGGCTTGAAAGATGGCTTTTCCAGGCTCGATCTGGTGAGCAGCGGGTTCAAGATGTTGTTTTCCGCGTCATGGATTTGGGCTGAACCCCACGACATGCCGACGGATACACCTCATGGCTGGGGACGTATACACGACCGCGCAGCGCTGGCTCGCTGGGAGCAATCCTGGAAAGAGTCCGGTAGCCCGACTGATGCCAATGTCTTCACACCCGCACTGCTTCTGGATCCCGACATCCACATCTATGGCCGATTGGCCGGCGATGGCTTTGATGCCGGATGCATCGTGAACCAATCTCGGAAGGCTGTCGGCGTCTCCAACATCTTCAGCCTGAATGGTACGCCAGATGCATTCCGGGACGCAATTTCACTGGCAGCGACAGCTTTTTCACGCAATGCGCCGCTGGTTGGATATGACAGCGGCGATGCGCTGGATGAAATGATGAAGCTTGGCTTTAGGGCGGTCGGCGAACTCAGAGTTTGGTTGCCCGACGAGAACTCCTAAGCGGCGTCGATCGGAGGGTAAAGTGCCGGTCCCTCCATCGAGCCAGAACGCGATGATCACGGGATGATGCCTCTCGCACGGTGCGACATCGGCGACGCGCAATACAAAAGACTTCGAGGGGCTTGATCTCGCGCCGATAAAGCCGTTTGAAGGCGGTTAAATCGCAACGACGGACGATCGCATGTCTCTCAGCATCATCTTCATGGGAACACCGGCCTTTTCGGTGCCAACGCTCCGCACCCTGGTCGACGCCGGCCATCGCATCGTCGCGGTCTACACGCAGCCGCCGCGCGCCGGCGGCAGGCGCGGGCTGGAACTGCAGAAGTCGCCCGTTCACCAAGCCGCCGAACTTCTGGGCCTGCCCGTCTACACGCCGGTCAATTTCAAGGACCCCGAAGAGCGCAAGCGCTTCATCGACCTCAAGGCAGATGTCGCCGTTGTCGTTGCCTATGGGCTGCTGCTTCCGCAGGCCATCCTCGATGGTACGGCGCTCGGCTGCTACAACGGCCATGCCTCGCTGCTGCCGCGCTGGCGCGGGGCGGCGCCGATCCAGCGGGCGATCATGGCAGGCGACACCAAGACCGGCATGATGGTGATGAAGATGGACAAGGGCCTCGATACCGGCCCGGTGGCGCTCACCCGCGAGGTCGAGATTTCAGAGACGATGACCGCGGGCGAACTGCACGACAGGCTGAGCCAGGTCGGAGCCAAGGCGATGGGCGAGGCCATGGTCCGGCTGGAAATGAACGATCTGCCGCTGGCGCCGCAGCCAGCCGAGGGCGCGATCTATGCCGCCAAGATCGACAAGGCCGAGACACGGATCGACTTCGGCAAATCCGCGGCCGATGTGCACAACCACATTCGCGCCCTGTCGCCGACGCCCGGCGCCTGGTTCGAGATGGAGATCTCGGGCAAGCCGGAGCGCATCAAGGTGCTGACATCCGAGATGGTGGCAGGCGGCGAGGGCGTTGCCGGCACGGTGATGTCCGACGATCTCACCATCGCCTGCGAGACCGGCGCGGTGCGGCTGACGCGGTTGCAGAAGGCTGGCGGCAAGCCGCTGGCCGCCGTCGATTTCCTGCGCGGCACGCCGCTCCCTCATGGCACGAGGCTTGCCTGATGCCGCGATACCGCATGACTGTCGAATATGACGGCACGCCCTATGTCGGCTGGCAGAAGCAGGACAACGGCCATTCCGTGCAGTCGGCCATCGAGAACGCGATCCTGGCGCTGACAGGCGAGGCTGTTCTGGTGCGCGGCGCAGGCCGCACCGATTCCGGCGTGCATGCGATGGGGCAGGTGGTCCACGCCGACCTGTCGAAGACATGGCCGCCGCATACTCTGCGCAATGCCCTGAACGCCTATCTCGGCAAGGCCCGCGAGCGTGTCTCGATCATCGATGCCGCCGAGGTCGATGAACGCTTCGACGCGCGCTTTTCCGCCCATCGCCGCCATTATCTCTATCGCATCATTAGCCGCAAGGCGCCGCTGGCGCTGGAGGCGAAGCGCGCCTGGTGGGTATCTAAGGATCTCGACCATGTTCCGATGCATGCGGCAGCCCAGACGCTGATCGGCTATCACGACTTCACCACCTTCCGCTCGATCCATTGCCAGGCCAACAGCCCGCTGCGCACGCTTGACCGGCTGGATGTCACCCGCAACGGCGATCTGATCGAAATCCGCGCCACGGCGCAGAGCTTTCTGCACAATCAGATCCGCTCCTTTGCGGGGACGTTGAAGATGGTTGGCGAGGGAAAATGGTCGGTCGAGGATGTCCGCGCTGCACTCGAGGCGCGCGACCGCAAGGCCTGTGGCCCGGTGGCGCCGCCTGAGGGGCTATATTTCGTGCAGGTGGACTATCCCGCAGATCCCGATGCCCGCCGCATTCGTCAGAGCGAGCAGCCGCGCCCGGCACGGGAATAGGCGTCAGGAACCGGGCGGATAGATGCCGAGGAAATGCTGCAGGAAATCTGTCAGCAGCATCGGTGGAACCATCATCATCAGCGTCATCGCCGCGACGAACAGCGGATGCGGACCGCAGATCATCCGAAGGATACGGGCAAGCGCGAAGATCAGCGCCATCATCAGCACCAGCCAGAGGATGGCAGTGAGGCCGGCCGATCCTGGCACGAAGGCGATGAGCGCGATCAGCAGCGCGTTCAGGTAGGCGAGCGGCAGGCCCAGCCAGTTCATGGCAACGACGACAGGCTGGAATTTTTCGCCACTCCTGAAAAGCAGCAGCAGCAAGCCCGCCATGACCGGCGGTACCAGCCAGTTTGCGGCCTCCACTAACCCGAGGCGAAAGAAGAAGGCAGGCCCGGTGGCGCTGCCCGGCGGCATGGCCGACAGATAGGTCTGCTGCCACCAAAGCCAGGAAATTCCGATCGGCGGCAGGCACCAGAGGACGGCCCAGAAAGACCGTGTCAGGCCCCGATCCGAGATGTCGAGGTAGTTGAAACCGCGCGCGTCGTTGCGCACCAGCAGCCAGAGCCCGGCCAGATAGTACTGGACTTCCCTATACGTCGGCATTCTGGAACCAGCGTTCGAGGAATGTCTCGTAGATTGCCGTCAGCGTTTCGAGATCGGCTACCGCAACGCGCTCGTCGACCATGTGCATGGTTTGGCCGACGAGGCCGAATTCTACGACCGGACAATAGTCCTTGATGAAACGCGCATCCGACGTGCCGCCGGTCGTGGACAGTCTGGGCGCCTGCCCGGTCACCGTCTCCACAGCTGACGAAAGCGAGGCGATCAACTCGTTGTTGCGGGTGAGGAACACATGGCTCGGCCGCTCTGCCCAGGTGATCTCGTAGGATGCCGGCGGACGACCCGGGCGCAGCGTCTGGTCGGCTGACGCGCGGTCGAGCCGTGCGACGATCTCGGCCTTCAGCGTGTCTGCCGTCCATGTGTCGTTGAAGCGAATATTGAAGCTCGCCGTCGCCTTCGCCGGAATGACGTTGGTTGCCCCGTTGCCGACGTCGAGCGTCGTCACTTCGAGGTTGGATGGCTGGAAATTGTCAGTGCCCGCGTCGAATTGCGGATGCATCAGCGCCTGCGTCAGGGCGAGAATGCTGCGTACCGGATTGTCGGCAAGGTCAGGATAGGCCGCGTGGCCCTGGACGCCGTTGACTGTGATCCTGCCCGACAGCGAACCGCGCCGGCCGATCTTGATCATGTCGCCGAGCCTGTCGGGATTGGTCGGTTCGCCCACCAGGCAGGCGTCCCATGTCTCGCCCCTGTCGGCAGCCCATTTGAGCAGCTTGGTGGTACCGTTGATCGCCGGCCCTTCCTCGTCGCCGGTAATCAGAAACGAGATCGAGCCCTTTGGCGCGCCGTGCCGGGCGATATAGCGGGCAACCGCAGCAGCAAAGCAGGCGATACCCCCTTTCATATCGACGGCGCCGCGCCCGAACATCTGGCCATCGGCGATTTCGGCGGCGAAGGGCGGATGGCTCCAGCTTGCTTCGTCGCCAACAGGCACGACGTCGGTATGGCCGGCAAACATCAAATGCGGCCCTTCATGGCCGAGCCGGGCATAGAGATTGTCGATGTCGGGCGCGCCCGGTTCGCTGGCGGTCATCCGCTCGACGACGAAGCCGAGCGGCAGCAGCATGTCGGTCAGTGCCGAAAGGGCACCGGCGTCGGCGGGTGTTACCGACGGGCAGCGGATCAGGGTCTGGAGATTGGCGACGGGATCGGTGGTGTTCATGACAACGATGTATCCGGCGGGAAATGGCAAAGCGATGGCAAAGGGCGGGGCAGCGAGAAATAGTCAGGCTC
The DNA here is from genome assembly GCF_003240565.2 of Rhizobium tumorigenes. Taxonomy (NCBI): domain Bacteria; kingdom Pseudomonadati; phylum Pseudomonadota; class Alphaproteobacteria; order Hyphomicrobiales; family Rhizobiaceae; genus Arminella; species Arminella tumorigenes. The sequence goes on from NZ_CP117255.1 coordinate 61,957, forward strand.
AAAATGGAGCTTTTGCTGTCCAGGACGCTCCCGTTGCCGGGAGCGCCTATTCAATTGACGATCAATCGCGCAAAAGTTCGTTGATACCGGTCTTCGAGCGCGTCTGCGCATCGACGCGCTTGACGATGACGGCGCAGTAGAGGCCGGGACCGGGCTGGCCGTTTGCCATCGGCTTGGCTGCCGGCAGCGATCCGGCCACGACGACGGAGTAGGGGGGCACTTCGCCATAGGTGATATCGCCGGTGGCGCGATCGACAATCTTCGTCGACTTGCCGATGAATACGCCCATGCCGAGCACGGATCCCTCGCGGACGATGCAGCCCTCGACCACTTCAGAGCGGGCGCCGATGAAGCAGTTGTCCTCGATGATCGTCGGACCGGCCTGCATGGGCTCCAGCACGCCGCCAATGCCGACGCCGCCGGAAAGATGGACATGTTTGCCGATCTGGGCGCAGGAGCCGACCGTCGCCCAGGCGTCAACCATGGTGCCTTCGCCGACATAGGCGCCGAGATTGACAAAGGACGGCATCAGGATGGCATTTGGGGCGATATAGGCCGAACGCCGTACGACGCAGTTCGGTACGGCGCGGATGCCTGCTTCGCGGAAGCGGTTTTCTCCCCAGCCTTCGAACTTCGAGGGGACCTTGTCCCACCAGGTCGCACCGCCGGCACCGCCCTCTATGAGCGTCATGTCGTTGAGGCGGAAGGATAGCAGCACCGCCTTCTTCAGCCACTGGTTGACTGTCCAGACGCCATCGGCACCGCGTTCCGCAACACGCACCTTGCCACCGTCGAGCAGGGTCAGCGCCGTGTCGACCGCATCGCGGATTTCGCCTGACGTCGAGAGGTTGACGCTGTCGCGCGCGTCGAACGCCGCTTCGATGGTCTTTTCAAGCGAGGCAAGATCGGTGGCGCTCATGACAATTCCTTGAACATCTGTGGATTTCGTCCCGGCCGGTGGATCATTCGCAGATGTGATCGCTCGGCCGGTGATCTGCTCTACAACAGCCGTCCCGGAAATGGAATGATCTTTCCTGCCGCATTGCATCTGGATCGGGCGCCCGATCGCGGCCTATCTGGAGATGCGGAGGCTGCGCCGATTCGGGCTGTGGTCCCATCGGCTTATGGAAGGCAAGACAATGGCTAAAGGCAGGAACGGCAAGCTGCGGCGCAAGGACGGCGTCTGGGATCCGCTGAAGACCAGCGGCGCCGACAAGACCCGCGCCGAAGCCATTCCGAAGACCCCGCAGTCGCTGTCGCCATCCTACAGGCTTGCCTATGCCGACGAGGATTTCCTCTGCCGCGAGGAATTACGGCCGGTCCGGCTGCAACTGGAGCTGATGAAGACAGAAATGGAGCTCACCGAGCGCGGCATCAAGTCGACTGTGGTGATGTTCGGAGGCGCCCGCATCCCGGCGCCCGGCCAGAGCGCCTGGGCCGCGCGCAACGATGTCCAGCGCGCCAATTTAGAGGCTGCGTCTGTCTACTACGAGGAGGCCCGCAAGTTCGCCAGGCTATGCGCCCGGTATTCGGCAGTCTCAGGTTTTCACGAATATGTCGTCGTCACCGGCGGCGGCCCGGGTGTCATGGAAGCGGGAAACCGCGGCGCGTCGGAGGAGGGCGCGCCATCGATCGGCCTCAACATCGTCCTGCCGCACGAACAGGCACCGAACCCCTATGTCACCCCGGAGCTCAGCTTCAATTTTCACTACTTTGCGATCCGGAAGATGCATTTCATGCTGCGTGCCAAGGCCATCGCCGTCTTTCCCGGCGGTTTCGGCACGCTCGACGAATTTTTCGAATGCCTGACCCTGATCCAGACCGGCCGCATGGCCCGCCTGCCGCTGATCCTGTTCGGTGAAGCCTTCTGGCGCAAGATCATCAATTTCGACGCACTTGCCGAGTTTGGCACGATTGCCCCCGACGACGTCAACCTGATCAGCTTCGTCGATACAGCCGAAGCCGCATGGAAGATTGTCAGCGATTTTTATGAGCATTGAGGAAGGTAAGGGAGACATCGCAATGAATTCAATTTGTCCGCCGATCACCGCATAGGCTTCAAGGGGCAGGAGGTTGGCAAACGGGGGTGGAAAAAAGACAGGTAAAGTTCTTTGACGCATAACGACATGAGCATCTAACAGGGACGGTATGTGTGGACTGCTTGACTTAAAGTTATGCGGCTCTGAAGGCTTTAATGGCGTATCGCGTCATCTGCTTCGGTAGTGGATTTTCTCTCTGGCAATGGGGGCCCCATCAAAGAACACGTCTTTCGAGCAGGCGGGCTTTTGGAGGCTACGGAGTGGCATGCAATCGTTGCCCTACTAGAGCAAAAGCCCTAGCCTTGCGAGTGTATGTCGTGACTGCTGGCACAGAGGCTTATTATCGCGATCGCGATAGTAGCTGAGAGCGATCACCGCTCCATAGAGAGCCCAGCCTTTGGCGCGACGCCATTCACTGTCATCGAGCTCCAGCACCTCTCGGAATAGTTGGCAAGCCGAGGGATCCACCCAGGACCAGGCTGACGCGTAGTCCGCCGCAGGATCGCCAATTGCTGACAAACCCCAGTCGATAACGGCGGACAGCCTACCCTCCTTCGTAAGCAGATTGTCGGCCTTGAGATCGCCGTGCAGCCATAGGGGAGAAGGGTGGCACCTTTCGGCGGTTGCGGAAGTCCACATGTCCAATGCCGCCACCGTATCGATTTCGTCGGACAGCATCTCGATGGCCGGAGCCGTGATGCCAGTCATCTCCGCAAGAGGGACGCCGCGCCTGTTGTTCAGCGTTCCCGCGCGGGGAGCGCCTTCGGTTGCTTTCAGTTGGAGCGCTCTGAGGAAGCCTGCCAGAGCCATGGCGGCCTCACGGGTATCGCTGACATTCTCAGGCGTTGCGGCCTTGCCGTCGATCCAGTCGTAGATGCCAAATTCATAGCCGGCTCCAACGCCTCGGTAACGTACCGTCGGGATCTCAAGGGGGAGGTTGGCAAGGTGCGGTAGCCAGTCCAGTTCCTGGCAAAGCAGCGCTACAGCGGCTTGCCTGATCGGGATCCTGAGAACGAGTTCGTCACCAAGGCGAAAAAGTGCGTTGTCCGTGCCGGATGAGTGAACGCGGGTAATGGGCAAGTCGGCCCACTGTGGCACCTGATCCGACAGCAGTTTACGGATCACGGTCTGGTCGATCGCAAAATCTGGAATATCAAAGAACACATTATACGACGGTTTCTGTGAAACCGGAATGACGCGGGAGAACGACGACGAACGTACGGCGGCCGATCGTTGCACGGTTGTCGTAGCTCAAACCTCTACAAAAAAGCCCGCCATCGCAAGACTGCGAGGCGGGCTTTCGTTTGTCCTGGGAGGACGTTTCGTTCCTTACAGGAGCGGCATCTTCGGCATGTCGTCGAGCGCGATGAAGCCGTCGTGGTTGCGGTCCATGCGGTCGAAGAGCTTCGCCATGGCGGCTTCGGCTTCAGCCTTGCTGATCTGGCCGTTCTGGTCGGTGTCGATGCGTTTGAACAACATCTCGCCCATCATGCCGCCGCGCATGCCCTTGCCATGGCGACCTTCGCCGCGTGGGCCGTCCTTGCTGTCACGCGGAGGCTTGCCGCCTTCGTCATCGTTCATCGCCTCGTCGGGCTTTGCCTTGTCCTTGTTGTCTTCCATCATCTTCTTGCGCTCTTCCCACATCGCCTTCATCTGGGTCTCGCGGTACTCGCGGTATTCACCGGGGGTGATGGAGCCATCCTTGTTGGTGTCGATGGCATCGAACAGCTTGTCGGCGCCGGCTGTCGCTTCGTCCTTGGAGATCTTCATGTCGCCGTTGGTGTCGAACTGCTGCAACATGCGCACGAAGATGACTTCAGGGGGAACACGCGCGCCGTGGCGTCCACCCATGTGATGGCCGTTGGCTGCAAAAGTTGCCGCCGCGCCGCCAAGGAGGAGGGTCGCGGACATTGCCGTAATGAGAATTTTCTTCCCGATCATTGGGTGTTTCCTTTGGTTGCCGTGGTAACAATTCAAAGGTAGGGCGGCGAACCCGAAACACCCAATTAAACATCGGTAAGATGGATGAAACTTTTGTAATTAAAGCAGTTTTCGTCAGACGAGTGCCGACAGGAATGCTGTCAGATCGTCCGTGATGTAGTCGATATGCTGGTCGTCGTCGCTGTGGCGCTCCCACCACTCGGTGAAACTGCCTTCGACATTCTGCGGCACCAACAGCACGGTCTTCATGCCCAGTGCCTTCGGCACAGTCAGGTTGCGCGGCAGGTCTTCGAACATGGCAGCGTTCTGCGTGTCGATCTTGTGCAGGCTGGCAAATTTGTCATAGGTGCCGGCAGCCGGTTTCGGCAGATAGTCGGCCGCGACGATATCGAAGATGTCGTCGAAATGGTCGAGGATGCCAAGCGCTCCGGCGGTATCCTGCGCATGCTTGACGCTGCCGTTCGTGAAGATGAACTTTCTACCAGGCAGCGCCTTGATGGCGGCGGCAAGCGCCGGCTGCGGCGTAAGCCCGGTGTAGTCGATCGCGTGCGCCTTTTCGAGAAAGTCGTCGGGATTGACGCCGTGATGCAGCATCAGCCCCTGCAGCGTCGTGCCGTGCTCAAGGTAATACTGCTTCTGCAGCTTGCGGGCCGAAGTCCTGTCCGTCTGCAGGAGATCCGCGACATAGCTCGTCATGTTGACATCGACCTGAGAAAACAGGTCGACATTGTGCGGGTAGAGCGTGTTGTCGAGATCGAATACCCAATCACGGATATCAGCGAAATCGGCGGCAGCGGGCATGTTTCTTGGCTGTGTCATGGCCGTCCTTATGCCACGCACAAGCCTGCCGGCAAACCGCATTTATCGTGATCAGGGAATGATCAGCGTGCCGGCGCCATGTTCCGTGAAGATTTCGAGCAGCACCGAATGGGCGGTCTTGCCATTGAGGATGACGACACCCTGGACGCCGGCCTGGATCGCCTCGATGCAGGTCTCCACCTTGGGGATCATGCCGCCGGAAATCGTACCGTCCTTGATCAAAGCCTGGGCCTGGGCCACCGTCAGTTCCTTGATCAGTTCCTTGTTCTTGTCCAGCACGCCTGGAACGTCGGTCAGGAACAGCAGGCGCGTCGCATTCAGCGCGCCGGCGATAGCGCCGGCAAATGTATCCGCGTTGATGTTATACGTGGCGCCATCGCGACCGGGGGCGACCGGGGCGATGACCGGGATCATCTCCGACTTGGCGAGCAGGTCGAGCAGCGTCCGGTCAACCTCTACGACCTCGCCGACGAAGCCCAGATCCAGCACCCGCTCGATATGGGAGTCCGGATCGATAATGGTCTTTTTGGCCTTTTCGGCAAACACCATGTTGCCGTCCTTGCCGCAAAGGCCGATTGCCCATTCGCCGGTCTGGTTGATGAGAGCGACGATTTCCTTGTTGATCGAGCCGGCGAGCACCATTTCGACGATCTCGACCGTTTTCCGGTCGGTCACGCGCAGCCCGCCTTCGAATTTCGATTCGATGCCCATCTTCGTCAGCATCGCACCGATCTGCGGGCCGCCGCCGTGCACGACGATCGGGTTGACGCCGGACTGCTTGAGAAGGGCGATATCAGCGGCAAACGCCTTGCCGAGTTCCGCATCGCCCATGGCATGGCCGCCATATTTCACCACGATCGTCTTGTTTTCGTAGCGCTGCATGAACGGCAGGGCTTTAGCCAGCAGGCGTGCCTGCAGTTCGTTTTCGGATTCGGCCATGACATACCCCGCTGAAATTGTTCGCGGGGTTTTATCTCAAGTTTTTGACAGAGGGAATAACGTCGCGGCGATAAGTTTTGATCGCGAAATCCATCGTAAGGACGATGCCTGAAGTGTTATTCGTCTTGCCCGGCCGCTCAAAGATCCTAATATGACGGTATTCGGAACGGGAGCGGGGATCATGGATGGCCACTGACGATATAGCCACCCTCGTCAGCCGCGTTGCAATGCGTGACCAGAGTGCGTTTTCCGAACTTTATAAGAAGACAAGCCCGAAACTATTTGCCGTATGTTTGCGTATCCTGAAGAACAGGACAGATGCGGAGGAAGTTCTTCAGGAAGTCTTCGTCCGGATATGGCAACGTGCAGATCGTTTCGTCGCGTCGGAGAACCCGGCAATGGGATGGTTGACGTCGATTGCCCGCAACCGATCAATCGACGCCATCCGGGCTCGCAAGCCCGTGGCGGACGAGATCGACGCGGTGTATGATCTGGCTGACAACGAGCCCGATCCAGAGACGCAGGCTGTCATCAAGGGCGAGGGCAGGCGCATCGATCTCTGCATGGAAACCCTGGAGGACGGCCGTGCTCAGGCAGTTCGAAGTGCCTACGTCGAGGGACTGAGCTATCAGGAACTCGCCGATCAATATGCAGTGCCTTTGAATACCATGCGCACATGGCTGCGCCGAAGCCTGATCAAACTGAGAGAGTGCATGGACCGATGAGTTCACCCGATCAAAGCAAGGGAGGCCGCTCCCGCGACGAGGTACTGGCCGGCGAATACGTGCTGGGTGTTCTGTCGCTGGAAGACCGGCAGAAGGTCGAGACGCGCATGCGCAGCGATCGCCCCTTCGCGGCGATCGTCAACCGCTGGGAGCAGAACCTTTCGTCCTTCAACGACGAATACGAGGCGATCCTGCCTCCGGCATCGGTGTTTCCAAAGGTTGAAAAACGGATTTTCGGCGAACGCTCCAAGCGCCGCGGCGGCGTCTGGAACTCGCTCCCGGTCTGGCGCGGGCTGACGCTCGCCTCGCTCGTGCTGGCTGCCGGTGCGATTTTCTACGATGCAAACGGTGGTCTGAAGGTCGGGTCCGGCTCCAGACCGATGGTGGCCGACCTCGCGGTCCCCGCCAGCGTCAACGGTGCTCTCAATCTGGTTGCCAGCTACGACACATCGAACGGACGATTGAAGATAACGCCGGTCGCAGCTGCGCAGGCCGAAAAGAAATCGTTGGAGCTGTGGCTGATAGTTGGAAGCGACCCCGCCAAGGCGCTGGGCGTTTTGCCGCAAAGCGGCGAGGGCGAAATCGCTGTTCCGGCCAACATGCGCGGCCAGTTTGGCGAAGGCGCCACCATCGCCATCAGCGTCGAGCCCTTCGGCGGTTCGCCATCCGGCGCGCCGACCGGACCTGTTATCGCTGCGGGTAAAACCCGAAGCCTTTAGCTATCTTGCAGATTGCCGACACCATCCGCCGCGAACCCCCACATTCGCGGCGTTTTCATGGTTTTAGGTTTTGTTGGCATTCGTTAAAAATCCGCAATCGGCTTGAAACTGTTTCCAGGAGCGCTCCGTACTACCAGTGTCCCCGGCAGATAGGGCACAAGCCCAGGTGAGTTGGATCGGGGATATAAGAGGAAGAGGAATCAGGACCATGATGAAGACAACGCTTCGCATCGCCGCTCTGGCTGTCGCACTGTCCGCTGCCACTGGCGCAGCTTACGCCAAGGACCCTATGGTCGGCGGCGCAAAGATGTACGCCTCGAAGAACATCATCGAAAACGCCGTCAACTCGAAAGACCACACGACGCTTGTTGCCGCTGTAAAGGCTGCAGGCCTCGTAGAAACGCTGGAAGGCAAAGGCCCTTTCACCGTATTTGCCCCGACCAATGAAGCATTTGCAAAACTCCCGGCCGGCACGGTCGAAACCCTGCTGAAGCCTGAAAACAAGGCCAAGCTCGTCAAGATCCTCACCTGCCACGTCGTCTCCGGCGACATCATGGCATCCGCTGTCAAGAAGATGGTCAAGGACGCCGGTGGCGAATACGACATCAAGACTGTCGGCGGCTGCGTGATCAAGGCCATGACAAAGGGCAGCAAGGTTACGCTGACCGACGAAGCCGGCGGCACCGCCCATGTCACCATCGCCGACGTCAAGCAGTCCAACGGCGAAATCCACGTCATCGACGCAGTTCTGCTGCCGAAGATGTAATCAACACCGACTTCGAAGGGCCGTCGCTCCGGTAATTCACCGCGCGGCGGCCTTTTTGCGTTCAGTCACATCAGATGATCAGGCGCCGTAGCCGACGGTCTCGATGATCGCCTGGCGTAGGTCGTCCATGCCCTCGTTCTCTTCGGAAGAGGTCGGTATGATGCCTGGGAAGCAGGCCGGGCGCTTGCGGGTCATCTCGGCGGCCTCCGCAACCACCCGCGGCACGCCGGCGTCCTTGATCTTGTCCGTCTTGGTAAGGACGATCTGGTAGGAAACGGCAGCCTTGTCGAGCAGAGCCATGACGTCTTCGTCGTTCTTCTTGATGCCATGGCGGGAATCGATCAGCACGTAGACGCGCTTCAGCGTCGCCCGGCCGCGCAGGTAGTCGAACACCAGCCTCGTCCAGGCATCGACATTGTCCTTGGGTGCCTTCGCATAGCCGTAGCCAGGCATGTCCACAAGCGCCATTGGCGGCAGGTCGCCGGCTTCCCCGGAATAGCCGTCGGGCACGAAATAATTGAGTTCCTGGGTCCGCCCCGGCGTGTTCGATGTCCGGGCTAGCCCGTGGTGGCCGACGAGTGCATTGATCAGCGACGACTTGCCGACATTCGAGCGTCCGGCAAAGGCAATCTCCGGCGGCCCTTCCGGCGGCAGGAACTTCATCGACGGCACGCCGCGAATGAAGATCCAGGGGCGGCCGAACAACGGCTTTTCGGTGGGTACGGGTTCTTCGGCCATGGCTCGCAATCGTTTGTTGATGGTTTGGCTTCACGGTTTTGGCAGCCGATGTCAAGACTTGCCGCTCTTGGGAAAAAGGCCCCCGCGTTGAAAAAGAAAACCCCGGACAGAGCCGGGGTTTTTCAAGGCTATTTGGTTTCCGCCGGTTTCTTCCGCTTGAACAATCCGCGCATATTGTCGAACAGTTCCACCTTGGCGCCATGGCGGCGCATGATGATCGCCTGCTGGATGACCGACAGGGTGTTGTTCCAGGCCCAGTAGATCACCAGGCCGGCCGGGAAGCTCGACAGCATGAACATGAATACCAGCGGCATCCAGTTGAAGATCATCGCCTGCGTCGGATCGGGCGGCGTCGGGTTCATGCGCATCTGCAGGAACATGGTGACGCCCATGATCATCGGCCAGACGCCGAGATGCAAGATGGTCGGGGCCTCGAACGGCAGCAGGCCGAACAGGTTGACGATAGACGTCGGATCGGGTGCCGAAAGGTCGCGGATCCAGCCGAAGAACGGCGCATGCCGCATCTCGATGGTGATGTAGATGACCTTGTAGAGCGAGAAGAAGATCGGAATCTGCAGGGCAATCGGCCAGCAGCCGGCGACCGGGTTGATCTTCTCTTCCTTGTAGAGCTTCATCGTGGCCTGCTGCAGGCCCATCTTGTCGTCGCCGAATTTCTCCTTCAGTTCAGCCATGCGGGGCTGCATCTTCTTCATGTTGGCCATCGACGCATATTGCTTGCTGGCCAGCGGGAAGAACAGGAGCTTTACGACGATGGTCGTGCAGAGGATGGCGACGCCGAAGTTGCCGAAGTAGCGGAAGAAGAAGTCCATCAGCTTGAACATTGGCTTGGTCAGGAAGTAGAACCAGCCCCAGTCGATCAGGCGGTCGAAGCGCGGGATCGAATAGCTCTCCTCGTAGCGGTCGATGACCGGAACTTCCTTGGCGCCGGCAAAGACGAGGTTCTTGAGGTCGACGGACTGTCCGGCAGCGATGCTGATGGCGTCCTGCTTGTAGTCAGCCTGGTAGCGCGGCTGGCCATCGGTAAAATGCGAGAAGCGGGCATCGTAAGGGGTCGTCTGCGGCGGCACGATGGTGGCTGCCCAGTACTTGTCGGTAAAGCCGAGCCAGCCGGTTGTTGCCTTTGCCGGGGTCGTCGGTTCCTTGTCGACAGCCGTGTACTTGGTTTCCAGCAGGCCGTCGTCGCCGATGACGCCGATGAAGCCTTCGTGCAGCACGTAGGCAGACGGCGTTGTAGGCAGGCTGTAGCGGATGACGCGACCGTAGCTGGCGACCGAAACCGGCTCCTGGCTGGCATTGGTGATCTTGTCGGCAACCGTGAACATGTAGTGGTCGTCGACGGAGATCGTCCGCGCGAAAGTCAGGCCCTTGTCATTGGTGTAGGTGAGAGTCACCGGGGTCTTGTCGGTGAGCTTTGCACCCTCGGGGGCCGTCCAGACGGTCGAAGGGCCGGGAACGGCGCCGGTCTTGTCGTCACCGATGTAGCCGAGTTCGGCGAAGTAGCCGTCCTTTGTTTCGGCCGGGCTGAACAGCGTGATGATCGGGCTCATGTTGTCGACCGTCTCATGGTACGACTTTAGACGAAGGTCATCCAGGCGACCGCCGGCCAGATTGATCGAGCCGAGCAGCGATGTGGTCTCGATGGCGACACGCGGTGTTTTACCCAGCGCCTGCTGCAGCGTCATGGTGCCGACGGCGGCCTGGCCGGAAACGGGGGCGCCAGCGGTGGTGTTGGTGCCGGGGGTCGGTGCGGCTGTGGTGCCGTTCGGCTGAACCTGCTGCGTCGTCTGCTGCTGCGCCTTCAGGGCCGCATCGGCCTTGCGCTGCGCTTCGATGCGCGGGTTCATATAGAAGAACTGCCACCCGAGGACGATCACCACCGACAGGGCGATCGCGATGAAGTAATTGCGGTTCTTTTCCATCATTCTTTCCTGGAGCGGTCCGGTTGCGACCGGCGGTGTTTCGGCATGGCTTCAAAGCGGGCTGACAACTCCCGGGCCAGCGCTTCGAAGGGCGCAGTCAATACATCGCGGCGCGCGACAACCACATAGTCGTGTCCCGGCTGCATTGCAAACCCGGCCTTCAGCCGTACCGCTTCTTTCAGGCGGCGGCGCATGCGGTTGCGTTCGACGGCATTGCCATGTTTTTTGGTGACGGTGAAACCGACGCGTGGCGGCTCATCGGGCAAGGCGCGATCGAGCGCCTCGACCAGAAAGAAATTGCCTCGCCGTTTCTCTCCCACGCGCACGGCAAGAAACTGCGGCCGGCTTTTCAGCCGCCCGACAGTTTTGGTATTGGGTCGTTTATTCGTCATTCGCCCGCCATCGCGACAGGGCCTATTCGGCGATTAAGCCGAAAGACGCTTGCGACCGCGGCCACGCCGGGCGATGATGACCTTACGGCCGCCCTTTGTTGCCATACGAGCACGAAAACCGTGGCGACGAGCGCGAACGAGCTTCGATGGTTGGTAGGTACGCTTCATTTATTTTAACACCGCGGAGTGCGGCCCTTCTTGGGTTTGCATAGTGCAAGGAGCGTTGTTGGACGCACGGAAGTAGCCCGCTAGGCAGGCTCCGAAACCGGACGTGCGGCGGCTTATAGGGATGAAGGCCGGAAAAGTCAATTATCGGGCTCGGGATTCGCAAGTTGCAGCAACGCATGCCGCCAGTGTCGATTTCGCGCGCACTCCATACTTTGGAGGCGCCCCGGATTTTCCGCCAATGCTGCACACGCGAAGAGCTGACATAATCAGTTCGGCGTGAAGCTGATGTATAATGCCTTCACTTACCAATTGACGCCAATAGAAGAGAGTTTATCCCCTATTTTATATTTCAATATAGGAAAGGCAACCTTAACGATTGGCCTCGATAATACAAAATGAATGGGCTCTCCTGTTTTTGAAGCCCATATATTTGGGGGGGTATTTAGTTGAAAATCCGTGGCAAGATCAATTTGCTCGTTGCTGTCATGGCAGGCGCAGCAATGCTTATAGGCGCGACCGCGCTGTTTGCCATAAACCAGTATGACAGCCAATTGCAGATATATGAACGCGCATCCACCCGCGCTTATCTCGGTGAACGCCTCAACCGTTATGTCACCGCGGTCGTCATGGAAAGTCGCGGCATCTACGGCGCCCCCGATATCAAATCCGCCAAGGGCTTTGCCGACGGACTGACTGCCGATCTCGTCGAAATCGACAAGATCATCGCCAAGTGGGCGCCGCTGGTGCCCGAAGGCCAGAAGGCCGATTTCGCCAAGCTGCTCGACAAGTCCAAGGAGTTCAATGGGTTCCGCACCGAGACCGTTCGGTTGCTTTTAACGGAGGGGCCGCCTGCAGCCAACAAGCAAGGCAATAACGAAGACAATCGCGCCAATCGCAAGGCCTTTCAGGCCGACATCGACGCCGTCGTGAAGGCCGACACGCAGGAACTGACGGCTGTCCGTGCGGACATCGATTCGTTCGGCGACATGATTTTCTGGGTGGTGCTCGCAGCCACCGGCCTTGGTATCGTAAGCGGCATCGGCTTTGGGCTCTATATCGGCACAAACCATCTGACCCGCCCGATCAACAAGGTCACCGATACCATCAAGCAGGTTGCAGGTGGCGATTTCAACGTCGACGTTCCCTATGTCGGTCGCGGCGATGAGATCGGCGACATGGCAGCCGCCGTGGAGGTGTTCAAGCAGAGCGGCCTTGCGGTCCAGCGTATGCATTCCGACGAGGCAGTGCTGCGCGCCAAGAGCGACGATCTGCAGTCGGGCATGTCGCATGTGGTGGCCTCGGCTGCTGCCGGGGATTTCAGCCGCCGGATCGAAAAGACCTACAACGACGAAAATCTCGATCGCTTCGCCGGCAATGTCAACGAGCTTGTCGCCAGCGTCGATGCCGGGATCACGGAGACCCGACGCGTCATCGCCGAACTCGCTGCCGGCGACCTGACGCAGACCATGCGCGGTACCTATCAGGGTGCATTTGCCGAACTGCAGCAAAACGTCAACGCGACCCTGTCGACACTGCAGGACACCATGCGCGAGGTTCGCGACACGACGGGTTCGATCCATGGCAATGCCAACGAACTGCGCGTTGCCGGCGACGATCTTGCCAAGCGCACCGAGCAACAGGCCGCAGCCCTCGAGGAAACTTCGGCTGCGCTCGACGAGATCACTGCCGTGGTGCAGAACTCGACCACCCGCGCCCAGGAGGCCAGCGTCATGGCTACCGAAGCCAAGGACAACACCGCCAGGTCCGGCATTGTCGTGCGCAATGCAGTCGATGCGATGGGCCGCATCGAGCAGGCATCGCGCGAAATCAGCCAGATCATCAATGTCATCGATGAGATTGCCTTCCAGACCAACCTGCTGGCGCTCAATGCAGGGGTGGAAGCTGCTCGGGCAGGCGAGGCTGGCAAAGGCTTTGCCGTCGTCGCCCAGGAAGTGCGCGAACTGGCCCAGCGCTCTGCAAAGGCAGCCAAGGATATCAAGGGGCTGATCACCAAATCGGGCAGCGAGGTCCAGGCTGGCGTCAAATTGGTTCAGGAGACCGGTGAGGCGCTCGGTGATATCGAAACCCGCGTGCTTGCAATCAACGACCATATCCATTCGATCGCCACCTCGGCGCGCGAACAGGCAACCGGTCTTGCCGAGGTCAACACTGCCGTCAACCAGATGGACCAGGTGACGCAGCAGAATGCCGCCATGGTCGAGGAGACGTCGGCGGCCACTCACAAGCTCACCGCCGAAGCCGATAGCCTCGTGCGGCTCGTTGCTGGCTTCAAGGTCACCGGCGCTCGCAATATTGCTCCGGCCGTTGCGCGTCGGGACACGCGCCGCCCGGCAGCCTCGCCGCCTCGCCAGATGGCTGTATCAGGTTCCCGCATCATGTCCGGAGGACGCGGCGGTGCGGCGGCCCAGCCCGCTTCTCAGGAATGGGAAGAATTCTGATCGCACGCAGGCTTTGACCTTCCAGGCGTGGCACCCCGTGCCGCGCCTTTTTTCGTAGGTTCGCCAGCATCATAAGGGCGGCACTACGATGGCGCATTGAAGACACCGGCAAAAACTCTTATCGTAGGATCTAATTGACCAAGGCAATCTGCATTGCCGCTGAATGGGATGGCCGGAAATGAAATTTCCGCTGGGTACCAAAGCCGGCATGGGTACCAGGATGTGTGCGTCGAGGCCGACCGGACTTTTCGGCGGCCTGTCCGGCAAGCTTCTATCGCTGACAGTCGTTTTCGTCATGGTCGCGGAAATTCTGATCTTCGTGCCTTCCGTCGCCTACATGCGGCTGCGCTGGCTGCAGGACCGCCTGAGCACGGCTGCGGCGGCTGCCATAGTCATCGACGGCCTGCAGCCGGTCGAGCTGCCGCGTTCGCTGCAGAAGGAAACCCTGATGGCGACCGGCACCCGGGCCATCATCTTGCGCAAGGACGGCACCTCGCGATTGCTTGCCACCGCCGATATGCCGACATCGGTCGACGACCAGTTCGACCTGACCGACGTCTCGCTGCCGACGGCTGTCCACGATGCGCTGAATACGCTGCTGTTCGGCGGCGAGCAGATCATGCGCGTCTACGGCCCGGTCGGGGAAACGAAAATGGGCGTCGAGGTCGTGCTCAAGGACGCCAGCCTCCGCAAGGCCATGCTGCGTTATTCGACAAACGTCCTGTTGATTTCGCTGCTGCTTTCTTTTTTCACCGCAACCCTGATCTTCTTTGCCATCAACCGGATCATGATCAAGCCGATCCGCAAGCTGACTGACAGCATGCAGTCCTACTCCGACGATCCTGAAGATCCGGCGCGGGTTCTGGTGCCGGACGACGGGCGCGACGAACTCGCCGTTGCCGGCCGCCATCTGGCAACGATGCAGGCGCAGCTGCAGAAGACCCTGAAGCAGCAGAAGAACCTTGCGGCTCTCGGCCTTGCTGTCTCCAAGATCAACCACGACATGCGCAATATCCTCGCCTCCGCCCAGCTCATGTCCGACCGGCTTGCTGATATCGACGATCCCATGGTCAAGCGGTTCGCGCCGAAGCTGCTGCGCACGATCGACCGCGCCGTCGGCTATACCAACGAGGTGCTGTCTTATGGCCAGGCATCCGAATCGGCGCCCCGCCGCCGTCGCCTGAAGCTCCACGACCTCACGGCCGAGGTAAGGGACATCATGGCGATCGATCCCGAAAGCGGCATTGAATTCGTCGAGGTGGTGTCCCACGAGCTGGAGGTGGATGCCGACAGCGAGCAACTCTTCCGCGTTATCCACAATCTCTGCCGCAATGCCCACCAGGCACTCATCGCCTATGGCGAGCAGCAGCCGCAGAGCGTTCGCCGTATCACTGTCGCGGCCCACAGGATCGGCAGCGTCGTCGGCATCACCATCGACGACACCGGTCCGGGCATGGCTCCGAAGGCGCGGGAAAACCTGTTCACGGCGTTCCGTGGCTCGGCCCGCTCCGGTGGCACCGGCCTCGGCCTGACCATCGCCCGCGAACTGGTGCTTGCCCATGGCGGCACCATCGCGCTTGTCGAAAAGCCGTCCGCCGGGACCCAATTCCGCATCGAGATCCCGGACCGTCCGATCTCGCTCGACGCCTATCGCGGCCGCAGCGCCACCGAAACCTGAAGAGGTCCGGCGCTTTCCACAGTCGCCAACCGAAAAACAGCAGATTTTCGAGAAATCCGCTTGCTTTCACTCTGCGGACGTTTTAGAGGATCGCCACGCAAGCGGCTCAGCCACTTGCTTCCGCACCCGTAGCTCAGCTGGATAGAGCACCAGACTACGAATCTGGGGGTCGGGCGTTCGAATCGCTCCGGGTGCGCCATTTTTTCCTAATTTTTGTGTATGCAAGTGTCGTGACAGAAGCAACGTAAGATCAATATTTGATCGCCAGGCTCGTGAAGCTCCGTTGTCCCTTGCACCTCTACGCAGGCGACACAACCGAAAATGAATTGCCTCTATCTTCCGAACCATCGTGAAAGCTAGCTCCGGTTGAGCTACTTTCAGGGCTGTAATGCACTTGATCCCGGAGGACGAGAATATTTTTCGTAAGCTGATGACTTGCTGAAAGTTTCTTGCGATGCCTGCACTCGCGCTCGCCGATCCCTCGGAAACGTTCGACGTGACGGGCAGCTGCGATGGGAGCGCTTACTCCGGGACCGTAAAGGTCAGCCGCACCGGCAGTACCTATGATGTTCAATGCACCATCGCCGGTGAGAAATTCGTCGGCGCCGGGATCGGCGCGAAGTTTACCGGCGCCCGGTTTGAGATGGGGCCGGCATCGTCGGACGACACGGCAATTTCGGTCGGATATGCATCGAAGAACAACTTCGGCATCGCCAGGTATTTCGAGCAGCCCGATGGAACCTGACAGGGCGTCTGGACCTTGGTGGCGCTAAAAAGGTCAACATGGAGACCTGGACACGTCGGTAGCGCTAACGATTGCTACGGCGACCATAAAAAAACGCCCGTGCTGCGACTGCAGCACGGGCGTTTTTCGGCATTGAGGAATTAGCTGGCGGAAGCGAGCGTCATCGATGTGCCGGTGGCAGCGATGTTGAGGCCAAGCTGGCCGGTCACGCTGATTGTCTGCAGGTGAATTGCCCCTGTCGTACCGCCGAACAGCACGTTGGCGCCGACGCCAGCACCGACCGTTGCTTCAGCAGTGGCACCCTGGTAGAGGCCGGCAAGTGCGCCGTGGTGATAGCCTGCGGTCGGTGCAAAAACAGCCCAGACAAGACGGCTGCGTGTGGTGAAGCCGAGGTCGACACCGAACTTGCGGATGGCGCCGGTGTAGTGATCGACGCGGCCGCTGCCGTTCGCAGATGTGTAGGTGCAATCGACGCTCTTGGCCGAACCTAAAACGTAGCCGACGCCGCCAGCGATATCGCAGGTCAGGTAGCCGATCTTGACGCCATTGCTGTTGTCCTGGTCTTCATAGTTGGTGACCATGTCGGCAGCAGACGCAGCTGGAGCCACGGCGAAGGTCAGCGATGCGGCGGCGAGCGCCATTGCAATTGTCTTTTTCATTTTTCTCTCCTGTTTATCGTCGTATCGGCGCCAAACGCCGGGTAGTCCTTAATGAATATCGCGACTGCTAACGGATGAGCCGCACGCAGGTTCCCGATCATAACGATGAAGCCGGTGTGTTCGCCAAAAATTGATTAACGGTCCCATAAGCCCAGGATCAGCGTTCATCCTTCATTAGGACATTTCGAAGGCGGACGTGTTGTCGGCTCGAAATATTGCTGCCAGCAATTTTACCAAGCAAGCGACGCCCTGGAATTTGATGTCCCGCCGGGTCTGCGTCAGGCGGGCGGCCGGAAAGAGCGGCCGTCAGGCGGTAGCAGCGTCTGTCGCGGGAGTGCTTAGGCTGGAAGTGCTGTTGGCGCCTGGCCAGCTCAGATAGTAAAACTGCGTGCCGACCTGGCCGAAATAGGCGGCGTTGCCGGTGGTTTTGTCAATGAAGCTGTTGTCGGCGGCGCGGCTGAGCGTGCCGTCGCCGTTGCGCTGCAGATGCGCCTTAAGATAGTCGTTCCAGTCGCTGGTCGGGATGGCTTTGGCGCTATTGGCTGTCCCGGTCGTGTCAGAGCTATTGCTGGTTTTCGATGTTGGATCCCAGGCAGCGATCGATACTCCGTGTGTCGGATCGGAAACGCTGAGGGTGCCGGCGCTGAGCGCATCCAGCATCGCCTTTGCCTGTTTTGCGCCGTCGCTGGTGCCGGCTGCGGTCGCCGTCAGGTTCTGCTTCAGCAGTGCCATGAACGAGGTCGTGGTGATGTCGGTGCTCGCCGTGTTCGAGTTGTCTGTCGAGGATGTCGTCGCAGTTTCGTCGGACTGGCTGTTCGACAGGCTGTTGAGCATGCTGGCAAGCGATGCCTGAGCCGATGACGGCAAGCTCGAGACATTTTTTCCGACGCTCGATCCGTCGAGCAGCGAACTGTCGGACGTGCCGCTGCTGTCGCTGCTGGTATCTCCGGAGGTCAAAACCTTGAGGGCCAGTTGGGCGGCGATCAGTCGCGTGGAGGAGAGGGCGGTAACCATTTGACGGGGCCTTCCTGGGCGATGCCAGCCCGACCGTTTGCGTGCTCGGCCTGGCGTGTGAACGCTACCGCTTGCAAGGAGGTCGTTGCGAAAGAGCCACTGTGTGGCACCCCCGGATGACCGTCGCAGCGCCGGCAGCGCGACTGTCCCAAGGCTAGGCGAAAGGGCTTGCCCGGAGCTTGCCCGTCAACCGGCACCGGTTTTGGGCCTCAACTCAGCTGTTGTGAAAATCTCTCTTCTGCTCGATCTCGGCGATGAGGCGCTGCTGCACCTCGTCGCCTTGCGCCTTGATGCCGTCGACCAGGTCGCGAAGCGTGCCGCGCAGGCCATGTACCTGGTCGACGAGTTCCATCACCACATCGACACCGGCCTCGTTGAGGCCCATCGTCTCGATCAGGTCGAGTATCAGCCTGCCGCGCGCGACATCGGCGTCGCGGAAGGCTCTTCCCCGTTCGGTGGCATCGGGCACCAACCACCCCTGCTCGATCCACACTTCAAGAACCGAGACTTCGATACGCAACGACTGGCGGAATTCACGATCGTCCATGGTTCAGCCTCCCATGCTGGCTCTGGGTTCGTGTTTCTCCCCGGCTGCCCAGTCATTCACGAAGGCCGTAAGTTCGGCATCCGGTGTCTCGGGCAGCACGATCTTCAATGTGACATAGGCGTCGCCATGTTCGCCGCCACGCTTGGGAACGCCTTTTCCTTTCAGGCGCATCACTTTGCCCGTATTCGAGTTCGGGGCGAGCGTGATGGCGACGGCGCCCGATGGCGTCGGTACGCGTACCTTGCCGCCCAGCACCGCCTCACGCAGGCTGATCGGCATGTCGAAGCGGATGTCGTCTCCGTCCCGCACATAAAATTTATGCGGCCGGACCTTGATGTCGATCATGGCGTCGCCGGCCGGCGCACCGTTCACGCCCGGATCGCCCTTGCCGCGCAATCGCAGCGTCTGGCCATCGGCGGTGCCCGGCGGGATCTGCACGTCAAGCGAGGGGCCGTTCGGCAATTTGACCTGAGTCTTGGTGCCGTTGACGGCGTCGAGAAAGTCGACCTCCATCGAAAAGCGTCTATCCTGGCCCTTCATTTGCTGGGCTCCCTGCCCACGGCGCGAAAAGAAACTGGAGAAGATATCGTCGGCACCGCCAAAGTCGGCGAAACCGCCGCTGTTCTGGTAAGGCCCGCCGCGTCCCTCGTTCGAGGCATAGTCGCGGTAATATTGACGCTGCTGGGCTTTTTCGCCGCCGCCGGCATCTATTTCTCCGCGATCGAAGCGCGCCCGCTGTTCCTCGTCGCCGAGGATCGCATAGGCGGCCGAAACCTCCTTGAATTTTTCTTCTGCCTGCTTGTTGCCCGGATTGAGGTCCGGATGAAGCTTCTTGGCGAGCTTGCGGTAGGCGCTCTGGATGTCCTTCTGCGCTGCGTCCCGCTTGACGCCGAGAAGCTGGTAGGGATCACCACTCATGGATTTCTCCGTCTCGTAAAGAATTTAGCCCGGCAGAAACTGCCTCGTCGGCGCGTTTCCCCGGTCTATCGAATCACAGATAGGCATTGATGCCGCCGTTCACACCATTTGAAGCCTTTTTTCCGCAGAAGACCAGCGGCTTGGCATGGAAGCGCTCGGCCAAATTCACACGGTCGCTGCCGGTCCGACAAGGGGCGACGGTACTGAATCCAAGGAGAGGTCAGGGGCGACGATCACGGACGGCCCGAACCATCCGTTTCGGCGTCGCTTGTTGTATCTTCGGTCCCGCTTGCCCATCTCCCTCTACGCCGGGCAGTGATTGGCCTTGCGCAGGAAACGCCTCCGGCCTCGAAGAATTTCCGAAAGATAGATTGAGAAAGAGACGATCATGACCGAGTTGAATGCATCCAAATCCGGGACCTTCAAGATTGGCGGCGATCTCACCGTCAACCGTCTTGGTTTCGGCGCCATG
Source organism: Rhizobium tumorigenes (assembly GCF_003240565.2). Lineage (NCBI taxonomy): Bacteria > Pseudomonadati > Pseudomonadota > Alphaproteobacteria > Hyphomicrobiales > Rhizobiaceae > Arminella > Arminella tumorigenes. The sequence goes on from NZ_CP117255.1 coordinate 81,635, forward strand.
CGCATCACAGGCAAGGGCATATGGGGAGACCCCGCCGATCGCGAGGAAAGCATCCGCACCCTCAAGCGACTGCCCGAGCTCGGCGTCAACTTCATCGACACCGCCGATTCCTACGGCCCTGATGTCTCAGAGCAGCTGATCAAGGAGGCATTGCACCCCTACGGAAAGATGGTGATCGCCACCAAGGGCGGTCTGACGCGAACCGGTCCTGAAGTCTGGATACCCGTCGGTCGCCCGGAATATCTCATCCAGCAGGCCCACAAGAGCCTGCGCAATCTCGGCGTCGAACAGATCGACCTCTGGCAATTGCACCGCATCGATCCCAAGGTTCCGGCGAAGGAACAGTTCGATGCTATCAAGTCGTTGCTGGACGACAAGATCATCCGCCACGCCGGCCTGAGCGAGGTGTCCGTGGCAGAGATCGAAGCCGCCTCGAAGGTCTTCAAGGTGTCGACGGTGCAGAACCGCTATAACCTCGTCGACCGCACCAGCGAAGACGTGCTCGATTACTGCGAGAAGCACGGAATCGGCTTCATTCCGTGGTACCCGCTGGCCGCCGGCGATCTCGCCAAGCCCGGTTCGCTGCTGGATACCATCGCCAAGCGCCACAACGCTGCCCCAAGCCAGATCGCGCTTGACTGGGTGTTGAAGCGTAGCCCCGTAATGCTGCCGATCCCAGGCACGTCAAAGGTCAAGCATCTCGAAGAGAACGTGGCCGCGGTGAATTTCACTCTGTCCGAGGATGAGTTCAAGGCACTCGATGCGGAAGGCAAGAAGGTTTTCAAGACTGCCTGAGCCACACGATAGGCCGAAAGTGACGACGGCATCGCCGTCACTTTCGGCCTGATTTAAAAGAACACATCGACATCAAATTGCGCGGGCATTTGCTCGCCGCCAAGTCAATATCCCAAATACCTGCTTTCACGGCTTCTAATTAGGCGAATTGTCGCAGAGGCATGCTTTTATGCAGGCGCTAACTCAATAAGGCTAACTTACTCATGCGCGACGCGCATTGCTGCAATGCAATGTCAGCCATTTCAAAAACCGGGCGGTGACTGTATCTATTGTTTCGAAGGCAGCGCACTCCTCCTCCCAGCGCTTCCTTCTTCGATCGGCAGCACTCCTCCTCCCAGTTGCCGATCTCTATTAAGAGCCCGACGCATCCTCCTCCCGCGTCGGGCTCTTTAAGTTTTTGGTTCAGCCAATATCAGTCTCCGATACGCGCAACGCCTGTCTGGCCGTTGTCGCGCGTCCATTTGACCTTGCCGGCGCCGTCCCGCTCGAGCACGAAGCACATCGGTGCACCGTCGTACCAAGTCTTGAACTGCTGGCAGAGCCGGTCAGATTTGATCCACCATTTGCCGACATCGTTCGGCTTGATGAACTTGCCAAGCCCGACCGCCTGTCCGTTGCCGTCCACGGTTCCGGACTTATGGTAGGTAAGCGGCATCTCGCCACCGAGCGGGGCTGCGAGATAGATCGTGCGGCCAATGATATCGCTGCGGATATCGTTGTCCGTCATCGCTTCGGCCCGGGCGGTGACTGGAAGGAGCGCTGCGAGCGCAAGGAGTGCAGGGAGCAACGGCTTCATCTTTGACCTCTGGTCGGTTGATACAAAGCCACGTACGTCGCGACCGCCAATTTGGTTTCACCGTTCCCCGACAAAGCCATCGTTTCTATCGGCATTCGCTCCATCGGACGTCGGGGATGGTGAGGTCCAGTCTTTCAAAAATCTATAGGCGCCAGGGCAGCGCCTGATATATCTCTGCGACTGATTTGCTGCGCAGCGCAGCCTTGTTGGGATACGCACGCCCATGACGGAAGACACAAGCAAGACCACCATAGTCATCGGCGCCGGCATTGTCGGCACCGCGATCGCTTTCGAGTTGCAGAAGCGCGGCCACCAGGTGACGCTTGTCGACAAGGGCGAGCCTGGGAAGGGCACGTCGTTTGGCAACATGGCCAGCATCGCGCTTGATTTTGCCGCCGGCTCCGGCCCCTCGACATGGCGCAAGATGCCGGGCTGGCTGCTCGATCCGGAAGGGCCAGTCTGGCTAAGGCCTTCTTATGCACCGAAGATATTGCCGTGGTTCCTGCGTTTCCTCGCCGCCGGCCGTCCATCGCGTCTACGCCAGATCGAAGATGCCGGCATGGCCCTGTCGGGTCCCGCACTTGCCGATTTTCGCGCCATGCTGGATGCCATCGGCGCACCCGAGTTGATGACTGAGGACGGATGCCTCGCCATCTACGAAACCGAGGCTGAATTTGCGGGCGATCGCGGCCATCTGGAGATGATGCAACGCTATGGTTTCGAGCATTCGGTCGTCAGCGGTGCCGACCTCCGCGCTCTCGAACCGGCCCTCTCTCCTCACATTGCGAAGGCGGTGCTGCTGCCGAACAACAAGTCCATCCGCAATCCCTATCATCTGGTTCTGAAGCTGGTCGATGCTGCGAAAGCCGCCGGTACAGGCTTCGTCTCTGGCGAAGCCACCATGATCGAGCGCCGGGCGGGCGGCGGCGTCACGGTCATGCTCGCCAATGGCCGCAGGCTCGATGCCGACGATGCGGTGGTTGCTGCCGGCGTGCCCACGCGAGTGATCGCCAAGGCTTTGGGCGAGCCTATCCCGCTCGAGACCGAGCGGGGCTATCACACGCAGATCATGGCCCCCGGCATTTTCATGCGCCACTCGATCATCTGGCCGGCCCGCGCCTTCATGGTGACCCCGACTGCCGGCGGCATCCGCGTCGGCGGTAATGTCGAGCTTGCAGGCCTCGATGCGCCGCCGGATTATCGCCGTCCCCGCGTCCTCGTCCGTCATGCGCAGAGGGCGCTGCCTGGCCTTGAGGTAGAGGAGGCCACCGACTGGATGGGCCATCGTCCCTCGTTGCCGGATACCATCCCCATCATCTCCGCGTCTTCCCGGCTGCCGGGCGTCTGGTATGCGACCGGCCACGGTCATCTCGGTCTTACATATTCCGCCACGACAGCTCGCCTGATGGCGGATATGATCGGTGGCATGACGCCGTCAATCGATATGACGCCGTTCCGCATCAACCGATACTAGGAGGAAGCCGATGTCCGACACCGAAAAGCCAGTCGCTCTCATTACCGGCGGTGGCCGGGGCATGGGCGAGGCCATCGCCCGTGAACTGGTTGCCACCGGCTATCGCGTCGCGCTGATGTCGCCCTCCGAAAGCTGCGAGAAGCTGGCTGCCGAACTCGGCGGCGTCGCCTCACGCGGCGTGGCGGAAAAGGCGGAAGACATCCAGGCTATCTTCGACCTGACCATGAAGACCTATGGCCGCATCGATGCGGTGGTCAACCATACCGGCCATCCGCCGAAGGGCGATCTGCTCGACATCTCCGACGAAAACTGGACACTCGGCTCCGACATGATGGTGCTCAGCGTCGTGCGCATGGCGCGGTTGGTCACCCCGGTCATGCTGCGCCAGGGCAAGGGTGCCTTCGTCAACATCACCACCTTTGCGGCCTATGAGCCATCGCTGGTATTCCCGGTCTCCTGCGCCTACCGCGCCGCAGCCGGTGCCTTCACGAAGCTCTATGCCGATCGCTACGCCGCCGACAATATCCGCATGAATTGCCTGTTGCCGGGCTATATCGATAGCCTCGCCCACAAGCCTGAGACGGCCGAAAAGATCCCGATGAAGCGCATCGGCCAGATGCAGGAGGTCGCCAAGACCGCAGCCTTCCTGCTGTCCGATGGCGCCGGCTACATCACCGGCCAGAATATCCGCGTCGACGGCGGCGTTACCCGGCACGTCTGATTGGAGAAGATGATATGAGATGGAAGCGGACGATCCAGCTGCTGGATGTTCATTGCGAGGGTGAGATCGGCAGGGTCGCGATCGGCGGCGTGCCGAAGATCCCCGGCGATACCATAGCCGAGCAATTGCACTGGATGAATACGGACCCGAAAGGTGAGGAACTCCGGCGCTTCCTGGTGCTCGAACCGCGGGGCGCGCCGATCGGCTCCGTCAACCTGCTGCTGCCGGCCAAGCACCCGGATGCAGATGCCGGCTTCATCATCCTGCAGCCCGACCAGGCCCATGCGAGCTCTGGCTCGAACTCGATCTGCGTCACCACTGCGCTGCTGGAATCCGGTATCGTCGAGATGCAGGAGCCGGAAACCACAGTCACGCTCGACACCGCCGCAGGCCTGGTGCGGGCAGTTGCCACCTGCCGCGATGGCCGCTGCGAGAAAGTGCGGCTGACCATGGTGCCGTCTTTCGTCCACGAGCTCGACGTGGTGCTAGACACGCCGGAATGGGGCGCGATCAGCCTGGACATCTGCTATGGCGGCATTTTCTACGCGCTGGTCGATGTCGGACAGGTAGGCCTCACCATCGAGGCATCGAGGGCGGCGGACCTGGTGAAAGCCGGCATGGTCCTGCGTGAGCGCATCAACCGGACGATGTCTGTGGTTCATCCGGAAATCCCGGCGATCTCGGGCGTCGCCTACGTGATGTTCCGCGATATCGATGCCGACGGTGCCATTCGCACTTGCACAACGATGTGGCCCGGCCGGGTCGACCGCTCGCCCTGCGGCACCGGCAACTCCGCCAATCTCGCGACGCTGTACGCGCGCGGCAAGGCGAAGGTCGGCGACGTCTTCAAGTCGCGCTCCATCATCGGTTCGGAATTCGAGGTCGGTCTCTCCGCCCTCACAGAAGTAGCCGGCAAGCCCGCCATCATTCCGACGATCACCGGCCGCGGCTTCACCTTCGGTCTGTCGCAGGTGTCGCTGGACCCCTTCGATCCCCTCGCAGCCGGCTTCGCGCTGACGGATGTCTGGGGCCCCTCCGCCGGCGAGATCGGCGCAGGTAAATAACCTTCCCCTTCTCCCCTCGGGGAGAAGGTGCCCTAGGGGCGGATGAGGGTATCTAGCCTTCTAAAGCCCGATTTCCCGTGCCCACGGTGGATTGGCGCCAGCGCGCGATACGGTGATCGCGGCGGCCTTGGCGCCGAGCGCCAGCGCATCGCGCAATGCCTTCTCGTCGAGCGAGGCAACCTGCGCCTTCGTCAGCAGATTGTTCATCTTCAGCGAGGCGAGAATGCCGGCATCGAAGGTGTCGCCGGCGCCAACTGTGTCGACCACCGTGACGCGTTCGCTCGGCACGGAAACCTTCTGCGACTTGGTGTATCCCGTAGCGCCCTCGGCACCCTTCGTGATGACAACCAGCTTGGCCCCGTGGTCCAGCCAATGGGAGGCGAGTTGGTCATGGTCGCCGGACATGCCGAACCATTCCAGATCTTCGTCCGAGAATTTGAGGATGTCCGACATCGCCGCCATGCGCTTGATGCGCGCCATATGGGCCGGCTTGTCCTTGATGAAGCCCGGTCGGATGTTCGGATCGAGCGAGATGACGCGCCGGGCCTGCTCGCGCGCCATCAATGCCTCGTAGGTCTCGCCGCAGGGGCTGGGGATGAGGCTGATGGCGCCGAAATGCAGCGCCTCGCAGCTGTCGCCGAGGTCCGGCAGATCGGCTTCCGTGATCATCCGGCCGGCGGTGCCTTCGTCGTAGAAGGCATAGGTCGCCTGGCCGTTGACCAGCTTCACGAAGGCGATGGTGCTAGGCCGCGATACGATGGCGCAGGGGCTGGAATCGACGTTGCTCGCCTTCAGCGTCTCGATCAGGATTTCGCCCAGCATATCGTCGGCAAGGCCGGTGAAGAAGGCAGTCTCGACGCCGAGGCGACCGAGCGCGATAGCGGTGTTGAAGATCGCACCGCCGGCATAGGGCGCAAAGGCCTTTTCACCCAGCGTCGTTTCTCGGGGCAGCATGTCGATCAAAGCTTCGCCGCAGCACAATATCATTCCGGCCTCCCAGAGAGCGTGTCTCTATCTTTTAAACTGTCAAAAACGGTTAGAGCGATTTCGAAGAAATGCAAAGCGTCACGGCGCCGAAAGCTGAGTGATGCCGCCGTGCGCACCCGACCAGGCGAGCGGTGCATCGAGAAACGCCTCGACGGCGGACAGCGTCTTGTCGTCAAAAAGCTTCTGCGCCTTGGCGACGGCAAGCACGTTGCGCCATGTGGCGATATGATGGAAGCGCACCTTGCCGTCGGCAAACCGCAACGCCCCTTCGTCAAAAATGCCGTAGTAAAAAAGAGCAATCGCGTGGTCGACGATGCCGCCGGCAGCGCGGATCGCGTCGATGAACGTGAACATGCTGCCGCCGGCCGTCGTCAGGTCCTCGATGACCAGCACGCGCGCGCCGGCCGGCATGTCGCCCTCTATCTGGGCGTTGCGGCCATGGCCCTTGGGCTTCTTGCGGACATAGATCATCGGCAGGCCGAGGCGGTCGGCGAGCAGCGCTGCAAATGGGATCCCGGCCGTCTCGCCGCCGGCAATGCAGTCGAACTGCTCGAAGCCGGCATCGCGTAGCAGCACACTGGCCGCAAAGTCCATGACCGTCGAGCGGACGCGCGGATAGGAAAGCAGTTTGCGGCAATCGATATAGACGGGGCTGGCCATGCCCGAGGCAAATTTGTAGGGCGTCTCAGCGTTGAAATGCACCGCCTTGATTTCCCAGAGCATCTTTGCCAGAAGTTCCGCCATCACGGAGCGGTCGGGAAATGTCGTCTGCATGATGCGGCTCTCCTCAGGCTTTAAAACTTTGCCTGCGGCATAGCAGCAAGGCGCGGCGGTTTCCAGAAGGCGACCACATTTAGGGGCTTAAATTACGCGGGACGCCTGTTAAAAAAGAGGCCATCAGGGGAGTCTCAGACATGGTCAAGCCGTGATGAAGCGCCATATCCACTGCTTATTCTCATCCACAGCGAAGTTTATTATTAAGTAATATCTAATAAAATATATATCCCAGTCGTTTCCCTGCCATTGTGATTTGCGGTCGGAAAATTCATTAAAATTCTTGGTATTTGTTTAGGATTCAGGTTTCTAAATTACCCTTAGTTTCCACCCGCCAATGGGGCATGCAAGGAGACCGGAATGCGCCTGCCACGATCTGCGGCACTGAAGAAATTTGGTTCGTCGCTCACGCTGAAGATCTTCTCGATCTGCTTCCTGGCAACGCATCTGCCGCTGCTGGCGCTGATTGCCTATCTGCTGACGGGCTATGAAGCCGCAGCGATGCCGATCCTTGCCACTGCACTGCTGGCGACGTTGCTGGGCACGGGGCTCTGTTTTCTCTCCGTCTGGCTATTGCTGCGCCCGCTGGAGACTGTGACCAAAACCGTGCAGGCCTACCGCGAAACCGGTGCGGTATCGATGATCCGAAGCCAGCGCCACGATGAGATCGGCGTCGTCGTCAACGCCGTGTCGACCCTGATTGCAGAACTGCATGCGACGCTATCCCAGCTGCGCCGCCAGGCGACGACCGACGTGCTGACCGGCCTCGGCAATCGCCGCTGGCTGCGCGATATCGGCACTTCGGAACTCCAGCGCGCGGAGCGCGAAAATGAGCCGGTTTGCGTCATTGTCTTCGATCTCGATCACTTCAAGACCATCAATGACGAGCATGGTCATGAGGTCGGCGACCAGGTGCTGACCGTGACTGGCGCGATCATCCAGCACAACATGCGGCCTTACGATATCGCAGCGCGTATCGGCGGCGAAGAGTTCTGCATCCTCTTGCCGCGCACAGACACCGCGCAGGCGATTGCCATCGCAGAACGTTTGCGACGGGAACTGGCAACCCGGGCGGTCGGCCCTGTACCCGCCGGGCGGATTACCGCTAGCTTCGGTGTCTATTGCGGCGATCCAACCACCGAGACGCTGAAAACCATGATGATGGCAGCCGACCGCAAATTATATGCGGCCAAAAACAGCGGACGTAACGCCGTTCACTGGGATGCCGCCAAGCCTGTGGTGGAGTCTGCGGTCAGGCACTAGCGGATTCTGTTTCCGGCGGGGGTTCCGTGTCGCTGGCAACTACATGCAGATACTCTGCGGTCTCCACGCGGTTTCGGCCGTTGCGTTTCGCAGCGTAAAGCGCGCGGTCGGCAGCCTGGAGGACGCCTTCGAAATCGGCTCCCCCATTCGAACCGAAGGCGATGCCGGCACTGACGGTACATTTGACGGTCTTGCCTTCGAAGGAAAAGGAGCGTGCCGCAAAACACTCGCGTATGCGGTCGGCGATCTGTTCGGCGCGGCCGGGCATGACATTGTCGAGCACCAGCGTGAATTCCTCGCCGCCGAGACGGGCCACCACGTCGTAGGCCCTGAGATTGGTGACGAGTTCTTCGGCGAACAACTTGAGAACGGCATCTCCAGCCGCATGGCCAAATTCGTCATTGACCGCCTTGAACCGATCGATGTCGAAGATAACAGCGGCCATCACCGTCGAAAAGCTCCGGTTTCCGCAGCGATCGAACAGCGCCCTGCGGTTCATCAGACCCGTCAGCTGGTCCGTCATGGCATCCGACCGGTGCCGGGTCGCCTGGCGCCACTGATGCAGGGCCAGCGACAGGGCGCCGATCCCCGTCATAGCAGCGATGGCAACCGCGATGCTGAGGTTTTCCGCCCAGTTTTGAGGCGCTTTGCCAATCACCATCTTTCCGTCGGAGATGAGGACGGCAGAGCAGAGGACGAAGGTGAACGCGGTCAGAAGGTAGAGGGTCGTGATACCGTAGATCGGGGCGGGTGCCTCGGCGCGGCCCAGCCAATATTCATAAGCTGTGGCTGACAGCATCGCGGCGATGACGAGATTGTAGACGATGAAGGCCAGCCCGTCATAACCGAGCAACATCGGCGGCACGCTTATGGCCAGGCCCAAGACAGCACCGGCGACGATCCTGACGCGAGACAGGCGATCCTTCCTGAATTGGTAACCTGCCGCCCAGATGACGGAGAAACCGGAGAGAGCGATGGTGAAGGAGACGACCGCAAGGCTCTTCATCGGTTTGACGATATAGAAGCTATAACAGGAGATCGCGGCAACGACCAGCAGCAACCCGATGGCGCAGGTCAGCAGGAATGTTTCGGGGCGGCGGTTGAGCCAGCTACCCAGCAACGTCACCGCAAGGCAAAATGTCGATGCACCCAGCGCAATCAGCAGAGAATTATAGTCGAGCATCATGCCGTCTCTCTACGGTTCATTCCGCGATGCATGGTATCAGCGCGACACTATTCTGGCATAGGTATCCAATTGGTTACCACAATGCGCAAAAAGCCTGGTTTTGTCGCATGACAGCATGTCCGATGACTGGACATCATAGCCGCCTCGGTTCGACGGCCCAGTGTAGCGGGAACATCGGGTCGAAAACGGTCACCGGCCCGGCTCCCGTTTCTATTTTCTCCGGAAACGCGATCGATTCGATCCGGCGGACCAGCGTCATCGTCTCGGTATTCGGTTGCAGTCCATACCAGGCCGGACCGTTCAGCGACACGAAGGCTTCGAGCTTGTCGAGTGCGCCTTCCTGTTCGAAGACATGCGCAAGGCAGCTCATCGTGTTGATCGAGGTGTAGATGCCGGCGCAGCCGCAGGCGCATTCCTTGAGCGGGTCGACATGGGGCGCAGAGTCGGTGCCAAGGAAAAACCGATGGTCGCCGCTTGTTGCTGCCGCCCGCAAAGCCAGCCGATGGCTCTCCCGCTTGGCAACCGGCAGGCAATAATAGTGCGGCCGGATGCCGCCGACGAGGATGGCATTGCGATTGATGATCAGGTGGTGGGTGGTGATCGTCCCGGCCAGGTTGGTGGTTGCCGACTTGATATAGTCGATCCCGTCGGAGGTGGTGACATGCTCCATCGTCACTTTCAGCTCGGGCAGGCGCTGGCGCAGCGGATCGAGAACTGTCTCGATGAACACCGCCTCACGATCGAAGATATCGACGTCGGCAGTCGTTACCTCTCCGTGGACGCAGAGCGGCAGGCCAATCTTCGCCATACGCTCCAGCACCGGCATCGCCTTGTTGAAATCGCGCACTCCACCATGCGAGTTTGTCGTGGCGCCTGCCGGGTAAAGTTTGACGGCGGTGATGATGCCGCTGTTCTTGCCCTCCTCGACATCGTCGGGGCTGGTGTGTTCGGTGAGATAAAGCGTCATCAGCGGCTGGAATCCGTTGCCTTCGGGCAAGGCCGCCATGATCCGCTCGCGGTAGGCTATCGCATCGGCAGTGGTCACCACCGGCGGTACCAGATTGGGCATGATGATGGCGCGGGCGAAGTGGCGGCTGCTGTCGCCGATCACGCCCTCCATCATTGCACCATCGCGAAGGTGCAGATGCCAGTCGTCGGGGCGGCGGATGGTAAGCTTTTGCATCGATGTCTCCCGGCGGCGGGCTTATGGCGTCGCGCCGGGATAACATTCATGCACCGCCGATGACAACTGTCTTCGTCAAGGCGCTGCCAAGTAGGGATCAGGCGATTTCCAGCGTCACGTCTGCCGGGCGCCTGTTGCCGAGGATGAGCCGGCCGTTTGGCAGGTCATTTTCGTAGACCTTCGCGTGGGCTTCCTCTTCGCTCAGCTTGTAACCGCGCCAGCGCGCCCAGAGGCGTTCCTCCAGTACCTCAATTGGCGGTGCCATCAGGATCGAAAAATCGAACATTCCCTCCAGTGCAGCCCATTTTCCCTGGCTGAACAGGAGATAGTTGCCCTCGACGATGATGAAGCGATGATCGGGCGAGACGACGCGCGCCGACGCAATCGCCAGCTCGCGCGACCGGTCGAAAACCGGCACGAGAACTTCCTGGTCGCCAGGCCGTACGGCCTTGACGATGTCGAGGAAGGCGCGGACGTCGAAAGTTTCCGGCGTGCCTTTGCGGGCAAGCTGGCCCCGCGCGATCAGGATGGCGTTGTCCATGTGGAAGCCGTCCATCGGAAGCACTTCGGCGCTTTCGCCATGTGCCTTGAGCGCATCGGCCAGATTATCGGCCAGCGTCGATTTGCCGGCCCCTGGAGGACCGGCAATCGCCACCATGAACCGCTTGACCGATCCAGCCTTGGCGATGATCTGGCCGGCCATCTCCTCGATGGTCGGGCTCATGCAGCGACGGTCTCGGCGGGCACGCCCTTGGCGCCAGTCATGAAGGCAACGGCGTCGGACATCGAGTAATCCTTCGGGTCGATGACCGTCAGGCGCTTGCCGAGCCGATGGATGTGGATGCGATCGGCGACTTCGAAGACATGCGGCATGTTGTGCGAGATCAGAACGATCGGAATGCCGCGCGAGCGCACGTCGAGGATCAGTTCGAGAACGCGACGGCTTTCCTTGACGCCGAGCGCTGCCGTCGGCTCGTCAAGGATGATGACCTTGGACCCGAAAGCTGCGGCGCGCGCAACGGCCACACCCTGGCGCTGGCCGCCGGAGAGCGTTTCGACGGTCTGGTTGATGTTCTGGATGGTCATCAGCCCGAGTTCGGAAAGCTTGTCGCGAGCCTTCGTTTCCATCGCCGGCCGGTCGAGCATGCGGAAGACACTGCCAAGAACGCCTGGCTTGCGGATCTCCCGGCCGAGGAACATGTTGTCGGCGATCGACAGGGCAGGCGACAGCGCAAGGTTCTGGTAGACCGTTTCGATGCCGGCTTCGCGGGCCTCGAGCGGCGACTTGAACTGCACCTTTTGGCCTTCGAGATGAATCTCGCCTTCGTCGACGATGACGGCGCCGGAAATGGCCTTGATCAGCGATGACTTGCCGGCCCCGTTGTCGCCTATGACGGCGAGAATTTCGCCTGGATAGAGGTCGAAATCAGCATGGTCGAGGGCGGTGACGCGTCCGTAGCGCTTGACGAGGCCGCGGGCGGTGAGAATGGGTTGAACGGCCATGTTACACCGAAACCTTTCTGATCCACTGATCGATGGCGACAGCGGCGATGATGAGAACGCCGGTGAGAAGGACTTTCCACTGCGGGTCTGCGCCGAGCATGTTGAGACCCATCGACACGACACCGACGATCATGGCGCCGAACAGCGTTCCGAGGATCGAGCCGCGTCCGCCGAATAGCGAGATACCGCCGATAACCGTCGCCGTGATGGCCTGCAGATTGAAATCCGTGACGGCCGAAGACGGGGAAACCGAACCATTGCGGCCGATCGATACCCATGCCGCCAGCCCTGCGATGACGCCGGAGATTGCGTAGACTGTGAGGAGAACCTTCTTGGTCTGGATGCCGGCAAGCTTCGCAGCCTCGGGATCGTCGCCCACCGCATAGACATGGCGGCCCCAGGCCGTGTGGTTCAGCACATACCAGAGCAGGATCACCAGCAGCACCATGGCGACAACGCCGAGCGTCAGGACCGCGCTGCCGAGCTTGAAGCTGACGGCAAACAGATGCAACAGGGGCGCCTTGTCCTGGACATCGGTGTCGCGAATGGTCTCGTTGGCCGAATAGATGAAATTCGTGGCCATCACGATATTCCAGGTGCCCAGTGTCACGATAAAGGGCGGAAGCTTCATGTAGGCGACGAGGAAGCCGTTGAGCAGCCCGCAGACGCCACCGGCAAGCATGCCGGCCGCAACCGCAATTGGTGTGGGCAAGCCATAGGTAATGGCGAAATTTCCCATGATGACCGAAGAGATGACCATGATGACGCCGATGGACAGGTCGATACCCGCCGTCAGGATCACCAGCGTCTGGGCGGCACCGAGAATGCCGACGATGGCAATCTGCTGCAGGATGAGCGTCAGCGTGTAGGACGAGAAGAACCGTCCGCCGATCGCCAGTCCGAAGACCACGATGGCAAGCACCAGAACGATCAGCGGCACGGCCGCAGGCGTCGAATGCAGGAAGTGCTGGGCGCGCTTCAAAAGGGAAAGTTTTTCGTTCTCGAAGGAGACGACATTCTTGTCGCTGTCGTCGAGAACACGTTCGAATTCCTGTGCTCCGGTCATATTTCCTCCTCTGCGCGCCAAACGGCGCAGAAAGCCTCACCAATGTCTCCGGGCGTGATGCCGGCAGGCGGCGAACGTTCGTTGGCTAATTACGAAATTCCGGCCGGGGCTGACCCCGGCCGGATGAAGATGTCAGACGAGTATCAGCCCCAGCACTTCGCAGTGCCTTCCTTGACGTCGATCGACGGTACGCCGGCAACCGGCTTGTCCGTAACGAGCGAGACGCCAGTGTCGAAGAATGCCTTGCCAGGTGTCGGCTTCGGCTTTTCGCCCGTGTCGGCGAACTTCTTGATGGCTTCGACGCCCATGGCTGCCATCATCAGCGGGTACTGCTGCGATGTTGCGCCGATGACGCCTTCCTTGACGGACTTGACGCCTGGGCAACCGCCGTCGACGGAAACGATCAGGACGTCTTTTTCCATGCCGACAGCCTTCAGTGCCTGGTAGGCGCCGACTGCAGCAGGCTCGTTGATCGTGTGGATGACGTTGATGCCTGGATCCTTCTGGAGAAGGTTTTCCATGGCTTTGCGGCCGCCTTCTTCATTGCCGTTGGTCACGTCGTGACCGACGATGCGTGGATCGGTTTCGTCGCCGATCTTGTTCGGGTCCTTGGGGTCGATGCCGAAGCCGATCATGAAGCCCTGGTCGCGCAGGACATCGACCGAAGGCTGCGATGGCGTCAGGTCGAGGAAGCCGACCTTTGCGGTCTTGGCCTTGTCGCCCATGGTGCCCTTGGCCCATTCGCCGACGAGCTTGCCGGCAAGCAGGTTGTCGGTGGCAAAAGTTGCATCGGCAGCATCGGCTGGCTCAAGCGGAGTGTCGAGCGCGATGACAACGAGCCCGGCGTCGCGAGCCTTCTTGACGGAGGAAACGATGCCCTTGGTGTCCGATGCAGTGATCAGGATGCCCTTTGCGCCGCTGGCAATGCAGCTCTCGATGGCAGCAACCTGGCTTTCGCTGTCGCCGTCGATCTTGCCCGCATAAGCCTTCAGGGTAACGCCGAGTTCCTTGGCCTTGGCCGTAGCGCCTTCCTTCATCTTGACGAAGAACGGATTGGTGTCTGTCTTGGTGATGAGGCAGACAGTCGTGTCGGCGGCATTTGCCGGCATGGCGAAAACGACGCCAAGAGCAAGTCCGGCGAGCGCTGCAGTGATAACGGATTTCTTCATGCGATCCTCCCAGGATGTGAACAGGCCGGCCCAAACAGGGTCCGGGATGCAGTTGCGGCAAATGCTTTAAATTTGATCTGCACGCTTCCTCCAAAGCCGTGCCGCGCCTCCATATCGGCGATTTAAAGCGGAAAGGTTGCGCCCTGTCAATAAATAAATCCAATTGAATTATTAATCGACTGTGGCATGATGCCGAAAAATAAGGCATGGCCATTACGGGAGGAGTCGGCCGTTGTCATCCGTGGAAGATCCGGCAAGCACATTGCCGTCGTCATACAATCTGGAAGCCAGCGGCGGAGCCAATCAGGTTCGCGTCCGCGCCTACAATGAGCGGCTGGTGCTGTCGCTCGTGCGCCGCCACGGAGCACTTTCGAAGGCCGACATCGCCCGTCGGACAGGTTTGTCGGCCCAGACCGTATCGGTGATCATGCGGGTGCTGGAAAAGGAAGGCCTGCTCTTGCGCGACGAGCCGGTACGCGGCCGTGTCGGCCAGCCTTCGACGCCGATGCGTCTCAACGCCGATGCCGTCCTCTCCTTCGGCGTCAAGATCGGCCGGCGCAGCGCCGATCTCGTGTTGATGGATTTCGTCGGCACCATCCGCAAACAACTCCACCAGACCTATGCCTATCCGCTGCCGCACGAGATCATCGAGTTCGTCACGCGCGGTATCCGCCAGATCGAAGGCGAGATGAGCGCCAAGGAACGCGGCAATATCGCCGGGATCGGCATAGCCGCACCCTTTGAACTCTGGAGCTGGGCCGAAGAAGTCGGGGCTCCCGATGGTGCGATGGAGGTCTGGCGCGGCTTCGACCTGCAGATCGAGGTCGGCGCGCGCGTGTCGCATCCGGTCTATCTGCAGAACGATGCCACCAGTGCCTGTGGAGCGGAACTGGTTTTCGGCGCCGGCGCCCGCTATCCGGATTTCGTCTACATGTTCATCGGCTCGTTCATCGGCGGCGGTATCGTCCTCAATTCTTCGATTTTCGTCGGTCGTACCGGCACAGCCGGCGCCATCGGACCGCTGCCCGTGCGCGATCGCCACGGGGAGACACGCCAACTGCTGAAGATTGCTTCGATCTTCGTGCTCGAAAATCTCCTGCGCGAGCATGGCATAGATCCGCAGCCGCTGTGGTATTCCGCCAACGACTGGATCGATTTCGGGCCGCCGCTCGAGATATGGATCCAGGATACGGCTGCAGCCCTGGCGCAGGCCATCGTCGCGGCGGCATCGATTATCGATTTCAGTGCTGCGGTGATCGACGGCGGGTTCCCCGATTGGGTCCGCCAGCGCGTTGTACAGGCCACCATCAAGGCTGCTGCCGAACTCGACCTGCAGGGCGTCGTGATGCCCGAAATCGTCGAGGGGTCGGTCGGCACCCAGGCACGCGCCATCGGTGGCGCCAGTCTGCCGATCTTCGCCCGCTATCTCATAGACCAGAACATTCTCTTCAAGGAAATTGACAATGCTGAAGCACATTGACCCGCTGCTGAGCCCGGAACTTCTCTTCGCCCTCAGGGCCATGGGACATGGCGACGAAATCGCGCTGGTGGATGGTAACTATCCCGGCCTGACCGACGCCCGCCGCCTTATACGCCTCGATGGTCATGGCGTGATTGCCGTGCTGAATGCTGTTCTGAGCGTCCTGCCGATAGACGAATTCGTCGACGAAGCCATCTTCCGCGCCACCGTCAAGCAGGACCGCGACACCCTCGATCCAGTCCACCGGGAGATGGTCGAATGCTGCGCCCGGCACGTCCCGGACATCAAGGTCGTGCCATTGCTGCCCGCCGATTTCTACGCCCGCGTCAAAGGCGCCCACGCCCTTATTCAGACGAGCGAACCCC
This sequence comes from Rhizobium tumorigenes, assembly GCF_003240565.2. NCBI lineage: Bacteria > Pseudomonadati > Pseudomonadota > Alphaproteobacteria > Hyphomicrobiales > Rhizobiaceae > Arminella > Arminella tumorigenes. The sequence goes on from NZ_CP117255.1 coordinate 97,461, forward strand.
GGCTCTACGGCAATATCATCCTGCGCAAAGGCGTTATTTACCCGGCTTAAGAAATCTCGTCATCGGCTCCAGGCGGCCTGCTGCAGCACGACGCGGTAGCCATCCGGATCCTCGAAGGTCTTTCCCTGCACGTCCCAATAGTCGTTGTACGACATAACCGCCACGCATCCTGCGGCTTCCATGCGATCCACGGCAGCCCGCCACTCCGCCTCATCCGGCAGGTATAACACCAGCAGGTTATCCTCCGTCGGAGCCCGGCCGACAGTGTGGCCGCGGTGATGCGTGAATTCCAGGTGATAGGGCCAGTGCGGGTGACCTAGGACCAGCCCGTCGAAGCCGTTGTGACCCTCGAAGGCAACGAGAACCTCAAATCCCAGCCCCGCCTCGTAGAAGGGGCGGAGCCGGGCGATGTCGTCCGTCGGTCTTGCGACACGCAGGACAGGGAGGGTCATGACTTGGCGCGGGCTTTCAGCGCGGCAACGAGACCGATGGTCGAGGAATCGTGGCCCTCGGCACTTTCCTTGCCTTCGACGACAGGCAGCAGGCCGGTCGCCAGTTCCTTGCCGAGCTCGACGCCCCACTGGTCGAAGGAGTTGATGCGGAACAGCACGCCTTCGACGAAGACGCGGTGTTCGTAGAGCGCGATCAGCCGGCCGAGCGCAAACGGCGTCAGCTGGTCGTAGACGAAGGTGATCGACGGACGATTGCCGGTAAAGACGCGGTGCGGCGCGATGAAGTCGGCCTTCTTGTCCTCCATGCCCTTGTCGGTCAGCTGCTTCTTGGCTTCCTCGAACGTGCGGCCCTTCATCAGCGCTTCCGACTGGGCAAGAACGTTGGCGATCAGCAGCTGGTGCTGGTGGCGCAGTTCCGGCTCGAAGGAGTTGGCGGCAATCATGAACTCCGCCGGGATGACGCTCGTGCCCTGATGGATCAGCTGGTAGAAAGCGTGCTGGCCGTTGGTCCCAGGCTCGCCCCAGACGACCGGGCCGGAATTGCCCTCGACCGGGGTGCCGTCGATGGTGACGCCCTTGCCGTTCGATTCCATGTCAAGCTGCTGCAAGTAGGCCGGAAAACGCGACAGGCGCTGGTCATAGGGAAGGATGGCGCGCGTCGCATAGCCGAGCACATTGCGGTCGTAGTATCCAATGAGGCCCAGCAGCACCGGCAGGTTCTTCTCGATCGGTGCCGTGCGGAAATGGTTGTCCATCGCATGCGCGCCATCGAGAAACTTGCCGAAATTTTCAGGACCGACGGCAATCATCAGCGGCAGGCCGATGGCCGACCAGATCGAGTAGCGTCCGCCAACCCAGTCCCAGAAGCCGAAGACGCGGGCGCTGTCGATGCCAAAGGTCGCGACCTTGTCGAGCGCTGTCGAGACTGCGCAGAAGTGATGCTCCACGGCCGCTTCGCCGAGTGCCTTGGAAATGAAGTCGCGCGCGGTCTGCGCATTGGTCATCGTCTCGATGGTCGTGAAGGTCTTCGAGGCGACGATGAACAGCGTGGTTTCCGGCTGAACCAGTTTCAGGATGTCGGCGATATGGGCGCTGTCGATGTTGGAGACGAAATGCGATTTCGGGCCATCGTGGAAAGGCGCCAGCGCCAGCGTCGCCATGACCGGGCCGAGGTCCGAGCCGCCGATGCCGATGTTGATGACGTCGGTGATCGCCTTGCCGGTAGCGCCCTTGATGGTGCCGGAGCGGATACCGTCGGCAAACTTGCCCATCGCTGCCAGCACGCCGTTGACGTCAGGCATGACATCCTTGCCGTCGACCATCACCGGCGTGTTCGAGCGGTTACGGAGCGCGGTGTGCAGCACGGCGCGTCCCTCGGTGAAATTGATCGGCGCGCCCGAAAACATCTCGTCGCGCTTTTTCTCGACGCCACCCTCTGCGGCAAGCTTCAGCAGCAGCGCCATAATCTCGTCGTTGACCGCCGTCTTGGAGTAATCCATCAGCAGGTCGTCCAGCGAAGCGGTGTAGCGGGAGAAACGGCCGCTATCGGCGGCGAATGCCGCGCGAATGTCGGTGGCATTGGTGGCCGCAGCCGTGCTCTTCAATTGTTCGACGATCGCTTGCATGGGAAGCTCCTTAGGGGTTCGGAGAAGGTCGCGGAAACTATTCGCTTTGTGATGCCTAAATCAAGTTGGGTCACAAACTATTCGTAAAAAAGCGGAGAGGGGCCGGACTTGAAGAGCAAGCTCTTCCGGGATATATTGATGGAGTGACAGGCGGAGTTAGCGCTCCGCCTGCCTTCGCTAAGTTTTAATGAATGCGACCCGGACGGTCACTGACCAGCTCGTCCGGGTCTTTCTCACAACAAGCGTAATGCTAAGCGGCAAGAACCACATCGCATCACCTCCGTTTCAAAAGCAAGGCTCTCGCCAAAGTCGGTGCGGCCCATCCTCACCGATGGGCCGGCTGGTCGCGGCCCCTACTACTTCTGCCTTGAAACAGGGTGATACAACCACTCTTTCTGGTTGCTTTCAATTGAAGTATTTCTACCCCCGCAATTCCTTCCGCAAGATCTTGCCGACATTCGATTTCGGCAGTTCGTTGCGGAATTCGATGAAGCGTGGGCGTTTGTAATTGGTGAGGTACTGGGCGCAGTGGGCCCTGATGTCAGCCTCGGTGAGTGCGGGATCGCGGCGGACCACGAAGAGCTTGACGGCCTCGCCGGAATGTTCGTCTGCTACGCCGACTGCAGCCGCCTCGACGATCCCTGCATGCATCGCGGCGACTTCCTCGATCTCGTTGGGATAGACGTTGAAGCCCGAAACGAGGATCATGTCCTTCTTGCGATCGACGATCTTGGTATAGCCGCTAGGATCCATGAAACCCATGTCGCCGGAACGAAAATAGCCATCCGGCGTCATCGCCCGCGCAGTCTCTTCCGGCTGCATCCAGTAGCCGGCCATCACCTGCGGTCCGCGGATGCAGATTTCGCCGACGGTGCCGAGCGGCAGCGAGTGGCCTTCGTCGTCGCGGATATCGATATCGGTCGATGACAGCGGCAGGCCTATGGTGCCTGAAAATTGTGTGCTGTCGAAACGGTTGGCGCTGGCCACCGGAGAGGTCTCGGAGAGCCCGTAGCCCTCGGTGATCCAGGCGCTAGTCAGCGTATGCCAGCGCTCCGCGATCGGCCGCTGCACCGCCATGCCGCCGGCAAGCGTGCTCACCTGCGACAGGTCCAGCTTGCCGAAATCCGGATTGTTCATCAGCGCATTCAGAAGCGTGTTCAAAGCCGGGAAGATGTCGACGCGATGCTTGCCCAGTTCCTTGATGAAGCCCGGGATGTCCCTTGGATTGGCGATCAGCACGTTGTGTGCGCCAAGCGATACACCCATCAGGCAATTCACCGTCAGCGCGAAGATATGGTACAGGGGCAGGGCGCAGACGAAGGTCAGGATCTCCGGCCGTGGCTTGGAAATATACGCCGAGTTTAGCCACAGCTGCAGCTGAAGCTGGTTCGCGAGTAGATTGGCGTGGGTGAGCGTCGCAGCCTTTGCAGTACCAGTCGTCCCGCCGGTGTATTGCAGGAACGCAGTGTCGCCTTGCGTCAGTGCCGCCGGTTCCAGCTTCAAACCTTCGCCTTCGGCCAACACCTTCGAAAACGCTATGTGGGAAGGGATGGACCAGGCCGGCACCAGCTTCTTGACATGTCGGACGATGAAATTGACGATGTGACCCTTGAGGCCGATCATCTCTCCGAACGAGCTGACGACCACATGGCGAAGCGCGGTGCGATCCAGCACTTGCTCCACAGTATGGGCAAAATTTTCCAGCACAAAAATGGCCTTGGCGCCGCAGTCGCGCAGCTGATGCTCAAGTTCGCGAGGTGTGTAGAGTGGGTTGACGTTGACGACGATAAGCCCCGCCCGCAGGATACCGAAGGTCGCGACCGGGTTCTGCAGCACGTTCGGCATCATCACGGCGACGCGGTCGCCTTTGACAAACCCACGGCTCTGAAGCCATGCGGCGATCTTGCGTGTCTGCCGCTCCATCTCGCCATAGGTCATCGCCCGTCCCATGCTGGTGAAGGCGGGACGGGTGGCGTATCGGGCGCAGCTGTCCTCGAAAAGTTCGCTCAGCGACTGATGCTCAAGTGGCGGCAGGTCTGCCGGCACGCAATCAGGATAGGACGCTAGCCAGATCCGATCCTGTGCCGGTCCGGTGTACGTGGGCGCCTCGCTCATGCCACTCTCCTCCCGCAGCCCAACCGCTGCAGTGATTTCGCCGGTGGTTGTGGTGGAAGCCTCCCGCTGTCCACCACGCCGACGCCTGTCTCGCATGAAACTAGGCCGACTGTACGCCGGGGGTCAATCGCTGCCGTTGCATTGGCCGTGAAACTACAGCAGACCGGATAGGTCGGCTGAGGGGCACTTCATTTTACTGATACCGGCCATGACGCTGCAGCACCTCGATCTTGTACCCGTCCGGATCGGTCACGAAGAAAAACAGAGCGAGCAAGGTTCCGTCGCGATTGAGCTCGGTGATCTTGCCGGGGTTGAGGCCCAGTGCCGTGAAGCGTGCATGCTCCTCCTGGATGTCGTTGACCGACATCGCCAGGTGACCGTAGGCTTCGCCGATGGCATAGGGCTCGACACGCTGGAGGTTGATTGTCAGCTCCAGCTCGAAACCGGTCTCGCGATTGCTGAGATAGACCAGCGTGAACGTCTCGAACGCAATCCGATCGGCCACGTCTAGGCCGAAGGCTTTCTTGTAGAATTCGACCGACCTCGCTTCGTCGAGCACGCGGATCATCGAATGAATCATTTTCGCCATGGCGGTCTCCTCGATGTGCTGAAATCGGCGAGCGGCCGGCAGGTTTTACGCCGTACGCAGGCCAGTTCGTCGGGCGAGCAGCCGTTCCAACTGCGCCATCGCATCATAGATCAATACGGCCATCAACCCGACGATCAGCCCACCCTGCAGGATAAAGGCGGTGTTGTCGGAAATCAGCCCGGCAATGATCACCTCGCCCAGCCCCTTGGCGGCGACAGTCGAGCCAATTGTTGCCGTACCGATGTTGATGACGGTCGCGACCTTCAATCCTTCCAGTATGAGAGGCATGGCCAACGGCAGCTCGACCGAAAAAAGCCGTTGGCGCGGGCTCATGCCCATCCCGTCTGCGGCCTCAAGCAGGGATGCCGGTACTTGCTGCAGCCCGGCTACGGTATTCTCGAAGATCGGCAGCAGGCCATAGAGGAAGAGCGCGATCAGTGTCGGCGCCATCCCGAAGCCGGTCGCCGGCACCGCCAGAGCCAGCACGGCGACGGGCGGAAAGGTCTGGCCGGCATTAGCGATGGCCCGCGTCAGCGGCAGGAAGTCGGCGCCGCTCGCCCGCGTCACGAATATGCCGCCTAGAACGGCCAGTAGCGCGCTGCCGGCAATGGAGATCGCCACAAGCTCGAGGTGGTTGGCTGCCAGCAGTGCCAGACTGTTCTGCGTATAGACCGGCGGCGCGCCGTAGTTGGTGAGCGGCACCAGCAGGAAGGTCAACCACTCCGTCCTGAACAGCAGGATGAGAAGAAGCGCCAGCGCGGCAAGCCTGAAGAGGTTGGCGACGAAGAGCCTCATGCGCGCTTGCCCAATTGTAGCAGTCGCTGCATCGAGATCGAGCCTACCGGGTTCTCGTTCTCGTCGCGGATGGAAGCCTCGTCTATCCCCTGCCAGATCATTTCCGACAGCGCGTCGCGCAAGTTCAGGGTCTCCGGAAGGTCAAAGCCAAGACCTGCCTTTGCCGGCTCCATGCCGGCTTTCAACGGCAGCATGGCCATCAGCTTCAATGCCTTGTCGGAAGTCCCGGTGAGTTGCTCCACGAAGCTGTCGGCTGGCTCGGTCAGAATAGTCTCGGGCGAGGCGCACTGCAGCAGCTTGCCTTCGCTCATCACTGCGATGCGGTCGCCAAGGTGGAAGGCTTCGTCCATATCGTGGGTGACAAGAATGATGGTCGTGCCAAATTGTTTCTGGATCGCCAGCAGATCGTCCTGGGCCTTGCCGCGGATGACGGGGTCGAGAGCTCCGAACGGCTCGTCCATCAGCAGCACCTCCGGTTCTGCCGCAAGAGCGCGGGCGACGCCGACGCGCTGCTGCTGGCCGCCCGACAGCTGATGCGGATATTTGCCGGCGAAGATCGCTGCGTCCAGGCGGAACAGCGACAGCAGTTCCTCTACCCGGCGATCGATGCGCGGCTTGTCCCAGCCAAGCAACTGCGGCACGGTCGCGATGTTCTGAGCCACCGTGCGATGGGGAAACAGACCGTGGCCTTGAATGGCGTAACCGATCCGCCGCCTAAGTTCGGTCACCGGCACGGTAACGATATCCCTGCCGCCAACCAGGATCTGGCCGCTTGTCATCGGCACCAGCCGGTTCACCATCCGCAGCAGTGTCGATTTGCCTGAGCCGGAGGTGCCGACGACGACGGTCACCGAGCCCTTGGTGACCGTCATGCTGACATCGTCGACAACAGTGGCGTCGCCATATTGCTTCGTCACGTCGCGAAATTCGATCATCGTTTCCTGCTGTATCCCGGTCGAATTCATGCGCGGCGTCCCCGGATGGTGTCGATGACGGCGTCGAGAACGACAGCCGATGAAAATGCCAGAAATACGGTCGGTACGGCGCCGAGCAGCACCAGATCCATCGCGGTCTGGCCCAGTCCCTGGAAGATGAACAGTCCGAAACCGCCGCCGCCGATAAGCGCTGCCACGGTCACCAGTCCGATTGCCTGGACCAGAACGATGCGGATGCCGGTGAGGATGACGGGAAAGGCAAGCGGCAGGTCGATGCGGAACAGGATCTGCAGCCGCGTTAGTCCCATGCCTGCTGCCGCATCGCGCACGGCTGGATCGACTCCCTCGAGGCCAACGACCGTATTGGCGACAACCGGCAGCAACGAATAGAGGATCAGCGCGATCAGCGCCGGCGCGGCACCGATACCGCGGATGCCGAGATCAGCGGCGCCAGGCACGTGGGTTGCGATGTAGCCGAGCGGCAGCATCAGCAACCCGAACAGGGCGAGGCTGGGGATGGTCTGTACCATGCTCAGCACCTGAAGCACGATTGCCCTCAGCCTCGGCACCCAGAAGCAGAGGATGCCGAGCGGCAAGGCGAGGAGGATGGCGATGATGACCGAACCGAAGGCGAGAAAAACATGGATTACTGCCTCGCCCCAGAACTGTTCGGAGCGAATAGCAAATTCCTTCATGATCGACAGGCTGTCGAGACTGCCGGAAAAGAGAAACGCCGCGAGGAGCGCCGCGTAGAACAGCAGCGATGCCACCCGCATCCAGGGCGTGAGCTGCAGCTTCACCAGCGCGTCCGAAATAACCAGCCCCACCACGGCGAGAAGCACCCAGAACGTGCCGCCAGGCGTGATGCGAGCAGACGCGCTGCCAATAGGCGTGGAAGCAGTCGATACAAGGCCGATGGCAAGCAGCAGGGTGGCAAGGCAGAATGTCGCGATTACAAGGCGCAGGGGTGCATTTCGGACAAACACGGCGGCAAGTCCGGTGCCCAGCAGCAATACCAGCAGCGCCAGCACGACGGGCTGACCAAGAAGCTGAGTTAGGGCCAGCGGCTTGCCCGCGGCAATCCGGTTGGCTTTGGCAATGATAAGCGGCATCGTTGCCGTTGCCAGAAGGCCGACGGTTACAAGTACAATGCCGAGACGATCCGCTCCACGGACCCTGTACCCATCATCCATCCACCGGCTCCAGACGTCGAAAACGAACTATGGCCCCGCACAATGGGCGGGGCCATAGGAAAATGTCGATTGTTATTTCAGGAAGCCCTTGTCTTTCAGGTAGGACTGGGCAACCGCCTTGGCCGGCTCGCCGTCTACCTGGATGCGGCCGTTGAGGGTCCGCAGTTCCTCGGCAGTCAGGCTCTTGAAGATCGGGGCTAGCACTTCTTCGATCTTCGGGTTGGCCTTCAAGACTGCCTCGCGGACAATGGGCGTCGGTGCATAGACCGGTTGCACCCCCTTGTCGTCTTCCATGACGGTGAGTTCTGCAGCCTCGATAGCACCGTCCGTGCCGTAGACCATGGCGGTGTTGACGCCATTGGTCTGGTCGGCGGCGGCCTTGATAGTGGCCGCTGTATCGCCGCCGGAGAGAACGATCGTCTGGTCAGGGCTGATCTTGAAGCCGTAGGTCGTCTGGAAGGCCGGAAGCGCTGCCGCTGAATTGACGAACTCTGAAGATGCCGCCAGCTTGACCTTGCCGCCACCCGAGATCCACTTGCCGAAATCCGACATGGTCTTCAGCTTGTTGGGGCTCGCCACGTCGTTGCGCACGGCCACCGCCCAGGTGTTGTTGGCAGGCGATGGTGTCAGCCAGACGATCTTGTTGGCGTCGTAGTCGAGCTTCTTGGCAAGAGCGTAGCCAGCGTCGCTGCTCTTCCAGGCCGCGTCATCCGCTTTGTTGAAGAAAAAGCCTGCATTGCCAGTGTATTCGGCATAGATGTCGATTTCGCCTGAGGTGATCGCCTTGCGCAGAACCGGCGTGGTGCCGAGCGCGATGCGGTCCTGCGCCTTGATTCCGGCAGCGTTCAGCGACAGCAGGATGATGTTGCCGAGCAGCGTGCCCTCGGTGTCGATCTTCGACGAGACGACGACATCTGCGGCACTGGCGCCGGTGGCGATGAAGGCCGCAAGCGAGGCGGCGACGGTAAGTGTTTTCAGCATGATGTTCCCTTTACCCCAATGATCTCTGTCACGCCGCCAACGCTGACCGGATGGCGCATGCGTTACTGGCCGTCATTTCGTCCGATAGTCAGTTGCGATGAATTAGCGCTTGTCTACGAAATATCGATAGGACCCGCCTGCCAATTGCGACCAGCCAGACATTATCGCCGATGCCGCGGTAAAGGCGTGGAAATTCATGCTGAATTTTAGTCTGTGCGGCATTGTTTTTGCCAAACGTGCAAGCAACGTCGCTTCTTGGTTCCAGCAACCGCCAAAGTTGCAAGCTCGTCGGCTGCGCGGGGACCAATGATCGCAGCCGATATTTCTCCCGCGAAATGGGTTGTTTGTGACAGTAGAATGACGAAGATAACTCAGAAGTAATTTTTTATTGGTTCTGCACCTTAAAACGCGCAGTCGGAGAGTTGAAAATTGGGCGAGAAGAAAAAAATTTATCATGCGTTGGTTGATGGCGCGACCGCTGGTCTCAGCGACAAGGCACTCTATGAATTCGTGCAGAAGGAATGTGGCAAGACCAGCAGCAAGAAAATCGTGCGTGCTTCTTTGCTTGCCCTGAGCGATCCCGATCTGCGCGATGGCAACGTGTTGAATACGATCTACGCGCTGGCCATCAAGCATCGCCTGGACCAGGTGACGCCTGAGGATTCCGAAGAAACACATGAAGTGACCGTCGCTCCCTTGATCGCAACCAAGGATAAGGTAGAGCCTGCGCCAAAGCGCGTGCGTGCGAAGCGAAAGCCTGCCGCGGCTGAAGCCAGCCCCGAAGCCTGAACTAATTTCTTATCCGCTTCTCCAGATAGCGCCCGCAGAAGGGCGCTATCTGCAATTTTAAGTCGCTGCCGTCACGCTTCGTCAGTAGATTTCCGGCACGTGCATTTCCGGCGGCACCGGCGAACGGCTGTAGTCCTCATGGCGGATGCGGCCGGGCAACTCAACTTCTGGTTTCGGAACATCCTCATAGGGGATCTGGTTCAGTAGGTGGGCGATGCAGTTGAGGCGAGCCCTCTTCTTGTCCACGGCCTGCACAACCCACCAAGGCGCCGTATCGCTGTGGGTGCGGTTCAGCATGTCTTCCTTGGCCTTGGTGTACTCTTCCCAGTGGATGCGACTTTCCATGTCCATCGGTGAAAGCTTCCATTGCTTCAGCGGATCGTGGATGCGCATCTTGAACCGGAATTCCTGTTCCTCGTCGGTGATCGAGAACCAGTATTTGATCAGGATAATGCCCGAGCGGACGAGCATACGCTCGAATTCGGGTACAGACCGGAAAAATTCTTCCAGCTCGTCCGCAGTGCAAAAGCCCATGACGCGTTCGACACCCGCGCGGTTGTACCAGCTGCGGTCGAAGAGCACCATTTCCCCGGCAGTAGGAAGATGCGCGACGTAGCGCTGGAAATACCATTGATTGCGCTCGCGCTCTGTCGGGGCGGGCAGGGCGACCGTACGGCAGACACGTGGGTTGAGGCGCTGCGTGACGCGCTTGATGGCGCCACCCTTGCCTGCCGAATCACGTCCTTCGAAAATCACTGCGACCTTCAGCTTCTTATATTGGACCCAGTCCTGCAGGCGGACCAGTTCATGCTGCAGCCGGAATAGCTCCCGGAAATAGACCTTGCGCTCCAGCGTCACTTCCGCCGGCTCGACCATGCCTTCGGCAACCAGCTCGTCGAGCCGGTCTTCCTCCATCTGCAACTCCAGCTCTTCGTCGAAGCTGTCGGCAATTTCATCCTTGATGCGGCGAAGCTGGTCTTCCTGATCGGACATTGGTGCGTTCCTTCGTTTTGCACACAGACAGGAGCAGGAGTTGGCGACAGGAATGTGACAAACCGGCATCCCGCAGCCATCGTTTCCCGTCCCGGCGCCTGCAAATGGCCTTCATGTCACCAGACCTTCACAGAGCCATTTTATTAACAATTGATAAGTGTGGATGAGGGAGCGATAAAATGGTCGATATGAGCGCTGAGCGGAGCAACGCCGGGATCGGTCACCCGCTCGATAAAACCGGCGGATCCGGCAAGTGGTTCGTACCGCTTCTCGTTCTCGTGCTTCTCGGAGGCCTCGGCTATATCGCCTATGCGCTAGACCGTGATCTCACCTCCGCATCCGCTGTTCCGTGGATACTGCTTGGCCTCGCGCTTCTGATCGCTCTCGGATTTGAATTCGTCAACGGCTTCCACGATACCGCAAATGCTGTGGCAACGGTCATCTATACGCGCTCGATGCCCGCCGAATTCGCCGTCATCTGGTCCGGCTTCTTCAATTTCCTGGGCGTTCTCACCTCGTCGGGTGCCGTGGCTTTTGGCATCCTGGCGCTGCTGCCGGTAGAACTGATCCTGCAGGTGGGCTCCGGGTCGGGTCTCGCCATGGTCTTCGCGCTTTTGATCGCCGCTATCGTCTGGAACCTAGGGACCTGGTATCTGGGCCTCCCGTCGTCGAGCTCCCATACGCTGGTCGGCTCGATCATCGGTGTTGGCCTCGCCAACCAGTTCCTCGCCCCTGCCGGCAGCGCAACCAGTGGCGTCGACTGGTCGCAGGCAACCAATATCGGCCTTTCGCTGCTGATATCGCCACTGATCGGCTTCGGCTTCTCCGCCATCCTGCTTCTGGCCATGAAGGTCTTCATCAAGAACAAGGCGCTCTACGAGGAGCCGAAGACCAACGGCCCTCCGCCACTGTGGATCCGCGGCCTGCTGATCTTTACGTGCACAGGGGTCAGCTTTGCCCACGGATCCAACGATGGCCAGAAAGGCATGGGCCTGATCATGCTCATCCTGATCGGTCTCGTGCCGACCGCATTTGCTCTCAACCGGACACCCGACGTCAATTATCTTGAAGCGTACAAATCCGCTTCTGCGCAAGTCGAGACCGCGCTCGGCAAGTACGTCAAGCCGGGCATCGTTGTCGCCGATGCCAAGGCCGCCGTCTCGGATGCCGTCAAGACAAAGACCTGGAACGACGCGACGACACCGGCGCTGCAACAGTATATCCATACCACCAGCCAGGAAGTCGCTGCCTTTCCGACCCTCGAAGCCGTGCCTCCTAACATGGTCGGCAACGTTCGCAACGACATCTACCTGATCGGCGAAGCGCTGAAGCTCATCGACAAGCAGAAGCTTCTGGCGATGGATGCAAAAGATCTTGCCGCTGTCACCGGCTATCACAAGGCCGTCGACAACGCGACGAAGTTCATCCCGACCTGGGTCAAGGTGGCCGTTGCGCTGGCACTTGGGCTCGGCACTATGATCGGCTGGAAACGCATCGTTATCACCGTCGGCGAAAAGATCGGCAAGACACACCTGACCTACGGCCAGGGTGGCGCTGCCGAAGTGGTGGCGATGATCACCATCGGTGCCGCCGACCATTTCGGCCTGCCGGTTTCTACCACCCACGTGCTCTCGTCCGGCGTTGCCGGAACTATGGCGGCCAACGGCTCCGGCCTGCAATGGTCGACCATCCGCAACATGCTGACCGCCTGGGTTCTCACCCTGCCAGCCTCGATCGCCATCGCCTTCGTGCTCTACGTGATCCTGCGCCAAGTGTTCTGATCGGCAAGCGGATGCGGGCCCGCAGACTGTGCCCGCATCCGCTCGCCGGCTTCGTATTTCGACCGTAGCTGCAACCTCGTCGTCTCGCACCCAGCCGCGCGACAGGCACCACCACCCCGAACCATCAGGCCCGGACAAGGTCGCATCTCTATTCCTGCGGGTATTACGGGGGAGGCGGAGAGGTATTGGACGTTGCGCGTCCATCGCCAAAAGTTTTCGCTGCAGACGGCTTCCGCCAGATGGGTGTCCTACCCACCTTTCGTCGGTGCCGGAGATTTCCGTCAAATGCAGGAATAAACCATGGCGCATGAGTTCGACGATTTTTCCCTCGAAATTCTGATGAAGAACAGGGCTTGGAGTTTTGGCAACGTAGATACGAAAGCGGTGGTATCGCCAAGGCTTACCCTGCGATCCGGCGGCCATCTGCAGGACTACTCGCACCCAAACGAGAACGCCTGGAGAGTGAAGGCGGGCGCTGTCGAGTTTCTCAATCAGGACGGTGCCGTCTCTACTCGGTTCGATCGCATAACCGAGAACGACGGTCGCTATGAGATGGAAGGCCGGTTTCGCCTCGGTGGTGCAGAGGAGACCCACTATCTTCAGGAGTGCGGCGAGATCGCACGGCCTGTGAATCGGACAGCACTCGTCGTTCCCATCCACGACGCCTATTTCATGTATGGCATCAACCTTCTCTACCAGAGCGTCGGTTCCGACTACGACATCGTCTTTGTGTTCTCGACCGATGCTGACCGTCGGGCTTTTGCAACGATGCACCAGCCATCGGCGTCCCTTTATTACCATGCGATCGTCCTCGACGATCATTTTACCGGCGGCGCAATCTCTGTCGTCGCCGATCGCAAGACGTGGCCGACGGTCAAGAAGTTTCTCGCTCTCTCGCTGGTTCACAAGTCCTACGACTACATCCTCTGCGTCGACGCCGAGACCTTCATTCTCCGGCCGACCGGATGGACGGCGGCGGCGGAGCAGGTCGTTTCGCAGGCCCGTTGGTACGCCGGATTGCTCACGCAAAAACACGCGGCGGAACGCACGATCATGCACGCATCGTCGACGGCGCTATCGCCGCACGCCGAGCACGCCGATATCCAGGCGATATCGCGCAACTGGGGATTCTATAGCTGGTGGTGGGATATTCCGGTCTACGCAGCTGGAAGCGTTCCCGGATTTCTGAACTGGATGGAGTGGGACACGAGCCTGCAATTCGTCGAAAGGTTTGCCCATAACCTCTACGATCACATCACCTACCAGTTCTACATGGGGCTGCACGGCGGCTTCTCGTTCGTCCCGGTGGACGGAGTCGCTCACTCGCTCGAATTCAAGCCGGCCGCCATGGTCGGCAGGGTTCACCGCGAAATCAATCCTTTGCGGTGGGCAAATGCCTTTGCCTACGCGCAGGACCCGAATTTCTTCAGGGAAAACGATTATCTCGCGATCTACCACATTGATCGCAAATCCTTCCCGCAGTTCGCGCTGGCCTGAACGGCGGCTGGCGATCATGCCTGATCGGAGCAGGACTACTTGTTCACCCCATCCCGGGAGCGGTCCTGAGTGCCATCAACCGTGACCTGAGGCTGCCGTATTGGTAGACAGCCCGCAACAGCTGCCTTGCCAGATAGATGGCGAGCTCGCTTTCTTCCGAGCTGACGGTATAGGGCTCCCGCGTTTGTATATCCGCGTCATCGTTGAAAACGATGCGAGCGCCGCCCGCGACGCCCGGGCGCTCTCCGGTCATGGGCGTAAATGTGTTGAGGGCAGCGATGCGGCTTTGCAGGCCTTCTCCGTCGGCGCCGATGTCGTTGCAGAGATGCTCGAGCATGTGGCGGACCAGCACCGCCGAGGCCACGTAAAGCCCCACCGCATGACACTGGACTGCCTCCTCGATGGTGCCCATGAGACCGGGCGGAAGGTTGCTCCCGGAGAACACGAGGACTTCCGGCCGGTGAACGGAGCGGCCTCCCTCGCTGTCCGAAAACGCCGAGATGACGGCGTGGCACTCCGGGTTGGGACACTGTCGAAGTCCGGCGTAATATTTGATGGCCTCCGGCTGCGAACCGCTGTTTTCGCCATAGGACCATTGAAGATCGGGAACCCGGGAAAATCCGAGCATCACATTCCGATGGCCGCATGCAGGGCAGCATATGTCCGCAAGCCAGCTCCCGACCGGGGCTTGGACGCCTTCAACGAAATGCATGGATGAACGATCTTTGTATAGTTCTGAACACAGGAAAAATGGTGCCGCTTAGAGGACTCGAACCTCTGACCCCATCATTACGAATGATGTGCTCTACCACCTGAGCTAAAGCGGCAATCGCGGCGTCAGGGACGGCCTTCGATGTGCATGGGGCTGATACAGTCTCTCGAACGAGATTTCAAGCGCTCTGTTGGCTGATCGCCAAAAAACCGTCTTAGGCTTTGTCACCGGAGCAGTCGTACGCGCGCCTGCCGGTATTCCCGCTCCAGACGGTCGACGAGATCCCGCACGGGAACGATGGCATCGATTGCGCCGATGCCCTGTCCCGAACCCCAGATGTCCTTCCAGGCCTTGGCGCCCGAGCCTGCCTGTTCGAAGTCCATTGTCGCGGCATCCCCGGGCAGGTTGTCGGGATCAAGTCCTGCGGCGAGGATCGAGGCTTTTAGATAGTTGCCGCTGACCCCGGTAAAGTAGCTGGAGGTGACGATGTCGGCGGCCTTGCCATCGACGATTGCCTGCTTGTAGGCGCTGCTCGCTTGGGCCTCCTCGGTCGCGATGAAAGGCGAGCCGATATAGGCCATGTCGGCGCCCATCGCCTCGGCCGCCAGAATGCCGCCGCCTGTCGAGATGGCGCCGGCGAGAAGCAGCGGGCCGTTAAACCATTGCCGGATTTCCTGGACGAGCGCAAAGGGCGACAGCGACCCCGCGTGGCCGCCGGCACCCGCTGCCACCGCGATCAGGCCATCCGCACCCTTGGCGATCGCCGAGCGGGCGTGGCGCAGGGTCGTGACATCGTGCAGCACGATGCCGCCATAGGAGTGGACGGCCGCATTGACCTCCGGCACCGCCCCCAGCGATGAGATGACGATGGGTGTCTTGTATTTCACGCAGAGCGAGAGGTCGTGCTCCAGCCGCCGGTTGGACTTGTGGACGATCTGGTTGACGGCGTAGGGCGCGGCTGGCTGGTCGGGATGGGCAGCGTCGTGTGCAGCCAGCGTCTCGGTGATTTCTGCCAGCCATTCGTCCAGAAGACTTTCCGGGCGGGCATTGAGGGCCGGAAAGCTGCCGACGACGCCTGCCTTGCACTGCGCGAGTGTCATCGTCGGATGGGAAATGATGAAAAGCGGCGATGCCACGACCGGCAGGCGCAGGCCGCGCGTCAGGATCGGTGGAAGCGCCATTGGCAAGCTCCTGTGCTTTTCGGCGCCGATAGCTGCGCCACGTTTTGCTATCAGGTTCGGATCGGCGGGAAAAGTCGGTTTCCGATCATGCCGGCGATGGTGCTTGCACCCTTGATGGTGGCGGAAGCGCCGCTATCTTTGGACAAAAGCCGTGGTAACCTGTCTTATCCCCGGTCTAATGGCATCTGCATGGTACCGACCCTTGCGTATCGCCGGACAGAGCATTACCGATTCCTGCCAGTCAATTGTCAGGATTGCATGGCGTCGCCAGTCAGAGTGAAGGACCGGATGTGAGCGGATTAGAAACGGCCATCAGAAGCGCCTTGGAGCGATCCGAGCGCGACAACCCCGAGGTCCGGGCTCGCGTCTACCAGTCGGCCCGCCAGGCGCTGGAAGCCGGCCTGCGCAAGCAGGACATCACCGACGTCGAAACCGTTGCCGCCCAGCGCCAGCGTCTGGAACTAACGATCCGCGCGATCGAGGGCGAGGAGCGCGCGAGGCTTCGCGAGGCTGCCGTTGTCCAGCCGGCTGGCGAGCCCGCACCGTCGGCCCCACCCGCCGAGCCAGTGCCGCAGCCTGCAAGGCCGGTGGTGCAGCCGGCTTCACGGCCTGCCGCCGCCCAGGCCATTCCCACATCTACGGCCGCTCCCAGGCTCGCCCCGATTTCACCCGCAGCGCCACCGCTCGGCGCCGCAGTGCGGCCCGAGGCGACACAGCAGCCGGGACGCATGGAGCCCGGAATGGAGTTGCGCGGCGAGACGCGCGATGCCGATACGTCGTCTTCCGGCTATACCGACGAAGGTGACCTTGGCGGCATCCATGCAGGTCCCGGTGATCACCTTGCAGCCGAACCGGGCGCCTACGAGGAGCCGTCGATGGCGGCGCCGTCGCGCAGCATGGATTTCAAGCCGGAGCGGGCGGCCAGCCGTCGAAAGCCGCGCAAGTTCTTTTCCCGCCTGCTGGTGTTTTGCATCGTCGTCGCCTTTCTCGGCATTGGTGCCTGGTGGGTAAAAACCTCGGGCGTGCTGCTGACAGCAGCGCAGCGTGACACCAGCGTCCGCAACCAGCCGGCACAGATCACTCCCGAAGGCGAAGACGCCAACGACAACAACGCCGATCTCGACTCCGGCAGCAATGCCGGGTTGGCGACGATCGATCCGCAGGACCGGTTCTCGGCCGACTGGATACAGATCTTCGGGCCGACCGATGCCGCAAAGGCTGTCAGCGGCACACAGGCGAAGATCGAAAACGCCTCGGAAAATGAAGGTCCGACAGTCCGTCTGACCTCGCAATCGCCTGACACCACCGGCAATGTCGCGATCCCCGTTCCAGCGGCTACCCTGCAGAAGCTCTCAGGCAAGCCGGTAACGGTTGCCATGACGCTGCAGGCGATCTCGGATGCCCCGACGCAGATCACGGTCGAATGCAGTTTCGGTACCTATGGCGGTTGCGGCCGTCACCGGTTCGATGTGACGCGCCAGAAGTCCGATGCGCTGTTCCAGCTGCGTTTCAACAAACCCCTGCCGGCTGATGCTTCCGGCAACCTCGTGTTCAATACGGATGTCGACGGCAAGTCGACCGGCGTCAATATCTACGCCATTCGCGTGCTGCCCGGAAACGAGGCGCCCTGAGGCGCCCCGTTCCCAATCATTTGAGGAAGCCTGGTCCCGAGCCCAGGATCTTCCTGTCGATCTCGCCGATGGCGCCTTTATCCTTCCCGGGATAGTCCAGCGTCGAAAGTATGTGCCGGATCAGGTTGAGGCGGGCGCGCCGCTTGTCGTTGGCGTGGAGAACGGTCCATGGCGAATAGTCCGTGTGGGTTTCCTTCAGCATCCGGTCGCGCTTCTCGCTGTAGTCGTCCCACTTGCCGAGGGCGGCGATATCCATGGATGACAGCTTCCAGACCTTGCGCGGATCGTGGCGCCGGTCGTGAAAGCGTTTCAGCTGCATTTCCCGGCCGATGTCGAGGTAGAACTTGAAGAACATGATGCCCTCATGCTCGACGATTTTCTCCATCTGCGGCGCCTGGTGAAGGAACTGCTCGTATTGTTCCGGCGTGCAAAACCCCATCACCGGCTCGACGCCGGCGCGGTTGTACCAGGAGCGGTCGAAAAGGACGAATTCGCCTGATGTCGGGAATTGGTCGACGTAGCGCTGGAAATACCATTGTCCGGCTTCGCGGTCGTTCGGCTTGCTGAGCGCCACGACCCGCGCAAGGCGTGGGTTCATGTGGGCGGACGTCGCAAAGATCGCACCGCCCTTGCCGGCAGCATCCCGGCCTTCGAAAATGGCCATGATCCGCTTGCCCGTCGCCTGCAACCAGAACTGTACCTTCACGAGTTCGATCTGAAGCGCTTTCAGATCGTCCATGTATTCGCTGCTTTTCAGCTTTTTCTTATAAGGAAAGTGGCCGGACGACAGCGCCTTGTCTGCGACCCAGTCGGGCAGAACGGGGTCGTCGACGTCGAAGATACGCCGTTTGCCGTGCAGCTCCAGCTCGACCACGCGGCTTTCGACTTCGTCTCCCATAGATCCTCCTCGGGCCCTTGGCCTGTATTTGCCTTCTGGGCTCAGTTCGTAAAAATTATAAACCGGCTCAGAAGACACATATTTACCGTGTCATTTCAAGCCTTCCGCCGACTACGGTCGTCGCGGAAGCACAACGGTTGCGGGACTGTGGATAGTGCTGAAAACTTCTGTCATGAATTTGCTATATCAGTCCGAGTCTTAGACGTGTGGACGTAGAATCGGACCGGCGGCGTTGGAAGAGAATACATCAATTTTAAATCGGCTCGGGCAGCGCTTGAAGCAGGAAAGAGCGATCCTGATTCTGGCCGTGCTGGTTGCCTTGCTGGCCATGGCGGAGGGTACCGACGTGGTCGCCATCCTCGCCGTGCTGCTGGTCGTGGTTGCCGTTGCCCTGTTGCGCGCACCCCTGGTGGCGCGCAGAGCGCAGCCGGCGAAAGTCGAGCCGGCGCCGGTGGATCTGGCGGCAGTCCTGAGGCCGATGACGGCAGGCCTCGCTGGTCTCGACATGCCCGTGCTGGTGCTGGATCGCGAGGCGTCGGTGTTCTATCAGAATCCTGCCGCAGAGCGGGCGCTCGACCTGTTCCCGATTGGCGCCCACCTGTCGGCAAAGCTGCGCTCGCCCGGCATTCTCGACATGGTGCGGGAAACGATTGCCACCGGCGTGCCCAACCAGATCGAGCATTCCGAGCGCCTGCCGTCGGAGCGTGTCTTCATCGTGCGGATTGCGCCTATCGAGCTGGCGCTTGCCGATCTCGGCAACCAGACTTTCTTCCTGCTGTCGTTCCGCGATGTCTCGGAGTTGCGTCATATCGACCGCATGCGGTCGGATTTCGTCGCCAACGCCAGCCATGAGTTGCGCACCCCCCTGGCCTCGCTGCGCGGCTTCATCGAGACCATCCAGGGGCCAGCGCGCAACGATCCCAAGGCGCAGGAGCGCTTTCTCGCGATCATGTTCGATCAGGCGACCCGCATGAGCCGGCTGGTCGATGATCTGCTGTCGCTGTCGCGGCTCGAGTTGAAGTCGCATCTGGCACCGGACCAGAAGGTCGATCTCGTGCCGCTGCTTGGCCATGTGCGCGATGCGCTTGTTCCGCTGGCGATGGATCTCGATGTCACCATCAATCTGCATATGCCATCAGGCAAGGCCGAAGTGACTGGTGACCGCGACGAACTGGTGCAGGTTTTCGAAAACCTGATCGAGAATGCCTGCAAGTATGGGCAGGAGGGCAAGCGCGTCGACGTGACATTGCGCAACAAGCCCGGCGAGCCGGTGGAGGTCACCGTGTCCGATAGCGGCGGCGGCATTCCGGCCGAACACGTGCCGCGCCTGACCGAGCGGTTTTATCGCGTCAGCGTCGAAAACAGTCGGTCCAAGAAGGGCACTGGCCTCGGGCTCGCCATCGTCAAGCACATCCTGACCCGTCACCGAGCCCGGCTGATCGTCAAATCCGAAGTCGGCCGCGGCACGGATTTCACCGTGCGCTTCTGAATAACCTGGTGGCGCTTTATTGGGCGCCGCGAAAACTGAATTAATTCAATGATTTCGATTGTCATAATTGTTTCATTGGCCTGACATAAAAGGGCGAGCATTAGGCCGATATCAAAAAGGGCCTCGAAAAGGCGAAACGCGTTGCCGTCGCCGCGCCGAGCAGACCTACGTTCCGTGACGCCTTTCAATTTGAGGATAGAAAATGGTTTCGACACACATTCATTCCGCCTACGACGAAGATTTGAAATTCCTGACGCGGCGCATCTCCGAGATGGGTGGCCTTGCCGAGCAGATGGTCGGTGAATCCGTCCGCGCTCTGGTCAATGGCGATGTCGGACTGGCCCAGAAGGTCATCTCTGACGATACGATCCTCGATCATGCCGAGCGCGAAGTCGGCGACAAGGCGATCCTGACAATCGCACGCCGCCAGCCGATGGCTGCCGACCTGCGCGAGATCATGGGCTCGATCCGGATTGCCGCCGATCTGGAACGCGTCGGAGATCTTGGCAAGAACACTGCCAAGCGTGTTATCGCTGTGCAGGGCACCGGCGTACCGCGCAGCTTGGCGCGCGGCATCGAGCATTTGTCAGAACTGGCGCTCGTCCAGTTGAAGGAAGTCCTCGACGTCTATACGACCCGCTCGCCCGACAAGGCTGTCTCCATCCGCGAGCGCGACGAGGAAATCGACGCGATGTACACCTCGCTGTTCCGCGAGATGCTGACCTACATGATGGAAGATCCGCGCAACATCACCACCTGCACGCATCTGCTGTTCTGCGCCAAGAACATCGAGCGCATCGGCGACCACGCCACCAACATCGCCGAGACGATTTTCTACATGGCGACCGGTGCATTGCCCGAGGGCGACCGCCCGAAGGACGATACTGCCAACACCGTCGGCGCCATGACGGAATAGGCCCGAAGGGTTTTTGAAGGAGAGCGGGCCCCATGGTTCCGAGAGTTGCCGTCGTAGAAGATGAAGAAGCGCTGAGCGTGTTGCTGCGCTATAACCTTGAAGCAGAAGGTTTCGAAGTCGATACGATCCTCAGAGGCGATGAAGCCGAGATGCGCTTGCAGGAGCGCATTCCGGATCTCCTGATCCTCGACTGGATGCTGCCGGGTGTTTCCGGCATCGAACTGTGCCGCCGCCTGCGCATGAAGCCGGAGACCGAGCGTCTGCCGATCATCATGCTGACGGCGCGTGGCGAAGAGAGCGAACGCGTCCGGGGCCTTTCCACGGGCGCAGACGACTATGTCGTCAAGCCGTTCTCTACGCCAGAACTGATGGCCCGCGTCCGCGCCATGCTGCGCCGCGCCCGCCCTGAAGTGCTCTCCAGCGTCCTTCGTTGCGGCGATATCGAACTCGACCGCGAGACGCACCGGGTTCATCGCAAGAGCCGCGAGGTTCGTCTCGGCCCGACAGAATTCCGCCTGCTGGAATTCCTGATGGCATCGCCAAGCCGTGTGTTTTCCCGCTCGCAACTGCTCGACGGCGTCTGGGGCCATGACATCTACGTCGACGAACGCACCGTCGACGTGCATGTCGGCCGGCTGCGCAAGGCTCTGAACTTTTCCAACATGCAGGACGTCATCCGCACAGTACGCGGCGCAGGCTACTCCATGGAAGTCTGAAGCTGTGCAGGTGACTAAAGTCCGCCGTTTCGCGGGTTGAAGCTATAAGGGTTGGCAATCGTGCATTGCCAGCCATCTGCCCGGGGTCATGCCGAAGGCCGCCCGGAAATGGCGGGTAAAATGTGCCTGATCGGCAAACCCCGCTTCTGCAGCTGCTCCGGCAAGGCTATAGCCGGCACCTAGCAGCCGCTTGGCTCGGTCAAGGCGGCGCATCACGAGATAGCGGTGCGGACTGGTGCCGAACGCACGCCGGAACTGCCGCGCCAGCTCGTATCGGTCCAAGCCGCTGATCGCCTCCAACGTTTCGGAACTGACACCCTCTTCGCAATGCTCGGTCAAAAAATCACGCGCCAGCATGACAGCTGGGCGATCGATTCTCGTGGGTGCTTTCCTCGGGTCGTCGGCCTGTCGGAAGAGTCCTGCCGTCAGCCGCGCAACCGCGTCGTCCATTGCCAGATCGTTCGGCGCATGGTCGAGATCCGACAGGATGTCCGCCAGCGCTGACAATAGGCCAGCGTCAGTCACGACGGGATCGCGGACGAAGGGCAGCGCCCGATTGCCCGCCTCGAGGAGGTCGACCAGCGCGGGCGGCAAATAGAGCATCCGGTAGATCAGTCCGTCGTCGGTGCCGGCCGCGCCATCGTGGACTTCATCGGGATGCAGCACGATCACGTTGCCGGGACGGCTGAAGCGCTCCGCGCCGCGATAGCGGAACGTCTGGACACCTCGAAGAGTGAGGCCCAGCGCATATGTGTCGTGTCTGTGCGGTGAAAAGCCTCTGCCATGAAAGCGCGCTTCCATGCGCTCGACGCCATGGCTGGAAGCAGCGATGCTCAGTCCGTCGCGAAAACCGCTCTTGCACGAACGTTCAAGACCGAGGGCATCGGCAGGCGCTATTCGATCGTCTCTTTCGATGCCTTCCATGGAGTTCTTGGACATGTTCGATACCAAAATCGCGATTGTCATCCGCCATGACCTTGCCACCTGGCAGAAGCTCAACGTCACTGCCTTTCTGGTGAGCGGGATCATTGCCCAGTCGCCGGAAATCATCGGCGAAGCATACCGGGATGCTCTGGGCCATGTCTACAATCCTATGAGCGTTCAGCCGATGGTCGTGCTTGTGGCGGATCAGGACGTATTGAGGACCATCCACAAGCGCGCGCTGGAGCGCCAGGCGAAAGTGTCTGCCTACATCGAAGAGATGTTCGCGACAGGTCACGATAAAGCCAACCGTGCCGTATTCCTCGAGTTCAGTCCCGACACCGCCAAGCTGGTCGGCATCGCGGTGCGGGGCGAAAAGAAGATCGTGGACAAGATCGTCAAAGGTGCGAGTTTGCATCCCTGACACGTTTCTGGGCCATAAAAACCTGAAACGCAAAACGGGCCTCGCGGCCCGTTCTTTGTTGTCGTCTTACCCGGCTTAGCGGGCGGCGCGGCGGCGCTCGTGAACTGGCTGATACGCCAACTTCTGGTGGTATGTGCAGTAAGGCGACTGGTCCGGCGATTCATGGCCGCAGAAGTGGAAGTCGTCCTTCAGCGGGTCGCCTACCGGCCACTTGCAGGTGCGTTCCGTCAGGTCCGTCAGGCCAATGCGGCGGGCAACCGGCGCGATGGCATTCGAGGATGGGCGAAATTGCACGGGCGCCGTAGCGTCGAGCTCGGCATCTTCCTTGACCGTGGCTACGCCTTCGGCACGGACCGTCGTGCGCGGAGCGGCAGGGCGGGCGCCAAAGGTTGTTGGCCGGGCCGGAGCGACGCTACGCTTGGTAGAGCGCGCCGTGGACGATGTGCCACCGGCCTTGGCTCGGCCTGGCAGGCAAAGTCGATGGACCTTGCCGATGACAGCGTTGCGGCTGACGCCGCCGAGCTGCGCCGCGATCTGGCTAGCGCTCAATCCTTCGGCCCATAATTTCGTGAGCCTTTCGACGCGCTCGTCCGTCCAATTCATGCTTGTCTCCGACTGCGTTCATGATGGCGGAATCCTTCGCCATTGCCTCGAATGCTATCGAGGCACAAAACGCTCTTAAATTGTGGTGACTAGGTCCGCCGCATTGCAGTCTAGTAATCAAGATTTAACCTAGTGTGAGGCTGACTCCGTGACAAGAGTCGCGGGAATCGAGGGGAATCGATTTCCAAGTTTTCCCCAACTTGCTGCCTACTGTGGTATTTCTGCAATAGCTTTAGCGCCTTCTCCAGACCCTCACGATATGGCTTTTGCCGCAAGGTTAAAATCAACTATTCGTTGACTAATCCACTGTTTGTTGACATGGTTCCGCGGAACGACAATAGTGCCCAGGCCGCCGCAAGGCGGCATTTTTCATTGCCGACGGCGGCGTTGCAGGACAACGGCCGTCACGTCCTGATCGATCGAAGGAATTGCGCCATGGCCGAAGCCGCGCCACTCTACGACACCTATATGCGCGCGCCACTGCGGTTCGAGCGAGGCGAGGGCGTATGGCTGATCACGGAAACGGGCGAGCGCTATCTGGATTTCGGCGCGGGCGTCGCCGTATCGTCGCTCGGTCATGGACACCCGCACCTCGTCGAAGCGCTGAAGACGCAGGCTGAAAAAGTCTGGCACCTGTCGAACCTCTATGAGGTCCCGGGCCAGGAAATGCTTGCCAGGCGGCTGACCGATGCGACTTTCGCCGACAAGGTGTTCTTCACCAATTCCGGCGCCGAAGCGCTCGAATGCGCCATCAAGACGGCCCGCCGCTATCAGTACTCGAAGGGTCATCCGGAAAAATTCCACATCATCACCTTTGAGGGCGCCTTCCACGGACGAACCCTGGCGACGATCGCTGCCGGCGGCCAGGAAAAATACCTCGAAGGCTTCGGCCCGAAGGCCCCTGGCTTCGACCAGGTCCCGTTCGGCGACCTCGAGGCTGTCAAGGCCGCGATCTCTGATGCGACCGCAGCGATCCTCATCGAGCCGGTGCAGGGCGAGGGCGGCGTTCGCCCGGTTGCCAAGGAGTTCATGCGTTCGCTTCGCGAACTCTGCGACGAGCACGGCCTGCTGCTGATCCTCGACGAGGTCCAGTCCGGCGTCGGTCGCTCGGGAAAATTCTTTTCCCATGAATGGTCTGGCATCACGCCTGACATCATGGCCGTGGCCAAGGGCATCGGTGGCGGCTTTCCGCTCGGTGCTTGTCTCGCGACTGCAGAAGCTGCCTCCGGTATGAAGGCCGGCACCCACGGCTCGACCTACGGCGGCAATCCGCTTGCCATGGCCGTCGGCGGCGCAGTGCTGGACGTCATCCTGGCTGAAGGCTTTCTGCAGCATGTCAACGACGTATCCCTGGTTTTCCGCCAGGGACTGGCATCGCTGAAGGACCGTTATCCCGACATCATCGAAGAGGTGCGCGGCCAGGGACTGCTGCTCGGTATCAAGGCGGCGATCCCGGCTGGCGAACTGCTGCAGGCCATCCGTGCCGAGCATCTGCTGGGCGTTCCCGCCGGCGATAACGTTATCCGGTTGCTGCCGCCCCTTATCGCCACTGCCGAAGACGCCCGCGAAGGTCTCGCCCGCGTAGAGCGTGCCGCAGAAGCATTGCGCGCCCAGAAATCCCGCAAATCGGCTTGAATTCTACGTCCGTGGGTTCGGGGCTTCGTGCCCGCCACGGGCGTTTTCATTTTTGGAGCACAGGTAGACATGGCCTCCCCGAAACATTTCCTCGATCTCTCGACTGTCGCGTCAGGCGACCTGCGCAAGATCCTCGACGACGCAATCCTCCGCAAGAAGGCGACCAAGGCGGGCACTGCCGGCCGGCCGCTGGAAGGCAAGATGCTGGCGATGATCTTCGAAAAGCCCTCGACCCGCACCCGCGTCTCGTTCGATGTCGGCATGCGCCAGCTCGGCGGCGAAACGCTGTTCCTCTCCGGTACCGAGATGCAGCTTGGCCGCGCCGAGACGATCGGCGATACCGCCAAGGTCCTGTCGCGCTACGTCGATGCCATCATGATCCGTACCACCCAGCATTCGCGCATGTTGGAAATGGCGGAGCACGCAACGGTGCCGGTCATCAACGCGCTCACCGACGATACCCATCCCTGCCAGGTGATGGCCGACATCATGACCTTCGAGGAGCACCGCGGTCCGATCAAGGGCAAGACGGTTGCCTGGTCCGGCGATGGCAACAATGTGCTGCATTCGCTGATCGAGGGATCGGCGCGTTTCGGCTATCGCATGAATATGGCGGTCCCCCTTGGCTCCGAGCCGAAGGATCACTATTTGAACTGGGCCCGCAATCAGGGCGCCGAGATCATGCTCAGCCATGATGCCGACCGTGCGGTCGCCGGGGCCGATTGCGTGGTGACCGATACCTGGGTTTCCATGAATCAGGAGCATCGGGCCCGTGGTCACAATGTCTTTCAGCCCTACCAGGTCAATGCGGCTCTGATGGCAGAGGCAGGAAAAGACGCTCTGTTCATGCATTGCCTGCCCGCCCACCGCGGCGAAGAGGTGACGGACGAGGTGATCGACGGCCCGCAATCCGTTGTATTCGACGAGGCGGAAAACCGCCTCCATGCGCAGAAGTCTATTCTCGCGTGGTGCCTGGGCGCGATCTGAGATCAACCAAGCCGCCGTTGCAGACGAGTGGCTGCCGTGGCGTGACCCGTCCGGCATCAAGGAGTAGACCCATGGCAGACAGTGCAGCAGCGCTGGGAGAGTTCGGCTACGCCGGCGACGATCACGTCGTTCCATTCCAGGTGGAGAGCCTGGATGTGCGCGGCCGTGCCGTCCAGCTCGGTCCGATGCTCGACACCATCCTCGAGCGCCACCATTATCCGGCGCCGGTGGCGAGGCTGCTGGCCGAAACCATCGTGCTCACGGTTCTGCTCGGCACATCGCTGAAGTTCGAAGGCAAGTTCACGGTCCAGACCAAGGGCGACGGACCGGTCGACCTGCTGGTGGCCGATTTCTCGACGCCGGAAAATGTCCGCGCCTATGCCCGTTTCGATGAGGAAGCACTGGCAGCCGCTATCAAGGCCGGAGAAACCGAGCCGGAGCAATTGCTCGGCAAGGGCATCCTCGCCTTCACCATCGACCAGGGCCAGTATTCTCAGCCCTACCAGGGTATCGTGCCGCTCGACGGATCGTCGCTGGAAGATATCGCTGGCGTCTACTTCCGCCAGTCGGAGCAGATCCCGACCCGGGTTCGCCTCGGTGCGGCAGAGCTGTTCGATCGCGACGAAGCCGGCAAGCCGCGTCATCGCTGGCGGGCAGGCGGCGTCATAGCGCAGTTTCTGCCGGACGCGCCGGAGCGCATGCGCCTGCCGGATCTCCACGGCGGCGACGGCGATGAGAACGCGATCGACCACAAGGACGATGATGCCTGGGCCGAGGCCCGCTCGCTGTTGGAAACGGTTGATGCCGATGAATTGACCGATCCACTGGTCGGTACCGAGCGCCTGCTCTACCGGCTGTTCCACGAGCGTGGCGCCCGCGTTTACGCCCCGCAGCCGGTCTTCGACCGTTGCAGCTGTTCGCGCGACAAGATCAAGGGCGTGCTGCAGGGATTTTCGGCGGAGGAGATGGCTGAAAGCGAGGAAGACGGGCTGATTTCGGTCACGTGTGAATTCTGTTCGACAACTTATCGCTATGAAGCAGCCGAGATACTGGTCAAGAGCTGACGACAACAGTCGCCGTTTTCGGGCGACGTCAGTTCAGCGTCCGCATCAGGCCGGGAGAATCCAGGGAGAAAGCCGGGATTTCGACCTCGAACGTTTCGCCGATGTCGTTTTCCATGGAGTAATGGCCGAACATCATGCCTGACGGCGTGTCCAGCGGGCAGCCTGACGAATATTCATACGTGTCCCCGGGGTTCAACTGCGGCTGTTCGCCGACGACGCCGGGACCGGTGACTTCGTCGACCTGGCCGTTCTGGTCGGTGATGTTCCAGTAGCGCGTGACCAGCCGGACTGCCGATGTCGAGTGGTTGGAGATGACGATCCGGTAGCCCCAGACATAGCGGCTGTCTTCCGGATCGGATTGCTCCTCCAGATAGAACGGCTCGACGATGACTTCGATATCTCGTGTAAGGGCGCGGTACATCCCAGCCACCTTCAATGAATTTGGTTACGATATCCTCCAGCCTTCAACCTTCGTCAAGGAAGGGAGGGCTAATTAAGGCCAAATGCGATGGCTGACGCGGCCTTTTGAATATTAAGGATAATGTGCGGGGTTAACACGGACCCGGCGGGTAGCCGCCCGGCAAGGCCGGGCAGCCTGTTTGACGTCCGATCAGGCCGAGACCTTTTCCAGTGCCCGGGCGAAATCCTCGATGAGATCGTCCGTGTCTTCAATGCCGGCCGAAAACCGTACCGTGCCGGGAGAAATTCCGAGCTCAGCGCGGTCCTCGTCGGTCAGGTTTTTGTGTGTAGTGGTGGCCGGATGGGTGATCAGGCTCTTGGCGTCGCCGAGATTGTTGGAGATCTTGACGATCTCCAGTGCATTCTGCAGCGCGAATGCCGCTTCCTTGCCGCCCTTGAGTTCCATGCAGACCAGTGTCGAGCCGCCGGTCATCTGCTTGGCGATGATATCGGCCTGCGGATGATCCTTGCGGCCGGGATAGATCACCTTGGCGACCTTGCTGTTGTCGGCCAGGAAGTCGGCGATGCGACCGGCGTTCTCCGTCTGCTGCTTGACGCGCAGCGGCAGGGTCTCGATCCCCTTCAGCAGCGTCCAGGCTGTGAACGGCGACATTGAGGGGCCGGTGTGCCGGTAATAGTCCTGCAGGTGCTCGTCGACCCATTCCTTGTCCGATAGTACGACGCCGCCGAGCGAACGACCTTGTCCATCGATATGCTTGGTGGCCGAATAGACGACGATGTGGGCGCCGAGTTCGAGCGGCTTCTGGAACAGCGGTGTCGCAAACACATTGTCGACGACAAGCTTGGCACCGATCTGGTTGGCGAGTTTCGCGACGCCGGCAATGTCCACCACCTCGAGCGTCGGATTGGTGGGGCTCTCCAGGAACAGCACCTTGGTGTTCGGGCGGATGGCCTTTTCCCAGTTGGCGAGATCGCGGCCGTCGACCAGCGTGCATTCGATGCCGTAACGCGGCGCCAATGTCTCGACGACCCAGCGGCACGAGCCGAACAGGGCGCGGGCGGCGACGATATGGTCGCCTGCCTTCACCTGGCAGAGAATAGCCGCGCTGACCGCGGCCATGCCCGATGCTGTCGAGCGGGCTTCCTCGGCGCCTTCCAGCATGCACATGCGCTTTTCGAACATGTCGTTGGTCGGGCTGCCGTAGCGCGCGTAGATAAAGCCTTCCGTCTCACCCTTGAAGCGGGCCTCTGCCGCCTCCGAGCTGTCGTAGACAAAACCCTGTGTCAGATAGATTGCTTCGGATGTCTCGCCGAATTGCGAGCGCAACGTGCCGCCATGGACAAGTTGTGTTGCGGGGCGCCAAGTCTTGGTCATGCCATCACCACCTTCGTGATACAAAAAAACCGGTCGCAAAAGCAGACCGGTTTTCAACCCGGTCTTTTTAGCCATTTATTTAACGTGGCTGCAAGCCGACCGGCCAAATCACCACGGGATAAGACTGTAATACTGCCGTTGGCCGCTTGCGTCAATTCCCCGTATTTGGTTTTGTCTGCGGCAAAACAAGGCCCCCATATGGTTTTGTCCGCGACAAAACAAGGATTGAGCACATGGCTCGCGACACTGGAATTTTGGCGGATCGCGCCATTGCCGCTCTTTTCGACGCCGGTCGGCTGACAACGGAAAGGGAGCTCGATTTCGATCAGATCCAGCCGGCGAGCCTCGACCTCAGGTTGGGAGCGAAAGCCTTTCGCGTCCGGGCCAGCTTCATGCCGGGCCCGAACAATCTCGTCTCCGATAAACTCGACCGGCTCAGCCTGCATGTTATCGACCTCAACGAGAGCGCCGTGCTCGAGACCGGCTGCGTCTACATCGTGCCGCTGATGGAGCGTCTCGACCTGCCCTCCGACATGTCCGCCTCGGCCAACCCGAAAAGCTCGACCGGCCGCCTCGATATCTTCACCCGCGTCATCACCGATTATGCGCAGGAGTTCGACAAGATCCCGGCCGGCTATTCCGGCCCGCTCTACCTGGAAATCTCGCCACGTACCTTCCCGATCGTCGTGCGCCGTGGTTCGCGCCTGTCGCAGATCCGCTTTCGGATCGGCCATGCCATGCTGTCCGAGCCGGAATTGCTGACGCTGCACGAGACCGAAACTCTCGTCGCCAGCAAGAAGCCAAACGTGACCGGCGGCGGCATCGCGCTGTCGATCGACCTCGTCGGCGACGGCAATGGGCTGATCGGCTATCGCGGCAAGCATCACACGGCGGTGGTCGATGTCGACAAGAAGGCCCAGCATGACATTTTCGATTTCTGGGAGCCGCTCTACAGCCGCGGCCGGACCGAGCTTATTCTCGATCCCGACGAATTCTACATCCTGGTCTCGCGCGAGGCGGTGCACGTGCCGCCGGACTACGCCGCCGAAATGACCCCTTACGATCCGCTGGTCGGTGAATTCCGCGTCCACTATGCCGGCTTCTTCGATCCCGGCTTCGGCCATGCGCCGGCCGGAGGCCGTGGCAGCCGCGCGGTGCTCGAAGTGCGCAGCCACGAAGTCCCGTTCATCCTCGAGGATGGCCAGGTCGTCGGCCGCCTCGTCTACGAGCACATGCTGGAACTCCCGGCCAGCCTCTACGGCACCGGCGCCGGCTCCAACTATCAGGCGCAGGGCCTGAAACTCTCCAAGCATTTCCGCTTGTAGCCGGCCATCCCGGCCGGCCATTCCATCTTGACAGCCCGGCCGAACTGTTGGAAGGCTTCGCGCCGTGCGGGTGTAGCTCAATGGTAGAGCAGCAGCTTCCCAAGCTGAATACGAGGGTTCGATTCCCTTCACCCGCTCCAGCGACCTGTTTAGACTCATCCAATGACGCCCAATAAGAATGGGCAATAGCTTGACAATTAAAGGCTTTTGCCTCGCGTGCGCGTGAGGACGTCCAACGAGATACAGTGACAGCCAGCATTTTTTGCGGTAAAAACTACGGTACCGAGCGACAACGCCAGAGAGCGATACCGTAAATGCCGTTAACTGATATTCAGGTTCGTAATGCCAAGACCGATGGTAAGCCACGCAAGCTTGCTGATGGCAACGGGCTGTACGTCTACGTTTCCACCTCGGGAGGGAAGTCGTGGCGACTAGATTATAGTTATTTCGGCAAACGGAAAACGCTGACCTTGGGTGTCTATCCGACGTTGGGGTTAGCTGATGCACGCGTTCAAAGGGAAGAAGCGAAGCGTAAGCTGGCCGAGGGCTTGGACCCTTCGATTGCGAAAAAACGTCAACAGCTCGAAGCGAAAGCTGCCGCTGGCAATACATTTGGCCTGATTGCCGATGAATTCATTGACAAGTTGCGGCGCGATAAACGTGCTGAGCCGACCATCGCCAAAAATAAGTGGATGCTGGAAGTGGTCGCCGCAAAGCTCAGACCTTTTCCGATCACGCAGATCGCACCGAAGGATATTCTGCAGGTGCTAACGGCTATAGAGAAAAGCGGGAGGATTGAAACCGCACTCGCCACCCGGTCGACCATTGGGCGTGTCTTTAGATTTGCTATTGCAACCGCGAGAGCTGAAAACGATCCCACTTCAGCATTGAGAGGGGCTCTTCAACGTCATTTGCCGAAAAGCCATCCTGCATTGACGACGCTCAAGGAGTTGGGCGGAGTAATGAGAGCAATCCATGGCTATGAGGGCTGGCCATCCCTTGTCGCGGCGCTTAAGATACAGGCTTTATGTTTTGCTCGTCCTGGTGAAACGCGATCCATGGAATGGGCCGAGCTAGATCTTGATAAATGTGTCTGGACAATACCGGCCACGAAAGCGAAAATGAGGCGTGAGCATCACGTGCCGCTATCGCGACAAGCAATGGTTATCATTGCAGAAATGAAAGAATTGTTCAACAATACTCAGTTTGTATTTCCATCTATGATGTCGGGCAAGAAGGTGCTCTCGGAAAATTCGATGAACTCAGCACTGCGGCGAATGGGTATTAGCGGGACAGAGCACACGGCTCACGGGTTTCGGTCATCAGCTAGCAGTATTCTCAACGAATCCGGTTTGTTCGCATCAGATGCTATTGAAGCTCAACTCGCGCACGTCGATGGTTCTATCGTGCGAAGAATTTATAATCGCGCTACCTATTGGGATGAACGTGTGACCATAATGCAATGGTGGGGCGACATGCTTGACGAAGTGCGTATGCGTACGTGAAATGCCTATCGCGTCCGGAATAGGCGCGGACGACAGGTCTCAGTCAGCTGTCTTGCCCAACGTATCTGCGACATAGGCGCCACGCTCGCCCATCGGCCTCGGCGGGCCCGTGGTCGAATCCTCGCGCGTCTGGTGTTCCAGTTCTGCATTCAGTTCCGCGCCGACGATGACGATGATCACCGAAATCCAGATCCACACCATGAAGCCGATCAGCGCCCCAAGCGTGCCGTAGGTGGCGTTGTAGTTGGCAAAATGATCGAGATAATAGGAAAAGCCGAAGGACGACAGCAGCCAGAGCAACGTGCTGAAGACGGCGCCCCAGCTCAGCCAGACCAGCTTTGCCCGCTCACGGCTCGGACCGTAATGATAGAGAAGCACGATGCCGGTCATCACCAGCGCCAGGATGATCGGCCAGCGGGCTAGTCGCGTCAAAAGGTCGGTCCAAGGGCCGAGCCAGACGAAAGCCAGCACGGCCGGCATGACGCCGATGGCAAAGATCAGCACCACCGCGATGATTAGCAGGCCAAAGGTAAAGGTCAGCGAAAGTAGATTGAATTCGATGATGCCGCGCTTTTCTTCTTCGCCATAGGCAACGTTCATCGCATCGCAGAGCGCCTTGACGCCGTTGTTGGCGCTCCACAGCGCAATGACCAGACCCGTGACGAAGCCGAGGCTGAGGGCGCCCGGTTTTTGCTGGGTCAACGCCGTAAGTTGCGACAGGATGAGATCGAAGGAACCAGAGGGAAAGATTTCCGACAGGAAGCCGATATGGGCGGCGATCGTCGTCGGGTCGGCGACGAAGCCGTAGAGCGACACTAGCGCACCAAGCGCCGGAAACAGCGCCAGCAGCAGGTAATAGGTAACGCCGGCGGCAATCAGCGACACCCGATCTTCGATGACCTCTGACACCACCCGCCAGAGGACGTCTTTCAGTCCCTTGACAGGAATCTGGTTGGGGGTCGCTGCATCGCGTCCCCGGTCCGCTTCGTAAGCGGCGGGACCACCCGTCAAAGCCTTTGCGGCATCCGTATCGTTCACCACCGTCAATCTCCCTATTACCAAGGCGATCTAGGGTGTTTGCGGCATTCGTCTAGGGACGGCCATTGAAGCCTTCCGAAATCCCGGAAAGCGGATTTCTCGATTCTTGCAGGCAATAGGCCAAGGCGGCCAGCCGTCGCGGGTTCGTCAGGTTGCAATAACACAAAATAAATGTATGTTCCCTATTTGTTCTAAAGAAGAATTAGCGATATAATGCCGAATAGACTAGACGCCACAAAACACTGTCATTCCTCTCGACGAGCGTCGATGTATGAACTATGGTTGGGTCAGGCTCTAACCGAGCCATGGCTAGCAGCAGTCCCTTCCGTGAATGGGTCTGAATGGAGTGTAACGCATGAATTTACAGGTCAACGTTTCCGATGAACGGCAAGAGGAACCTGTTCCAACTGAAGTATCTCTCCATGGCACGCCCTGCAAATTAGAGAAACCGTTCATCAAACAACTTTTTGGTGATGCGCGGCAAATTCCTTTGGATCAGTGCGGCGCCGACATGGTCGTCACCTCGCCACCATACTGGCTAAAGCGCGATTACGGCGTCGAAGGCCAAATAGGTCAAGAACCCACGGCTGCGGGCTTCGTCAGTAGCCTTTTGAGTTGCATGGAAAACTGGAAAACGGTCCTCCCATCGTGGGGTTCGGTATTTATCAATATTGGAGATACGTACCATCGTGGCTCTCTGGCGAATACACCCGGTCGGTTGGAAATAGCGGCACAGGATGCTGGCTGGACAATAAGAAATCGCATTATTTGGGTAAAAGATGCAGGAATGCCTGACCCTGCGAAGGACAGACTCAAAAGCCGTCACGAGTATATTATCCATTTCACACAGAAGCGACGAGATTACTTTTACGATCAATTCGCCTACGCAGCGAAATATGGCAATGGGAGTGGGCCGAGTGATGTATGGCAAATTGCCCTTCGCAGGGATACTAGTAACCATCTGGCGCCTTATCCGACGGAGCTAGTCGATCGAATCTTGACGCTTGCGTGCCCCGAACAGGTCTGCACTAGTTGTGGAATGCCTCGCAGGCGTTTGATTAGCCGTACTGCAGAGCTAGATTCTACAAGGCCGCAGGCAAAACGGGCTATGGAGCTCGCTAAGGAGCACGGCCTAACTCCTGCCCATATCTCGGCTATTCAAGCCACAGGTATATCGGACGCTGGAAAGGCTATGAAAGTTCAAACCGGGACGGGACGCAATTCCGCTGCCGTTAAAATTTTGGCTGCTGAAGCCAAAGCCGTTTTAGGTGGTTATTTCCGTGAATTCACCTTTGCGAAGCGGGAGTCAATTGGTTGGACAGATTGCGGATGCGGGGTTTCATTTCGTCCCGGCATCGTGCTCGATCCTTTCATGGGCACTGGTACAACCTTACGTGCAGCGAGGGATATTGGAAGAAGCGCAATTGGTATAGATCTGGCTCAGAAGACTGAGTCGAAGGAGCCAATTCGTGGTGGTGGACGAAACTGAAGTTATTTACGTCTTTTCGAAAGAAGCTGTTTTAGGATCGATCGCTAGGTTGGTTAGTCAGCCCATCCATGAGCACTTTGCAGGGTATCTAGCAATCTTGCGGTCCCGTAGCAGCGATCCAGGGCTAGCGGTCGGCCCAACTGACATTAAAGAGTTCCATGAACGTTATCTCCATGTCATGGGTGCTCCCAATAAGTCTCCATTCGTACGACCATTCAAATCAAGGGGACATGGGCTTGAGCTCTTCAACAGCAATGTTGCCGGGTCTTACGGCGCCAGTTCGATAAGAGCAGGGGGCGCCCTAGCAGATATATTCGAAATATCTGGGTCTAACCGAAACGTAAATTACGAATTAAAGAAAGACCACATAAGTGTGGCGCTCAAAGTCCTTTTGAAGGGAAGAAGGGTACCTGCGGCGTCGTTAGCCGCCTTTCTGTATCGCGATTACGGCTTTTACATAGGTACCCCAGATGTTGCGCAGGTACTGCAGATTTTTCGTAAAGAATTTGGTTTAGCAGAGAGCATCAAAGCTCAGCGAGTGCTCTTCGACGCCCTGTTCGAGGATGATACCTCAGCGTTCCCGCCGGATTCCCTAGTCGCTCTTGCGCCGGAGACAACTGCTAATGCCTAGTATGACGAACACCCGGGTTCGCCCACTTTCTCTGGAAGATCTCAAGCTGACACTGCCGGTGGCAGGAACTGAAGGCAAAGTTATCGCTCCCGAATTTGAGTTACTTCCAGACGATAATCCTGTTCTCGTGGAAGTAAGGGCGGCCATCGATTTAGGATTTGCTGGCGTTATTCTCTCAGGTCCACCAGGAACTGGAAAAAGCTGGTATGCAAAGCGAATTGCGCAAACCGTCGCGAGTGGACCGGACGAGATCCGGATAGTCCAATTCCATACGTCATACCAATACGAAGACTTTATGGAAGGGTTTGTCCCACGGGACGGCGGAGGCTTCGAGCTTCAAAAAAAGGTCTTTCCACTGCTGTGCGTAGATGCGTCAGAGCAGCCGAATCAAAAATTTGTGCTCGTTATAGATGAAATTAGCAGATGCGATGTAGCCCGAGTGTTCGGAGAAGCTCTAACTTACATGGAGCTGGATAAGCGCGGACTTGAATTCACGATGTCGTCCGGAAGTGCGCTCACTGTACCCAGCAATCTCATTATAATTGCTACGATGAATCCTTGGGACAAAGGTGTTGATGAGATGGACGTTGCCTTGGAACGGCGCTTCGCCCAAATCGACATGCCGCCGAGCGTCGACGCGCTTCGAAAAATATTGTTAGCAAATGCCGCAGATCCCGCCTTTGTTGAGCGTGTCGCGGAGTTTTTTATAAGTATACAGAATTTGGAGGATGAGACGGTTCGTCTGGGGCATGCTTATTTCAATAACTGCATAGACGAAAACAGCTCTCGTAGAGTTTGGAGCTTCAGACTTCTTCCTTTCTTCAAAAAAGCCTGCCGTCTCGATCCAACTATGCTAGCGAGTATACAGAAAAGTTGGCTTAGAGTGGTCCCGTCCTCCAACGATGAGGTTGCTTCTCCAGCGACAGGACCATCAATCGATCCTATAGAAGAACCAAGCGCCGCGCAGGTTTGAGTGCCTTGAAAAAAATCGAAAATCTTGCCCCCCTCGCGCAAATGATGGCGGACCGCGGCTTCGTTTCATCGAAACACGCCACACGAACGGTTATTCGTGCTTCAGAGCAGGAGATGATTGCCTTGCCGTTGGGGTTAGTAAGGGCAAACGGCAGCCTTGATGTTTACGAAGATGTGTTGAAGTTATTCCGACCGACCTACCAAAATAATATGCCCACAATTCAATGTGGCGGGTGGGTGGGATACATTCCCCTAAACGATAAGCTGGCGTTAGACGTCTCGCCTCGGGTTCCCATTGGCAACCTTGAGCGTTTGATCGGCATGAGCATCGGCTACACGCCAAAGATTTTGAGCAGCTATGACCGACTTTTCGCCGATGGGGTAGAGCAACCGGGCTCTCTGGTAGATGTACTCGCGGATCAACTACTCAGCAGTTTCGACCTTATATTAGCAAATGGATTATTGAAGGAATACCATCGTGAACAGCGGGTAAGCTCATCGCCAGTCGGTCGGATCGTACCTTTCACTTCCGAATTGCGATCTGCCCAAGCAGGTCGTCCATTAGCGGTGTCCTCATCTTTCCAAAGGTCCATAAATACGGCGCCTAATAGGATTATAAGCTATGCGGTGGAAAAACTGTTGGCCAGATATGTGGGGAATAGCGAGCCAAATCAAAAGAAAAGGGTTCATCGCCTCCGTCGTAGTCTCCAGCGGCTTAGGGGCATCCCTCACGCTACCACAACGGATATCTCGCCTACATCGATTGCAAACTTAGTCCGGCGGTTGTCATTGCAACATGGACATTATGCAAACGCTCTTATGATCTCACAGCTGATCATCTTTGATGCTAGCCTTGAGATTAGAGGTAGTGGTGGGACTGCAGTCCTTCCATCGATTCTAATAAATATGGCTACGGTTTTCGAAGATTACATGCGGAATGTTCTCAACTCCGGGTTTAAAAGTGAAGTCCGTGTGGAGGTGAAAGACGGCAATCGTGGAGATAGGAGCGGGGCGAAGGTAGCGCTGTTCGACCCGATCAGGGCAGGACTGAAAAACCCGACGGTAACCCCTGATATCGTGGTCTTTGTGGATGGAAGACCAAAGCTTGTGATTGATGCAAAATACAAGGACGGGCCAATAATTCCCGACCGCAATGATATTAATCAAGCGATTTTGTATGGTGCGAGATATGATGCCGATCACGTCATGCTTTTACACGCTAGTCGACCTCTTGGGCGCGATTCGATTGAATTCTGTGGGAAAATAGGCCGTTTTAGTGTGTACAACGGAATGGTCGACTTAGGCTCCGATCCAATCGTAGAAGAAGAAGCGAGATTTGCTGAGGCGACCCGATCGTTGCTCCAATCACACTTATGAAGCACTTAAAGAAGTGCACTATGCTCTAGTATTTTGTCATTGCAGGATGAAAAGTGAAGCAAGAAGAAGCTAATTCCAGACTTGTATCGGAAATTACGAGTGTCGGCGAGCTTACACGCATGGTGGCGCAACGCTATGACGGGATGTTTTCCGACTTCTACTCTCTGCTGTTGGAGACGTTAAAGCATTCCGCTGATATGGCTGAGGCCGCCCGTGTAGCAATGGAGCTTGCCGACGCAGCCGTCGACGCCGTGCGCAGCAATTTTGCCGGTCAGCCTAAGTATGCTTGTGGTAAAGGTTGTAGCGCGTGCTGTCACCTATTCGTCGCTGTACCACCGGGCGTGGCAGAGGTAATTGCATGGCACGTCAATCGTAATTTTACAGACGCGGAACGAGAAAACCTTGTTGAGCGGCTTAAAATGGCCGAGACCGCTGCTATCGCCTCGGGTGGACCGCAAGCGTTGCGCACACCCTGCGCATTGTTGAACGAAGAGGGCGCTTGTACAATCTACGACGTCCGCCCGCTTTCCTGCCGCAGCTTTACCTCGACGTCGCTACCGCGCTGCGAGCAGGTGGTGTTCGGAGTAAATCCGCAGGGCGGTGGTGTCGACCAAAATCCGGCTCGCTATCGCCTCTACGAGTCTGCAACCCGAGCACTTGAGGTGACCGCTCGCGAACGTGGATTACCATCGCAGCAGCGAGGCCTATCCGCGGCACTGCTGGCAGAATTGGGCTGCTGAGGCATCGGCTGCCGACATTTGCGACATCGGGGTATAAGCCCGTGTTACGGCTTGTTTACCATGTGCAAGCCGTAACGTCAGGGTCGCCATTGTCCCAATGTAACGCCTCGAGAAGAAGCTTAAACCCTGGCGTGACAAGGCGGAACGGCACCACTGAACAGCGAGCTAGTTTAGTTCGCCAAATCGGACAGCCCCTTTAGATTTGCGCCCGGACGGCGTTTGCGCAATTATACGAATAACATTGTGAAGAAAAAATTAGTCGCTTGATCACTGCACAGGTATGGGGGCGATGTGACTCACGCCGAAGGGCGCAAAGCTACGGCAGTACTGGCAATGGCCCGCCGGCGATATGGGCGAGATAACCCACATTTCTTGTAACGGCGTCGTAGAACAGATGCTGCCAACTATTGGGCGTCGGATCGGCATAGCCGTCCTGCCAAGCCTCAATGTTGTCCGCGACATTCAATCCTTTAACGCGCATCTTCGTCACATTGCGGAGCAGGCGGCGATGTTCGTTTCGGAAAAAGCGGATGAAGCGACGGGCAATCTGGAGTTCCCGCAGGTGCGTCGAGACCAATTGCGTTTCCGGCGCCTGCAAGCCGGGATGGGGCGCAAGCGTGAAGGTCGGCGTCGCAAACGGCGCATTAATGGTGAGCTGGACGATCTGGGCGAGCGAGAAAGTATCAA
Organism: Rhizobium tumorigenes; assembly: GCF_003240565.2. Lineage (NCBI taxonomy): Bacteria > Pseudomonadati > Pseudomonadota > Alphaproteobacteria > Hyphomicrobiales > Rhizobiaceae > Arminella > Arminella tumorigenes. The sequence continues at coordinate 135,942 of NZ_CP117255.1, forward strand.
AATAGGGATGTATGAAGAAGCGCGGTGTCGTCGCATCGCCGGTGCTTTCTCCTTTACGGCGCTGGCAAGGATCGCACATCGGCGTTAGGTTGGCAGGCGTTACCGCGAAGTGAGGATATTTGCCCTTCGGTAAATAGTGGTCAAGGGTTTCCGTCACTGCAGGGCTGCCGCAGGACGGACAAATGTCCAGTTCGTGTTCTCGTAGAGCTTGCAGCATTACGCCCTGCGCTGATCCATCGGCGGGATGGCTGTAGAGAGTCTTAAACGATGTCGCTTTCGTCATGATTGCGGGCCATTCGGGAATGTGCGCTGGCGATCCGCCGTGGGCCAGATAGTCGCCGACGCGCTGCCTCCACTCCTCAGCGATGGAATTAAAGAAGGTCTTGTTCGGTTGCTGGGTACGTTCCGCCACAATGTTGTCTATGAGATCAAGTTGCTCGGCGGCGGTCATAGGTAGTGCCAGGGACATCACCATCCTTCGCGCTCCATGCCCTGTATCTGGATCGCGAGTTCCTCGTTGATGTCGTCTCCGAGCGCCGCGATGAGCGCTTCGGCCGAGCCAAGTTCCTGAAGCTTGTTTTCGATCCAGCGCTCGAACGGTTTGGACGCCTCGCTGTCCCCGAAGACATAGGAGCTGATGCGCTGCATGTCCCCGCCAAAGGTCTGGAACGGCGGCGTCCGGATCGAGAGCCCATCCTTTGTTCGCGCTAGGACGTGAACACAATCGGTCGGCACCTCCCGCACCGTTACAAGCGAATGCGTCGCGAGCAGAGCCTTCGAGTTGAAGCGATCGAGGATTGTCTTCAGCATATCAATGAATTGAATCTCCAAAGTCGGGTGGAGAAACAGCTCAGGCTCGTCGATCAAGATCAAGCTGTCGCGACGGATCGCACCTAGTATATTGATGACGATGAACGAGAACAGCTTTTGCCCCGAGCTTAGCTGAACAATTTCGCCGTTGTTGAAAAAGGTCACGCCGTCCGCAGCGTTGAGGGCACCGCGGATTTTACCGACGTCGAGTTCGTCAATGCGGTCGGAGCTGATCGGGATATACCGCGAGTCCTCGATGTCAAAGGACAGATCATCGATCAGAGCAGAATCTGAATAGAAGCGCTTGGCGGAGTCAGACGCATCGCCGACGTTGATCGTTGCATAGTCGAAGTCAAAGGCAGTTCGGAGCACGCGCTCGACCGTCGCCAGCTTGTTCGCCCAACTGCGAAGCCCCTTGTAGCGGATATCATCCACTAGGCAGTCGAGCAGCGACGCTGCCGCGTTTTTTTTGGGTGCCTGATGGGTCAAGGAAATTCCGGCCAGTCGCCCAGGCGTTCGACTGGCGGACCGGCCGCGGAAGCCAAAATATCGATATACGTCCTTGTCTTGCAGGTCATGGGCTTCGAGGTCGACGGGAAACCGCTCGAACGGGCTGTAGGAAACGACTACGATTTGGCTGAGGTTTGGTTTCTCAACAAAACCGATCTTGCGAGAACGCTTTTCATACGTTGCGTCAAGCCACTCTCGCACTATTTGGTGCAGGATCTGGGATTTCCCAACGCCATTGGGACCGATCAAGACATTGACGTTGTGAGGGAGAATGCTGCTCTGTTTAAATTTCATCCTCAGGGTAGACGTTTCGCCGAATACATCATCAAACTGAAAACCGAGGTCCAGGACGGACATGGCTTCGGCAGAAAACAGTTTCCAACCGTCAAGATAGGATTTGGTTTCGCTTCGTTCGCGCAGGAGAGATCCCTGGAATGGCTGGGTGTCAATCAGCCTGTTAGCTACGGGGTCTTGCTGAACGTGCACGAGGTAGCTGGCGTCATGCAGAACGATGGCGGCATCCCGCGCGGCGTCTAAGTTCAGCCGATCGCGCAATTGTTCATAGAACGCAATTTCGCTTGGAAGCGACAGGTAGTTCGAATTCGGAATCGGAAAAACACCGTCCCAACCCTCATTCCGGAGACGATCGAGGTGGATTTCGCTGATCGGGGCGCCCTCGATCATCAGCTTTAGATGGCCGAGATCGACTCTCTCCCCCCCTATACGACATGTAGTCGCAAAAGTGGTCCTGTTGCCGTAATCATCCCAATTGTTAGCAAGTAGTTCGAGCACGTCGCCTTCACGCTCTGGCTCGGGCGTGTTGCGCTTACTTTGCCGACCTAGATAGACTATTTCCATGAATACCCAGTTCCCTTAGCGACCAATCCGCTTCAGTCACTACCATATTCAATCGTTCGAGTTGCAGCGATTGAGCCTACTAGCGCAAATTTTGAACGACTAAACGCTTTTCGTACTTTAAGCGCGGGAAGTGCGAGACTGCTATCAGAAACTTAAACGCGTGGGTGAGCGGCCGAGAGGGCATGAAAAGTTATCATCATGTTGCCACCGAGAGAACCCGGTAGACCTGCATTCGTGAGCAACCGACCTCTTTGGCAATTTCCGCCGCGCCAATGCCGGCAGCTGCCAGCTCTCGAATTTTTTTGTGATCTATACGGACCTTGCCACCAGCATACTGTCCCGCAGCTTTGGCGCGTTGGATACCTTCACGCTGGCGCTCTTTGATGAACCGACGTTCCATTTGCGCAACCATACCCAACACCGTCAGAATCACGTGCCCCATTTCGCCTCGGGTTGACACATGAGGGTCGAGGATGGTGACAAAGGCGCCGCGCTGTTCGCAATCGTGCACGATGTTGAGGACATCGCGCGTGTCACGACCAAGGCGATCTAGCCGTGTGACGATCAGCTCATCACCTTCACGCAAAAATTCAATGATCGTCGCCAGTTCAGTTCGGCCCTCGCGGCTTGCTCCCGAAACCTTTTCTGCACGCACAATTACGCAGCCTTCGGCCTTCAAGCGCTGTTGTTGGATTTCAAAGTCCTGGTCGATCGTACTGACTCGCGCATAGCCGATTTTTGTCATATGTCACCTCAGGTTTTAAGCCTGAAGCTAGCCTGTCACAAATAGTCGCCGTCAAGACCGATGTTACGGGCGACCACGTCACATGCGGTCGTCACACAAGCCTATACCCTGACGTTGTCCACTCGTGCCAGTCGAGTGGCAGCAAAACGGGCTTGTTGCATTGAAATCATAGCAACTCGTGAGCCCAGTTGCAGCGCGTAGTGGTCGATATCGATGGCTAACCCGATGCCCGTCCGTGCTGCCGCAACGACCCGCATCGGATCGACGCAGAAGTAATCTAAAAACTGAACATTGTGCCTGCCAAATTAATGCCCGCGTTCTGGTAGTGTGCGGCTGAATACGCCTAACAAGATGTGATGATGTAGCTGTCTAGTCTAGACCAAGGTCCCGGCAACCCTCTATCGAAGGCAGCGTTCTGATCGAGACAACCAGTGTCCGGGTGAGTTGGGGGCAAAAGGGAGGCCGCTTCGTTAACTGTTGTCAGGGCCGCACAGTTTTGAATTCAGCTACGGCTAGTTGCCATTCAGGAGCCGACGCGCGGCTGAGATGCGCAATGGGGATGGCGCAGGCGTGGCCTGATGGGGTCTTGTAGTCGCGACGCTCGAACAAATCGCCACCCAATACGAGCGGTGCCGTGTCTCGATCCGACTTCGGCATATTCCACCATAGGAAGCCCGAACCAGCCACGAGGAGATGGGTCGGATCGTGCTCGGCCAGTACCTCCCGAAAAGCCTCATACGAGTCTCGCGCCTGCTCGGAAGTTGGCCGGACGTCAATCGTTGGCATTGTAAATTGTATGAAGTTATAGAATCCAATGTCATCGAGAGCGGTCTCACGATCTATCTCCCACGCTTTCTTGCCCATGAGTACGCGTGCCGCAACGGTCAGGAATCGAATCGCCCATGTTCGATCACGCCATTTTCTCACGACAGTTCGCGTAGCCTCGACTGGGTCTTCATCAGGGTCGGCATAATGACTTTCTCCGATGAGTATTAGCCGTATGTCGCTGTTATTGTATCGTGGACCGATGTACGGTGCGAACGCAATCGAACTGGAGTTGGGCGGCGGGTTGGATAATCTTCCGCTTTGTGTCGCGGCTGTTCCTGGAAGGGACGGTGCGACGTTCTTGAGCCGAAATGCGACCTTCTCGGCCAGTTGGTCGTTCAAGCTTTTGCCGTCGTAGCCGAAATGTATATTGCGGTGGCAGGTGGGGCAAATGGCGGCCATGTTGGCTAATTCGTCGTGCCCCCAATTGCTCAACGCCTTCACATGATGCACCTCGAGGTATGGCGCGCCGCTACGAGTTACGAAGCTTGCCTCCTCTTTGCAAAGCTCGCACGAACCGTTGGCAATTTGCAGCACCCGCGCGCGCAGGAGCATGTTGCGGCGGTACCGCGTCGTCTCTGACTTAATGCCCTCCGGCGGCCCGAACGCCGCGATTTCCCGATCAATTTCGGCAGCCTCCCGCTCGGTTTCATCTAGAGCATGCTGAAGGACTTCAGCCTCATTTTTGTCGAGGTCATCATCGGCAACGGCTTCCTCAGCGACAAAATCCTCAGGGTTAACCCGCCTGCCAGTTGTGCGATCCAGGATTGCAAACCCCCAGCGACCCACCACCCTCGTCACACCGTTGTGGCTCTTGAAGCCACCTTGCAGATGACGGTCCACAAGGACGGCCCCATGATCGCTCTCATATAGTTTGACCGTCTCGCGGAAGATGGATTTCGGAGTAAATTCCTCGCCGTTGTGAACCATTGGATAGCGTGTTGGCGCATACTTGCCGTATGAGGCGTCGAACGCCGCGCGCCCTTGAGTGCGGCAGTTCTCTATCGCGCGGAGCACATACTCATGCGGTATCGCCTCTAGTGGAACGTCTTGTGGTGAGGGCACCGTTAGTCTCCCAAATCGGTAAAAGCTGGATCCCAATGTCAGAGTTGATTCTTGAAGATGCCATGGCCTCGGTGCCTTAGGTAGTGTCTCAGTTTGAATTTTCGGCATTGTTCTTTCTATAAGGGCCGCGAGGACCAGACTTCGGAGCACGCACGTCGATCAGTTCACCAATCCAAGCAAAGTCGCGAACAGTTGCCGAAAGACCGGCTTCCATCGCTGGTGTGACGCGAAGCGTCTTATGGATTTTGCAGAAGTTATAAAACACCGTGTAGGGCGCTACCATCTGAAGGTGGTTTTCAAACTTCTTTGAGAAGCCATTTGTCAGGCGAGTAAAGCGGCGCATGTGCACACGCATCGTGAGGTTCTGACGCTCGACGTAGGACGTGGAAACATGGGCCATGTCTGGATTGCCCTCAACGCGTTCCTTCTTCGCTCCGGTGCATTCTGCAGGCGAATAGCGGCCCTTTGCGCTTTCCGGTGCAGCGCCGTAAATCTGTGTGGGCATCTTGTTCATGCCCGTATTATCTGAACCTTTATGCTTAGCTCCAATTGTTTTCATGCAAGCATACAAAAAAACATCGTGCTTGCATTAATAATTGAACTAGGTGACGATGCAAGCATCGAATTGGAAAGGATGCTTGCATGTCTGAAAGCGACAAAGATCAGAGTAAAGTAGCCGGCGGCAGGGCTAGAGCCGAGTCGCTGCCCGCAACGAGACGCAGCGAAATTGCGTCACGGGCGGCGGCCGCGAGGTGGGGCAAGACTTACAAGGCGTTAAGTTCCGGCAATTTCCTCGCTGACTTCGGCATAGATGTCGAATGCCATGTGCTAGACGACCCCAGTAAGACGGCTGTGATAAGTCAACGTGGAATGGGCCAAGCAATCGGCTTCAGTAAGCGTGGATCGCGCCTGGGAGTGTTCGTAGGTTCCAAGACGATGGATGGTTATATCGGCCGCGAGCTAAGAGAAAAAATCGAAAATCCTATTATTTTTCAACATAGCACTGCGGCCGCAGAATCCCCAGTATCGACGGCTCACGGTTACGACGCCACAATCCTAATTGATCTCTGTAATTCCATTCTGGCAGCTAAAGCTGACGGAAAGCTCGCCGGCGATCGATATGCCAGAATGAGTGAGCAGGCGCAGACTATTGTAAGTGCTTCCGCCAAATCGGGGATTAGGGGACTTGTATATGCTCTGGCTGGATACAGCCCATCGACAGATGAAGTCGTCGCGGCATTCAAACATTATGTTCGAGAAGAAGCAAAAAAATATGAGAAGGAGTTTCCGAGCGAGCTATACGAACAATGGCATCGTCTCTACGGAATTTCTGTCCCGGAACGTGGGAAGCCATGGCAATTTAAACATCTGACGATCAAACACATCTACTACCCGTTGGCCAAGAGTAACGGGAAACTCTTGGAGCTTCTGCGGGCCTTAAAAACTAACGATGGCGGAAGAAAAACGAAACTTTTCCAGTTTCTCAATGACATAGGCGCAAGGGCATTAAGAATGCACTTAGGCCGCGTTCTGGAAATGTCGGAATCATCAAAAACAAAGTTTGAATATGAGAACAAACTCGTTCAACGCTTTGGCGGACAGCAAGAGCTTGATCTATTTATTCCGATTTCCGGCCCCAGCGCTTCGCAGCCGCTTGCTTAGCAATCTCCGCGCGCCGTTCAGGCGTCATATCTCGGCGCGCTTCTTCCCGCCCTTCGCGCCGAGCGCTTTTGCCGCAGGGTCTTTGCCGTCGTCAATAACCGTATCGTCCTCATCACCCGTAGCGATGCGCATGATCTTAACAGCGTTGCCGATCACATCGGCAGGGCGCTTCTGTCCTTTAGGTCCGGTTGGCATCATCGACCCCATCGGTAGCGACCTCAAAGCCTGCCAGTTCGGAAATATTTTCGAGAGTTCTCTTCAAATTTGTTTGCCCATGCTGCTTGGATTCTAAAAAGGCGGGTATAGTGAAGGCTATTGTCTCCTTGAGATCGCCGCGCCAGAAATATCTACAAATTATTTTGAAATCCCAACTGTCGGTACTAAACTGCAAGGTGTTGACCTCGCGCTGGCCGCCTCGAAACTTTCTGTCCCAAAACTGTTTTTGATACGTCGCCATTCGGCAAAGACCTCCGACCGTCGCTTTCCGCTAAGCATATAGGAAAATGCAGCCTCGCGCGACAGGTGAGCGATCAAAATTCAAACTGAGACACTACCGTGCCTTGGCGCATAGCTCTTATTAGGTTGGTTGGCGTCCGGAATATGGTGGAAGCAATTAGGTAATGACGTCGCGTCAACGAATAACCGAAGCGACGCGACCCGCCCCAACCACATCTGTGGCTAGTTTATTCGGTCAGCCTGGATCGTAGTCGCCTTGTCGGGCAGGGCCCGATGGCCCGTTAGCGGCGTGGATGAAGTCGATGGGATCACAGAACCCGAATGCGGGCTGGATCTCGTTGAGGCTGGCCTTCTTCTTCCAAAGGATATTGACACGGCGGCACGGCCGGAGCCACTTCAGTAGGCGGTGCATTTCATGGTGTGAACAAATCAGTTTTCACTTCCAAGTGGCGATGTTTTCGAGGGGGTGTTTTCACTTGAGTTGAGACGGGTCATGTCGGCAATACAAGTTTTCACGGCAAAGTTTATTTGAGCAGCTTCATAGCGTGACAACGGGGGTATACTCCATACCGGTTCGTTACCACCGAACGATATTGCGATTCCTGCCGGATCACCTTCCGCGTTGAAAACACTTTCAAAGGCTTCGGTAAAATTTACAAGCGACACGGCATTGGCCAGTTCCGGCTTTTTCTCAAGCTCTTCCGCTTGTTGTGTTTTTGGCATTGTCCTAAAAAACATAGCATTGAGCAGTGATGCTCCATCCATAGGACCAAATGTGGCGTTGGTTTGGAAAAAACTTGATAAGGCCTCCTCAGAGGCTACCGTCATATCCATTTTGCTACTGAAGAACTTTACTTCGCGTGAATTGTTGCTACTGGAGATAGTGATAGATGCTACCTTAGGCGGTGTCGTTAAAGGTAGATTCCAATCCTTTTTAGCGATAAACAGTCCGTAGAAGCTCGTGATGTCATCTTTGTTGATAAGGCCAAACACGACTTCCTTGTTCGTCCACAGCGTACTCTGGATAGCGCAGCTATTCGGCTTGACGTTCTTGAATCCGTCTTCATGCATCGTGACGGCCCATGAGTCTGCGCTATAATATGTCTGTTTCACATCTGCGTCTTCCGCTTGGGCAGCGGTAGCCATCAGTGTAAACAGGCCGAAAATACTTCTGGAAACTGCAATTTTCATAGCTATGCTTTCATAAGTTGCGAGGGGTGTCAGTTCAGAACGCTGCTTTTCAGTTTTTGATATTCTGGCTCATCGGTCGCGCCTGATGCTCGCAGCGTGGCAAGCCTTTCCAGCTGTTCAATCGTGTTGAGTTGGTTAAATGCCGGGCCGTCGCTACGGGTTAGGGCCATCAGCGGGCTAGGGGGCAGTTTGGCTTGTTGTGGGGCATGTGGCGGGCCAAAGCGGTTGGTGCCTGCCGTTGACCTAATGCAGGCGAATACAAGCAGCAGCAAGCCCGCCAGCGGCACCGGGCCGATGAGCACCCACCATCCCGTACGGTCGATGTCGTGTAGCCGACGGACAGATACTGCAAGCAGCGGCATAAAATGCACGAGATAAACGACCACAACAAGAAGCCCGCCACTTCCCGGGGAAAACGCCAACCCAAGAACCTTGTCCAAGGCAAGGGCGACAACCAACAGACCTAAAACGAATAGCGCGCACAGCCAATATTGTGACCGGGTGGCCCTGCCTGTGAAGGTCGAGTAGCTCCGCATTGCATCAATATAAGCTTCCATTTTCGCTCCTATGGCCGAGCGCGACTCGTGGTCTGCCAAGGCCAATCTTTGATTGAACATTCCGTCGCATGAATTAAATATGGGATCAACAGTCCGTCGATTATTGATTGCCGATTGTGGCCCATGTCGCCACATGGATGTGCGAACAACAATCGGCTCGAACTTACGGCGGCTTCGAGTGGCTAAAGGGTTGTCACAGGAGCGCTTGGCGCTCGAAGCTGCGATTGACAGAGCGTATGTCGGGCGCGTTGAACGGGCTAAAGAAAACGTCACTGTCGCAACCTTAGAGTCTTTGGCCGCCGTCCTGGCTGTGCCGGTGGCTGCCCTGTTTGCGGAAATCGATGAAACGGTCCCGCGGTCGCCACCGCTGAAGGCGGGAAGAAAGCCAAAAGTCGAAAAACAAGGCTGACTGCTTATGGGCAGGGGGCGGCGCCAAGCTACTGGCGCCGATGGTCGTTGAGCGGCCTGCACTGCTGATCTCACTTCTCTATGTAACTGGGATGGATGAGTGCGAGTTGCTCGACGCGCCGCCCGAATGGCGGAATATCGAGGTAATCTCTCCACCGAACCCGCACGGTTTGATCTGGTTTGATTTCAAGAACGAGCGCTTCGTACCATCCGTCCATCGGCCCGTCGGTGGCGAGCACAAGGTTGCCAACTTTGAGCTTGGTGAAGTCCTCGGGGAGCGCTGTCGGCCTCACAGGCTGACCTTGTGGCCCTGCCGCCGCCGTGTCGTCGCTCGCTACGACGCGAATACGGTTCGCTTGCTGTTGCTCAGCCACCGGCAGATGTAAGGCAATCTCTCGATAGAGGTCTTGCTTCACGAATGGCACAAAAGCCTTGCCGCTGTCGAACAGCTTTCCTTTTGGCAACCTAGGAAGGAATGCTCGTACGCCGTCGTTGTCGACCCGCAACGCCAACATACCCATCAAGGCGGCCGCCTTTTTTGCGAGATGCCCGTCAGGCGCGGCAAAGTAGGACGCGTGCGCTTTGCCATGGTCATCGCGCCCAAGCACGATGATTGGATGCGGCAACGAAATGTTGGTTTGGGCAGGCATATTTGCGTTATTCATCTGTATCTCCAAACGGTTAGCGACGCTACGCCGCGACTATATTATAGCAGAACAAATCATGAACGTCAATTGTATGGATTTTACGATGCAATTTTTAGGTGCGGCGTATCGAGAGGTGTCGGGTGCAAAGTTTGAGCCGGCAGACAGTGTATCGCGGCCGCTTAAGCTTGCTGAAGCGGGGACGCTGCTACCCCGAACAGGTGGTCGCATGGCGCCAAGATGGTCATCTTCAGCGGCGGTAAAGGGGTTAGTGCAATGCCAATTTAAAACGTAGCCATCGAAGGTGAGGGGAATCGCCACTCACTTACGACCTACCTCATAGCTGCTTAAATGACTGATGAACTCAGGCATATGACCCTGCACGCCTATACAAGTACGCAGAGGTGAACAGTCACATCGCAAGTCAAGCAGCCCAGCAAGGGCAGCCCAATGCTAAACAACAACCCGAAGCTTGATGCTTACCTCGAGTGGATCGAAACCCGCATTCAAGAAGACTTCGAACCCTACCTGCTAACGTTTATGTTCAATCCATTGAATGGATCTGAGGCTGCCGTGCGTGCTCAAATGGAGCACGAAGTGAAGCGCATCTACAGCCGCCTTCTAACGCGCATAGTGAAAAAGCCAAACAAGACGCCCGTTGATCAAATGCCTCTCCTAATCGGCTGCGTGGATTGGCCCGTTCCCAAATTGCTTAAGGCTTCGCTAAAGGATGTCTCGCTCAATGGCGGAATGCATATGCATGCCCTTATGCTGGTGCCGCCCACATCAAGATCGCCATTGTTGATGTCTCAGTTGATCGAATTGAAGTATTCGACGTTCGTCACCCCCGGGGGGGTGCTGATGAGGCTGCACGCGGTTTTAATCAAGGACAATCAAGCTCAAACGGCAGCATATGCGTTAAAATCTGTGCAGAGGGGGCGGTTGGGCGACGATGACATACTGATACTGCCGCGATCCCATTCGGAGATGTGACGACGGTGAAAAGGCAGGAGCGGTAACGCTCCTGCCTTTTTTATTTCGTTTTTTTGAAGTTGACCTTTTCAAGGATCATACGGGCTTCAGCACCGATACCATCAATTTTGCCTTTTAGCGTAACGCGACAAGGGTATTGAGCGGATAGCAGATTGTTTTTGTCATCCATCACCAGCTCGAGTTGAAGACTAAAGGGTCCGCTGTGGGGTTTTTGTTTCGTGCGGGGTTTCTCATACACATCCCGAAGCCCTGACGCAGGCGGTTTCTTCTTTTCCAGTGTCGTTACAGATTGTATTTTAGTCGCCGCAGCGACCGCTGGTTTGTGATCAGGTACCTGGTCAGTATTTGAGGCTTCCGGCAGTGTGCTTCCTTTAGAGTGCTGCCGCTGAAGCCCTTTCAGGCTGTCCGTTTTCATCTTTTGCTTCAGAGCTTTACCGATCACCCCCACCTCGACCAATGGGCCGAGCGCGTTAAAGTAAAAGCTGGCTTTCTTCATGCCGGATTTCTTCGGGCCAAAAGCATATTTCAACACCCACCTGAAGGCGTCTTTTTGTTCACCGATTTTCGGACGACGATTGTTCGCCCAGTTTACGGAAACAAACGTCAGCCATGCCTCTTGATCGTTCAGCAACGACGTCGCAACATCGGCAAGCGCTACTAAGTTATCACGAAGGCCCTTGCGATGGGCCTTAGCGGCTGTTGCGATAGCAGCTCGGATTTTTTCTAGGGTGGAGATCAAAATCGGATTATCCGATTTTTTGCTACCGGCAGACCGGCGTTGACCAGCCTCATTTTTCGGTTGAGTGTCGCCAGCGCCCCCCTTCGGGGGCGCCTTAGTTTCCTTACTCATCACTTTTCTCCACGCTGCGAGCGTCTTCCTCGCCATGGAAGACGCTTACTACCATGCTGTTGGACTCGCCGACCTCACAAATTGTCTCCAGAAGGATTTGCGCGAAACGAGTACGCCATGTGGCGCCAAGATGCTCTGATGTTTCCGAAACGGAAGCCCTATCGGTGTGCTTGCCTTTCTTCTTTTTTGATTTGCTGCACGAGACTGAGCCGCGATTTTCTAGCATCCCGGCCGGGTCAAGTTGATTTTTGCGGGTGCTCACGATGCCTCACCCTTCTCAATGCGATCGATAAGGTCAAGGATGTCTCTTGCTTTCCAGCAGGTTATACGTGCTGAAGCCTTCACAGGAGCAGGCCAGCTGCCCTTACGAACTTTTTCAAGAAACGTTGAGCGGCTTACAGGGATAGGGCCGCTGGGAGCAATAATTTGGGAAAGTCGGACTAAGCCGATTCCAGTTTCTAATGCGGTTTTCAAAGTGGCGTTCCTTTTCTGTGTGTCCAACAGAGTGTTTTGGGACGCCGCCCATAATTTACATATTAGGCTTGAATGCCACAAATTCTGGCACCTAAAATGAAGAGAGATTATTGGAACAATTCCTGGTCATTCTTCGATGGCAACTTTGAAAATGCTGTCTTAATCATTGATTTCGTTATAGAGTTGTCAATAGCAAGCATTATGACTTCGATGAATAGAGCGTCGGAATTGATGTAGCTTGCTGTGCTAGATCTCATGCTCCCCTCAATTTTGAAGTTTCTACGAAAGTTGGTGCGGGTCAAAGCCTCGAATGTTTCAATCAGGCGTTCAACCGCAATTTCCACCGCCAAATTTTCCTTAGGACCACGCTTTTTTCTTCGTTGAAAATACGTGATGGCATCGTCCAATGACTGCAAGACCACTTCAGAAAAAATGTGTTTGCGCTTGGACTTCCGCGTTCCCAGCCAAAATGAGACTGCTTCAGGGGGAACATCAGCTAGAAGATGTTTTACCTTTAAAAGGTTGCGTTCGGCCTTCTTGAATTGCAAATCAAGCTCTGCTTGCCTGGATTTCCGCTCCTCTCTAGTGTCATAGATATATTCCGTCAGTACGTCTTCGAGCTCTTCGCGTAAGAACCGAATCGTTACCGGGTTTGACAGTACGTCTAAGAGTGATGAGTCCCATTTTGCATGCTCGCTGCGCAAGCAAGCAAGGCCTTCGTATTCCATTTTCATAAGTGTTTCGCCAAAGCTTTTCCCGGTCGCTGTCTCCCATTTTTCAACAGCAAGTTTTTTTGGGTAAGGCATCGTTGTCCCAAGTTCCAAAGTTAGAGTTGACCTGCTTCCAACCCATCCTTCCCACGCGCCATCCCATCGCGCCCAGCCTTTTTTTGCGGTAATTGAATGTATGCTTTGATTTCGTAAAAACCTGACCTCGACTGGGAGATATCTTTCACTGCTGATGAAACCTATAAAACCGGTATTATTGACGGTATTTTCAAAAAAAATATATGAAAGTACTTATTCATCAGTCTCTTATCAGCTTATTTTGGTTCCCTTCACCCGCTCCAGTCATGTCTTTGTCCGACCCGTTGAGCGGACAGGCAGAGATCTACACCTCTCGCGGTAGATGTGACATCGCAACAAAACTTCCCGAACTTGACACAGCTGCTGTAATAAACTGTAGGTTCCGAGGATTTTATTCCTCTTGGTGTCTTTACGAATGTTAACACTTCGATTAACCTCGCGCGTGGATGGGGATGGGACGCCTCGATCTCAAGGCCAGACGACGATGCTGTCACACGATCAGATATGGAGTGCAATCGACGGGCTTGCCGAGCGGCATGACCTGACGCCCTCCGGTCTTGCCCGTCGCGCAGGTCTGGACCCCACCTCTTTCAATAAATCCAAACGACTGAGTGCCGATGGCCGCCAGCGCTGGCCGTCGACGGAATCCATTGCCAAGGTGCTCGATGCGACAGGTGCCAGCGTCGAGCAATTCATGGGGTTGCTGCGTCCCGGGTCCATACCGTCAGGCATGCCGGACGGTGCCTTTCCGCCGCAGGCCGGTTCTATTCCGCTTCTGGGCTTTGCACAGGCCGGAGCAGGCGGCTTTTTCGACGATGGCGGCTTTCCGGCCGGGCAGGGCTGGGATGTTGTCGAGTTCCCGGCGACCCCGGCGCAGAAAGCTGGCGTCTACGCGCTGGAAGTGCAGGGCGACAGCATGATGCCGCTTTATCGCGATGGCGACGTGCTGATCGTCGAGCCCGGTGCGCAGGTCCGGCGCAACGACCGCGTGGTTGTTAAAACGCGTGAGGGCGAGGTCATGGCCAAGGTTTTGCTGCGCCAGAGCCCGAAGTCGATCGAGCTGCTGTCGCTCAATCCGGCCCATCCCAACAGAAGCATCGAGCTTGTCGATGTGGAGTGGATGGCGCGGATTATCTGGGCGAGCCAATAGGAAAGTTGTCTTGATGCGTTCCCCCACTCTGCTGACCGGTGTCACCGGCGCCGTGGCCGTCATGGTCCTGGTCTACGTCGGGCTGACGGCGATGAACCTGCAGCCGCACATCACCTTCGGCGATCCGCCAATGCGTGTGGCCAACATGGACAAGCCTCCGGAGAGGCCGTCAGCACCGCAGGCGGCGACATCGGCGCCTGAACCTTCAGTGTCATCAACAGTCGCACAGCCACCTGATACTCCCCCTGCGTCGGCGCCGACAGCGCAAGGTTCTGACAATTCCGCTGCTAGCCAGACGCCGGCCGCTTCGCCGTCGGCAACTCCCGCCGAGCCGCCCGCTGCGCCGGCACCAGTGCCACCATCGACCCCGGTTCCACCATCTGAAACACCGCCGCCGTCCGCCGCTTCGGTTGTGCCGGCTGCTCCGCCTGTCGTGGCGGCCACATCTCCGCAGCCGACAAATCCTGAGCAGGGCGCGACTAACCAAGTGCCTCCTTCGCCAGAGCCCGCGTCGCCCAGCGCTCCCGCTGTCGCGTCATTGCCGCCCGCTGCTCCGATGACGCCTTCGCAGAGCGAGGCGACGAGCCCTCCGACGGCATTGCCGGACGGGACGGCGCCAGTTGCCGGGGCCGAACCGCCGTCTGCAGCCTTGGAAGACAGCGCCATTGCCGACAGAATGGCGCCGCTGCCGATGCCTTCGTCCTCTGCGACCCCGCCGACGCCCCCTGTGCCGCTTGCAGCCTCGGTTCCGACGCCGCTGATGAGACCACCGCCGCCGGCAGAAAAACTCGCAAGCGCCGAGCCTGTGCCTTCGGATGACAAGGGTGGGGACGCTTCGAGGGACGCCGCCGTCTCATCGGGCAAACAGGCTCAGCCGACGCAATCTGCAGCGCTGACGCCGCAGCCGGATGGCGACGCCATCGTTGCTCCGCAATCGAATGCGGACCTGAAGCCGATTGATCTCTCCCGTCCCTTTGCAGAGCGCGCCGGCATCCTCACCATCGGCGGCAGGAGCGTGCAGCTTGCCGGCATTGTCCCAACGGATCCAGCACGTAGCTGTACGGGTCCGAACGGCAAGGAATGGCCGTGCGGCACGCTCGCCCGCACCGCGCTCCGCTCCTTCCTGCTTGGCAGGACCATCACCTGCGACGTGCCCGACCCTGAGTGGAAAGGCTCGATCACGGCAGATTGCCGGTTTTCGAGGGTTAATCTCGGCGACTGGCTGGCGCGCAATGGCTGGGCCGAAGTGGCCGCAGGCTCGCCGTTTGCGGGTGCAGCAGACGAAGCCCGCAAGGCAGGCCGTGGCGTCTATGGCAACGATCCGCGCAAAAAGCATCAGTCGACGCTGGCGCCCGAGCCGCCGAAGGAAGATCCGCTCAATCCGATCTGACGCCGGAAGTTACTGTCGGCCATCAGGGATTTTATCCCGACCCTTGTTATCGCTGGCGTGACTTCCTACTCTCGGGGAAGCTTAGAGGGACACACATTATGAATGCACAGCTTTCCGCCCAGGACGCCCTGATCTACGTCATGGTCATGGCTTCAGCCGTCGACCGTACCATGAACGACCGGGAGCTGGGCCGGATCGGCGAGCTGATCGAGGCGTTACCGGTTTTCAAGGGCTTTGACGAGGATCGCCTGATCGCCGTATCGCGCGATTGTGCCACTCTGCTCTCGGGCACCGAGGGGCTGGACATCGTGCTGGAGACGATCCGTGACGCGGTGTCGCCCCGCCTCTACGACACCGCTTACGCGCTCGCAGTCGAGGTTGCCGCTGCCGATCTTTCGGTGACAGCCGAAGAGCTGCGGCTATTGGCGATGCTGCGCGACCGGTTGCAACTCGACAAGCTCACCTGCGCTGCAATCGAGCGCAGTGCCATTGCCCGCTACCGCAAGGCCTGATCCAAGCCTAATAGAGGCTGGTCGGGAAATAGCGTCGATAGATTTCCTGAAGCCGACCGTTGCGCGACAACGTCGCCAGCGCGTGGTTGATGGCTGCCGTCAGATCGGTATCCTGCTGACGCAGCATGACCGTCATCCCCTCTCCGAGAAACTGTTGCGAGAGATACGGCCCGTCGAACAGGGCGCAGCATTTCTCTGCCGCAGGCGAGGTAGTCCAGAACGACAGTTGCAGCCCGTCTGCAAAGGCTGCATCAACCGAGCCGCTTTTCACGGCTGACAAAAGCTGCGCGCTGTCCTCGAATTCAACAGCCGTGATGGCCGGAAAGAAGGCCTTGAGCATCGCGGCATGCGCAGTGGCCTTGATCACACCGACGCGCTTGCCCGAAAGCGCTGCCGCCGTCGTGCCGGGGAGATCGGCTTTGAGATTGCGGACGAAGCGCGCCGGCAACATCAGATAGGGCCTCGAGAAAGCAAACTGGTTTCGCAGATCCGCTGTCACGGCGGTGCCGGCAAGCACGGCGTCGCCCTGCGATGCGGCAAGCGCCGGGCGAAGTTCGCCGAACGGCAATGCCTGGATCTGGCATCTGTCGGCGATTGCGAGTTCCGCACAGATTTCGCGAGCTAGATCGACATGGAAGCCGGCAAGCTTTCCGGACTGGTCCAGAAAATTGAAAGGCGGGAAGTCGGTCGCGGTCAGAAAACGCAGGCGAACCAGCGACGAAAGATCGGGTTTTGGCAATCGCTCACGGGAATCGAACAGGATTGGCAGGTTGCCAACAGGCTTCTCGTCGGCAAAGGTTGACTGCGGCATGAGAAAAGATGAAAATATCGCGCATACCGTGTAAAAACCCCTTAAATTGAGGGGTGATTTAAACCTGCGCATGATTATCATCCAAGGCTAAGCGGCGTGGGGCGTTGCATTGCGTAAGGATGTATCACCTTGATGCGCTTCGGGGAATATCCACCACAAGCGGCAAGCACGGCGGCTGTCGCGCTATCAGACATCATTGGCGAAGTCCTGCCGGCAGATGCAGCACTTCCCGTATTCTTCGGTCGATTGCAGGCAGAGGCCGGCGCACTGCAACGGATCGGCATCGGCCGGCCCTATGTCGAGACGGCAGCCACAGCGGCGCTTCTCAACGGTACCCGTATCGAACAGGAACTGCTGGCGGGGACGCTCGTCAAGGAGGATGCCTACTACGGTGCCATGGCCCGGGTTCTTCGATTGCCGTTCACGGAAACGATCCCCGGTGGCAGCGTCATCGATATCGCCGGGCTCGACAGCCAGCTGTTGCGACCGACCACCCTGCGGGTCAATCACCCTCTGCACCCACCTCTCACCTTGATTGCACCGCAAATCGACCGGTTGGAGGAGGTGGCCGTCCTGTTGAGACGCTACCCGGACCTGAAGCATAGCCTGGTGGTCACGACGCCTGGTGCCATCCGCGCCGCCGTCTGGCAGGCGGGTGCGGATCGTCGCGTCCGCAAGACCGTCGGCGACCTGTTCGAAAGCCAGCCGGGCTTCAGCGCTCGCGTTGTCTTCCACGGCTATCAGGGCTTTTATGCGGGCGTCGGGCTAAGCCTGCTGATGGTCGGGCTGGTTGCGGATCCCAACACCCAGACTATTCTGCATGTGCTGCTGTCCTGTTCCTATCTCGCCACGCTGATGCTGCGGGGGCGCGCAGTCTTCCAGCGCCGTCGGCGGCGGCCAAGACTGGCTGTCGATCCCTGTGGCCCGTGTCCGGTGTATACGGTGATGATCGCGGTCTATGGCGAGGCCGAAATCGTACCGCAACTGGTGACGACGCTGAAACGGCTGGATTGGCCAGTCTCCAGGCTCGACATCAAATTCGTCTGCGAGGCGGACGACGGCGAGACGATTGCTGCCCTGCGGGCCCAGACTCTGGGACCGCAATTCGAGATCGTCGAGGTGCCGCCGATGCATCCGCGCACGAAGCCGAAGGCGTTGACTTATGCGCTCCACGGCGCGCGCGGCGCCTATGTTGCCGTATACGACGCGGAGGACCGCCCGCATCCCCAGCAATTGCGGGAGGCGCACGCCAAGTTCCGGAGTGCGCCAGCCGATGTCGCCTGCCTACAGGCGCCGCTTATCATCGGCAATGGCGGAGAGAGCTGGATCAGCGCCATGTTCGCGCTCGAATATTCGGCGCTGTTCCGGGCACTTCTGCCGATGCTGGCAATGTATCGCATGCCGCTGCCGCTCGGGGGGACATCAAATCATTTTCGCACCGATATCCTGCGGTCATCCGGCGCTTGGGATCCGTTCAACGTCACGGAAGATGCTGATCTCGGCATGCGGCTCTATCGCCTCGGTTATCGCTCGGATGTCATCGATCGCCAGACCATCGAGGATGCACCGACCGGCATAGCCATCTGGTCCCGGCAGCGCACGCGCTGGTTCAAGGGATGGCTTCAAACCTGGCTGGTGTTGATGCGAGACCCGTGCGGCCTGCAGCGGCAGATGGGCTTCAAGGCATTCGCCATCTTCCAGTTGCTGATCGGCGGGATGCTGCTCTCGTCGCTCGGTCATCCGTTGATCATGCTTTTTCTCGTGCGGTCGATGGCGGCTATGCTGCATATGCCGACGGAAGCGATTTCGATGTTCGACATGACGATGTTCGTCATCGATTTTTCCAACATCTTCGGGAGCTACGCCATCTTCCTGTTGCTCGGCACTGCGGCGATGATCGAGCCTGAAAAAAAGCGTATCCGCTGGCGATGGATGACGGTGCCGTTCTACTGGATGCTGGTCTCGATCGCCGCTTGGCGAGCGGTGATAGAGCTCCGGACCAACCCGTTCCATTGGCACAAGACTCCGCACCGGCCATCGACACTGGTTCCGTGACGGGTGTTGCCGGGGCAGGCAGCCGGTGTGTGTGCCCGAATAGCAGGTATTTTCGCGATAATTTAACGCCTGAACGATGGACATGCGGCCGCCTTTTCGGCAAATCCCTAGGCGACTGCTTTTTGCTGGGAGCGCCGCCATGACCGTGATTTACAAGATCGTACCCGAACTCGCCTGGCAGGACGCCCGGGAGGAGGGCATCTTCCACGGTGCATCGATCGACCTTGCCGATGGCTACATCCATTTTTCGACCGCAGCCCAGGCGAAGGAAACGGCGGCACGCTATTTCGCTGGCCAGGCTGACCTGCTGCTGGTTGCCGTCGATAGCGATGTGCTTGGAGACGGCCTTAAATTCGAGCCGTCACGCGGCGGAGATCTGTTTCCCCATCTCTACGGCCTTCTGTCGACCACCTCCGTCCTCTGGGCCAAGCCGCTGCCTTTGGGCAAGGATGGCGCCCACCAGTTTCCGGAGATGCTGCCATGATCGATCTCTTCAAGGCTGTCGCCCGTCGCGGCTTGTTCCTTATTGACCCAGAAACGGCCCACGGTCTGTCGATTTCGGCGCTGAAGTCGGGACTTGTGCCTGCCTGCCTGCTGTCCGCCGATCCGCGCCTGCGGCAGACGGTTGCTGGTCTCGACTTCGTCAATCCGCTCGGCATGGCCGCCGGCTTCGACAAGAATGCCGAGGTGCCCGAGGCGCTGCTGAAGCTAGGCTTCGGCTTCACCGAGATCGGGACGGTCACCCCGAAACCGCAGCCAGGCAATCCCAAGCCACGCATCTTCCGCCTGGTCGACGATGAGGCCGTGATCAACCGGCTCGGTTTTAACAACGAAGGCCATGATGCCGCCTATGCCCGGTTGGCGACCATCCGCAATGCCGGCATGATCGGCGTCAACATCGGCGCCAACAAGGACAGCGTCGATCGGACAGCCGACTACGTCGCCGGCATCAGCCGGTTCTATTCGTTAGCCGGCTATTTCACCGTCAATATCTCGTCGCCGAACACGCCGGGCCTGCGCGATCTGCAGGCGCGCGAAAGCCTGGCCACGCTGCTGTCCGCCGTGCTGGCCGCGCGCGACGCAGAGGCCACAGTCACCACCAGGAAAATCCCGGTGTTCCTCAAGATCGCCCCTGATCTCACGGAAGAGGGCATGGACGACATCGCGGCAGAGGCGCTCGCCCATGACCTCGACGGGCTGATCGTTTCCAACACGACGCTTTCCCGCGAGGGGCTGAAGGACAAGAGCCAGGCGGGGCAGGCGGGCGGTCTGTCCGGCAAGCCGCTGTTCGACGCCTCGACGGCAGTGCTCGCGCGCATGCGCCAGCGGGTCGGCCCATCGATGGCCATCATCGGCGTCGGCGGGATTTCCTCGGCGGAGATGGCGCTCGAAAAGATCCGCGCCGGCGCCGACCTGGTGCAGCTCTATTCCAGCATGGTCTATGGAGGCCCGGGTCTCGCCGGAAGTATCCTTGCCGGCGTGTCGAAGCTTCTGGATCGCGAACAGGCGAAATCGATCCGCGAACTTCGCGACAGCCGGCTCGACTATTGGGCCAATTGGAAGGTCTGATCGGCCTTCGGTTTCAGGCAGGTGGCGAGAAAGAAGCCTCGAAAAAGCAGGAAGCCGTTCAGCGACAGCCAGAGGCCGGCATTGCCGAACGATGGCACGAGGACGGCCAGCGCCGCGAGATAGCAGAGGAACGACAGCAGCATCCGATTGCGCATCTCGCCCGACCAGGTGGCGCCGATGAACACGCCATCCATGAGATAGGCAAGCACACCGGTCAGTCCTGAAATCGCGGCGTAGGGCAGGTATTGCAGGGCCATCGTCCGCACATCGGGCGATGTGGTGAGCACGCCGATGATGGATGCGCCGAAGGCAAGGAAGACCACGGCAGCAAGGCCGGCAAGCCCAAAGGACCAGAGGATGGTCAGTTTCAGGCCGCGATCGAAGGCCGTCCTGTCGCCGGCGCCGATGGCCCGGCCTGTAATCTGCTCGGCTGCGTTAGCAAGGCCGTCAAGATAGAATGCGGAAATCAGCACGAAATTCATCAAAACCGCATTGGCGGCCAGTGTCACCGCGCCAAAATGACCGCCGATACGGGTCATTAGCGTGAAAGCGCCGAGGAGCACGAAGGTACGGATGAGGATATCGCGGTTGAGCCCGAACAGCTGGCCGAATTTCTCCCGCGAGAGAATATCGGATCGCGATGGCCGGGGGACGCCGACAAACCCGCGCATGACGATCACCAGCCCGGCAACAGCGCCGATGGTCTCGCCGATCATCGTTCCCCAGGCAACGCCCGCAACACCCCAGCCGAGCCAGAGCCCAAGCACCAGTGCCAGCACGATGTTGATGCCGTTGATCAGCGTCTGCAGGAAAAGGCCGATGCTGCCCTGGCCGCGACCGAGCACGAAGCCGAGAATGGCGTAGTTGGCAAGTGCGGCCGGTCCGGACAGCATGCGGATCGAGAAATAGCTTCGCGTGGCGACAGCGACGCCACCCTCCGGCCCCATCAGCGTCAGGCCGGCAAAGAGCAGAACCGGCGACAGCAGCAGGAGCACCGCTCCGCAGACGAGCGCCGACAAAAGTGCCCGCCAGAAGATCGCCTGCTGCTCGGTCAGGTCGCCGCGCCCGAAAGCCTGGGCAGTCAGGCCCGTTGTCGAGGCCCGCAGGAAATTGAAGCTGGCAAAGATGAGGTCGAAGAGCACCGCACCGATCGCCAGACCTGCCAGCGCCTCTGGCTGCCCCAGTTGGCCCACCACGGCGGTGTCGGTCAGCCCCAGCAGCGGCGTCGTCATGAAGGCGAGCGTCATCGGCAGGGCGATGGAGAGAACGAGCCGGTGTGTCACCGCAAAGGCCGGGCCGCGCTTGCCGTTCACCGTGTGATCCATTGTTCTGCCTTGCGAGTCGAGCGGCCTAGAGGCGAGACAGTACCATAGACCAGTAGGGCATCTGACCGGGAGCGAAACCTGGCGATACCGCAACGCCGAGACCGGTATAGGGGCCCAGCATGTTTTCGAGGTGATGCGGCGAATGTATCCAGGCATTGACCACCGCATTGACGCTGCCCTGGCCCTCGGCAATGTTTTCCGCAGCTGGGAGCTTGACGCCGCTGGCCTTTACCCGTCGGCCAAAATCGTCGCCGAAGCCGATCAGATGCGCCATCTTCCTGAGGTTTGCCATGCGCTTGGCCTGGTAGAGCGCTGCATCGGTGGCTGCCGGGTCGATGGCGAGCGGCGGCAGGCCATGTTGCGCACGAAGGGCATTCACCAGCGGCAAGGCTGCGGCCGTCTGGTCAGCACCGGGAAGGTTTCTGGCGACCGGCAGGGGCCTGGTGGCGCAGCTGGCAACACCGGCGACAAGCGCAACACCGCCGAGGCGCAATGCGTTGCGCCGGGTCAGGAGAGAATATTCCAGGGTCATGATCAGTTTCGATAGTTGAAGATGCGGAAGAGGATGAAAAGCGGAATAACGATCGTCGCACCAAGCAGCAGGTAGTCGCCGACGCTGCCCAAGGCCGCAAAGCCTGTGTGCCAGAGTTCGAGGATGAAATGGCGGACATTTTCGATCAGATCCATCGGTCTCCAGCCGAAGATCTTCATCACGAATCCGACGATCAGCGACACGACAATGAGCTTGACGATCGTCCGCCCCAGCGAGTCTCCGAGAAACCTGTTCACCTGATCTGACATTGATCTCTCCTGTTCGCCCTGAAATAGGCCGGGCAATTCCGCGCTGCAAGCAGTTTTGATCCCTCGCAGCGGTCTTGCCTGAAATAGGACTTGAGTTTTTTTGTGGCCGCGCCCACAGCCTGTCGTGAACAGGGGTTGCCCAATATGCTGCCGAGCCAGCTTTCTTCCGGAGATGTCACGGCCGACCGGCGCGCCGACTACGCAAAAATGCTTGACGAGAACGGCGAGCCCGGGAGCGCAGCCGAGTTGATGGAGCAAGCGCTGGAGAGGGCGCCGGGATGGGCCGCCGGCTGGTTCAACCTCGGCATATACCGAGAGAAGGCCGGCAATTTCGCAGGCGCCACCACCGCCTTCGAACGGGTCGTGCCGCTCGACCGGGGCGACCTATTTGGCGCGCCGCTCATGCTGGCCTCGCTCGGCACCGGCGCGATGCCCGATCACCCCTCGAGCCTCTATGTCGAGCGGCTCTTCGACGACTACGCAGAACGTTTCGACCATGCGCTGATCAAGAAGCTCGCCTACAGCGTTCCCCGCAAGCTTGCGGCACTGATCGCCGAGACGGAAGGCTTGCCGCAGCACTTCCACCTTGCCGTCGATCTCGGTTGCGGCACAGGCCTGCTGGGCCCGGAAATCCGCAGTCGCACCGATCGGCTCGAGGGTTTCGATCTCTCGGGCAATATGCTGGCCAAGGCTGCGGAAAAGCATGTCTATGACCTGCTTGGCATCGCCGACCTCTCCTTGCCGGCGACCGGCTCAGGACTGTTCGGGACTGACCTCGCCGACCATCGCGCTGATCTGATCACCGCCTCCGACGTGTTCATCTATCTCGGCGCCCTCGAAAATCTGTTTGCCTTGCTGGGTCTGCTTTCGGCGCCGCAAGCGGTGTTTGCCTTTTCCGTCGAGGATGCTGGCGAGGGCACGGGGTTCCGCCTCGGCCGCTCGCTGCGCTATGCCCATACCAGACATTATGTGCAGGATATCTGCAGGCAACACGGATTTGCGATTCGTGCGGAGAACCGCACCTTCATTCGCCTGGACGCCGGGCAACCCGTCTCAGGCCTGTTGTTTGTTGCGCAAATGGTCGCCTGAAATCCGGTTTGTTGCAAAGACGAGATAGGTCAGCACTCCTTACGCTTTGATGCTTGATTGTCACGGCCTCTTTCCGCAACCTCCGGAAAAAAAGGGGATGCAGCATGTCGAAACTCAAAAGTGCTTTGGGCGTCTGGAACACCAGTGCCACCCGTCATTCGCTGGTCGAGGATATTCAGGGCGTGCTGACCGGCAGCATCGTCTCCTCGCTCGGGCTCTTCATCCTTTCGGCTGCGGGGCTGTTGACCGGAAGCACGGCCGGTATCGCCTTCCTGCTGCACTACGCCACCGGCGTGAATTTCGGACTGGCCTTCTTCGTCGTCAATCTGCCGTTCTTCTATCTTTCCTTGAAGCAACTGGGCCGCGCCTTCACCATCAAGACCTTCATCGCCATCGCGCTGACCTCGCTCCTCACCAATCTGCAGCCGCGCCTGTTCGAGATCGCCCATATCCATCCGCTGTGGTCGGCGATCCTCGGTGGCGTCCTCCTCGGTTTCGGTTTGCTGGCGCTCTATAGACACCGCGCCAGCCTCGGCGGGGTCGGCATCCTCGGTATCTATCTTCAGGAGCGTTTCGGTATCCGCGCAGGGCTGGTTCAACTCGTCGTCGACATGGGCGTTCTCGCCGTCGCCTTTGCCGTTACCACGCCCTACATCGTACTTTGCTCGGTGGCGGGGGCTGTCGTCCTCAATCTTTTCGTTGCCATCAACCATCGCTCCGACCGCTACATCGCCCTTTAATTCGGCAGCCCGACGAAAATC
This sequence comes from Rhizobium tumorigenes, assembly GCF_003240565.2. Lineage (NCBI taxonomy): Bacteria > Pseudomonadati > Pseudomonadota > Alphaproteobacteria > Hyphomicrobiales > Rhizobiaceae > Arminella > Arminella tumorigenes. The sequence goes on from NZ_CP117255.1 coordinate 160,259, forward strand.
CGTGCAGTGGCGACACCCTGTCGGCATCGCCATCGTGACAATCCCCACAAAGGCGGATCAAAGGGTTGACAGGCCGCCTGTCATGGCGGAATTTTCCGGCAAGGTTTACGAGAAGGTAAAAACCACAGGCTTTGTCATCCGCCTGTCGCAGAATTTACCCTACACGGGCAACGTCCCGGTGTCTGCCGAAGCTGTTCCTCCAGTCTTCGGGCAACCGAGCGAAGTCAGGCCGCACCGAAAGGTGAAGGCGTGGTTCACGACAGCGGAAATGAGGGAAACGATGCCTAAAACCGAAGAACGTCTGCTCGACGCAATCAAGAGCGCCACGGGATTTCACGGACAGGTCTATCCGATGCGGCTCGCCGACCGCCAGATGGCTCGCAAGCTCGTCTCCGATGGCCGCATCGTCGAGGCTGCAGGGTCCTGGGGCACCACCATGTGCATCGGCTACCGCATCAACAAATAGCATCCGGCACGTCCTAGACCGCATGCCTGAGCGGATCCTGCTCCCATAAGGGCACAAAAGGCGCCGCCAGTTGCTCGCACGTCCTCGGTTCGAAAGGCGCGCAGATCGGTTTCGACGGTGGCCATTTCACGCTGCTTTGCTGCAAAATGTCGAAATAGATAGTGGAAAGTCTGGCGTCCCGGGCGGCGGGAGGTTATCGCTTGGCCAAATGACTGGCGCGTACAGTCGCAAGCCAATTGGAAAAGACACAGGCATGAGCAGTTTCATCCCGTCACCCCTGATACAGGAAAATATCAATTCGGCCGTGGATTGGATGACTGCGGATGACGACTTCCTGGCGGAGGTGCATCTCAGCACGCCGACGGGGAGGACGGTGCTCAGTTTCGGCGACACGCAGATGCATGGCGGTGTCGCTAGGCTGAAGGCCCTCTTCAAGGCAATCTCAACGGGCAAGGACCATATCAAGTCGGTCCCTCTGAAACAGAGGTTCCTCTTCAAGCTCGACCATGCCGGTCGCGGCAACCACGCACTGGCAAAGGATCTACGGGAGACATTGGCATGGGCCGATGCCAACGGGCTGATCACCAGCGGCATGATCTTCAATCAACTGCTCAGCAAAAACATCGCCGAAGGTTTTGTCTGGTTCGGTTTCCCCGACCCGCAAAAGGCAGTTCTGTTCAAGCAATCCGGCTACGAGCCCGCCTCTGTCTAGGTGGGCTCGTCTTTTCGGGGGGCTCTCTTCAAGCAGCCGCAGCGACCTTGTCGATCGGATGCTGGCCACGAAATCCGACAGCGAGACGGTTCCAGACGTTGATCGCGCCGATGGCCACGGTGATCTTGACCATTTCCTCATCTGAAAAGTGCTGGTGCAGATTTTCATAGGCATCGTCCGGGATGCCGGTCTGGGCAATGTTGGTAACCGCATCCGTCCAGCCAAGAAGTGCCCGTTCACGCGCATCGTAGACCGGTGATTCACGCCAGACGCTCAAAAGGTTGATCCATTGTTCTCCGAGACCGTCATGGCGCGCTTCCTTCACATGCATGTCCACACAGAAAGCGCAGCCGTTGATCATTGAGGCTCGCAGCTTGATCAGGTGGATGAGACGCTTTTCCAGGCCCGAGTTCTGCACATGCACTTCCAGGGCCGACACGGCCTTATAGGACGACGGGGAGGCTTCAAAGTAATTGAGGCGTGGTTGCATGATAGTCTCCTGGGGTTGGAGCCTCAGCGGCTCGTCTTGCGTTCATGGATCGCGAGAAAAGCACAGCCTCTGGCCGCAATGCTTCCGTCGTCGATGTCTGTCAGTTCCACGATAAGGTCGGCAATCGTAGTCTTGGCCAGCTCTGCCCGGTACACGCGCTCTGCCCGCAACATCGCCGAAGAGATGTTGCACGGCTGCGCGAAGAAGCGCGACGATACCGGGTTCGGTCCGCGCTGGCGTATTTCGTTGCAGCGAAAGGCCGGCGCGGGACCTTCGACTGCCAGAACGACATCGAGCAGGGTAATCTCGGACTTTACTCTCGCCAGCCGGTAACCGCCCTTCGGACCCGGCAGCGTACTGACGATGCCGGCGTTCGAAAGCGCCTGGAGATGCTTCAATAGATAGCTGGTCGATACGCCATGAAACTCGGCAAGCGCGGCCGCAGACAGCACGCCGCCCTCTGAAAGGCCAGCCAGCATCGCCACGCAATGGAGTGCCTGCTCGACCCCGTCACCCAGTTTCATGATATCCTCCCTCAATCGCGGATAAATTATATCCACGAATGGGCGATGTCAAGCGCGATGATTGGCTTTCTGCCTGAAGGTGATGCGCTGAAGCCTCTTCTCGCTAGGATTTGGCGTTATCTGAACTACATATGGTCACGTGGATCGCATCGAGACTGAGACGCTACTGGCCCTACCCATTCCCTTCACACGCTGGTTTGCGGAGAAGGGCTGGCAGCCCCGTGCCCACCAGCTCGAACTTCTGGCCCGCGCTGAAGCTGGCCAAAGCACGCTGCTGATCGCCCCAACAGGCGCCGGCAAGACGCTGGCCGGTTTTCTGCCCTCGCTGACCGACCTGACGCGGCGCGGAAAGATACCGCCCGGATCGGCCTTCACGGGTATCCACACGCTCTATATTTCGCCGCTCAAGGCGCTGGCCGTCGATATCGAGCGCAACCTGATGAAGCCTGTCGAGGAGATGGGCCTGCCGGTGACCGTCGAGAACCGCACCGGCGATACGCCGAGCGCCAAACGCCAGCGCCAGAAGCTGTCGCCGCCGGACATCCTGCTCACCACACCTGAACAGGTGGCGCTATTGCTCGCCAATGGTCAGGCCCAGCGCTTCTTCGGCGATCTGAAATATATCGTCCTTGACGAGTTGCACTCGCTGGTCTCCTCGAAGCGCGGCCACATGCTGTCGCTGGGGCTGGCGCGGTTGCGGAGGCTGGCGCCTGGGCTGCAGACAATCGGCCTGTCCGCCACCGTTTCCGACCCCATGGAACTGCAGAAATGGCTGGTCGGCCAGCGCGAGGGCGAGGATCGCCATGCTGGCCTTGTCACTGTCGCCGGCGGCGCCAAGCCTGATATCTCCATCCTTGCCAGCGAAGAGCGCATCCCCTGGGCCGGCCATTCGGCGAAATACGCCATCCCCGACGTCTACAGCCAGTTGCTCGACCACAAGACGACGCTGCTCTTTGTCAACACCCGTAGCCAGGCGGAAATGCTGTTTCAGGAACTCTGGACGGTCAACGACGACAATCTGCCGATCGCTCTGCATCATGGTTCGCTCGATGTCGGCCAGCGCCGCAAGGTCGAGGCGGCGATGGCGGCCAACAAGCTGCGCGCCGTTGTCGCCACATCGACCCTCGACCTCGGGATCGACTGGGGCGATGTCGATCTCGTCATTCACGTCGGTGCGCCCAAGGGGGCCTCGCGGCTGGCGCAGCGCATCGGCCGCTCAAACCACCGCATGGACGAGCCGTCGAAGGCGATCCTCGTGCCGGCCAATCGCTTTGAGGTGATGGAGTGCCAGGCCGCTCTCGATGCCAATTATATCGGCGCACAGGACACCCCGCCGGTAGGCCAGGGCACGCTCGACGTGCTGGCCCAGCACGTGCTCGGCATGGCCTGCGCCGAGCCCTTCGATCCGCTCGAACTGTTCGACGAAATCACCAGCGCCTCTCCCTATGCCTATCTGTCCTGGGAGACCTTCGAGCAGATTGTCGATTTCGTCGCGACCGGCGGTTACGCGCTGCGCGCCTATGAGCGCTATGCCCGCATCCGCAAGATGGAGGACGGTCGCTGGCGCATCTCCAATCCGGCTGTTGCGCAGCAATACCGCCTGAACTCGGGCACCATCGTCGAATCGCCGATGTTGAACCTGAAGATGGTCAAGCGCGGCGCTGGCGGGCGTATCGGACGAGGCGGAGCAACGCTCGGCAAGATGGAGGAGTATTTTTTCGAGCAACTTTCCCCGGGCGACACGTTCATCTTCTCGGGCAAGGTGCTGCGCTTCGAGGGTATCCGTGAAAACGAGGCGCTGGCCAGCCAGGCCTATTCCAACGACCCGAAGATCCCCTCTTACAATGGCGGCAAGTTCCCGCTGTCGACCTATCTCGCTGACCAGGTCCGCTCGATGCTGGCCGATCCCGACCGCTGGCACGAGCTGCCGGACCAAGTGCGCGACTGGCTGGCCCTGCAGCGGGAAAAGTCGATGGTGCCGAAACGCGACGAGCTCCTGATCGAAACATTTCCGCGCGGCAGCCGCGCTTACATGGTGGCCTATCCCTTCGAGGGGCGGCTGGCCCACCAGACGCTCGGCATGCTGCTGACCCGGCGGCTGGAGCGTGCCGGCGCCAAGCCGCTCGGCTTCGTCGCCACAGATTATTCGCTCGGCATCTGGGGGTTGGAGGACATGGGCCAGATGATCGCCACCGGCCGCCTCAGCCTTTCCGCGCTGTTCGACGAGGACATGCTGGGTGACGATCTCGAGGAATGGCTGGATGAGTCCTTCCTCCTGAAGCGCACCTTCCGCAATTGCGCTGTCATCTCCGGCCTGATCGAACGTCGCCATCCCGGCAAGGAAAAGTCCGGCCGCCAGGTGACTGTGTCGGCTGATCTGATCTATGACGTGTTGCGCAGCCACGAGCCCGATCACATCCTGCTTCAGGCGACGCGGCAGGATGCGGCAACGGGGCTTTTGGATATTGCCCGGCTTGGCGATATGCTGAGGCGAATCAAGGGCCACATTACCCACCGGGCGCTCGACCACATTTCGCCGCTGGCCGTACCGGTCATGCTCGAAATTGGCCGGGAATCCGTTCCGGGAGAGGCCCATGACGCCCTGCTGGCCGAAGCTGCCGACGATCTGATCGCCGAGGCGCTTAGCTGACGGGGGTTGGAATGGCGGCGCGAGAGTTTACCCTCCCGCGTCCCGACAGGCACCGGCATGAATGAAACTTGGAAAGCGGACTATTGATAACCCGACTGGCGCTCGCGCGCGACATGACCGGCCTTGCCACATCAGCCGGCGCGGAAACCAGCGTCCATGGCGTTGCGGCTGTCTGCGATCCCCTGGGTGGCCTCTACCTGCCGGATGCGGGTATCCTCGTCGTCTCGGACCTGCATCTCGAGAAGGGTGCAGCATTCGCCCGGCGCGGCATGATGCTGCCACCTTACGACACACTGGCGACGCTGACGGTGTTGTCCGCCGTCATTGCCCGCTACGATCCGAAACTGGTGATCTCGCTTGGCGACAATTTCCATGATCGCAAGGGATCGGCCCTGATGCCGGAGGCTTTCCGGACGCTGATCTCGGGCATGGCCCGCGGTCGCGAATGGATATGGATCAACGGTAACCACGACCCTGATGGCACAACCGGTCTTCCAGGCCATTCGCTCGACGAACTTGTCCACAGCGGCCTGACATTCCGGCACGAACCGAAGGCTGGCCGACAGGCCGGAGAGATCGCCGGCCACCTGCATCCCTCGGCCACTGTGCGCAGACGGGAGAAATCGATCCGCCGCCCTTGCTTTGCAACGGACGGAGGTCGCATGCTGATGCCGGCTTTCGGCCTGATGAGTGGCGGCCTCGATCTCGGGCACAAGGCGATGGCCGGCTTGTTCGACCACCCGTCGCTGGTTGCCCACCTGCTTGGGCGGGACCGTATCTATTCAGTCCGGTATGCGAGCCTCATCGGCTAATCGAGATCCTGCGGAATTCCCGTTGTCAGTGGTAAGTTTGGCTGGCCACAGCCGTCATATCGAGCTTCGGTCGTGCCAGGGCCAGGAAGCGATCGAGCGGGCAGGCACCCTCGACGCTCTCGCTTTCGCAGCCGGGCATCGCTATCTCTGCCTGGAGCGGCGGCGAGGCTGCATCGATCGTGGAGGCATCACGAATCTGATCCAGGGTCGGTGCAATGAAGCCGAGACGGACATAGGCCTTGCCCGCGCCATCGCGCAACCGCTCGAAGGTCAGCGCCCCGGTCGGCGGCGTTTCGTCGTCCAGATAGGGCGGAATGTGCCAGTGCAGACCAAGAAGCGCCGCGATTTCGGCCTGTTGGGTATCGCTGCCCATGAAGAGCAGGAAGTTGGCGTTCGGTGGTCCTTCCGCTGATTTCGCGTCCTTCGGGTCGGCAGCGATGGCGAGCAGCACCTGGTTGAGGAAATTCGAAACGTCGCGCGCCGCGAGGTAGGGTACGCGGTTGCCGATATCGTATTTGACCTGGCGCAGCAGCGACAGGCGGATGATGTCGGCAGCGCTCGATGCCTTGCCGAAGGCCACCTGGTCTGCAGGAAAACCATTAACATATTGCAGCAGGAAAACCTGCACGATCGTGCCGGCTTCGACGATGGGTCCCTTCATGGAAACGCTTGCCGGCTTTCCGTCCTTTGCCGCCTTGGTCTCGATCGTCCAGGGCCGCTGTTCCATCGAGCAGGCAGGCGTCGCGCATCCGAGGATGGTGTCGAGCTCCTTCATCAAGGGCGCCGCCTTTGCCTTCATCGCATCGAAACTGCCGCCGGCCGTGCCTCGGATGGCAGCTTCCGCCTTGGCCGGATCGACGGCCCCAAGGGAGGTTTCCGAGGCCGCGTAAAGCGCGTCGACATCCTTGGTCCTGTTGAACCCGACGGAAAGGCCGCAGCCGGGGAACATCGCCGATAGCAGCCCATTCCCGGTATCGATGGTGCGCTGGATGGCACCATTGGCCCAACCGAAGACGGAACCAGGGACAGGGCAACCGCTCTCGGGAACGAGGTTCTTGGCGCGCAGCATGGAAACCTCCCAGGCGGCGAGTTGCTCGGCCGCCACTTTTCCGTGCCCTGTCAGCATGCCGTCGGCGACGTCCCATGTCGGCCACTGCCGGGACGCGTAATGCAACAGCTCCTTGCTGCTGGTCTGCGGCCGGACGCCGTGGCGCATGACTGCGATGTACTTGTCTGGGGAAAGCGCGCCCGCGCCAGCGGGGCTCCCCGCAGCAGCAAACATCATGCTGGCGATAACGATGGATTTCAACAACATGGTTGCTCCGTGGGAAAAGAGCGACCGGCCGCGTTACTGCAACGAAAAATGCCGCTCCGGCCAGAAGGTGACCGAAGCGGCATGTAATAGGATTACGTGAACATTGAGCGACAGTTTTGTGGCGGACGTGACCAAGCAACGTTGTGGCAGATGCCGCGTCGGTGTCTATGAAAGGACCGTCAGACTATGCGTTGCCGGCTCCGCGCAGGCAGTGCTGCCGGCACGGGCTCGATCAGTTGTCGAATTCAACGACCACGCCGGGTTTGACCATGCCGGCCAGTTCTTCGGCATCCCAGTTCGTCAGGCGGACGCAACCGTGTGATCCGACCTTGCCGATAAGGTCGGGCTCTGGCGTCCCGTGGATGCCGTAGGTCGGTTCTGTGAGATCGATCCAGACGCTGCCTACAGGGCCGTTCGGGCCCTTGGGTATCGTCAGCACCTTGTCGTTCTTGCCCTGCTTGAAATTCTTGTCCGGATCGTAGCGGTAGACCGGGTTGCGGGCGACGCCCTTGACCTTGTGCAGTCCCTTTGGCGATGGATTTTCCTCGCTGCCCACTGTCGCAGGATAGACGGCGATCGGCTTGCCTTCGGCGTTATAGGCAAAAACCTGGCCGCTCTTCTTGTTGGCTTCAATGCGCTTGACCTGGCCCTGCATCGGCGGACCCGGCATCACTACTTGGATCGTCTTGCCGACCATGAAATCATTGCCTTCATTGAGTTTTTCCAGCAGCGCCTGGGCCATGTGGAAGCGCTCCGATAGCTTCTCGGCGACGCTGGTGTAGCCCATGCTCTCCATCTTGGCTTTTTCGGCGTAATCAGTCGGAATGTGATCGACGATGCCGGTGGCATCGTCAGCTGTGATCACGTAGCTCTCGATCACCGGCGCCTTGGCATCGAGACGGCTGGTGACATCAGGTCCGACCTTGCCGTCGGTCGCAAGCCCGTTCATGGCCTCGAAGCCTGCGACCGCCTTGCTGACGTTCTCACCGTAGAAACCATCGATCACCCCCGGTGACGCGCCGGCGCGGTCGAGTAGCACCTGCAGGCGGACAATCGCCGGATCGGGATTGTCGGATGCCGTCGCCGGACGGTCCGCAGGGATCGACGCGAGCGACGAGGCATTGATTGCGTCGGGCTTCATCTCCTGAGCCGTTGCGGCAAAGGGGACGAGGAGGGCGAGGGTAGTGAGGAGCGCGGTTGTTTTCATGCTGCTCAATGGTCTCGAACCAATGTTGTTCCGTCGCCGCAGCATATATCGATGGTGCCTGCCTGCGACGGCCTGCAGTCCCTTGCAACGCAACGCAACCAAGGAGCTTCGCGCAGCACCGAAGTGCCGAGTTCTCTAGCTCTTTCTGAACACGAAGCTGGCCGTCCAGCCGGTCACAACGGCAAGGAACACTGCAAAGAAACCATAGGCGATCGGTTGCTCATGGGCTGCATCGGTGATGGTCTGTTCGATGCCGGTCTTGATCACACGCAGCGGCAGCGACTTCTCGGCGACGAACTTGCCGCTTTTGAACAGATAGGCGCGAACCGTGTGCACCCCGTTCGGCACGTTGGCCGGCAGGCGCAACGTTGCCTTGAACAGGCTGGAGCTGACGAAGCGGACGCCGCTCGGATCGCGGTCGTAGAGGCCGCCGCTCTCCTGCAGCCTCCGGAACGCATCGCGGAACTCACGCAGGTTTCCGACGTCGCCGACGAAACCGACAGGGTTGAGCGGAATATGATCGAGGCCGATGCCACGGTCGTTCAGTTCCAGAGGTGTCGTGACGCTGTCGACGGCACGTGTGCTCGACAGCGAATAGGCTTCCGGCACGCGCTCGAATGTCATCGACCGCGTGTTGACCCAGATGCCGAACACCCGCTGCTTCTTGCGCACCGTGGCATTCTCGCGCGGGCCTTCCAGCACAACGACGATGTCATACTGGCCGATGGCCAGCAGTAGCTGGTCGGTGTTGCCGAGTGCGCCGAAAATCGTCAGGTCGGCGCCGGCGAAATCCGAGGTGATGGCGATCTCGCTGGTCGAGGTGCCGATTTCCATCGTCTCGGGCAGGGGCGTCGCCGGTGCGTCGAGCATGACCTGGGCACTGGCGCCAAGCGGTGCCAGCAGCAAGGCGGCGGCAAGGACAAGGGTCCGTCCCATCATTGGCCGATACCCTCCAGCACAATGGAGTAAATATCGGTCGGCGTAACGATCAGCGCGATGGCAAGGCGCACGCCGACGGCGAGCACGAGAAGCCCGAGCAGGGCACGCAACTGCTCGCCGCGCAGCCGCTGGCCGACCCGCACGCCGTATTGCGCACCGATGACGCCGGCCACCATCAGCACGAATGCGAGCACGATATCGACGGAATAGTTGGTGGCTGCCTGGACGATGGTCGTATAGCCGGTGACAAAGATGACCTGGAACAGCGATGTACCGACCACGACATTGCTGGGGATGCGCAGAAGGTAGATCATCGCTGGAACCAGGATAAAGCCGCCGCCGATCCCCATCGGCGTCAGCACGCCGACGAAGAAACCGAGGCCGAAGACCGGAATGACACTGAGATAGAGTTTGGATTTCTTGAAACGCATTTTCAGCGGCAGCCGCTGCACCCAGTTATGGTGGCCGGGCCGCTTGGGCAGCGGCTTGCCCTTGCCGGCGGCACGTCGCAGCGCATTGATGCTCTCCCACAGCATCAGAGTCCCGACCGTGCCGAGCAGGAATACGTAGAGAAGCGAGATGATCAGGTCGATCTGGCCGACGCGCCGGAGGATCACGAAGACCCAGAGGCCAAGCGTCGAGCCGACAAGGCCGCCGGCAAGCAGGATCGATCCGAGCTTCAGATCCAGTGAGCCGCGCCTGAAATGGCTGATGGCACCTGAGACCGAGGAGGCAACGACCTGGTTGGAGCCTGTGGCGACGGCGACGATTGGGGGAATGTTGTAGAAGATCAGCAGTGGTGTGATCAAAAACCCGCCGCCGACGCCGAACATGCCCGACAGGAAGCCGACCGCCGCGCCCATGCCGAGGATGATGAAGATATTGACCGATAATTCCGCTATCGGCAGGTAAATCGTCACGGCCGGACCCCAAATGAACTGCGCTCGTTCAGCAAACCCGGCGCCTAATGAAATTTCCCCTTTGAACGCGCGACGCTCATACGAAACCCTAGCCGGAACCCGTTAAGGAACGTTTGGGTTTGGCGATGGTAAGTCAATCGACATTCCTGGGCAGAAGCATTTTTCCGAAGGGTGTGGCAAATGCCACAACGTCGGTCACTGCGCAGGAATGCGGTCGTTCAGCGCGCTTTCTGGAACATGTCGAAAGACAGCGAGAGAACAAATCCGACCACAAACAGAATTCCAAATGATGATAGCGAGTATTTTACGCTGTCATCCGGAAATGCAATTCCCCAAAGATGCTGCGCCCCGACAATAGTCAGGCTGATGATCAACGACCTCAACGCGATGAGGGCAACATGACGCAAATCAGCACTCCGGATTGGGCGCCCCACGATGTGGGGCATGGAGGCCGCGACGACGAGGCTTCACGAGGAGAATATCTTCCCGCAAGCAAAGCGCGTCAATGGTCGGCGGACCTGGCTACCGGACGCCGATGAACGGCAAGGCGCCGCCTGGCGTCATCGAGGTAGGCAATTTGCCGTCCCAACCATTGCCGATAGCCTGGTATTGAATAAGCGCAGGGTTGTCGCGGAGAGCCTCTCCCTTGGCCCGGATGGCGTTCGCATCGGCCTCGCCGCGAAGCGTGATGGCTTTGGCCTGGGCGGTTGCGAGTGCAAGCTGACTATCCGCATCGGCCTGCGCCTTGGTGACGGTGATCTGCGCCAGCTGCTTTTCGTTCTGCGCCTTCTGTGCCGATTTCTGAACCTCGACTTCCGCTGTCATGCGGGCTTCGATGGCTTCCTCGTATGGCTTCGAGAACTTGATGTTTTCAAGCTGCACGCCTTCGATCATGACCGGCCCCTTGACGGAGTCGCTGAGCGCCTGGCGGATATCGGTGTTGAGCTTGTCGCGCTGGCTGATGGCCGTTGCCGCCGTGTAGTGTCCAAAGACGTTTTTGACCTGCTGCTGGATGCGCGGACGGATCAGGCGGTCGGCAAGGCCCTCGGCGCTGCCGAACTGGCTATAGACATCGACGACCTGCGAAGGCGTGATGCTGTAATTGACGGAAAGCTGCATATGGGCAGGCTGCTGGTCCTGCGAGTAGGCTTCCGTGTCTTCGATCTTGATGATCTGTGTCTGGACCGGGAAGCGCGTAACGACCGTGACGAACGGCGTCTTGAAACCAAGGCCCGGATCCGCCGTGCCAACGACTGCACCGAAGCGCGTGATCACGCCGCGCTCGCCCTGATCGATCGTGTACCAGGAGCCCAGGATAACCGGCAGTACGACCAGCGCGATGGCTGCGACGCTGGCAATAAGTTTGAGCGGTATGCGTGAAGCACTTTCGGTCATGGTTGTTCTCATTGTCATTTGCGGCGGACGTTCACTGGGCCAGTAGCGGCATCGTCATATTATATGAAATAGACGAAGGCTCCATGGCAATGGCAGATGCTCGGCTCTCATGATGTCGCGACAATGCGCGGGGGCGTTCGATGGTATACTTTACCCCAACGACCCCGAACGCGCGTCGTGCATCACGCCGGAGAGGCGACACCTGCCTTCTGCTCTGGATGGCTGTTTGCGCGCCGTTTTCCCATTCGGTCGAGTAGCAGATAGATCACCGGGGTCGTGTAGAGTGTCAGGATCTGGCTGACGATCAGGCCGCCGACGATGGCGTAACCGAGGGGCTGGCGCAGTTCTGATCCCGCGCCATGTCCTATCGCCAAGGGAATTCCGCCGAGCAAGGCTGCCATCGTCGTCATCAGGATCGGCCTGAAACGCAGATGGGCGGCCTTGGTGATGGCCTGTTCGCTGGTCAGGCCCTCCTCTTTCTCTGCCTGGATGGCGAAATCCACCAGCATGATGCCGTTTTTCTTGACGATGCCGATCAGCAGGATGACGCCGATCATGGCGACGAGACCGAAGTCGAAGCCCGAAATCATCAGAGCCGCCAGCGCTCCGAGGCCTGCGGACGGCAGTGTCGACAGGATCGTCAGCGGATGCAGCAGGCTTTCATAGAGCACGCCGAGGATGATGTAGACGACGATCAGCGAAGCCAGGATGAGCAGCGGTACCGTCGCCAGCGACTCCTGGAAGGCCTTGGCGCTGCCGGAAAAGCTCGCCTGCAGCAATGCCGGTGGCTGCAATCCTTGTACCGCGGCCTCGATTGCCTGCGTTGCCTGTCCGAGCGCCACAGAGGGTGCCAGGTTGAACGAGATCGTCACTGCCGGCGATTGTCCCTGATGAGAGATCGAAACCGGCGACACCCCGTTTGTCGTCCACTTGGCAACAACCGACAGCGGAACCAGCGTGCCGCTGCTGGAGCGGACCGAAAGCTGGTCGAGCGTCGCGATCTTGCGCTGCAGGTCTGGCAGCACCTCGAGGATGACGTGGAAGGTATCGGTCTGCGTCGAATAGGACGCCACCTGCCGCTGTCCGAAGGCATCGTACAGGGTGTCGTCGATCGTCGCCGGCAGGACGCCGTAGAGCGAGGCTGCAGCCCGGTCGATATGGATCGACAGGTTGGGAGCCTCCGCTTGCTGGTCATTGCCGACGTCGCGCAGTTCCGGCAGGCTCTGCAGCTTGTTGGTCACCTTCGTTGCCCATTGCGAGAGCTCGTTGATGTTGCCGTCCTGCAGCGTATATTGATACTGGGTCTTGGCGGGACGCGCGCCGATGTTGATATCCTGCGCGGACTGCATAAAGAGCTTGATGCCCTGCTGCTGGTTGAGCGCAATACCAAGCCGCTGGATGACCTCCTTGGCGCTTGCGTCGCGCTCCGACAGCGGTTTCAGCGTGATATTGACATGGCCCTGGTTGAGCGCGTTGCCGCCATTGCCGCCGCCGACATCCATGAACACGCTATAGACCGCCGGGTCCTTGCGGATGATGGCGCTCACCCGCTCCTGCAGCTTGGCCATCTCGGTGTAGGAGATATCCGGCGAAGCCTGTGACTGGCCGGCAATGAAGCCCGTGTCCTGCTCGGGGAAAAAGCCTTTGGCGATAATGAAGAAGAGGTAGCCGGTCAGCGCGACCGTGCCGAGGAAAACGGTCAAAGTCACATAAGGGTGGCGAAGCACTCGCGCCAGGCTGCGAGCGTAAAGCGACAGCAGCCAGTCGAAGAAGGCTTCTCCTGCGCGGTAGAGGCGACCGTGCTGCTCCTTTGGAACCGGTTTGATGAAGCGCGATGCCAGCATAGGCGTCAGCGTCAGCGACACGAAAGCCGAAATTGCGATGGCAATCGTCAGTGTCACGGCGAACTCGCGGAACATCCGTCCGACGATACCGCCCATAAGCAGGATGGGGATGAGAACGGCGATCAGCGAAAGGCTGATGGAAATGATCGTGAAGCCGATCTCCCGCGCTCCCTTCCGGGCCGCTTCCTTCGGCTCCAGGCCCTCCTCGATCAGGCGGGTGATGTTTTCGAGCATGACGATCGCGTCGTCGACGACAAAGCCGACGGCCACCACCAGCGCCATGAGCGAGAGGTTGTCGAGGCTGAAACCCAGAACCCACATCGGTGCGAGCGATCCGACAAGGGCAATCGGCAGTGTAAGCGCCGGGATGATGGTTGCCCTGATATCCCGCAGGAACAGGAAGATCACCAGCACCACGAGCCCGATGGTCAGCATCAGCGTAAACTGGACATCCTCGACGGACGCCCGGATCGTCGATGTCCTGTCGGTCACGAGTTCCAGCTTGATAGCGCGTGGCAGCGATGCCTGCAGGGCGGGAAGCTGTGATTTGATTGCGTCGACGACACCGATGACGTTTGCGCCCGGTTGCCTGAATACGTCGAGGGCTATCCCTCGCTCGCCGTTCGTCCAGTGTGCCATCTTCGAATCTTCGGCACCATCGACAGCGTTGCCGATGTCGCGGATTCTGACCGGTCCGCCGTTGCGGTAGGCGATGACGGCATCGTTCCAGTCGGCCGACTTCGTAATTTGGTCGTTGGTGTAGATCGGAAAGGTCCGGGTCGGATCGTCGATGTTGCCCTTGGGGGCGCTGAGGCTGAGATTGCCGATGGCCGAGCGGACGTCTTCCAGCGTCACATCTGATTGCGCGAGGCGACCGGGATCGACGCCGATGCGGATCGCCGGCTTCTGCTTGCCGCCGATATTGACGTAAGCCACGCCGGAAACCTGGCCGATCTTGGTGGCAACGTTCCGTTCGATGTACTCGTCGAGCTCCGGCAGCGTCAGCGTATCCGAGGTCGCCGACAGCTGCATGACCGGCGCATCGGCGGGGTTGACCTTCCTGACGGTCGGCAGGGACGGCATGTCCTTCGGAAGCGTTGCGGACGCCTCGCTGATCGCCGTCTGCACGTCGCTTGCCGCTGTCTGTATGTCCTGGCTGAGTGCGAACTGGATGGTGATCGATGTGGTGCCGAGCGAGCTGCTCGACGTCATCTCGGTGATCCCGCTGACCCGGGAAAGCGCCTCCTCGATCGGCTGTGCAACGCTCGATGCCATCGTCTCCGGCGACGCGCCGGGAAGGCTTGCCGCGATCTGGATCGTTGGAAAGTCGATCTGCGGCAGCGCTGATACCGGCATCAGCGGATAGCAGATGGCGCCGACGAGGAAGATACCGGCCATGATGAGGCCAGTCGCGACGGGGTGATCGATAAAAAAGCTGAAGAAATTCGAGTCTTTAGGCTGAGCGGTCTGGGAGGGATCGGTGCCGCTCATGGGGATTTCTTCTCCGCAAGTTCTCCGGTCGTGGAACCGCTCCAGGGGGTGACGCTGACCTTGACGCCGTCGCCGATGCGCGACTGGCCGTCCATGACAACCTGATCGCCTTCCGAAATGCCCTTCGTTACCAAAGCACGGGCATCGGTCACGAAGGCGGAGACGACATCGCGTTTTTCAACCTTGCCGTCTTTTCCGACGACATAGGCATAGAGACCCGACGGGCCGCGCGCCAAAGCCTTGTCGGGCACCACGACGCCGTCGCGAACCTCGACCGTCAAGCGCGTCGCAACCGGCAGGCCGGGCCAAAGGCGGCTGTCGCCATTGTCGAAATTGGCACGAAGGTGGATCGACCCGTTGCTTGCATCGACTGAATTGTCGATTACCGAGAGCGTGCCCTTGGCAAGTTGCCGGGTGCCATCGGTTGCCGATACCTCGACCTCGGCAATGCCCTGTTTCAGCGCATCTCGGATTTCCGCAAACCGATCGCCGGGAGCAACGAACGACACGCCGATGGGATCCATTTGGGTGATGGTCACGATCCCCGTCGACGAACTCGCGCTGATGACGCTGCCCGTGTCGACCTGGCGAAATCCGGTGCGGCCGGTGAAAGGGGCGACGATGGTCGCAAATCCGAGCTGGGTCTCGGCGTTCTTGATCGCCGCATCGTCGTACTGGACGGCGGCGAAAAGCTGGTCGCTGGACGCATTTTTCTGCTCGACGGTTGCAGTGGACGCGATCCCCTTTTGCGCAAGGCCTGCATATCTCTCCGCATCCGCCTTGGCGCTGCGCAGCTGCGCCTCGTCCTGGGCTTTTTTCGCCTTGGCAGACGTCAGGTCGGATACCAGCTGACGGTCATCCAGCCGCAGCAGGAGGCTTCCCTTCTCGACGATCTCCCCCTCGGCAAATGGGATTTCCATCACTTGGCCGTCTATGCGCGGACGCACCGAAACTGACTGGAGCGAAGACACCGTTCCGATGCCGTTGATGACCCTGTGGATGGTTTCGCGCTTGGCGGTGATTGCCGTGACCGGGATTGGCGGCGCTTCCGTCGGTTCAGTATCCGCAGCAAAAGCGCTACTGATGGGTTGGAGGATAAGAGCCGCAGCCAGAATGGCCATGCCACGACACGCAGACGTCAGCGCAAAAAACTTCATTCGCCACCCTTGCTTGGATTTTGCTCGGTAACGCAGCAATCCCGCTTTGGTTCGTTCCGGTTAACTTTATGAGATTTGGGTGATCTATGCCGCCAGTGATGCGGGGCTGAAGAAGCCGACTTTTCTTGACAATCTGGATACAAAAAAGCCCGACAGGATTTCTCCGGCCGGGCATTTGCGGAAGACTTGTCGGTCTCAGGCGGGCTTGTTGCGGGCCAGCAGCTGCTTGACGACCTGATCGGTGATCTTGCCGTCTGGCGTCAGACCGACCGATTTCTGGAAGCTTTTCAGCGCTGAAACGGTCTTGTCGCCCATGTTGCCGTCAGGCGTGCCGGCGTCGAAGCCGTTGTTGTTGAGAATCGCCTGAATGTTGCGGACAGCCTTTTTCATATCGACCGAGCCGGTGTGGACGCTTTTGCCGGCCCATGCATCGGGAATGTCGGCGCGGTTGCTCTTGTCGTCCAGTGGCTGCTGCTTCCAGAGATCGACCTTTTCCTTGGCTGCCTGCAACTGGTCTGGCTTCAGGGAGTTGGCCACTTCATCGCGCTTCTGTGCCGCATCCTTGTCGCCGCCCTTGGCGGCGATGGCGAACCACTTGTAGGATTCTGTGAGATCCTGCTTCACGCCGTTGCCGCGCGCATAAAGGATGGCGAGGTTGAACTGGCTGTCGGAGACGCCGAAATTGGCGGCTTTTGTGAACCAGTCGACGGCTGCGGCATAATCCTGCGCGCCGGCGGCGCCGGATGCGAACAGAACCGCCAGATTGTGCATGGCGCTGGCGTTCCCCTGGTCGGCTGCCAGCTGGTAATATTGCTTGGCTTTTGCGAGGTCCCGGTCGAGACCATTGCCCTTTTCATACATGCTGGCGAGACGGTACTGCGCGGGGGCAAAGCCCTTGTCGGCAGAGAGCTGGTACCAGCTTGCCGCCTGCTTCAGATCGGTCGGCAAACCACGGCCTTCGGTAAAGCGTGCGCCGATCTCGAACAGTGCCAGAGCATCGCCCTGGCGGGCTGCATCGGCAAGAGCCGGCGGCTGGATGCTGTCGGGAACGGCGATGACGGCAGCCGGAGCTGCCGGTGTCGTCGCATCGCCTGCGGTGTTGGCTGCAGCGACGTCCGGAGCGGTTGTCGCTGACCGCGTCGCATTTGCCATTCCCGGCGCAGGTGCGCCCGGCGAGGCCAGCGGCTGGCTGGCGGGATCGCTGCCGGCCGGAACGGGGGATGTCAGCGGATCAGCCGACGTCGCCATGCCAGCCTGCGCTGGCGCGACCTGTGTCGGGCCAGTGGCGGGCTGTGGCTGAGCGGCGGCTGCAGGATCGGTTGCTGCTGGCGCCGGGGTCGCCGCCGAGGTCAAGGCGGACACTTCGGCGGGTGCCGGTGCCTGCTTGCCGGTCAACGAGTGGACCACCGGAAACGCCATCAGCGCCAGCAATGCAGCCCCGACGGCGAGCAGGATCGGGCGGCGGTAGCGCGCGAAAGTTCCCGTCTTGCCGGGGCCCTTGACTGTGGGTGCCGTTCGCGACTGGTCGACCTCCATGGCAGCGGCCTGGGCAGCGCGGCGGGCGGCGGCGATGTAGTCGGCGCGTTCGTTTTCGGTCTGTGGCTTGCTTGCGCCATTGCGGGCAGCATTCTGGCTCGCCCGTACCCTTTCGAGGATCTTCTTGATATCCGGCGCGCCGGAGCCGGGCTCCAGCAATTCGTTGGCCTCGTCGGCATGCATCATGTCGCCCGAATCGATCGACGGCGTCGGGTCGATCACCTGGCGGTCGGTCGAGGCCTCTGTTTCTGCCTTGCGGCCCGGTCGCAGACGCTTGCCGAGGGCTGCAAACAGGCTCGGCTTGCCGCCTTCGCTTTTGACCGCCGCCTTGATGCGCGCCTTGGTTTCGGCATCCATCGGAATTGCGTCGGCATTGGTGACCTCAGCTACGCCCGGTACTGCAGTATCGGCAGCGGCTCGCGCCGCAGCGACGGTTGCCATCGGCACTGCAGCGGATGCGGTGCGGATCACCGGTCCGCTTTTCTGCGAAGGGGCGGCAGCACGGGCTTGCGGCCCATCGGCATATTCGAGCGGCGGCGGGTTGAACTCGGCGACCGGCATGCGGGCGGCGGGCTTGCTGCGCTCCATGTTGTCGAGACGGTCGGCGATCTGGACCAGCGTGTTGTGCAGGGCTTCGAATGTGCGGTGCGTGCGCTCGTCGCTGCTGCGGCTGATGTCCTCGAGGTGACGAAGGTCCTCGGCCAGCGCTGCCAATGCGGACATCTCGGCCGCAGGTGCCGCGCCGTTCATGGCGCCCTGCCGGGAATAGGCCTGCACGACAGTCTCGGCTGCCTGCCGAGCAGCTTCGATGACATATTCGTCGTTGGTGCTCATGTAGTCTTCGATCGCGCTCATGCGCTGGTCGAATTCGACTGGAAAACCGTTGCGCGGCTCGCTCAAAAGTTCGGAGAGGTGGGCGATCTGATCTTCCAGCCCGCGCAGGGCCAGACTGTCGGTGGGTGCTGCGGCAGTGCTTTCCTCCAGCCGGGAAGCGATATCGGCAAGCCGGCTCTCGAGCCTGACGACGACCGTCTCGTCGAAGGCCGACGCCGGCGGATGCATGTCGATCTGGTCGATACGGCGGGCCAGTTGCTCCAGCCGTTCGGCCAGCACGTCGTTGACCGCACCCTGGTCGAGCGCGTCGATCTTGCGCGAGATATCGCTGAGGTGAACGGTGAGATCCGGCTGCGGCGCCTGGCTGTATGAGCTTTCCATCAGCCGCGACAGCTCGTTCAGTCGTTCTTCGAGGTTGATCGCGGTTTCTGCATGAGCCATGTCGTCGATGCGGCTGCTGAGGCCCTCGATACGGCTTGCCAGATCCATCGTCGGCTCGAAGCGCAGCATGGCTTCGCTGCTCATCACATCGATCTGGTCGGCGAGGCTGCTGATACGGTTCTCCAGGCGCTGGATCAGCGCCGGATCGGCCGTGTTCGCGGTGCTGCGTCCGCTAGCGGCGATCGCCCGGCTGATTTCGTCGAGGCGGGTATCGATTGCGGTGAACTGCTCGGTCATGGCGCGGTCGCGCGGCTGCATGAGGTTGCCGAACTGCTCCATGGCGGTGGCAATGGAAATAAGCTTTTCTTCCAGCGCATGCACCGCAGGGCTATCGTTCATGCCTCCGAGCTGCCGCTTGATATCGTCGATGCGGTAGGCCAGCGCGACAAGCTCTTCCTGCAGGCCGGATGTGTCAATTGCCTGCAGCCGGTCTTCCACGCTGTCCCAGCGGCTCTCCATCCCCCGCACGGATTCCTCGCGGGCAAGCCCGTCCATCAGCGCGCGAAGATCGTCGAACTCTGCCTTCAGGGCGGCGGCCTCGGAGCCGTGGCTTGCACCGGTGTTTGCCAGCTGGTCGATGCTGTCGGCAAGACGCGTCAGATCGGCGCGCATGCTGTCTGCGAAATTATGGTCTTCGGCCACGCCCTTGATCGTGCGGATCTCGGCGCGGAGTGCGCCCATCTCGCGCGCTACCCCGTCTGCGATGTCTTTCTTGAGGTCGTGGCGTAGGCTGACCAGCGCCTGGGCGATCTCGGTCATCGCATCCGCTGCAGGGCGGCTATCGGCCGCAACGCGGGCCACGGGCTGGCGCGAGGCTACGGGTTCTCCGGAGCGCGGTGCGAGCGGCGGACGGACGGGTGCCTCTTGCTCCACGGCCTGGCTGCGGTCGCGGCTGGCTCCGAGTATGCGCTGGCGCTGGCGGATTTCGGCAAAGGGATCTGCGCGTGGAGCTGGCGCCGGTGCTTCGGCGCGCGACGGCCTGTCGTTAGCCTCGCGGCTGGCAACAGCACGATCCAGGCGATTGGATCTCTCTGCAAGCGCCGGGCGCGCTGCAGATTGCACGGCCGCCGCTGGTGCCTGCGGGCGCGGCGTTTCCAGGCCGCCTGCTGCGCCCATCAGACCCTCGATGCGAGCCTCCAGACCCTCGATCGTGCGGCTGAGTGCATCGAGAGCCGTCCTGTCGTTCATCAGGGGAGGATGTGATGGAGATCCGCTCATCGTGTTGCTCACTTCGACATTTGACCCTTGCGGGCTGTTTCCCCCGGTACTCGCGCCGCTGCCATCGAAAACTGCAGTGACTGAAGAGCACCAGACGCAAGGGCGTATTACGGTACGCATTCCTGTGACCGGTGGAGATCGCTGTATTCCAAAAATCTAAACTACGGCATGGAATACGGATCACTCCGCTCACGCCGCAAAATTCGCAAAACGTGGTAAAGAACCCGTTAACTTTCCCGAAAATTTCTTTAACCTTTGTTCTCTGCGCATCAATCCGGGGATTGTGGGCGCAAGTAATCTTTGAGGAAGCCGAGGGGCACTTTCTCCGGTCCCGGCGTCTGGGCTCTTGCCTCCGGCATTTTACGCCCTCCGACACAAAAGTTTTACCCTCGGGTCAGACATTTGACGTTTACGCGCACGTCAATATTTCATAGGCTTGTTGAAGGGACGGAGCCTCGGTCTCGTCTTTGCGAATTGGAGGATTTGAACGATGCCGGTCTATCGCGCGCCCGTCAGCGACACGCTGTTCATTCTCAACGATGTGCTCGGCCTCGAGCGCTATAATAACCTGCCGGGCTTTGCCGATGCGACGCCTGAGATGATCGAGGCGATCCTTGGCGAAGCCGCTCGGATGGCCGAGGAAGTGTTGTTTCCACTCAATTATACTGGCGATCAGGAAGGCTGCCGCCGCAGCGATGACGGCAACGTCTCGACCCCGGCAGGTTTCAAGCAGGCCTACGATTCGTATTGCGCCGGTGGTTGGATCGGTCTTGCCGTGCCGGAGGAATTTGGCGGCCAAGGGCTACCTTATACGCTGCATGCCGCCGTAGAAGAATACACCTCGGCAGCCAACATGGCACTGATGATGTATCCCGGCCTGACGCACGGAGCGATGGCTGCAATCCTCGTGCACGGTACGGAGGAGCAGAAGCGCACATACCTGCCGAAAATGGTCGAGGGCAGATGGTCGGGGACGATGAACCTGACGGAACCCCATTGTGGCACCGATCTGGGCCTGCTGCGCACGAAGGCCGTCCTGCAGCCTGACGGTAGCTACAGAATTTCCGGCCAGAAGATCTTCATCTCGGCTGGCGAGCACGACCTGACGGAGAATATCGTTCATCTCGTACTTGCCCGCATCGAGGGCGCACCGGAGGGCACCAAGGGCATCTCGCTGTTCATCGTGCCGAAATTCCTGGTTGGCGAAGATGGCGCGCCGGCCGCCAGAAACGGTGTCAGCTGCGGCGCCATCGAGCACAAGATGGGCATTCACGCCAATGCCACCTGCGTCATGAATTACGACGACGCGACGGGCTACCTGATTGGCACGGAGAACCGTGGCTTGCCCGCCATGTTCGTGATGATGAACGAGGCGCGCGTCAGCGTCGGCCTGCAGGGTGTGTCGATCTCGGAAGTCGCCTACCAGAACGCCGCCGCCTACGCCCGCGATCGTATCCAGGGCCGCTCGCTGTCGGGTGCGAAGGCGCCGGACAGAAAGGCCGATCCGATCATCGTCCACCCCGACATCCGCCGCACGCTGATGACCATTCGAGCCTTCAATGAGGCCGGTCGTGCCTTCTTGCTGTGGACGGCGCTGCAATCCGACATCGCCCACCGCGCGACTGACGAACGGGAGCGCCAGTTGGCCGACGACATCCTTGGCCTTTTGACGCCCATCCTCAAGGGCGTCATGACGGACAAGGGTTTCGAGCACGCCGTCATGGCCCAGCAGGTGTTCGGCGGCCATGGCTATATCGAGGACAATGGCATGAGCCAGTATGTCCGCGATGCCCGCATCGCGATGATCTACGAAGGCGCCAATGGCATCCAGGCGCTCGATCTGGTCGGCCGCAAGCTCGGCCTCAACGGCGGCCGCGCGGTGATGGCACTGTTCAAGGAGATCGGCGATTTCTGCGAGGAGAACCGAGCCGACGAAGCGATGGCACCGTTCACCAAGGCCTTGAAGAAGGGCCTCGGCGATGCCCAGGCCGCGACCATGTGGTTCATGCAGAACGCCATGGCAAAGCCCGACAATGCCGGTGCCGGCTCCACCGATTACATGCACCTCTTCGGCCTCGTCGTGCTCGGTTACATGTGGGCGAAGATGGTCAAAGCGGCGCAGACAGGCCTTGCCTCCGGCGACAGTGCTCGTGCGGAGTTTTTCGAGGCCAAACTGGTGACCGGCCGCTTCTTCATGGAGCGGCTCCTGCCGGAAACGGCCCTGCGCCGTCATCGCGTGGAGGCTGGTGCCGATACGATGATGGCGCTGCCGGCGGAGGCATTTTGATCCACCATTGAAAGTTGTGCCGCAAAGTTATACATAAATATAACTTTTTAATGGAGGTGATAATGGTGGCATCGACTTTGCGCAACGTTGGCGGCTCCCTGGTGATGACTGTCCCAAAGGCCATCACGGATGAGCTCGGCCTCCAGGCCAATACCAAATTCGACGTGACGGCACAGGATGGAAACATCATTGCCGTGCCGCGCCGCAGGCCAAAATACACGGTCGAGCAGCTCGTGGCCGAATGGGAAGTTTGGCCTGAACGGACAGCCGAGGAACAGGAGTGGCTCGATATGCCATCTGTTGGCAACGAGATTATCGAGTGATGGAGCGAGGTGAGATCTGGTTTGTCGATCTGGAGCCGACACGCGGGCGCGAGCAAGCGAATGAGCGTTACGCTATGATCTTGTCCCCGAAGGTCGTCAACCAGCACGGAACCCAGATCGTCGCGCCTATCACCACCGGCGGTCAGTTTGCCAGGACGTCCGGCTTTGCCGTCTCGCTGTCAGGCGCTGGAACGCGATCGACGGGAGTGGTGCTGTGCCACCAGATCCGCGCCGTCGATATCAAAGCAAGACGGGGCCGTTTCGTGGAGAAGGCACCAGACTTCATCGTTGACGAGGTCTTGGCCAGGGTCGCGGCGCTATTCGACTAGACGTAAAAATCGCTCGGCGGGATACCGTCGCCAGGGAGAACACGATGACCGAGGTTTTCATTTACGATCATGTCCGCACGCCCCGCGGTCGCGGCAAGAAGGACGGCGCGTTGCATGAGGTGCCGTCGGTGCGTCTCGCGGCCCGCACGCTGGAGGCCATCCGTGATCGCAACGGTCTGGATACGGCGACGGTTGACGACATCATCATGGGCTGCGTCGATCCCGTCATGGAGGCCGGCGCGGTCATCCCAAAGGCTGCGGCCTTCGAGGCGGGCTATTCGACCCGTGCACCCGGCATGCAGATATCGCGCTTCTGCGCATCCGGCCTAGATGCCGTCAATCTGGCTGCGGCCAAGATCGCCCAGGGCGCGGACGACATCGTCATTGCCGGCGGCGTCGAAAGCATGTCGCGGGTTGGGCTCGGCATGGGCGGCGGCGCCTGGTTCATGGACCCGTCGGTGAATTTTCCGGCCTATTTCATGCCGCAGGGCGTCTCCGCCGATCTGATTGCCACAAAATACGGTTTCTCGCGCGCCGATGTCGATGCCTATGCTGTCGAAAGCCAGAAGCGCGCGGCGCATGCATGGAAAAGCGGCTGGTTCGACAAGTCCGTCATTTCGGTCAAGGACCAGAACGGCCTGACCATCCTTGCCCATGACGAGCACATGCGCCCCGGCACAGATATGCAGGCGCTCGGCGCCCTCAATCCGTCCTTCCAGATGCCCGGTGAAATGGGCGGCTTCGAGGCCGTCGGTATCCAGGCCCATCCGGAAATCGAGCGCATCAACTACGTCCACCATGCCGGCAATTCCTCCGGCATCGTCGACGGTGCAGGCGTCGTGCTGCTCGGCTCCAAGGCTGGCGGCGAGAGCATGGGACTAAAGCCCCGCGCCCGTATCAAGGGTTTCGCCAACATCGGCTCCGACCCGGCACTGATGCTGACGGGGCCAGTCGATGTGACCGAAAAGCTGCTCAAGCGTTCCGGCCTTTCGCTGGCGGATATCGACCTTTTCGAACTCAACGAGGCCTTTGCTGCCGTCGTCCTGCGCTACTGCCAGGCTTTCGACATCGATCATGGCAAAATCAACGTCAATGGCGGCGCCATCGCCATGGGGCATCCGTTAGGGGCCACCGGCGCGATGATCCTTGGCACCGTGCTCGACGAACTGGAGCGCCGGGATCTCAATATCGCCCTGGTTACCCTTTGCATCGGCGCCGGCATGGGCACCGCCACCATCATCGAAAGGGTCTGACAATGACCTTCAATACAGGCACGATCGAAACCGAATACGCAGAAATCACCGACCACTGGTCGCCGCGTGTCATTGCCGACCTGAACGGCCAGAGCGTCAAGCTCGCCAAGGTCAAGGATCGCCTGACCTGGCATTCGCACCGAGACGAGGACGAGCTGTTCCTCATCTGGAAGGGGCAACTTACCATCGAATATCGTGACCGGCCGCACGTGCATCTGAAGGCCGGCGATTTCCATGTTGTGCCGAAGGGCGTCGAGCACAATCCGGTCGCCGATGACGAGTGCTGGATCGTGCTGTTCGAGCCGTCCGAGACAAAGCATACCGGCGATGTCGTGGTCGAAAAGACCAGGACGCTCGATGCACAGCGCAGCCATCTGTCGGCCTGACCGGGGAGGAAAGCCAATGACCTACACCAATTTCACCGTCGAGACGGATGCGGACGGCATTTCGCTGGTCACCTGGGATATGCCCGGCAAGTCCATGAATGTCTTCACGACTGAGGTCATGGACGAGCTTGACGCCATCATCGATGCAAGCGTCGCCGACAGCGCCGTCAAGGGTGTGGTCATCACTTCGGGCAAGGCCAGCTTTTCCGGAGGCGCCGATCTTTCGATGATCAAGTCGATGTTCACCTTCTACAATGACGAGAAGGCGAGAGACCCTGCGACGGCGGCACAAAAACTGTTCGACCTCGTCGGCCGCATGACCGGCCTTTTCCGCAAGCTCGAAACCTGCGGCAAGCCATGGGTTTCGGCGATCAACGGCACCTGCATGGGCGGCGCCTTCGAGATGTCGCTCGCCTGCCATGGCCGTGTCGTCTCCAGTGCCAAGCACGTCAAGCTGGCGCTGCCGGAGGTCAAGGTCGGTATCTTCCCGGGCGCTGGCGGAACGCAGCGGGTCTCGCGTCTTGCCAATGCCCAGGACGCCCTGCAGATGATGACGACCGGCGCCTCGCTGTCTCCGGCGCGCGCCAAGGCGATGAACCTCGTGCATCAGGTCGTCGAACCGGATCAGTTGATCCCAGCGGCAAGGCAGATGATCAGGGATGGACTGAAACCCGTCGCTCCGTGGGACGAAAAGGGCTTCAAGGTTCCCGGCGGCGGTATCTGGACGCCAGCTTCGGCGCAACTCTGGCCGGCAGCGCCCGCCATTCTTCGCCGTGAGACGGCTGGAAATTATCCGGGCGCGCTCGCCATCCTCAAATGCGTCTACGAGGGGCTCCAGGTGCCCTTCGATCTCGGCCTGAAAATCGAGCAGCGCTATTTCACCGAGGTCCTGCGGACCACGGAAGCGTTTTCGATGATCCGCTCGTTGTTCGTCTCGATGCAGGAACTCGGCAAGGGCGCCCGTCGCCCGGCCGGCATCCCAAAGACGGTCCTGCGCCATGTCGGCATCGTCGGTGCCGGCTTCATGGGCGCCTCCATCGCCTATGTCACAGCCGCTGCGGGCCTGCGCGTGACCCTGATCGACCGCGATATCGACGCCGCCAACAAGGGCAAGGCGACCGGCGAGGGGCTCGTCAAGGATGCCGTCGGCAAGGGCCGATTGACGCAGGAGGAGGGCGCAGCCCTGCTTGCAAACATCACACCTTCGGCCAATTACAACGATCTTAGCGATGCCGATCTCGTCATCGAGGCCGTGTTCGAAGACCGCGATGTCAAGAAAGCGGTGATCGAGGCCGTCGAGTCGGTGCTGCCGGAGACGGCGATCTTTGCCTCCAACACCTCGACGCTGCCGATCTCGGGATTGGCGGAAAACTCGAGGCGCAAGGCCACTTTCATCGGCATCCACTTCTTCTCTCCAGTGGAAAAGATGATGCTGACCGAGGTCATCATGGGCAAGGAGACCGGCGACCGTGCACTGGCCGTGGCGCTGGATTTCGTCGCCGCCATCAGGAAGACGCCTATCGTCGTCAACGACACTCGTGGCTTCTACGTCAACCGCTGTGTCTTCCGTTACATCCACGAGGCCTACGACATGCTGATCGAAGGCGTGCCGCCGGCCATGATCGAGAATGCCGCCAAGATGGCCGGGATGCCCGTCGGCCCGCTGTCGCTGAACGACGAGGTGGCCATCGATCTCAGCCAGAAGATCCTGAAGGCAACGGTCGCGGATCTCGGGCCTGCCGCCGTCGATCCCGGGCACATCGAACTTATCGACCGGATGGTCGACGAACTCGACCGTCGCGGCCGTAAGAACGGGCGCGGTTTCTACGACTATCCTGCCAAACCGGCCAAGAAGACGCTTTGGCCCGGCCTTAAGGAATTTTTCTCCCAGAAGAGGCCCGAGGATGTGGATGTCCGTGTCCTGAAGCAGCGCCTTCTGGTGACCATTGCGCTCGAAGCTGCTCGGACGATGGAAGAGGGAATCGTCACCGACCCCCGCGAGGCCGATGTCGGCTCCATCCTCGGATTTGGATTTGCGCCCTACACAGGCGGCACGCTGTCCTACATCGATGGAATGGGAGCGAAGGTGTTCGTTGAGCTTTGCGAGAAGCTGGCGGCTAAATACGGCGACCAATTCAGGCCGACGCCACTGCTAATCGAGATGGCCGCGAAGGGAGAAACGTTCTACGGACGCTTCGATCCGTACAGGGTAGACGAGGCAGCATGAAATTAGACTGGCTGACGATCACCAGAACGAGATGAAAGGTGAAAATCGGCGGCTTCACCGTTCTTGCACGTCGCGCGGCTCCGTGCCGGCACTCGTTGGCAAATCAGAGACTGCTCCACACGATAAGCCCGATGGCTGCCCAGATGCAGGCCGATAGCTCGAACGCTATGACGTATGCTTTTGCACGATCGCTCATGAAATCCTCCGCTGCATGGTCTCCCAACCACGTATATTATTTAGTTCGATATTCCGCAGAAAGTCAAACCAACTTTGTCAATTTTGCGACAATTACGTGCAGTCGGCCTGACGTCCAAAATAGGAAACAGCCCCGCGTAGTTCGGGGCTGTCGGTCTCGGGGCTGATCAGCCAGTATAAGATTACTGGCAGTTCGAGGCCTGCGCGCTGTCAGAGTCGGACTTCATATTCGTTGTATTTTTGTTGGTTTTTGTCGCATTGCAATCCTGCGACTTGCCGTCGCCGTTTGTGCCAGTGTTGTTGGTGCCAGTGCCGTTAGTCGTGCCGCCGTTGGTACCACTGGTTCCGGTATTTGAGCCGGGCGTTCCGTTGCTGGTGCCGTTGCCCGTGCTGTCGCCGCCTGAACTGGAACCGGAGGCGCCGGATGTTCCGGAGCTGCTGCCTGGGCTACCGGTTCCGGCTGCCATTGCGCTTGTTGCCATTGCGAGCGTCAGAGCAGTCACTGCCAAGATCTTGGAATACATTGGGTATCTCCCTGGTTTGTTTTTGCAGACTACAAACCAGTGTTCGAACAGGTTGTTCCAGGCTATGTGAAGGATTGCTGATGAAAAGCCATCGCGCGCGCGTTCTGCAACGGTAGGCCTCATCGGCCACCGGCGCCGCTTCGCCAAGATCTTCGTCATCAAACGAAATACGAGAGGCCGGCCGCCAATGACCTGGCGACCGGCCTCTTTCTAATTCGATTGCCGCGTCAGGCTTCGATCCTGGACTGGCTCAGAATTCTTCCCAGTTCTCCGCTGCTGCCGAACTGCCACCTCCGAGGCCGACGGCACCTGCAACCTTGGAAAGCATGCGTCTTGCGGGCGAAGGGACCGGCTTGTGGCTGGCATGGACCGCTTCCGGTCTGCGCATCGGCGTTGCTTCGCGGCCTCCGCCGACATTGAATTCGGAGATGATCTCGCGCAACCGTTCGACTTCTCCGGCCAGAGCGGCGCTGGCAGCGGTCGATTCTTCGACCATGGCGGCATTCTGCTGGGTCACTTGGTCCATCTGGTTCACCGCGGTGTTGACTTCTGCAAGCCCCACCGACTGTTCCTTGGCGGATGTGGCGATCGAGTCTAGCTGCGTGTTGATCGCGATCACCTGTTCTTCGATGATCTTCAGGGTTTGTCCGGTTTCCTGCACGAGCTTGACGCCGTTGCTGACCTCCTCGCCGGAATTGCGGATCAGGCCCTTGATCTCCTTGGCGGCCTGGGCAGACCGCTGTGCGAGTTCGCGGACTTCCTGCGCTACAACCGCAAAGCCCTTGCCTGCCTCGCCGGCACGAGCGGCTTCGACGCCCGCATTCAAAGCCAGAAGGTTGGTCTGGAATGCGATCTCGTCGATTACGCCGATGATGCTCGAGATCTGGTTGGAGGATTGTTCGATGCGCTGCATTGCGACGACCGTGTTGGAAACGACCTCCCCGGAGCGTCGCGCCGACTTGTTGGCCTCGATCGCCACGTGGCGAGCCTCTTCAGTCCGCTTCGAGGAGTTGGCAACGTTGATGGTGATCTGGTCGAGTGCCGCCGCAGTTTGCTCGAGCGATGCAGCCTGTTGTTCCGTGCGCCTGGAAAGATCGTCGGCACCCTGGCTGATTTCGCGCGCGCCGTTGTCGATGGATCCGGTTGCAATGGAGACAGACCGCAAGCTGGTCGACGGCGGCATTGAAGTCCGCACGCAGGCTCTCGAAGTCGCCGGCGAAAGCTTCGTCGAGGCGGAACGTCAGATCTCCGCTCGAGAGGTGCTTGAGCCCGTCCGCAAGCCCGGAGGTCGCCTGGGCCATTTCCTTGGCTCGCAGGTGGTCTGCCTGTGCAGCCCGGCTGCGTTCAGCCTCGCTGGTGGTGCGGGTCGATTCTGCATCCCGTTCGAGTTCCTTGGCACGCAGTCCATTGTCCTTGAACACCTGGACGGCCTTGGCCATGGTGCCAACCTCGTCGCGCCGTTCCACGCCGTCGACGGTTGCTGCGAAGTCGCCATCGGCAAGCACATTCATGGTTTTCGACAATTGCTGGATCGGGGTGACAAGCCAGGACCGGATCGCAAGGAATCCAAGCACGAGCACCGCGACAAGACCAACGGCGACGATGATGAGGGTCGTCATGATCGTACCGCTCGTGACACTGGTAAGCCGGTCGCTTTCCTTGGAAGACGCATCCGCAATGTCAGTGACGAAAGACGAAAATTTCGGAGAGATTGTAGCGAATGCAGGTTGGCACTAGTTCAGGAAAAGTTGCTGTGAAGCAAGCACGTCGACCGCGCTAGTGGCAGCTCGACCAGAAACAATCGCTGGTGCGCAGTTCGTGGAAAGAATTTGGATGCCTTCCGCTTTCAGTTGGGGCAGCAAAGCGTTCTCGGGTAACGCAGCGATCGCTTGGTCCATGAATTTGACAAAGCCATCGCTAGCTTCTTTGAGGCTTTTCTCGGAGCGCGCATTGAGCTCGTCCGTATTCGCCATCAAGATATCGCCGATCGACGCCCGCGCGGTTTGCAAACTGCGGTTGGCTCGGGCCGAATTAAGCGCGGCTGCCGACTCGTGATCCAGCAGCGAACTGTAGCCCGTATCGATACTGCTGAGCTGCTGGCCTGAATACAGGGATACACCGATGGCAAAGAGCCCGAAGCCTGCCATGATGAGCAAAAATTTTCCGATGATAGATATGTGTTTCACCTGCAACTCCGGCAAATCTGTTTTTCGGGGAGGGGTGCCACGAGCAAATCATTCACTGGGCAGACCGTGAGAAGCGGACGGTGAGGATGCTGCCGATTTTTAACAGAGGCGCCCTACCCACGAAACCCGCTGACCTCTGCTGGATGACGACTCAGTCATGCATATCAGTCGAATAAAATGTAGGACATACTTTCTAAGTAATTCTTAATACTAAAGAGGCGACCATGTATCTTTAAAAATTAACAATGAACAGCCGGAATATCTCGGCGAAAAATTGCACTTTTGCAAGTCGGTGCCATTCCAGCAGTAGAAATAAACGAAATAACGCATGAAAAAGTAAAGCCTGGCTATCTGTTTATACACTAACAGTAATGGTCCCTCGCAGTTTAAAAGCTCCATGGATCATCGCTTGCTGGAAATCGCGGGTAGCCTGTCGACAATCTGAATGCATTGAGCATCGCTAACGACCGCCGGGAACGACCTGAAAGTTGCTGCAATCTTTGATTCGTGACGCTAAGGACGTCATCGCCCAGAGGTGGAGGCGGGGCATTGGATTTTCGGGTTGGCCGGAACCATTCCAGGTTGAATTTGCATTTTTTTGGGCCGCGCCGGCCACGCCGTTGCCCCATCCAAACGTCGGGCGTGCAAGGCCTTCCGGCATCCGATCAATGCACCCTTATCAGTAACCGGCTTTCGGCGGTGAGACTTTGCACTCGCCGTGGCTTGAAACAGCGACGGAGGTCGGATATAAACGTCGCCATCGATCTTGCTAGATGAACTTTGTTGCGGCCATTCCAGCCGTTGCTGGCGAACTTCCCTTCAAAATCGGTTTTCACCGCGATCCGGGCGTTTTCCGGGTTGCGTTCTTCTCTACTCGCGATTCGAAAAGGATATCGTTATGGCATCAGGTACAGTTAAGTGGTTCAACGCAACCAAGGGCTTCGGCTTCATTCAGCCTGACGACGGCGCAGCCGACGTTTTCGTACACATCTCGGCCGTTGAACGCGCCGGCATGCGCGAACTCCAGGAAGGTCAGAAGATCTCCTACGAGCTCGTTGCTGATAAGCGTTCGGGCAAGATGTCTGCAGACCGCCTTCAGGCAGCCTAAGACATTTTCGTTACGGGCGGCAGGCTCTGCCGGCGCCCGTGACGACAGACTGGAAAGGCCGGGCTTAGTCCCGGCCTTTTTGCGTTTGGTAGGTCCCGGTGGCGATGCTTCTCTTTCAGAAGCGGTAGCTGATGCCGGTGCCGATCATGAGAGGATCGAGGTTGGCCTTGCCGCTGACATGGCTTCCTCCAACCGTCGCGTCGAAGTCTGGCCGCAGGATCAGTTTCTTGACATCGACGTTCAGGCCCCAGTGTTGGTCCAGCATGTAGTCGAACCCTGCCTGGAAGGCGACGCCAAACGTGTTCTTGACATCGAGGCTGTCGGCGCTGTTGCCGGACTGGTTATAGAACATCGTGTAGTTAATGCCGGCGCCGACATAGGGGCGAAACGCGCCGAGGCTGGTGACGTGGTACTGCAGCGTCAGGGTCGGTGGCAGCATCCAGGTCTTGCCGATATTGCCGAGGCTGGAAATCGATCCCTCGCCGTGGACTGTCGATTTGGTGGTGCCGAGGATCAGTTCCACGGCAATGTTGTCGTTGAAGAAATAGGACACGTCCAGTTCCGGGATAACGGTGTTGGAAAACGACAGCCCGGAGCCATCGATACCGTCGACCCGGCCTGAATCGCGTGGAATGACGCCAAGCGCCCTCAGCCGGATCTGCCAAGGGCTTTGCGCCTGCAGGGATGTCGACGAATCTGTGGTGGTGTCGGCTGCACCGGCCGATGTCGCCACTGCCAGCATTCCAGCAGCCAACAATATCCTGATCGGTTTATAAAATTTCATGGATCTACGTCCTTCGTGAGCGGAATTGCTTCCTGAAGGGCAATCATCGCGCGCTGGCGGGAGGCCGAGTTTGAGCGAGATCAAACGAGCGTCCCGAGTATTGCTAGGAATTACCATTCTGCGCCAAGCTGTCGCATTTGCGCCACAGTTGGATGGGGCTCAGGCTGCCTGAGGTGCTGCACACCATTCTCCCGGTTGCAGAATGACTATTGAATTCGGTCGCAAAAGATGTTGCTAATCAAACCGGTATCAACGTGCTGCCAATCCTAAAGGGGGGCGTCCATGCTCAATGAATTCAAATCTTTCATCGCCCGTGGCAACGTCATGGACCTTGCCGTTGGCGTGATCATCGGCGGCGCATTCGGCGGCATCGTCAAATCGCTGGTGGACGACATCATTATGCCGGTCGTCGGCGCGGTTTTCGGGGGCTTCGATTTCTCGAACTATTTCGTCGGCCTTTCGAGTGCGGTCAATGCGCCGACACTGGCAGCCGCCCGCGCGCAAGGCGCAGTCTTTGCATACGGCAACTTCATCACAGTGCTCATCAATTTCCTGATCCTTGCCTGGATCATTTTCATGATGGTCAAGGGCGTCAACGCGTTGCGCCGGCAGGTGGAGCGCAAGGAAGAAACGACGACAGCCGCAGCGCCTCCGCCAGCCGACGTCGCTCTTCTGACCGAGATCCGCGACCTGCTCGCCAGCCGCACCGCCTTGTAATCGTGTTTCCGGACCCTGTCGCATTGCGATGGGGTTCCTTCCATCACTGAAATCGATTGGTCGTCCAAGCAAAGTCATGGGATTTCCGCGTCGAACTGCCTTATGAAGGCGGCTAACCGGAGACCCCAGCATGTCCATCGTAAACAGCCTCAGCCCGCGCGCGCTTGCAGCCCCCGAAAGCGGTATCGTCGAAGTCCTCAATTATGCCCGTGGGCGGGACGGTCTGCTGCCGCTCTGGGTCGGCGAGGGTGATCTGTCGACGCCTGATTTCATCAACCAGGCCGCCATTGCCTCGCTTGCCGCCGGCGACACCTTCTACACCTGGCAGCGCGGCATCCCGGAATTGCGCCAGGCGCTATCGGATTATTATGCCCGTCATTTCAACGTGGCGCTCTCTCCCGACAATTTCTACGTCACCGGCTCAGGCATGCAGGCAATCCAGCTCTGCGTCCAGGCGATCACGTCGCCGGGCGACGAGATGATCTATCTGACCCCGGCCTGGCCGAACATTGCAGCGGCCCTCGAAATCGCCGGCGCACGCTCGGTCGGCGTCCAGCTCGATTTCGAAGGCGGCAAGTGGGCCCTGGATATCGGCCGCATCGAGGCCGCCATCACGCCGAAAACCAAGGGCCTGTTTCTCAACACGCCCTCCAACCCCACCGGCTGGACTGCGAGCCGTGAGGATCTGATCACGATCCTTGCACTCGCCCGCAAGCACGGTCTCTGGATCATGGCTGACGAGATCTACGCGCGTTTCTACTACGCAGGCGGTCGCGCGCCGTCGCTGCTCGATATCAGGCAGCCGGATGATCGCATCCTGTTTGTCAATTCCTTCTCCAAGAACTGGTCGATGACCGGTTGGCGCATCGGCTGGATCGTTGCGCCGCCGGAAACCGGGCAAGTTCTTGAGAACCTCGTGCAATACTCGACGTCAGGCGTTGCTCACTTCATGCAGATGGGGGCGGTGGCCGCCCTAAACGCCGGCGACGAGTTCGTGGAGAGCAACATCGAGAAGGCGACGCTGTCGCGCGATATCCTCTGCGAGGCACTGGTTTCCACCAACCGCGTCGAGACGCTGAAGCCCGACGGCGCGCTATATGCTTTCCTCAAGATCGACGGCATCACCGACAGTCGCCAGGCAGCGCTCGATATCGTCGACAAGACCGGCGTCGGCCTGGCCCCGGGAACGGCATTTGGCGCCGGCGGAGAACTGTTCCTGCGCGCCTGTTTCCTGCGTGATCCCCGACAGATCACCGACGCCGCAGAGCGGTTGAGCAAGTATATCCTCAGCCTCTGACCGGCGCCCGAAAGTGTCCACACTCCCTGTAAGCGTTCAGGAATTTGTTGTTCCGCGCAAAGTCGCTAGAAGCCTGTCGATATCATCAAGACATTGCTAACTATGCCACCATTCTCCCGTCCTTAAAGTTGTGGAAAGGCGGATTGATAATCAAATATCAAATGACGCGAGCCAATGCTCCCGCGATGAAAAGCCAGGGATGCAAGACATGGCGATATTGGTAACGGGCGGTGCCGGCTATATCGGCAGCCATATGGTCTGGACCTTGCTGGATGCCGGCGAGGATGTGGTGGTGATCGACAGACTGTCGACCGGCTTCCGCTGGGCTGTGGCACCGGCTGCGCGTTTTTACCTGGGCGATGCAGCCGACGAGAGCGTGCTGCAAAAGATCTTTGCCGAAAACGATATCGAAGCGATCGTCCATTTTGCCGGCTCGGCCATTGTTTCCTCCTCGATCACGGATCCGCTCGCCTACTACGAGAACAACACCGGCAAGACGCGGGTGCTGATGAGCGCTGCCGTCAGGGCAGGGGTCCGCCATTTCGTCTTCTCCTCCACGGCCGCCGTCTACGGGCCGCAGCCAACGGGCGAACCAGTGCCTGAAACTGCATCGCTCAATCCAGAGACCCCTTACGGGCTCTCCAAGCTGATGTCGGAGTACATGCTGCGCGATGCCGCTGCTGCCTACGATTTCCGCTATGTCGCACTGCGCTATTTCAACGTCGCCGGAGCCGATCCGGAAGGCCGCACCGGCCAGTCGACGGAAGGCGCCACGCATCTCGTCAAGGTGGCCTGCGAGGCAGCTCTCGGCCGGCGCCCGACTGTCGATATCTATGGCACCGACTATCCGACCCATGACGGCACCGGCGTGCGCGACTACATTCATGTCAGCGATCTCGCCGAGGCGCACCTGAAGGCCCTGCAGCACCTAAGGGCAGGCGGGCCGTCGCTGGTTGCCAATTGCGGCTATGGCATGGGCTATTCCGTCCTCGACGTGCTCAACATGGTGACGCGGGTCCACGGACGCGCCTTCCGGATAAACCACGCGCCGCGCCGGCCGGGCGATGCAGCCTGCGTCGTTGCCGATGCAAGCTTCGCCCGCGATGTGCTCGGCTGGACGCCACGGCGCAACTGCATGGAAACCATCGTACGCTCCTCGCTCGCCTGGGAAAATCATCTGGCTCAGCGCCGCGAGGCCGACCGGTTCACGACCCCAGCCCCCGTCGCCGCCGTCTGCTGACATCGCAACGGCATAAAGGCGCGCGTGCGCCTGTCGCCGTACTTGTCGATCCCGCGTCTTATTCTCAGATGCCGCTGGACAGACCGGTAGAGGGTGCCCATCTCCTTCGCAAAGGGGCGGAGTTCGGCAATGCAGGCAGCAGACGAGATCATCATCGAACGCAACGGCTCGGTCGGCGTCATCCGGCTTAACCGACCGAAGGCGCTGAACAGCCTGACGCTATCCATGGTTCGCGCCATAGCCAGCAGCCTCGAAAGCTTCGCCGCCGATCCCGCGATTGCCAGTGTCGCTATCATGGGCGAGGGCGAGCGAGGACTTTGTGCCGGCGGCGACATCCGCGCCCTGCACCAGAGCGGCAGCACCGGCGGCGAGGACGCCACCAGCTTCTGGCGTGAGGAATTCCGGCTCAACCGGATGATTGCCGAATACCCGAAACCCTATGTGGCACTGATGGACGGCATTACCATGGGTGGGGGCGTCGGCATCGCCTCCCATGGCAGCCACCGCATTGTTACCGAGCGGACCCGCCTGGCGATGCCCGAGACCGGGATCGGCTACTTCCCCGATGTCGGCGCCACATGGCTGCTCTCGCGCGATGAAGGCGAGACCGGCACCTGGCTTGCCCTGACCGGCCTTGCCATCGGCGCTGCGGATGCGATCTATGCCGGCCTTGCCGACCATCACGTATCCTCGCAGGACCTCGACGAAGTGATTGCTGCCACTGGCCGATTGCCGCCGGGCGCTTCGGCGGAAGAGGTTCACTCGGCAATTGCAGCCTTTGCCACGCCGCCGGAAGACGGCGTCTTCGGCGCCAAAGCCGGGGCAATCGGCCGTGCGTTCGCCCATGACAGCATCGAGGCCATCATGGCGGCGCTGGCCATGGAGCCTGACGCCTTCGCCGCCGATAGCCTGAAGGCCATCGCCACGCGCTCCCCGACCAGCTTGAAGCTGACCCTGCTTCTGTTGCGCGCCGGGCGGAAAAGCCGTGATCTCGCCGAATGCCTGGAGCGGGAACTCTGCGCCTGCCGCCAGATCCTCAAGACGCCCGATTTCTACGAGGGCATCCGCGCCGCCATCATCGACAAGGACCGCAATCCGCAATGGTCCCCCGAAAGCCTCGATGCGGTGGACGAGGCGGCGCTGGAGCGCTTCCTGGAAGTATCCGAGCCGGCGCTGTTCGATCGGTGAAAACGACTGCGTCGCCCTCGGTCAGTCCCTGGGCGTATATTCGACCATCATCGCCAGCACCTCGTCGAATTGCCCCATCCGCTCGGCATTGCGAAAATAGCGCACGCGTTCGACGCTCACTTCTTCCGGCGATTGGTCGCCATTGCCATGGAGTAATGCCATGACCTCGTCGGCAAACTCGCCGAGGGGCTGTGAGTTCGGGTCTTTTGACTGACCCGGGGTTAGCTCCGTCTGCACCTGAGGCGGAATGATCTCGATGACCTCGACGCATCCCTTGAGCAGCGGGCGGATGGCGGCGGTGTAGGAGTGGATCGCGGCCTTGGAGGCGCTGTAGGTGGGCGAGGCCGGGTAGGGAACGAAGGCTGTGCCGGACGAAACATTGATGATCGCCGCATGGTTTTGTGCGGAGAGGTGGTCGATCAGCGCATTCGTCATCCGGATCGGACCCAGCACATTAGTTACGATCATACGTTCCGCGTCGGCGAGGTCGCGCCTCCGTGTCGGATTTTCGCTCTTGTAGGTCCCGGCGTTGTTCACCAGCACATTCAGATCCGGATAGGCAGCAATGATCTCGCCTATACCCGTTTCGACCGCAGCAGCATCGTCGATGTCGAGTTCGTGGACGAAGATGTTAGCCCGACCCTGCGCTGTTTCCTCTAGCATCTCGCGGCGGCGCCCGGTGACGATGACGCGATTGCCGGCATCGTGCCAGCGCTGGGCAAGCGCACGCCCGATGCCCGAACCGCCGCCTGTGACGAGGATTGTGTTGCCGCTTGCCTTCATGTCGTTCTACTCCTTCAAGAGATACCCGAAAATTCGGGATGCAGGGGATTACTCCTGCGAGAGTAGTATCGTGAGAGTAAGATGTCGTCAATCCGGTTGTTCATTCTGTCGTCCTTCGATCTGCTCGGCCCCATGCATGGCCATCGGCTCCGGCTCGAAGCCGAAAACCGCTATGTGTCGCTGTGGACCGACATATCGGTCGGCGCCGTCTACGGTGCGATGTCGAGGCTGGCGGAGGAGAAGCTTCTTCGTCAGATCAGCGAAGAGCGTGATGGCAATCGTCCCGTGCGGCAGATCTATGAGATCACTGACGAGGGTCGGCGCGTTCTAGCCGATCTCCGCCGTGCTGGCCTGACCGACATCTGGTACAAGCATGATCCGTTCGATCTTGCCCTGATCCGGCTCGATCCCGCCAGCGCCGCCGAACTGCCGCGCCTCCTCGATATCAGGTTGAAGGCGCTCGAAGCGCAGCTAGCGGAAGCCAACCGCATCAACGACTGGGCGGCTCCCTACATCGGCATCACGAAACGATCGGCGCTTAAGCACGGGCAGCATCGGTTACGGGCCGAGATCGGTTACCTGCGTGAGGTGATGGCCGATATCGATGCCATCGTCGCAGAGGTCGGTGCGGGCAAAGTCTGACCGCTACCGCCACTTGCCCCGCATTCGCGCCCCCGTCCTCGGCAAGGGTCGCAATTCGCGATGGCTGCCCGCAGTCCTGGCAGCCATCGCCGATTTCGGGTTCGTATCAGCAGTGACACAACACTCTGGTCGAATCTAAGCCTTTGCCGGCAGGCGGGCTATCACCTTGATCTCGAAATCAAAGCCGGCGAGCCATGTCACCCCGACGGCAGTCCAGGTTGGATAAGGCTTTTCCCCGAAGTAGCGCTGCTTGACCGGCATGATGGTGTCGAACTGGTTCTGCGGATCGGTGTGGAACGTCGTGACATCCATCACATCCTCGAAGGTGCAGCCCGCTGCTTTGAGCACGGCAGCCAGGTTCTCGAAGGCACGTTCAACCTGGCCCTGGAATTCGGGTTCAGGTGTCCCGTCGATGCGGCTGCCGACCTGGCCGGAGACAAACAGCAGGTCGCCGGACTGTATCGCTGCCGAATAGCCGTGTGCCTCGTAGAGCGCATGTCTGTCAGGTGGAAATATCGCGTTTCGCGTTGTCATTTCATTCCTTCCGGCCCCGGTGGGCGCATCGCCCGCAGGCTTCCCACGGCAGGCAATTTGAGATACGTTACGTATGCGAAAGTAGAGGACATACGGTGCGTATGTCAATCCATATACGGTACGTATGTGAAGACGGAATGATAGATGGCGAAGCGGCGTGTTGAGACGATGGAAGAAAACCGGGGCAAGCTCATTGCCGCCGGGCGCAAGGCGTTTGCGGAAAAGGGCTATTTCGCCGCGTCCATGGACGAATTGACGGCTGACGCTGGCCTGACGCGTGGCGCGCTGTACCACAACTTCGGAGACAAGCGCGGACTGCTCGCCGCCGTGGTCAACGAGATTGATTCAGAGATGGCGCAACGGGCCAAGGCGATTGGTGCGGCGCAATCAGACGAGTGGCAGGGTCTGCTCGCGGAGGCGGCGGCCTATATCCAGATGGCGCTGGACCCCGAGGTTCAAAGGATTGTCCTACTCGACGGCCCCGCTGTCCTCGGAGACCCATCAAAATGGCCCAGCCAGGACAACTGCCTCGATGTGACAAGGCAGGCGGTGCAAAAGCTCATGGAAAAAGGAATCCTCAAGCCCCTGGATGCCGAGGCGGTTGCCCGACTTCTCAGCGGGGCTGCGCTGAATGCCGCGCTGTGGGTCGCAGCAAGTGAAGACGCCGAGGCCGTCCTCCCGAAGGCCCTCGACGCGTTTCAGGCACTGGCCACGGGCCTGCTCGCCAAACCAGTGTGAGGCACATCAAAGCTCGGCGGCGAAATCCGCCAGAATTCGGAGCCCCGGCACCCCTCCGCGGCTCTTGAAGCGATGTCCCCCGGGAATTGGTTCGTTGACAAAGATTTCCCGCGGTGATTGAAGTGGCGCGGGTTACGAACACCTGCCGCCTGCAGACGCAAGTCACGGTGAAGTTCGGCAGACAGACTATCCTCACCCTCGAAGCATTTCGGTGGTGGCAATGCGGGCCCCCATCCTCAGCCGAAATGCCTCTCTGGAGGAGTGAGCAATGTCCACAAGACATTCTGACGACAACCTATTTCTGACTGCGCCTGTGCACAAAATATTTGCCGCTACCGCCTTGCCCATGGCTGCCATCATGCTGATGAATGGGCTTCTCGGTATCGTCGACGCCGCATTCCTCGGTCGGTTCGTCGGCGCGAAAGCCATGGTAGCTGTCGGCATCGCCTTCCCCGTGCTCATGCTGACCATTGCCTTCTCCACGCTCGTCAGCGCCGGGATGTCCAGTTTGCTGGCTCGCCAGCTTGGCGCCTCTGCCCGCGACGCGGCTGCCGCGACCTTTGCGGCCGCCCATGGGCTTGCCCTGCTCATCGCCGCAATGCTGATCCTGATATTTCTGGCGGGAGGATGGAGCTTTGCCTTGCGAAGTGCCGGATCCGACCGATCGGTTGCGGAAATGGTCTGGGTCTTTCTGGCGATCAGCATATTCGGAACTCCGGTGCAGTTCCTGTTGGGGATTCACGCCGATGCCTGGAGGAACGAGGGAAAAGCGGGGTTGATGGCGCTCATGTCACTTGCCGTGACGCTCATCAATAT
This sequence comes from Rhizobium tumorigenes, assembly GCF_003240565.2. Lineage (NCBI taxonomy): Bacteria > Pseudomonadati > Pseudomonadota > Alphaproteobacteria > Hyphomicrobiales > Rhizobiaceae > Arminella > Arminella tumorigenes. The sequence continues at coordinate 199,767 of NZ_CP117255.1, forward strand.
TGTGCTGAACTATATCATGATCGTGCTGCTGGAACTCGGAATCGCCGGATCGGCTCTCGGCACGATGCTCGCGCAGGCAATAGGGCTGGCACTGTTGGTCGGCTTGCGCCCGTTTGTCGGCGGGATGATGCCCCTTGGGAGCCTCTGGCGGAACCGCTGGACAGGGGAATGGCGACGGCTGCTGGCGCTAGGAGCGCCGGTCAGTCTGAGTTTCATGGGCATAGCACTTTCGGGAACGGCCGTGCTTCTTGCCCTGCGTCTCGGCATCAATTCAGATTACGAGAAATCCATTGCCGCCTATGGCATTGCGACCCGCGTTTTCGGTTTCACGTTTTTGCCGATCATGGCGATCGCGATGGCTATGCAGAGTGTGGTCGGCAACAATGTCGGTGCCGGCTTCTGCGCCCGCGCCGACAAGGCCCTTTGGATCGCGGCGGCAACCGTATTGGTCTATTGTTTTGCCGTGGAAGTTTTTCTGCTCTGCGCCGGGGGTAGCGTCGGCGCATTGTTTGTCTCAAATCCCGATGTGATTGCCGAAACCGGAAGGCTTTTCCGGCCTATGGCGGCTCTCTACCTGGTTTCAGGACCGGTTTTCGTCTTCGGACTGTATTTTCAGGCCGTGGGCCAGCCGGCGCTGGCGGGCTTGCTGACGGTAGCAAAGCCATTCGTGCTGCTGCCGTTGCTCATCGCGGTTATTGCAGCCATGGGGGGCGCCGATCTGATCTGGTTCGCCTATCCGCTGGCAGATAGTCTCATCGCGATTGTCGCCCTGCTGGTGCTGTCTTCTGCCCTGAGAACGCATAGGCGAGCCAGCGGGATGGGCTTTAGTAGTATGGGGAGGCCGTCATGACTGTCAAAACCATTGCGGAAGCCAAAGCACAGGCAAAAAAACTGAAGACCGCCTTAGCTCTCCAGGGTGTCAGTTTGGGTCATGGCCACGCACTAGAGGTAATTGCCCATCAGTCCGATGCTCGCGACTGGAACACCTTGTCGGCACGTCTTGCAGAGGCAGTTCCTTCACCATTTTTCCTGCGTCAAAGGGTGCAGGGGCAGTATCTCGGGCAAGCCTTCAAAGGCGAGATCAACGCCTTGTCCTCCACGGGGAAACACTATTCCGTCTCTGTCCGGCTTGATGAACCGGCGGATACGGTGACCTTCGCTGGCTTCTCCAACATGCGCCGCGTGGTCAGAAGCGTTGTTGACGGCAATGGAAATTCAATCCGGAAGACGTCGAACGGAACATTCCACTTGGTCTTGGCGCCGCTATGAGGGACTGCCGCTACCGCCACATCCCCCGCATACGCGCGCCGACATCTACCCGGATCTGCCTTGCCTGCTGGGCGGCGGGTGAGTCTGAGCGGGCGGTGGGCCAGCCGCAGACTTCGAAGAACTGCAGCAGGGTCGCGGGTATGAAGCGGGTACGGTTGGCATAGACGTGACGGTCGCCCTGGGCGTTCTGGCCGTGGACGAAGAAGCGTTGCGGCAGGACCAGGTCGAGATTGTCCTTGGCGCGGGTCATCGCCACGTAGAGCAGCCGACGCTCCTCCTCGATCTCGGCTGATGTGCCGACGCCGAGATCCGAGGGAATGCAGCCGTCGATGACGTTCAGCATGAATACCTTGGTCCATTCCTGGCCCTTGGCGGAATGGATGGTCGAGAGGATGAGATAATCCTCGTCGAGTAGCGGCACGCCGGCCTGGTCGCTCGTCGCATCCGGCGGGTCGAGCGTAAGTTCGGTTAGAAAACGTTCCCGCGAGGGATAGCCCGAAGCGATCTGTTCGAGCTGCAGAAGATCCGCCTGTCGTGTCGCGGCATCCTCGTGCAAGCGCTCCAGATGTGGCGCATACCATTCCCGCACCAGGCCGATCTCGGCCGGCCAGCCGGCCTTGCCCGATTTCACCGCCTGCAAGGTCTCGACAAAACTGGTCCAGTCATCGCCGCTGCGAGGCGGGGCGGGGATTTCGGTCAGCGCGGTAATCGGGCTCGCCTCGTCGTCCATCCGGTCGAGCACTTTTTGCGCTGTCGACGGTCCGACACCGGGCAGAAGCTGCATCAGTCGGAAACCGGCCACGCGGTCGCGTGGGTTCTGGGCAAAGCGCAGGGCGGCCAGCATATCCTTCACGTGGGCGCTGTCGAGGAATTTCAGGCCGCCGAACTTGACGAATGGAATGTTGCGCCGCGTCAGTTCGATCTCCAGCGGGCCGGAGTGGTGCGAGGCCCGGAAGAGAACCGCCTGCTGTTTGAGAATTGTCCCGCTCTCGCGGTTCTCGAGCACCATGTCGGCGATGTAGCGGGCCTGATCGGCCTCGTCACGGACGGTCACCAGCTTCGGACGCTGTGCCGACGTCCGCTCGGTGCGCAGATTTTTGGTAAAGCGCTCCGAGGCGAGATCGATGACGGCGTTGGCGGCGGCAAGGATCGGCTGCGTCGAGCGGTAGTTGCGGTCGAGCGTGACGATACGGGCGGCTGGCGAAAACGATGCAGGGAAATCGAGGATGTTGCGTACCGTCGCCGCGCGGAAGGAGTAGATCGACTGGGCGTCGTCGCCGACAACCGTAAGGCCCTGTCCGCCAGGCTTCAGCGCCATCAGGATGGACGATTGCAGCCGGTTGGTGTCCTGGTATTCGTCGACCATGACATGGTCGAACCGGTTGCCAATGTCTTCGGCGATCAGCGGCTCATGCACCATATGCGCCCAGTAGAGCAGCAGGTCGTCGTAATCGAGGACGTTCTGCACCTGCTTCGCCTCGACATAGCTGGCAAAGAGTTCCCGCAGCTGGTTTTCCCAGGTGGCGCACCATGGGAAGACATCGCGCAGAACCTGGTCCAGCGGCGTCTCGGAATTGACCGCGCGCGAATAGATGGCAAGGCAGGTGCCTTTGGTCGGAAAGCGGTTCTCGGTCTTTGAAAAACCGAGGTCATGCCTGATCAGGTTCATCAGGTCGGCGCTGTCTTCGCGGTCGTGGATCGTAAACGCCGGGTCGAGGCCGATCTGTTCGGCATAATCGCGCAGCAGGCGCGCGCCGATGCCGTGGAATGTCCCGCTCCAGGCCAGTGCATCCGTCATGATTCCGGCTTTCGGGCCGAGCACCTGGGCGCAGATCTTCTCGACGCGGCGGCCCATCTCGGCAGCAGCCCGGCGCGAGAAGGTCATCAGCAGGATACGGCGCGGATCGGCGCCCTTGACGATCAGGTGGGCAACGCGGTGGGCGAGCGTGTTGGTCTTTCCGGAGCCGGCGCCGGCGATCACTAGCAGGGGGCCTGAAACATGGCTTCCGTCGATATCGGTGCCGTGCTCGACGGCCAGCCGCTGCTCGGGATTGAGTTTTTCCAGATAGGCGGCGTTCATTGGCTCTCCTCTATTGCTCCGGAGCGGCCGCTGCCATGCCGTATTGTATTTCCGAAGATTTTCGAAGCACCATTAGATTGCCCGAATGTTCGTTAAATGTTCTGAATCGGCGAAAACTGTCAAGCGAGCTTGGGCCGGTTTGACGCAACGACGCGCAGAATGGCGGCGGTCGGCTTTCGTTTACTTAACGAATCGGAAAGGTTAGCAATGTCTTTAATATTATTGCGTGCCCCGGGAGAAGCGTCGGAATGAATGAGACGATTGCAGTCGGGTTGCACCAGCCTGATGGGCCGGTCGGACTGCAGGATGGGCGCATCGCGTGTGTCGAGATGGAAGACGGTCGCCGCTGCGTATCGGTGATCGCACCGCACGGCCAACGCCGTGAAATCTGCCGACCGGGCGGACGTCCGTCCGGGTTGGCTGTCGATGGCGATGGTTGCTTCTGGGTGGCTGGCGGTCCGGAAAACTCGCTGGTGCGCCTGTCGCCCGAAGGTCGGATGCTCCAGATGATCGAAGGCAGCGAGACGGGACCCTTCGTCCTGCCGCGTGATCTCGCTTTCGGTCCGGACGGGCTTCTGTACATGAGCGACGCTGGCGTTCGGATCGCCGATCTCGTCATCGGCCAAACAATCCGGCCGGACTTTTTGAATGCGCCCTACAATGGTTGCATCTACCAGATCGATCCAGCCGACGGGCGCGTGCTCCGGTCGCTGGCTGCGGGCCTGCTGTTGGCGAGCGGCATTGCCTTCGATTCGAACGGCTTACTCTACTACAGCGAGATGCTGACAGGTAATATCTATCGCCAGGTGCTCGGCGGCCGGCAGGAAATCTTCGCCCACGCCCTGCGCTCGCCGATGGGTACGCGCCTGAAGGGACCGGCCGGCTTGGCCTTCGATCGTGACGACACGCTTTATTGCGCCGTGTATGGCCAGGGCGACATCTGCCTGATCGACACGTCCGGCAAGCTCTCTGGCCATATCCGCACCAACGGCGCGCTCCCGAGCAACGTCGCCTTCACCGTCGATGGCAAGCAGGTGCTGATCACCGAACAGGAGCACGGCGCCATCGAGCGCATCCCGGCGCCAAAGCCGGGGCTGCCGCTGCACCGTCCAAAGATCTGATCAGGCTATCGAGCATAGAAAAGGGCGCCTCCCGCCGGCCAGCCCCTAACCGAAATATGTAACCCGGGTAGAGACCTGTACCGGATCCCTTGCGGCATGGGTGTCTCTGGCGGTTTGTCTTGCCGGAAATATCTTGGTGAAGCATTCTGGGCACCCACCTGTCGCGAAACAGTGGTTTTTGCGACGTCGAAAAGTTCAGCCGCAAAACTGTCGCATTAATTGGAAGATTTGCGACAAAGGTGAAAGGCTGCTTTTGGCCCAAAGCGGACAAGCCAGGGTGTGCAAGCTGTCCGGTTCATGCGGCGACTGTCGTCCTCATGATGCGATATACGCTTGCAGGCGGCAGGTTTGCATGGGTGGTGCTGATGCGATAGCCTTGAGCCCCAGCCGCTGGAGTAAAGTATCAGCAATCCTCCACTAAGCAGGCGGCTGCATCAGCTCTATGGTGATACCATCCGGGCCGGAGACGTACGCGACCATTGTTCCGCATCGGGGGCCGGCTGGTATCGGCTGCGGCGAACCATTCACTGCCCACCCCGCCGTCTCAACCCGCGCGATCGCCGTGCGGATATCCTTAACCGTGAAGGCGATATGAGCGGCGCCGATCGCACCCGCGCTACGAGGTGTCTGGCCCAGCATACGGCCTGTCGAATACTCGAGAAGCTCGATAGGGTAGCCATTTGGAGCCGTCACCAGCGCCATTCGGCAACGGGGGTCGTCAACCCCCGTAGCCTCCCGTAGAAACTCCCCACCCATCTCTCCTCGGCGAGCAAGGTCGAAACCCATCGCCTTAGTCCAGAACTGGATCGCCTCCTCCAACGAGGCGACCGAGAATCCCGTGTGGTCCACAGCTATTACGCCGGCATCTTGGGCCATCTTTAATCCTCACATATCTACCAGTTACGTCTGCCCGCTCTAGCGACGGCTCGATAGCCTTACGAACTTTCTTTCGTCTCTCGACACCGTTCGGAGCATCACTTCGCGTCAAATAATTCGGCAAAATGAATATAATAACTCGCATGTTCCGCCTACCATCGAAATGAGAATTAACCCAGCCAGCAAAAGCAGGGACGGAGTATCCACCGGAGGGCTTTGGCCGGAATTCGTTATGCCAGGCCAAAAAACTACTCCTTTTGTCCTTCAGCAGGTCCAAATTTCTTTCTTCGATGAAAGGCAGAAAATATCGTTCTTTTTGAAGAGCGAAACTCTGATGTTCCCGCTCAGCCTTGCGCAGGCACCATCGCATCAGTGGTGGCTTTCTCTTTCCTCCGCTGCGTATCCAAACACCAGAACACACGACTATCTGTGCGACGACCTTCCAAATTAATGAATATCGAACGGTCCCGTGGAGCCGACGGCTTATTGCGAATGTCTCCTTTTGGCGCGAAGCGGCCGTGACGGTGTCCTGCCCGTTGCGGTCATACCTTGCTCAGAAAGTCTATGAGGCCGTCAGGGGATATGCGGTACAAAGTCGAGGGAGAAGCCCCAGCAAGCTTTTATTCCTGCCCCTTTCAGAAGCGAAAGTTGGAACATCGGCTTCGTTGGTGGTTTAAACTCATCTATCCAACTGCGCGGCGTGATCTCCCTCAGACCTAGCGTTGAGAGGTGTTTGTTCAAATGTCTTGCAACAATTACGTCGCGCTCGGCCGCCGAGAGCAGGTCGACGGTCTCCCCAGGCCGGTCCTGATGCTCTGACTCGGCAGTCGGGTCGAACCACTTCAACAAATTGCGCAGCCAATCCATCGACACTCCAGCTATTGGTAGACTCTGTCATCAGTTTAGTAGCGTCCCGACTCGGTTTTCAAGACAGAGGCTCGGCCGGCAGTGATTTTTGTGCGCACGGCGCTTAACGGATTGCGCGAGTCTTGGCATTGGGGCGCGCCAATGGAATAGGTTGCCTCACATCATCCGAAGGCGCTGAACACAGGCTAACGGCAGCTACACTCGGGGCTGCCAGAACTAGCCAGTGCACTCCCTGCCCCAAATCCACCACTACTCTGCGCCCGGCGAATATCTCCTATTGGCGCATAACGGCCGAGGCGTCTCTCGGCTGTTGCGGTCCGGGCACGTGCCGCAAAGGCCGACCAGCGTTCAGTTCGTGAAATAACGCATTGGCGTTGTGCCCAATGCCTTCTTGAACATGACGATGAAGGCGGTGGCGGATTCATATCCTAATTCGCTCGACACCCGCTGGACAGTCGCGCCGCTGGCCAGTTCACGCAGCGCGATGACCAGATGCAGTTGCCGCCGCCATCGGCCAAAGGTAAGTCCCGTCTCCTGGACCATCAGCCGCTTCAACGATCGCTCGCTCATGGCGACGTGTGACGCCCAATCGACCAGGGTGCGACGGTCGTTCGGCTCGGCCATCAGGGCAGCGGTTATCGCGGCTATTTTAGGGTGGCTAGACGCGGGCAATTCCAGCCCCTGTATCGGCATTTGCGCGAGTTCGTCCAGCAAGACCCGCACCATGCGGCCGACATGATCGTCCTGAGCAGAATTGACCGATACATCCGCCAGTCGAAGAATCATCTCGCGGAGCATCGGCGACACAGACAGAGTGCAGCACTGCTGCGGCAGCGTCGCCGCGGCGGGTTGAACGAACAGATAGGACAGGCGTGCGTTGGACGTGACTTGGTTGCTGTGAGGCACGCCGCCAGGTATCCAAACCCCGCAGTCCGGTGGAACAATCCAGAGCCCGTTTTCCGTCTTGCAGGTGACGGCCCCGTGCAGGGCCAAAATGAGCTGCCCTTGCTCGTGCTGATGCTCGTGCACTTCAGCTTCATAATCGCTGAAGTCGAGGCGGACAGCGAAGGCCGGACGGTTCGACCAATCGGGATCGAAGTCATCGAAGCAGGAACGCGGCATCTTTGCGGATTGGCCCAATTTGGAGATCATCTGGCATTATCTCCCAATTCGCGCGGACCGCAATAGTCTACCATCAGGCGATCAGCAATCGAATGGAGACTATCATGAGAATTTCCGTCGTCGGCGCAACGGGGCGGGTTGGCGCTAAGCTAACCCGTGCCCTGCTGAGCGCCGGGCATCAGGTCAGAGCGTTGTCGAGAGGCGGCCCGACGCTCGACGCACTGGTCACGCTCGGAGCAGAGCCGTTTCTGGGAAGCTTCGACACAGGAGCGGGAGACCTTGACCAATTTTTCCAGGATGCGGATGCCGCGTTCTTGATGGTGAAGACTGATTGGAACAACATCGAGGGACACTACCCCGCTGTTGCCCAGCGCTTCGTCGACGCGCTCGAAAAATCCTCCGTCAAACTGGCGGTAAGCCTAACGGCCATGGGGTCGGACGTGAAGGGGAAGACGGGTCATTTCGAGTGCTTTCACGGTCTGGACGAAAAGCTCAACGAACTCGGCAATATCAATCTCGTCCACCTCCGCGCCGGATGGTTCATGGAAGACACGTCTCCGTGGACGGGGCCGGTCGCCAAATACGGTCGAATCGCCTGGTTCTGCAAACCTGATCTGAAGATGCCTTGGGTAGCGACCGACGACATCGCATGGCTGGCAGCGAGGGAACTGACCAATCCGACGGGCAGGCACCGCGTTTATCTCGAAGTCGGCTCGGAAGATATCTCGATGAACGAACTGGCCGCGATCATTGGCAAGGAGATCGGCAGGCCGGTGGAGTACCGATATATCGAGACGACCCGCAAAGACGTGGAAGCCGAGTTTTTGGCGCGGTTCGGGACGCCGGCGAAATGGCAGGACGACACCCTGAGCGCAGACGCTTTGAACAATGGAATTGTCAGGTTCCATGGACAGCACGAGGATCGTCCGAAATTGCCGACGACGATGGAGGCGTTCATCGGCGACGTCTGGAAGACGCGCTACCTGAAGGCAGTCGAAGCGGGAGACCAACCAGAGACGTTTTTCATGTGGACCGCTAAGGACTAAATTTAGATGGACGTCATGCTGGTTTTTTCCCCTTCCAGCAATCTCCAAGTCTTTGCCGCACGCTGGCGCAATGCGCCAATTGCAGTCAGCCATCTGACCGCTCTTGGCGCAAAGCGGACGTGCTTTCGCAAATATCCTAACATCCTCGACAAGATCATCGGTCCCTGACTTTTCAGGGGAATTTCTGTCGCAAAAGCCACTCGCAAAAGCGGGAGTTTCGCGACAGACATTTGCGAAAGAAAATATTCCACATTTCACTTAAGGGCGCCTCCTGCCGGGGCGCCCTTTTTGTTTATTCCGCTGCCGGAAGCTGCTTTTTCGGCTTGGCCGCTTCGGCTTCTGCTGCCTTGGCGTCGTTTGCGACGGTAACTGCGCGGTGGCGGGTGCGCCAGTCGCCGAGGAACAGCAGGATCGGCGCTGCGATGAAGATCGACGATGCACCGGCAACGAGGATGCCGAACACCATCGGAATGGCGAAGCTCGACACGGCGCTGCCGCCCCAGATGGCCATCGGGACCAGCGCCAGAAATGCGGTAGCGTTGGTGTAAAGGCTTCTGGCGAGCGTTTCGTTGATCGACTTGTCGATGATCTCGCGCAATGGCATCGACTTGTAGAGACGCATGTTTTCACGCATGCGGTCGTAGACCACGACCTTGTCGTTGACCGAGTAGCCGACCATCGTCAGCACTGCAGCAATGGCCGTGAGGTTGAAGTCGAGGCCGGTGATGGCGAAAAAGCCCACCAGCTTGGTGACGTCAAGCACCAGGGTCACGATGGCGCCGACGGCAAACGGCCATTCGAAGCGGAACCAGATGTAGAACAGCATCGCGAAGCTGGCGATGACCACCGACAGGATGCCGGCCCAGGCCAGTTCGCCCGAAACCTTCGGGCCGATGACATCGGTGCCTTCGACCGTTGCTGTCGGGTCGATCTTGGTGACTTCGGCCTTCAGCTTGGTAACTGCTGCCGTCTGGGCTTCCTCGCCGCCATCCTGGCGCTGGGCGCGGACCAGGATGGTGTTCTTGTCGCCGAACGACTGCAGGGTGATTTCACCCAGGCCGAGTGTGTTCAGGCCTTCGCGGAAGGTCGAAAGATCGGCGGTCCCTTGCGTCTTCACCGACATCTGGATGCCGCCACGGAAGTCGACGCCGTAGTTGAGGCCCGGATAGATGAACAGCCCGATCGAGGCGAGCGACAGGATTGCCGACACTGCGACGCCGAAGAAGCGAGCCTTCATGAACTGGATGTGCCGGTCATAGGGTGAGAACCGGAACATCGACTGGATGTTGATGACCTTCAGCTTGCGGCGGCGGGCGATGGCGATCATCACGACGCGCACGAAGGCAACCGAGGTGAACATCGAGATGATAAGGCCGAGACCCATGGTGACGGCGAAGCCGCGAACCGGGCCAGAGCCGAAGTAGAACAGGATGGCGGCGGCAATCAGCGCCGTCATGTTCCCGTCGATGATGGTCGAGTAGGCGCGACGGAAACCGTTGTCGATGGCGGCAAAGGCGCCACGACCCTTGCGGGTTTCTTCACGGATGCGCTCGTTGATCAGCACGTTGGCGTCGACCGCAAGGCCGATACCGAGAACGATACCGGCGATGCCCGGCAGCGTGAGGGTGGCGCCGACAAGCGTCAGGGCCGAGAAGGTCAGGATCGTGTGGATCAGCAGGGCGACGTTGGCAAGGATACCCCAGGTGCCGTAAAGCACGAAGATGAACAGGGCGACGAGGGCAAAGCCGACGAGGCCGGAATAGATGCCCATCTTGATGGCGTCCGCCCCGAGGTCGGCGCCGACCGTGCGCTCCTCGATGACCGTGAGCTTGGCGGGCAGGGCGCCAGCGCGCAGCAGTGCCGACAGCGTGGTTGCACTTTCGGCGGTGAAGCTACCGGAAATCTGGCCGGAGCCGCCAGTGATCGGTTCGCGGATGACCGGCGCGCTCAGCACCTTGTTGTCGAGAATGATGGCAAACGGCTTGCCGACATTGGCACGGGTGATTTCCGCAAAACGGTTGGCACCGGCGCTGTCGAAGCGGAACGTCACCAGCGGTTCATGGGTATTCTGGTCGAACGAGACGCGAGCATCGGCGAGGCGGTCGCCGGAGAGCTCGACGCGATCCTGGATAGCATAGCTGTTGCCCTTGTCGTCCTTCATGACGGTGACGCCGGGGCCGGGGTTGGTGATGTCGCCGCTGTCAGACAGCATGTGGAACGACATTTTTGCCGTCGAACCCAGCAATTCGCGCAGGCGCGAAGGATCCTGGGTGCCCGGCAGCTGCACGAGAACGCGGTTGTTGCCGATGCGCTGGATGGTCGGCTCGGACACGCCGACCTGGTCGACGCGCTGGCGAATGATCTCAAGGCTCTGCTGGACGGCAGCGTCGACATTGGCGTTGATGCCGACCTGCGAGTAGGCGAGCGTGATGATGCCGTTGTTTGCGTTGACATTGAGGTCGGACTGACCGGCGCTGATGCCTGTGGTGATGGTGTTCGCCAGCGTCTTCAGCTCGGTCACGGCCGCGTCGCTCTGCGACGGATCGGTGAGCGCAATGACGACCTGTGTCGCATTCTGGACGACCGACTTGGTCTGGATGTTCTTCGCCCTCAGCACGCGGCGCGCATCCTGGACAAGCGTCTGCAGACGTTCGTGCACCAGATCGCCTTCGTCGACTTCGAGAACGAGGTGGGAGCCGCCGCGAAGATCGAGGCCGAGTGCGACCTGGCTATGGGGCAGCCAGGCGGGAATGCGGTTGAGAGCCGATTGCGGCAGCACGTTCGGCAGGGCGATGAGCATGCCAAGCACGATGATCACCGAGTAGGTGAACACGAGCCATGGAGAGGTTCGCATGATGTCTATCCTTGAATACGCGTTTGCCAGCGGGAAAAGCGCTGGCGCGTGTGTCTGATGTAAAGGGAAATGCGCCGAAGCGCGCGTTCTGTCAGGCTGAAACGGCCGGCGGGCCACGGGCCAGGTAGGCGGGGGCATTGTAGGGCCCGGAAAGAGATGAAGCCAGCGCTGGAAGGCACCCGGCGTCGTCGTCGAAAATGTGGATCGGCGTGGCAAAGGCAAGCAGCGCAGCGTTGCCATCATGCCAGCTGGACTTTGGCTCGGCGTTGCGCTCGGCAGCAACAACGCCTCGGGCATTGTCGCGCTGGGTGATGTAGTGAGGCTGCTGGCTGCCCTTGGCCGCAGAGAAATTATTAGCCTCGGTACTGGCGAACGTTGCAAAGCCGCCACCGAAGGCAAGGCCCAGATAGGCAAAGAAAGCGACGATCAGCGACGCCACTACGCGGGGCATGGCACCGCGCTGCTGTCTGGTCTCTTCGCTGTCGGCAATGCCGTCGTCGGACAGGCTCAAGGGCTAAACGACCTATTCACGTGCAGTTACAAGCGTGTCCGCTGTCTTATCAGCCGACGGCACATCTTCATAGTGAGGCCTGTCATGATGCACTTGACGCAGCCGGTCAACCATCCCAAGCGCAATTTCCCGCTCGCCCATGATGACGGTATCGGCGCCATAGCGCGTCAGTTCGTCCACCTCGGCGTCCGAATGGGCCCGCGCGACGATCAAAATGGATGGATTGAGGCTGCGCGCCTGTTCCGCGACGCTGCAGGCCTCGAAGGCATTCGGGATGGCGATGACGAGGCTGCGGGCCGCCGCAAGATTGGCAAATGCCAGCACTTCGCCCGAAGCCGCATTACCGGAAATTGCCTCGATGCGCCGTTCGCGCAGGTCGATGACGCGCTTGTCCGTATCCTCGATGACAAGGAACGGGATGCCGGAAGACAAAAGGTTCTGGCCAACGATGCTGCCAACCCGGCCGTAGCCCACGACGACGACGTGACCTGTGAGCGTCGATGGTCCCGGATCACGTTCTTCTCCGATGACCGGAACTTCGGATTCTTTCTCCGGCTGTGCCGCTGCAGCAGTCGCCGCCTCCACCTGCGCGCTTGCCTCTTCCTGCAGCCGGGTCTTGTTGCCGAGATAGCCTTTCAGGCGTCCACACCCGTAAAAGACCAGGGGATTGAGGATGATCGAGATAATGGCACCAGCCAGGATCAGGTCGCGGCCCTGTTCCGGCAGCATGCCGAGTTCAACGCCCATCGCGGCGAGGATGAAAGAGAATTCGCCGATTTGCGCAAGGCTGGCGGAAATCGTCAGCGCCGTGCCGAGCGGCTTGCGGAATGCCAGCACGATCAGGAAGGCGGCGGCAGACTTGCCGACCACGATGATGAACACCGTTGCCAGCACCAGCAGCGGATGCTCCAGCAGGATGCTAGGATCGAACAGCATCCCGACCGAGACGAAGAACAGCACCGCGAAGGCATCGCGCAACGGCAGGCTTTCCTGCGCGGCGCGATGGCTGAGTTCGCTTTCGGCAAGCACCATGCCGGCAAAGAAGGCGCCAAGTGCCAGCGAAACGCCGAACAGCTTGGCCGCGCCGAAGGCTACGCCGAGCGCAATCGCCAGCACGCCAAGCCTGAACAGTTCGCGTGAGCCTGTATGGGCGGTGCGATGCAGGATCCATGGAATGACGCGGCGCCCGAACACCAGCATCAGCGCCACGAACAGCGCCACCTTCAAAAGCGTCATGCCGATGATGCCGCCGATACCGAGGTCGAGGCCGAACATCCTGTTGACCGCTGCCGAGAGAGGCTCGACCGGGCCGTGGCCGTCACCGGAAATGCTGGCAGCCGCAGGGATCAGCACCAGAGCCAGGACCATCGCCAGATCCTCGACGATCAGCCAGCCGACGGCGATCTTGCCCCGCTCTGTCTCCACCAGTCGACGCTCCTGCAGCGCCTTCAGCAGCACGACCGTGGAGGCCACCGAAAGCGCCAGGCCGAAGACGAGACTGCCACCGAGCGACCAGCCCATCAATTCACCGAGCCCCCAGCCGAGCAGCGTGGCAAAGGCGATCTGCACGAGAGCTCCGGGAACCGCAATGAAGCGCACCGACAGCAGGTCTTTCAGCGAGAAATGCAGGCCGACGCCGAACATCAGGAGAATGACGCCGATTTCCGCAAGCTCGGGTGCCAGTCCCTGGTCGGCGACGAAGCCTGGCGTATAGGGGCCTGCAAGAACACCAGCGACGAGATAACCGACCAGCGGCGGCATACGGAGCTTGTTGGCGATTGCGCCGAAGATGAAAGCCAGCACGAGACCCATGACGATCGTCGAGATCAAAGGTGTATCGTGCGGCATGGTGGTATCCCCCGGCTGGAAATCCTGTAAATAATATGACATATATGGTCTAGAGTGACCAATATGGGTATTTTTAATCGTGAATCAAGGCAGTAAGCCAGCTATTCTGACGCCCGCACATTGTCGTGCGGCGCGCGGCTTTCTGGATTGGACGCAGAGTGACCTTGCGGAAAAAGCCGGCGTTTCGCGCAGCACCATACGCGACTATGAAGGCGCCCGGCACGACATCCATCGCGCCACCGAGGCACAGCTCAAACTGGCTTTCGAAGACGGCGGCGTTGTCTTTACCAACGTCGATCCGCTTGGATGGACCGTCGGTTTGCGGAAGTGAAGTATCCATCAGGATGGGGGTACGCCCTTCAAGCGAATTCGACTGCGTGGAAAGCTGACGATACTTTCAGCCTGCAATCCTTTTCAAGGCCTGCAAGCTCGATTCAAGATGTTTGAATAGGTGGGCTCGCTGCCGCAAGGAAATGTGCTGGCTTCGTCAACGCATTGAATAGAAGACAGATAACGAGATTTTGGAGTTGGCTGCTTCCGAAACGGGCTTAGAGGACCCTGAGGGCAACCTTTTGCCGCGAGTCGTCGATGCGGCTCAAAATGGTGAATGCAAACAGCGTTATGCTGGCAATGAGCGTAGCGCTCAGACCAAGAACAATCATTGCTCTTACCTCAAAGGGGCGTGGACGTGACTCTGACTTTACAGTTAGGCCACCAACCTTGCGTGTGACTTGTGGCTCTACTCTAGCACCAATAATACTTTGCCGCATAAAAGATTTATTCGAATGCGCTCATCTTCGACGGCGTGTTAACCTTCAAGCAAGGAATTAACCATAAACATTGCGTTACACGTCGGAATGGGAAGATGTTGCTCCTCCCCACCAGGCATGACGCCGCCCCCTCGTACCGGATATTGGCCCGGATCTCTCCTAGACAGTTTCAACCTAGATGAACGCGTCGCGCATTGCCGTCGGGTCGTAAGATCCCCAATGCCCGTGCCTCGTCGCAGACCGTTGATATTGAACGATTGCATAATTCAGCTGGGACATTCGTCCCGGCATTGCGGCGGGAATGGTTTTGACACAGGACTCGATACCAGAGCAGGGACAAAGGACGCAGGCAGGCAGCCTTCGCGATCGTTTGCGCTTTGCCGGCCTCGATGCCGACCAGTGCGAAGCGCTCCGCCGCCACCGCCCGATGCTCCAGTCGCATCTGAAAGCGGGCCTGCGCGATCTCTTCCATCGCTTCCAGTCGATGCCCGATGCGGCACGCAATTTCACCAGCGAAGCCCAGCTCGAGCGGCTGCACGATCTGCAATCGTCTCACTGGGATGTGCTGACGGATGCGCGCTTCGACAGCCTGTATGCCGAGCGGGTCAAAGTCCTCGCTGATTCCGAAAGCAAGATGGGCCTCGACCCGCGTTGGCACGTTGCCGGCCATGGTGTCATATTGGAGCATCTGCTGGCGGGCGTCATCGGCGATCTCGCCGGTGGTTCGATGTTGCCGGCCGCGAAGCGCCGTGCCCGGGAATCTGCAGAACTTGTGGCGAGCCTCGTCCGGCTTGTCATGGTCGACGTCGAAATCGCCGTGTCGTTGCGCTTCAATGAAATGCGCATCCAGCACCAGCGCACCTTGGCAGAGCAGCGCGTCACCGACCAGGCCGAGGCCCGCGCCATCTTCGCCGATGTTATTCGTGGTCTCGGTGAGCGTGACCTGACAGTGCGCGCACCCACCGACGTCCCCGAAGCCTATGCCGAGCTGGTCGGAATGCTCAACACGACGCTCGAAGCCATGCAGGGTGAATTCGGGTCGCTCGCTGCCCGTGTACAGACGATAGAGACCGCTGCAGACGGCATCGCCATCGACAGCCGCAGCCTGGATACATCGGCCGCCGATCACGCCGGGCAGTTGATCGCCAACGCACGGCTTCTGGCCGGGCTGGCAGATCAGGTGCGCGACAATGCTGCGACGACGCGCTCCGCCGAGCGGGAAGCGGTCAAGACGCGTAAGGCCGCCGAAGACAGTGGCCAGATCGTCGGCGAGGCGATTGCCGCCATGGCTGACATCGAGACCTCCGCCGAAAAGATCGGCCAGATCATCGGCAGCATCGACGAGATTGCTTTCCAGACCAACCTGCTCGCCCTCAATGCCGGCATCGAGGCGGCCCGGGCCGGGGATTCAGGCCGCGGATTTGCTGTCGTCGCCCAGGAAGTGCGGGCTTTGGCCCAGCGCTCCGCCGAGGCCGCCCGCGAGATCAAGACACTGGTGACCGGCACCAAGGCGCAGGTCGTTGCCGGCGTACAGATGGTTGGCCGCACACAGGATGCCATTGGCGGCATCGTCCTCCAGGTCACGGGCATCAATGACGCCATCTCGGGCATCGCAGATGCGACCGATGCACAGGCAGCCGACCTTCGCGCGGTCACCGCAGAAGTCGACATGCTGGGCACGAAGGTCGCCGCATCGAGCAGCCTTGCCCGCAGTTCGGGCGATGAGGCCGATCACCTCCACACGGTGGTGGTCGAACTCGGCCAGACCATCCGCGAATTCCGCGTGGCGCGCCAGAAACAGTTTTCCAGCGACAGGGTTGCGCCGGTACGCCCGGACATCAAGCCTGTCGCATCGCTCGGCGAAGGGTCTGCCGGGGATCACTACGATTTCCCCTTGCGGGTCGCAGGCCTCGGGGGTGACCGAAGTGTTTACTGACGATCGCACCTCTCGGCCGCATGCGTCGAAGACAGAATTCAACCGACAAGGAAGGCAGTAATGGCAGCGAAGAAGGCAGATAAAAAGATCAGCCTGGTGGCAGTGCTGGACCTCAACGAGGCCTCGACGCTCCGCAGCAAGCTGATGGGGCTACGCGGAAACAATGTTGTGGTCGACGCCTCCGGCGTCGAACGGGTCGGCGCCCTCTGCGTCCAGGTGATCATGGCTGCTGCCAAGACCTGGGAAGAGGACAAGCTTTCCTTCACCTTTTCGAAGGTGTCGGATGCATTTCAGAAAACCATGCAGCTGATCGGGGTCAACATAGATCACCTGCTCGCAAAGGAGATCCGGCAATGAAGAAAAAAGTGCTCACCGTGGATGATTCACGGACAATTCGAAACATGCTGCTCGTCACGCTCAACAATGCCGGTTTCGAAACGATCCAGGCAGAGGACGGCATCGAAGGCCTGGAAGTTCTGGAAGGCGCCAATCCTGACGTCATCGTCACCGACATCAACATGCCTCGTCTCGACGGTTTCGGCTTCATCGAAGGTGTCCGCCGCAACGAAAAGTTCCGCGCCATACCGATCCTGGTGCTGACGACGGAAAGTGACGCGGAAAAGAAAAATCGCGCACGCCAGGCCGGCGCCACAGGCTGGATCGTCAAGCCCTTCGATCCGGTCAAACTGATCGATGCTATCGAGCGTGTAACCGCTTAATTAGGATTTCTTCCGATGGATATGAACGAAATCAAAGAGATTTTTTTCCAAGAGTGCGAAGAACAGCTCGCCGAACTGGAATCGGGTCTTCTGAAGTTGAATGATGGCGACCGCGATCCGGAAACCGTCAATGCCGTCTTTCGTGCCGTTCATTCCATCAAGGGTGGGGCAGGGGCTTTCGGTCTCGAAGACCTTGTTGCCTTCGCCCACGTTTTCGAGACGACGCTCGATTGCGTCCGCTCCAACAAGCTTGAGCCGAACCAGGACGTCCTGAAGGTCATGCTGAAGGCGGCCGATGTGCTCGCCGACCTTACCAACGTCGCCCGCGACGGCGGTACCGTCGACCAGAGCAGAAGCCGTGGCCTCGTCAAGGAGCTCGAGGCACTGGCTCAGGGCGTCATGCCCTCCGCCTCGTCGCACCACCAAGAGGCACCCGCGCCCAAATCTGTCGCGGTTGCCGCTCCCGTTGCGGCGCCCGCATCGGGCGACGACAGCGGCTTCCAGCCCGTCCCCTTTACCTTCGACGAGTTCGACGGTGCGGAGGACGTGGTGGCCGAACTGCCGCAATACGATATCACCTTCAAGCCGCGCAACGAGCTTTATGCCAAGGGCAACGACGCGACGCTGCTGCTGCGCGACCTGTCGCGGCTCGGCGAGATGAGCATACGCTGCGATATGCAGACGCTGCCCGCCTTGCAGGATCTCGATGCGGAAGGCGCTTATTTTGGCTGGACGATCTCGATCAAGACCGACAGGGGCGAAGACGCGGTCCGTACCGTATTCGAATTTGCCGAATGGGACTGCGATCTGGAGATCAAAGTCGCTGAAGATCTCGACGCAGCCGTCTCGGCCGAAGAGCTTCCGATGATACCGGTGCCGTTCGATCTCTCGTCGCTCGATGACGACGTTGCACCTGCAGACGATGAAGTGGCGTCCGCGCCGGCCGCCGCCGCTGTCATGGCTGTGGAGACCGCAAGCAATGTCACGCCGATCGCTTCGGCCGCTGCTCGCGCTGAAAAGAGGGAGCCGCCGGCAGCCGCCGCGAATGCAGCTGGTGCCAACAGCACCGTCGCCGCCGGCCAGACCATCCGCGTCGACCTCGACCGTGTCGACAGGCTTATCAATCTCGTCGGCGAACTGGTCATCAACCAGGCAATGTTGTCGCAGAGCGTCGTCGAGAACGACAGCAACGGCACTTCGTCGATCAATATGGGCCTTGAGGAGCTGCAGCAGCTCACCCGCGAGATCCAGGACTCGGTCATGGCGATCCGCGCCCAGCCGGTCAAGCCGGTGTTCCAGCGCATGTCGCGTATCGTCCGCGAAATTGCCGACATGACCGGCAAGCAGATCCGGCTCGTCACCGAGGGTGAGAACACCGAAGTCGACAAGACGGTTATCGACAAGCTCGCCGAGCCGCTGACCCACATGATCCGCAACGCCGTCGACCACGGCGTCGAGAGCCCGGAAAAGCGCATCGCGCTCGGCAAGAACCCCGAGGGCACCGTTCGCCTGACGGCCAAGCACCGCTCCGGCCGCATCCTGATCGAACTGGCCGACGACGGCGCCGGCATCAATCGCGAACGAGTCCGCCAGAAGGCTATCGAGAACGAACTTATCCCGTCCGACGCCAATCTGACGGACGAGGAAATCGACAACCTGATCTTCCTTCCAGGTTTCTCGACTGCCGACAAGATCTCCGACATCTCCGGTCGCGGCGTCGGCATGGATGTGGTCAAGCGCTCCATCCAGGCCTTGGGCGGCCGTATCAACATCACGTCCAAGCCGGGCCACGGCTCCGTCTTCACGATGAGCCTGCCGCTGACCCTCGCAGTCCTTGATGGCATGGTGGTGACTGTCGCCGGCCAGACCCTCGTCGTGCCTTTGACCGCCATCGTCGAAACCCTGCAGCCGGAAGCTGCCGCCATCCACTCCTTCGGCGCCAACCATCGCCTGATCTCGATCCGCAATTCCTTCTGCCCGCTGATCGACGTCGGCCGCATCCTGAACTTCCGGGCCACCCAGGCCAACCCGGTCGAAGGCGTTGCACTGCTGGTAGAATCGGAAGGCGGAGGCCAGCGCGCACTGATGGTCGATGCCATCCAGGGCCAGCGCCAGGTCGTCATCAAGAGCCTCGAGGCCAACTACACCCATGTCCCGGGCATCGCGGCAGCGACAATCCTCGGCGACGGTCGCGTTGCCTTGATCCTGGATGTCGATGCCGTCGTCGCGGCTTCTCGCGGCCAGGCACTGAAGGCCGAGATGTCCTACGCGGCGGCGGGGTAAGATCATGTCCCAACCGCTCAAGGCTGCAGCACAAGGTATGCGCGAACTGATCGCCTTCCGCATCGGCGACCAGGAATTCTGCATCAATGTCATGTCGGTGCGAGAAATCCGTGGATGGACGCCGGCAACGGGGATCCCCTACGCTCCGCCCTATGTCCTCGGTGTCATCAATCTGCGCGGCGTCGTGCTACCGATCATGGACCTGTCCGCACGCCTCGGCATGCGGCCATCCGAACCGAGCGTGCGCCACGTCATCATCGTGACGCAGGTGAGAAGGCACACGGTCGGCCTGTTGGTCGAGGCCGTCTCGGACATTCTGACGATCAACGAAGATATTATCCAGCCGACGCCTGAAATGGCGTCCGACCTGCAGAAGCAGTTCGCCCGCGGGATCTTGTCGATAGATCGCCGAATGATTTGCCTGATCGAACTCGAAACCCTGTTCCCCGACATCGAAAGCCAAGCAGCATGAGTGTTATGGGATTTGCAGAAAGCCGGCAGTCGCCCGATGAAGTCCTTGCCAGCGGTGAATATCCGCTGACACGCCGGGACCTGATGGAAGTCGCCGCGATGATCTATGCCGATGCCGGTATCTCGCTCAACGAGACCAAGGCATCGCTTGTCTACTCACGGCTGTCGAAGCATATCCGCAATCTCGGTATCTCCGGCTTTCGCGAATATTGCGCGCTTGTCTCGTCGCCAGCCGGCGCTGCTGCCCGCAAGGACATGCTGTCTCACCTGACGACCAACTTTACCCGCTTCTTTCGCGAAAACCATCACTTCGAACATCTGCGGACAGACGTCCTGCCGGGGCTTCTGGCCCGCGCCAAGGCCGGTGGCCGGGTGCGGATCTGGTCGGCAGCCAGTTCGGACGGTCAGGAGCCCTATTCCATCGCGCTCACCGTCTTGTCGTTGATGCCGAATGCAGCGGATTATGACTTCCGGATCCTGGCGACAGACATCGACCCGAAGATCTTGGCGATCGCACGCGCCGGCGCCTATGACGAAGCGGCACTCGAGACGGTCTCGCCTGCGATGCGCAAGCAATGGTTCCAGGAAGTCGAGATCCAGGGCCGGAGGAAGTTCCAGGTCGATGATCGCGTCAAGCGGCTGATTACCTACAACGAATTGAACCTGATGGCACAATGGCCTTTCAAGGGCAATTTCGACGTGATCTTCTGCCGCAACGTCGTCATCTACTTCGACGAGCCGACCCAGGTCAAAATCTGGCAGCGCTTTGCCGGCCTGCTGCCGGACAAGGGCCATCTCTATATCGGCCACTCCGAGCGCGTGTCCGGCCCGGCCAAGGACGTCTTCGACAATATCGGCATCACTACCTACCGCTATATCGGCAAGAATGCGGGGAACAAGTCATGAGCGCACCTGCCCGCGTTCTGGTCGTCGACGACTCCGCCACCATGCGGGGTCTGATAACTGCCATCCTTAGTTCCGATCCCGGGGTCAACGTCGTTGGCCAGGCGAGCGATGCCATGGAGGCCCGTGCCGCCATCAAGGAACTCAATCCCGACGTCATCACGCTCGACATCGAGATGCCGAACATGAACGGCCTGGAGTTCCTAGAGAAGATCATGAAGCTTAGGCCGATGCCGGTGATCATGGTATCGACCATGACACACCGGGGCGCAGAGGCGAGCCTGACGGCACTGGAGATCGGCGCTTTCGATTGCGTCGGCAAGCCGGTCGCCGGCGAGCGCAACCCCTTCGGCGACCTCGTCGAAAAAGTGAAGGCTGCGGCCCGCTCGCAGCGCCAGTTTGCCAGCCAGGCGGCCCGACAGGCTCCGGTGACACCAACGGCCGTCGCTGACTTTCGGGTCGGCCGAAAGATCGTCGCCATCGGCTCGTCGACAGGTGGCGTAGAGGCGCTGATCGCTGTGCTGCAGAAATTCCCGGCCAACTGTCCGCCGACCGTCATCACCCAGCACATGCCGCAAACCTTTACCAAGAGCTTTGCCGAGCGGCTGAACCGTCTCTGCGCACCGGTGGTGCAGGAAGCGACCGACGGTGCCCGCCTGGAGATCGGCAAGATCTATCTCGCTCCCGGTGGCGAGCGTCATCTGCAGGTCGCCAGTGCCTCGGCGCCGCATTGCCGCCTGATCGACCGCGACCCGGTAAACGGTCATCGCCCCTCCGTAGACGTCCTGTTCGATTCGGTTGCAGAATTGGCCGGGCGCAACGCCGTGGGTGTGATCCTGACCGGGATGGGTCGTGACGGGGCCGCAGGTTTACTAAAAATGCGCCATGCTGGTGCAAGAACCATCGGACAGAACGAAAAAACCTGCGTTGTTTACGGAATGCCAAGAGTTGCACACGAACTTGGCGCGGTTGAGCAGCAGCTTGCACTGTCTGCCATCGGTGACGAAATATTGAAAATGACAGCCGCCCGAAAGGAGAGCGAATAATGTCTCTTGCGGAGAAAATCAAAGTCCTGATCGTTGATGATCAGGTCACCAGCCGCCTACTCTTGAGTGATGCCTTGACCCAACTCGGCTTCAAGCAAATCACGTCGGCTGGCGACGGCGAACAGGGGATGAAGATCATGGCGCAGCAGCCCCATCATCTCGTCATCTCTGACTTCAACATGCCGAAGATGGACGGTCTGGGACTTCTACAGGCGGTCCGGACCAATCCGGCCACCAAGAAAGCCGCGTTCATCATCCTGACCGCGCAGGGCGACCGTGCCCTGGTGCAGAAGGCGGCCGCCCTGGGTGCAAACAACGTTCTCGCCAAGCCCTTTACCATCGAAAAGATGAAGGCGGCTATCGAGGCTGTGTTTGGAGCCCTCAAATGATCACCGAGGGTGCAGTCCGGCGCGTGCACATCATACAAGGCGAGTACAAGGTTCTCAGCGACCCGGATGCGGTGCTGTCGACCATTCTCGGCTCGTGCGTGGCTGCATGTTTGCGTGATCCTGTCGCCGGTGTCGGCGGCATGAACCACTTTCTGTTGCCGGGCAATGCCGGCTCGCCGATGACCGGCGGAGATGCGACGCGCTATGGCGTCCATCTCATGGAATTGCTGATCAACGGGCTCCTGAAGCAGGGAGCCCGCCGCGATCGGCTGGAAGCCAAGATATTTGGCGGTGCGAAGACGATTGCGACCTTCTCGAATGTCGGCGAGCAGAATGCCGCATTCGCCGTGCAGTTCCTGCGTGACGAAGGCATTCGTGTCGTCGGTTCCAGCACGGGAGGCGACCACGGACGCAAGGTTGAATTCTGGCCGGTATCGGGTCGGGCGCGGCAATATCCGCTGACCGGTGCCGAAACCAAGAAAACGGTCGATCTTGAGCGCCGTCCGGTCGTTGCAGCCAGGCCTGTCGAAAACACGGTCGAATTCTTTTGAAAAGCGAGGCCTACTCATGAACGCTATCTCGTCTACGGAGGCTTCGACTGTCGAGGAGGCGCTGCCCGCCATCCTCATGCGGATAGTTTCTGAGTTGCATGACGTCGCCTACCTGATCGAGCGCATCGAGCCGCAACTGCTGGAACTGAAAGGCATCGACGCGCAGTCGCCGGATTCCATGAAGGTCATGCAGGGCATCGATCTGGCCGTCCAGAAAACCCGCGGCATCGCCGAGTTCATCGATACCTTCACGGCTGAGATTCCGGAAGCGTGGATCGTCGACGTCGCGACCGCACTCAGCCTGGTAAAGCTCTCCGAAATGCAGAAGGCCCTCGGCGGCGGCGTCCGTCATGGCCATTCGCAGCCACTGAGCAAGGCTGCCGGCGACTTCGACTTCTTCTAGTCGCCACGAAAATCGAAATGCAAGACGCGGTCTCCCGCGGCTTTTTCCGAGCCCACGCGAGCCTCGACCGCGTTGGAAGAAACGCTCGCGCAAGCTTCGCTGCCTATCTTCGCTGCAGGGCACAAAGCCAGTTTGGTCTTTGACGAAGCGTGCGAGAACAGAATGAATCTGTTAAATCAACTACTTCAGATATTGAAGAATGTTCAGAATCTAGGCCGAAACCGCCTTATGGCGTTGGGCGGCGTCGCAGTGCTTTCCATTGCCGTGGTTCTGGGCGCAGCCCTTTACGTCAATAAGCCCGCCCAGGAGACGCTTTATGTCGGTCTGGACAAGCCGGACCTGAACCAGATCAGCATCGCGCTTGCAGAAGCCAACATTGCATTCCAGGTCGGCACCGACGGTACCAGCGTCACCGTTCCTGCAGGCACCACAGGCAAAGCACGTCTGCTGCTCGCCGAAAAAGGCCTCCCCAACAGCACCAATGCCGGCTACGAACTGTTCGACAATGTCGGCTCGCTCGGCCTGACCTCCTTCATGCAGGAAGTCACCCGCGTCCGCGCTCTCGAAGGTGAGATCGGTCGCACCATCACCTCGATCAACGGCATCAGCGCCGCGCGCGTTCACATCGTCATGCCCGATGTCGGCAACTTTCGCAAAGCCGGGCAAAAGCCCACAGCCTCCGTCATGATCCGCGCCGGCTCCGAAGCCGGCCGCAAGTCTGCCCAGTCCATTCGCCATCTCGTCGCCTCGGCCGTGCCCGGTCTCGAAGTCGACGACGTAACGATCCTGGATTCCACTGGCCAACTGCTCGCCTCCGGCGACGATCCGGGCAACAATGCCCTCAATCGCAACCTCGGCATCGTGCAGAATGTCCAGAGCGAGGTCGAGAAGAACATCGACAAGGCGCTTGCTCCCTTCCTCGGCATGGACAATTTCCGCTCCAGTGTCACGGCGCAGCTAAATACGGACACGCAGCAGATCCAATCGACAGTCTACGATCCGGAATCCAAGGTCGAGCGCTCTGTCCGCACCACCAAAGAAGCCCAGAAGTCACAGCAGCAGCAGTCCGACACCGCAGCAACGGTCGAGCAGAACATCCCCCAGGCGGCGCCCGCTGCCGGCGGCGCCAGCCCGCAAAACAGCGACCAGACCGACAAGAAGGACGAGCAGACCAACTACGAGATCAACAGCACGACCACGGCCACCGTCCGCAACAGCTACAAGCTCGAGAAGCTTTCGGTCGCCGTCGTCGTCAACAAGGGTCGCATCGCCAAGATGGTCGGTGAACCCGCCGACCAGGCGAAGATCGACGCGTATATCGCCGACATGCAGAAGATTGTTTCGACTGCTGCCGGACTCGACCCCAAGCGCGGCGATATCATCACCGTCAACGCCATGGACTTCCTCGACACCCAGTTGCTCGACGACACGGCCTCGAGCCCCGGCATCATGGACATGCTGAGCCGCAACATGGCTGGCATCATCAACTCGCTCGCCTTCGTCGTCGTCGCCTTCCTGATCATCATGATGGGCTTCCGTCCTCTGATCCGCTCGGTAACCGGTGGACGCCTGGCCGGTGGCGAAACCGATAGCGCCCTGCCGGATGCGGCAGGCCTCGAACTGCCGGACTTTGCTCCAGGCGGTGCAGGCGCCGGTGGCGCGCTGATGGACGGCTTCGGCTCCGACTTTGGCTTCGACAGCACCGACGACCTGCTGACGATGGGCGACGACGACGGCAACTTCAATCGCCGCGTCAAGGAGGGCCCGGAACGTCGCCTGTCGCGCATGGTGGAAATGAGCGAAGAGCGCGCCGCAAAAATTCTCCGAAAATGGGCAGTCGACGTTGCCGCGTAACACAAGGGCCGGGTTCACTCCCGGCCTTTTTCATGATCGCTTTGACACCTTTGTTCTTCACAAAGCCGGCCATTGATGGTTTTGCAGAATCGTTTTAACGTCGAACTGATGAATGGATTAACGGGCCGATTTTGACCGGTTATTCAAATACAGAGAATAGAGGCTTCCACAATCCTTAAAACTTGGAGGTCTGATGCTCCAGGGTGTACGTTTGTTCATAGTGATTCGGGGACAGAGAGTTAAAACACTCAAGGTCAGATTTGGTCCAGGCAGGACGTCCTAGCGCCCACGTTAAACGTTTAACATGGCAGGAAATGCAAATGGACATGAATATACTTCAGGCCAGCCGCAGCGAAGGTGATGTTATTCTTCCAACGCTTCCCGCCAAGAGCATGACCCGTGACCAGCTTATCCTGCGTCTGATGGACGTTGCAGGTTCCCCCTATATCCATTCGGGCTTGCGCGCCCTGACCGATTATATCGGCGCCTCCCACTATATGCTTGCCCGCTGCGACCTGCTCCAGGAGAGCGGCCTCGATTTCGTCATGTCGTCTGACTGGCCGTTCGATCTTGTCCGGCGGCTGGCATCCGATCTCGTCGGGGCCTACGTGCGGACCACAGAACTCGAGAAGTGCATGCTGCTGTTCCAGCCGAGCTTTTCTGTTTTGCCCGACGACGTGACCTTACCGGAGGGCTCGAGCCGGCAGTACTGCTCGCTGACACTCAATGTCGGCCGCACCCGGCTGTCGCTGATGCTGCTCTATCGCGACGGATTCATCCTGTCGCCCGAGCGTCTTCGTGAAGTCGGGTTGCTGACGGCCTATTTCGCGAGCTTTGGTCATTGCGTCGAGGGCAAGGGCGAGCGCAGTTTCGAATTGACGGACCGGGAGCTGGAATGCCTGTTCTGGATCGCCGAGGGCAAGACCAGCGATGAAATCGCCATGATTCTCGGTATCTCCCGCAACACGATCAACAACTACATAACCAGCGTCATGCGCAAGACCGCAACCAAGACCCGGTCCGAAGCGATCGCGTTTGCGGTCAGAAACAATCTGGTCTGAGGGGTCACGATGAAACACGCGCCGGACAGAACGACCGTATCGCGCGAACTGAAGATGACGCGGGTTCACCGTATCTCCAGCCGTTCCGACCTTTTTCCGCGGCTGGTCGCGATGCAGAAGCTGATCGACGCCCAGAATTTCGCAATTTACCGTGTCGCCGGGTCTGGCCTTCCCAACAGGCTGCGCCTGGTCTGTGAGCTGGAAAACTTCGGTCCGGCCAATCCGTTGGTCGCGAAGGCTATTCTCGACGCTTATGGCGACGACATGCTGGAGCATCTCGAAAAATCGCTGCTGCCGCTCATGTGGAACGGCGTCGACGACGAGAGCACGGCGGAAGCGATCGATTTTGCCGCGTTCACCTCGCGCCTTAAATCCAAGATGTTGCCCTATGCCGGCATTGCCTTTCCCGTCCGGCTGGGAACCGTTGGTAACGGCATTGTTCTGTTCACCGCCAATTTTATCGATGTCAGCAGCGACGTCATCGTCGACCTCCATGGTCGAAGCTGCCAGATCATGATGGATCTGCTGTCACTGGACGAGCGGCGCAACTCGGCGGTGGAATCCCTGAGCGAGCGGGAAATCGCCTGCCTGCAACTGGCTGGAGACGGACGGATCAGCGAAGAAATCGCGGACAAGCTTGGCCTTTCCGTCCATACGGTCAACGCTTATCTCGGCTCGGCGACGATCAAGCTCGACAGCGTCAACCGCATTCAGGCAATCGCGAAGTCCATCCGTCTTGGCTATATCAGCTGACATCAGCGTCATCCATTCGATCCGTTTGGGGCTAAACGCGCTTCACCCGGCGCTTGCCGGGTGAAGCTGGAGGTCTGATGGCAGCATCAGGCAGCCGCGAAAGGCACGGCCACGAAGCTCTTGGTACCGTTCCGTTCGATCATCAGCAGCACCGACTTGCGGCCGGCCTTGCTGGCCTGCGCTACCTCCGCCTGAATGTCATGCGCGTTGCGGGCCGGCTTCTGGTTGACGGAGACGATCACATCGCCTGGCTGGATGCCGGCAGACGCCGCAGCCTTGTCGGGATTGACGCTTTCCACCACGACGCCAGTGGCGCTGTCCGGAAGATTGAGCGACTGGCGAACTTCCGGTGTCAGTTCCGCAAGGCCGATGCCGAGCGCAGGCTTATGGCCCTGTTGCGTGTCACTGCTTTCGACGGAAGCCTGCTCGTCGCCCTTGTCGTTACCGCCAACGGTCACCGGTAGATCAACGGATTTGCCGTCGCGCCACACGGTCAGGCTCTCTTTCGTACCCGGCGACAGGTCGGCCACGAAGCGCGACAGGTCCTTCGGCATTTTCACGGTCCTGCCGCCAAGGCCGGTGATGATGTCGCCGCTCTTGACGCCGGCATTTGCGGCCGGTGTTCCGTCGCTCACCTGCGCCACCAGGGCGCCCTGCGCCTCGGTCAGACCGACGGCTTCGGCGATATCCTGCGTGACCGGCTGGATCTCGACCCCGAGATAGCCATGGTCGATAGAGCCGCTCTTCTCGAGCTTGGCGACGATGGTCTTGGCCTCGTCGGACGGAATGGCGAAGCCGACGCCGACGCTGCCGCCGTTCGGAGAGTAGATGGCCGTATTGATACCCACCACCTGGCCGTTGCTATCGACCAGCGGGCCGCCGGAATTGCCGTGGTTGATCGGCGCATCGATCTGGATGAAATCGTCGTAGGGGCCGCTATGGAGGTCACGGCCACGGGCGGAAACGATGCCGGCGGTGACGGTCGTGCCGATGCCGAAGGGATTTCCGATGGCGAGAATCTGGTCGCCAAGCTTCAGCTTGTCGGAATCTCCCCATGCGATTGTCGCCAGGGGCTTGGGAGACTGGATCTTGATGACGGCGAGGTCGGACTTGGGATCGGCGCCGAGCAGCTTGGCCGGCAGTTCCGTTCCGTCATCGAGTGTCACCTTGATGTCGATGGCCTTGTCGATCACGTGGTTGTTGGTGACGATCACGCCGTCAGAGCTGATGATGAAGCCGGAACCGAGGGCCTGGCTGTGACCTTGGCGGCCCTGCGGCGCCTGCTGCGGCATCGGCATGCCCTGGCCACCGAAGAACTGGCGGAACTGCTGGTCCATAGGAGAACTGTCGCTGTCGTCGCTGACATTGTCGGCTTTCATCGTCGTGGTGATGGTGACGACCGCAGGCTTGTCGGCGCTGACGATCGGCGCAAACGAGCCATTGGCAGCGACGATCCCGCTGACGGCGCCTGATTGGCCTGCAGCATTGGCGGCCGTGCCATTGAAAACCAGCGGCAGCGAGGCCGCGCCAAGGATGAAAGCAGCGCCAACGAGGGCTGCGGTACGGTGTCTCTGAAGAATTGACGACATGATGTTGGTCCCTTGCGAGCGTGTGAACACGATGCCGGGCCGCCTGTCTCGCGTCAGCGGTCGTTTGCATCAAAGGCTCAGGTAGGTCTGCCATGCAGCAGATGGGTTTGCCTGAACTTCGACGCCAAGTAATAGCCCGCTCGAAACAGGTGTCATGTTAAACATAAATAATCAGAATATTGCGGATATGACCACATTTTTGCCGATAAAGCGGGATTAGGGGCCGAAGTTACAGAAAAGTAATTTAAATCGCAGCCAGTATTACTTGACGGCAATGTTGGCCGCCATGCCGCGTAATGCTGCAGGGATGTGGGGCTGAACACGCGCGTAAAAAAACCAAGGCGACGGTCATGCGTCGCCTTGGTTTCCAATTGGGATGTCGGCAGTTCAGACGCGTCAGGCGTTCATCGCCGGTGATGTCGGTATGGTGTAACGTGCCTGGCTGAGGCTCTGGGCGAGCATCGCCGTATTTTCGTCCGGATCGCTCGACGGATTGTCGAAGGCGATGTGGTTGATCTCCACTCCGGCGTGGTGTTCGGTCAACGCCAGCTTGGCGTAGACGGTTATGCCGACCGGTTTGATCTCGAGGTCGATGCTGACTTCCGCCGGTCCGCCCCATTCGAGGGCGTAGTCACCCCCTAGGCCAAAATTGACCGTGCCCGGAAGGAAGTAGAGTTCTGCGGCAGAGGCAACCAGGTCTGCAAGGTTGCCATAGGATTCAAAACGCAGCAGGGAAATCAGGTCCGCTGCGTCAAGCAGTCTCAGTTCGCTTGCCACAGGGCTAATGGCCTCGGCAAGGATCTGTTCGCGTTTTTCGGAGTAGGGGCATCTTTTCATTCTTTATGGTACCCGCTTATTATTTGATTTCGCCGCATAGATCCGATGAATCAGTTCTGCGACGGCCTTAAAAAATACTGACGGGATGACACTATCGACCGAGACTTGCGCAAACATGGAGCGCGCTAGCGGCGGATCCTCGAACACGGGGATGTTGTTTTCCTCGGCAATCTCTCTGATTCTGAGTGCAATCAGGTCCTGGCCTTTGGCGACTACGACCGGCGCATCGTTTTCCGACCTGACGTAGCGCAGCGCTACGGCGAAGTGGGTCGGGTTGGCAATGACAAGCGTTGCGCGCGAGACGTTTTTCATCATCCGCCGGCGGGCCCTGTCGCGGGCGATCGATCTCTGGCGGGCCTTGACGATTGGGTCGCCCTGGGACTGCTTGAACTCGTCCTTGACGTCCTGTTTCGTCATGCGCAGCTGGTCGTACCAATGGTAGCGCGTCCAGAACAGGTCGATGATGCCGACGATCGCGGTCGCAAGCAGCACCACCACGAGGATCTTCTTGATGATGCTCCCAAGCCGGACGAAAATCGTCTGCGGATCGGAAAACATCGAATCGATCGAGCCGAAGAACTCGCTGCGCAGCACGAAAAACATGATGATCCCGACAACGACGATCTTCATCATCGACTTGCCGAATTCCACCAGTCCGGGGACGCTGAAGATGCGCTTCCAGCCGGCCACCGGCGAAATTCGCGACATCTGCGGCCGGATGCGTTCGAGCACGGGTGATGGCAAATGCTGGGCGACCGAGGAACTGATGCCGAACAGGAAGAACAGCACGACCGCTGGCAGCAGCAGGTTGCCGACTTCCCAGCCGATCTTCACGAACAGCGACATCACGTCCGAGCCGGTTTCCAAGCTCCATTGGTCCGGATTTTCGAACAGGTCGCGAAGTACCTGGCCCATCCGGGCCATCCGATCCGGCAGGAAGAAAATCATGTAGATGAAGGTGGCAAGCATGGAGGCAAATAGCGTTGCCTCCCGCGACATCGGGATATTGCCCTTGTCTGTCGCTTCCCGAAGTTTTTTCTCGGTCGGATTCTCGGTCTTGCTGTCTTTGTCCTCGTCGGCCAAATCCGCTGCCCTTTTCAAGCCGAAAGGCCGCGCATCATGCGCAGCCTGATCTTCGAGGGAGTCTAGACCTCCCGGTCGCCGGGTTCAACTCGGGCCATGTCCCGCAACGGGCTTGTCAACAGCTGCGGTTAAGCGGCCTCGGTGTCGGCAACGACGGGTTCCTTGAGCTGGATCTGGCCGGAATTGGCAAGCCGGATCGCTTCCTGGGCAATTGCGCGGCGGGCGATGGCGATCTCGCGCGGGTTGATGCCGTTCGTACCGGCAGCAAGGTCCGATTCGATCATGCGGCGCTGACGCGGGCTGATCGAGGCTAGCACCGTCTCGCGCATCTCTCCGGAAGACCCGCGCAAGGCCATCGTCAGGATGTCTGCGGAGATGTCGTTGAGCAGCAGGACGCGGCCGCGCTGCGGCATCAGCATCAGGTCGTCGAACAGGAAGATCTTCGGACGGACCTTGTCGACGGAAGCCTGGCTCAACGTTTCGAGCGAGCTCAGCAGCGTATCGACCTGCGGCTTCTCCATTTCGTTCATCAGTTCCGCAACCTTGGCAGAGCCGCCTGCGTTGCGTTCCATCTCGATCTCCGCCAACAGCGCCACGACGCGGTTTTCGATGATCTGTGCCGCCTTCGGACTGACGTCCTTGAGGTTGACCGTCCGGTTCATGATGTCGGCGCGCTGGGCGTCGGGGATCTGCATCAGCACCTTGGCGCCGAACGAGGATGGCATCATCGAGAGGATATAGGCGATGGTCTGCGGATGTTCCTTTAGGAGGAAGCTGCCGACAAAAGCCGGTTCGCCTTCGCCGAGGCGGTCCCAGATCGACGTTTCGAAGGCCTGGAAGGCTGTGCGGCGGCCGAGCAGGCTGTCAACCTCGTCTGGCGTCAGGCCCTCCTCGAGAATGCTCTCGATGGCCTTGGCATTGTCCATCAGACCGGCACCTTCGGTGAACAGGTCTTCGAATTCGGCAACGAGGATCGCCAGTTCGTCCGGGGGAATGGGGCGCAGCGACTGGGCGGACGAAATGATAAGCTGCAATTCGTGCTGGGTAAAATATTTCAACAGACGCCCCGCGACCTCCTTGCCCATGGCAAGCAGAACGGCTGCGGCTTTTTCAGCCTGAGATAACGGTTTCTCGGCTACAGCGCCGCCGAAATCGTCAAAGTCCATCATGGTCTTCTCCGTCCCAGACTTGGGGGGTATTAGGCTTTCTTCGTGCCCAAAACTTCAATAAGCTTGATCCCGAAGCGCGTATCGTCATTTTCCAGCACGGTGATTTCGCCGCGGGCAATCCGCCGACCGTTGACCGTGATCTCAACCGGCTCGCCGATTTTCTTGTCGAGGGCGATGATCGCCCCTTCCGTCAGGTTCATCAGGCCGGAGACCTGCATGCGGCTGCTGCCAAGCACGATCTGGACATCGATCGGGATGTCCATGATCAGGTCCATGTTCGACGTCAGCGCGCTGCCTGGCGCCTGCTGTGTCTCAAACGAAGAACCGCCGAAATCCCCGATGTCGCCAAGGTCCGAATCTGTCGATGCGCTATCATCGCCGAAATCGCCAAAACTGGAAAGGCTCATCGGCGACGCTGCAGCGTCGTCCTCCTCAGCGCCGAAATCGCCGCCGAAGTCTGAAAGGTCGCCGGCATCCTTTTTCAGGACGCCGCGCAAACCGTCGATCGCATCGTTCAACTCGTCCTCGTTGCCGGGCAGGTCGAGAGCGTCTTCGCCAACAGTTTTTGTTTTCCTGGGTGCCATAACTTTACTATTCCATCTGAAACTTGCCTCAAGCTGCCGTTGGCAGCCCCGGGCTTTGGAAACCGATCAATTCATCAGGTGCTTGAGCAATTCGCTATCGGAGTTGACCGTGTCCTTGACGCGCACCGTGTAGTTTTCGCCGGACTTGCCGAATTCGCAGATATAGATGTCCTTGCCGTTGGCGCTGACTTCGACATTCACATCGCTGCTGTCCATGAAGGGAATGACGTCGCCGACGGCAAGCTTGGAGATCGTCTCCAGCGTCAGCGATTCCAGCCGGATACGGGCATCGATCGTCACGTGCGAGCGTTGAACCTGTTCCTTGATCTGTTGCGTCCAGGCTTCCGACTTCACCGTCTGGTTCTTTGCTTTCGGCGGTGTGACGACGGTTTTCAGCAGCACCTTCTGCGGCACCACCAGCATGAAATGCGATGTGGCGGCGCCGAGCTTGATCGACATCTTGATGGCTGCCGCATACTCGTCCGGCTGGCCTTCCGCCGGCGGCTTGCGGTCCTCGATATTCTGCGCTGGCTCGAGATAGGGCTCGAAACCGCCCGGTGCGTTGACGGCGGAGCGCAGCACGCTGGCGATCTTGTCGAACACCATGACGGCAAGGTCGAGCTCCATCAGCGAGAGCGGCCGCAGCTTCGGTGTTGTAATCGTCTCGGGCATCGCGCCCAGCATCCGCTCCATCAGCGTCAGGATAAATCCCGCGCCGCAGCCCAGCACGAAGTTCGGCGACCAGTTGCGCAACGAGCCGTGGACGACGGCGACGTTGGCTCCAAGCCCTTCGATCAGTTCGTCCATGGCGCCGGTCTTGCTGCCGGCATAGGAGACGACGACGTCGATGCCGATCTCGCTCTTGATAAGGTCAGGTAGGAATTCGCTGTAGACCTGACCGATCGAGGCACAAAGTTTCTCGACCCGCTGGTGATCGCCCAGGCCGCCGGTCAGCTTGGCGAGAAGGGTCGGACTCATCGGCGTACGCGGTGTATCATCCATCATCAAGCTGCCTTGTTCTCGCCGCCCGGATTCATCATTTCCTGCTCGACGGCATCGATCGAGGGACGCTCATAAGCCGAAATTGTCTTGCGGCCGTATTCGAGGGCAACCTGCGGAACGGAGCCGTTCATGTAGGCCAGCAGCGTCTGCTTGACGATGACATAGAGGCGATGCTGCTTGCTGCGGACGATCTTGATCTGCGAAACCAGCGGTGCACACACCGAATAGGACAGCAGGATGCCGAGGAAGGTGCCGACCAGCGCCGAGCCGATCAGCTCGCCCAGCACTTCCGGTGGATCGTTGATGTGGCTCATCGCCTTGATGACGCCGAGAACGGCCGCGACGATACCGATAGCCGGGAAGGCGTCGCCCATCGTCGAGATGGCGTAGAAGGGCTTCATCTTGTCATGCAGGATGGTGTTTATTTCCTCGTCCATCAGCGCCTCGATCTCGTGTGAGCGGGCATTGCCGATGATGATCAGGCGGACATAGTCGCAGATGAAGGCCGTCAGTTCCTTGTTCTTCAGGATCGTCGGCGCCGTCTGGAAGATCGAGGATTCGTCCGGATTGTCGATATGGGCTTCGATCTCGTTGCGCGACTTGGTGCGCAAGTCGCGCATCAGGGCATAGAGGACGCCGAGGACGTCGAGGTAGTTGCGTTCCTTCGGCACCGAATGCTTGAAAGCCTCTCCCAGTGCTTTCCCGGAATCCTTGATGACTTTCATGGTGTTGGCCATGATGAAGCCACCGAATCCGGCACCCCCGATCACCAGGAACTCGAATGGCTGCATCAGCGCACCGAGATGGCCACCCATGGCCATAAAGCCACCGATGATGCAACCAAAGGTCACAACGAATCCGATTATGATGTTCATCGACGGTCCATACCTGACGTTGTTTCTGATGTCTGGAGTAGGTTGCCTATCTTGCGTGAGGCTGTTTCCCACGCCGTTTTTGCCAAGTCTTCCATAGTGTCAGCTTCGCACAAGGAAGTGCTGAGATAAGGCAGGGCAAGGGCATCCATGCCCATCTAACGAATGGACACGCAAGCCACGGGCGGCTTCCATTTCCGTTATTCTCCAATGTCCGGAGGGCGTTGCAATGCAGTCTGGTATCTATGTATCTCTATCCTCGCAGATGGCCCTCGAACGGCGGCTGACGACGATCGCCGACAACATGGCCAATGTGAACACCACCGGCTTTCGCGGCACGGAGGTCAAGTTCAACCAGGTGCTCAGCAACACCGACAACAAGCTCGGCTCCAAGGTCGCCTTCGTGACGCAAGGCAACGATTATCTCTCAACCGAGACCGGCGAACTGCAGAACACCGGCAGCCTGTTCGACTTCGCGGTCAAGGGCGATGCCTGGTTCGGCATCAACACCCCCGCAGGCACAGTGCTCACCCGAGACGGACGGTTCTCGATGACGTCGACTGGAGCCCTTGTATCGGAGCGGGGCTTCCCCGTGCTCGATCCCAATGGCGGCCAGATCCAGCTCAATCCGCAGGGCGGCGAACCCAATGTCACGGCCACCGGCGAGATTTTCCAGAATAACAAGCAGATGGGCACGATCGGTCTCTATACCGCCGACCTCAGCAAGGGCTTCGTGCGCTATTCCAACAGCGGCATCATTGCCTCGCAGACACCGCAGGCGGTCGTCGACAGTTCCAAGGTCGGCGTTGCTCAAGGATATCTCGAAAATTCGAACGTCAACGGCATGCGCGAGATGACGCAGCTGATCGAAGTCAGCCGCGCCTTCGACAACATATCGACGCTGACGGGCTCGAGCGAGAGCTCGCTCGACGAGGCAATCAAGACCCTCGGCAGCAAGTCATCGTAAGGGGTCGGTAGATGGATCAACTCGAAGACACGATCTTGGATCCGCTGGACCTTGAAGATCCGGATGAGACGCCGGCAGGCCCTGTGCTGCCGGAAATACCGATTTCACAGAAGCTTGGGCAACTCGCCGAGCTTGCCCGCTACTACGGCACGCCGGAGAACGCCGTTGCCCATGGCGGCCATGTCAGGACCATTGCCGCCGGTCACTACACCGTCTCCGGCCTCTCGCGGCACGTCCGGCTTGGCGAATTCGTCGGCCATCTGTCTCCGACAGGCGTCCACCTCGGCGAAGTCGTGCGGGTCGAGCAGGACCTGATCTTCGTCTGCCCAATCGAGCCGGGGGAGCCGATCGGCATTCACGACAAGGTCATCCAGAAGGGTGCCTTCCGCATCAGCCCGTCCAGCGACTGGTGTGGGCGCACGATCAATTCGCTGGGCGAGCCTATCGATGGGCTGGGTCCCTTGACGCAAGGCTCCACGCCGCGCTCGATCTCGAACCTCGCTCCGCCGTCGATGACCCGTCAGCGCGTCGAGACCGGGTTCAAGACCGGCGTCCGCGCGATCGATATCTTCACGCCGCTGTGCCTTGGCCAGCGCCTCGGCATCTTTGCGGGCTCCGGCGTCGGCAAGTCGACGCTGCTGTCGATGCTGGCGCGCGCCGAGGCTTTCGACAAGGTCGTCATCGCGCTGGTCGGCGAGCGTGGCCGCGAAGTCCGCGAGTTCATCGAAGACACGCTCGGTCCGCATATGAGCAAGTCGGTCGCAGTCGTCGCAACCAGCGATGAAAGCCCGATGCTGCGCAAGATGGCGCCGCTCGCAGCCATCACAATCGCCGAGCATTTCCGCGATGCCGGCGACAACGTGCTGCTCATCGTCGACAGCGTCACGCGCTTTGCCCACGCCATCCGTGAAGTCGCGACGGCGTCCGGCGAGCCGCCGATTGCCCGTGGCTATCCGGCCTCTGTGTTTACCGAACTGCCGCGCCTGCTCGAGCGCGCCGGTCCCGGTCCTGAAGGCACCGGGACAATCACCGCGATCATCTCGATCCTGGTCGATGGGGACAATCATAACGACCCGATCGCCGACTCCACCCGCGGCATTCTCGATGGCCATATCGTCCTGCAGCGCAGCCTAGCCGAAGAGGGACGCTATCCGCCGATCGATCCGCTGTCGTCGGTCTCGCGTCTTGCCCGCAAGGCATGGACGCCGGACCAGGAGAAGCTGGTGTCGCGGCTGAAGTCGCTCGTCCATCGCTTCGAGGAGACCCGGGATCTCCGTCTCATCGGCGGTTACCGGGCCGGTAGCGACGCGGACGTCGACATGGCGATCAAGCAGGTTCCGCTCATCTACGACGTTCTGAAGCAGTTGCCGAACGATCGCCCCTCGATCGATGCCTTCACCGACCTTGCAACGGCGTTGAAGAATGGTGCTGCCGCCCCGGCCAACGCAAGACCTAGAGGCTGACGTGAAAGCAATGGATACAGACGCCGGCGCAAAGCCGTTGACGGAGCAGAAGCGCAAGCGTGTCCTGCGCGGCGATACAGCGCTGAAGGGTGCCGGCCTGGCGCTGGCCGCCCTGTCTGCTTTCTTCCCCTGGTATGTATTCCTGAACCCCGACAAGTTCGGCATGCAGGTTGCCGAGGGCGAACGCACCCGTGCTTTGCCGAGCAGCTGGGAACAGCGCAACGTCTTCAGCGTCTCCCCGATGGGATTGGCCAACAGCAACGAGACGGACAGCAAGCCTCCCCTCGATACCGATCAATTGACGACGGCGACGACCGGCACCGCCGCTCCCGCCGACGTCAAAGGCGCCGATGCCGAAAACCAGCCGTTTCCCGGCGTCTCCGATTTCCGCCTGCTGCACGTTTCGAACGGTCGTGCGCTCATTCAGGATGCAGCCGGCATGTATGTCGTGAGGATCGGGTCTGTCCTTCCCGACAACAGCCGCCTTTCGCGCCTCGAGCAGCGCAAGGGCAAGTGGGTGATGATCACCTCGACCGGCGCCGTCTACGACGCCAACTGACGGCGCGCCCTCGACCGCTTCATTTATTGAAAACCTCCGGACCGGAAGGAAGGCAGCATCGCCAGCTCGGTGCTGGGAGTAGAGGCGTATCGGTGATGGCCGCGCATATTCGATGTTACGCAATCAAACGTGTTTGCCGCAAGTCCCACGCAAGATTACCGGCCTAGTGTCTAGGCATACGAATGGAGATGATCCCCATGCAACCGATCCAGCTTTTTGACCTAGCATCGCGCCAAGCAGAATGGTTGTCGGTGCGTCAGCAGGTGGTTGCAGGCAACATCGCCAACGCCAACACCCCCAAATTCCATGCCAAGGACGTCACGCCGTTCGAAGCCGTGCTCAACAACCAGACGGTTGGCATGGCGCGCACGAACCCGGCGCATCTTTCAGGCAGCGAAATGGGCACCACCGGCAAAGTCGGTGTCGAGGAAGCCTCTCTAGATCAGGAAATCGGTGTCCAGGAATCTGGCAACACCGTTGGCCTGGAATCCGAACTGACCAAGACCGGTGAAATTCAGCGGCAGTACGGTTTGAACACCGCCCTCGTCAGTTCCTTCAATCGCATGATGATGATGGTCGTGGGGAAATAAAAAATGGATCCATTAACTGCTGCCATGAAGGTGGCAGGCTCAGGTCTCGAAGCTCAATCGACCCGCCTGCGCATCGTTTCGGAAAATATCGCCAACGCGCGTTCGACGGGCGACACGCCAGGCGCAAGCCCTTACCGCCGCAAGACGGTGACCTTTGGTGCCGAACTCGACCACACCAACAACCTGACCACGGTGGGCGTCAAGAAAGTCGGCCAGGACCAGGGCAAGTTCGTCGAGGAGTACGACCCCGGCAATCCGGCTGCGGACCAGAGGGGTTACGTCAAGATGCCGAACGTCAACGTTCTCGTTGAAATGGCCGATATGCGCGAAGCCAATCGCTCCTACGAGGCCAATCTCCAGACGATCAAGCAATCGCGCGATCTTATCAATTCCACCATCGATTTGTTGAAGTCCTGATCATGATTGACGCTATCAAAAGTCTCACCTCCCTTTCTTCGATGACGCGCGGCCTCGGCAGCGTTTCGGAGGACGCGTCCTCATCGCTGACAACAGGCATGATGCCCGGTCTGTCGACTGGCGTGACCACCCCGGGCGCAACGCCTGGCGCCGACACCGGCATGAGCTTTGCTTCTGTCATGAGCAATATGGCCAAGGATACGGTCAGCACCCTGAAGGGGGCTGAAGCTGCCTCCTTCGCCGGGATCAAGGGCACCATGGGCACTCGCGAGGTGGTCGATGCGGTGATGCAGGCCAACCAGACACTGCAAACGACAGTCGCAGTCCGTGACAAGCTTGTTTCGGCCTTCCTAGACATCACGAAAATGCAGATTTAACGGGATCGGACGAAGACATGAGAGCGCTTGCCATTGCGGCTACGGGCATGGATGCCCAGCAGACCAATCTCGAGGTCATCGCGAACAACATCGCGAACATCAACACGACGGCTTACAAGCGCTCCCGCGCCGAGTTTTCGGACCTTCTCTACCAGACGGAACGGGCCAAGGGCATCTCCAACCGCCCCAACCAGGCAGCTGTACCCGAGGGCGCCAATATCGGTCTCGGCGTGCAGACGTCCGCCGTCCGCAACATCCATATCCAGGGCGAATTGTCGCAGACCGAGAACGATCTCGACGTCGCGGTCGTCGGTCGCGGCTGGTTCCAGATCCAGATGCCCGATGGCACGACGGCCTATACCCGCGCCGGCTCCTTCAACAAGAGCGACACCGGCCAGATCGTTACCGTCGACGGTAACGTCCTGCAGCCTGGGATCACCGTTCCGAGCAATGCCAGCAAGATCACGATCAGCACTTCTGGCGAAATTTCGGCCACCATCGGCACGTCGGCTACGCCGACGATCCTCGGACAGATGCAGCTTGCCAATTTCGTCAACGAGGCAGGCCTGCAGCCAATGGGCAGCAATCTGTTCACCCAGACGCCGGCCTCTGGCGATCCCGTTGTTTCCAATCCCAATCTCGATGGCTTCGGCGCGATCAAGCAGGGCTACCTGGAATCGTCGAACGTCGACCCGGTGAAGGAAATCACCGAGCTGATTACGGCCCAGCGCGCCTACGAAATGAATTCCAAGGTTATCACCACGGCCGACGACATGGCCTCGGTGGTCAGCAAAAACCTCAAGTAGCAGAGAGAGGGCCGGACATGATCGTTCGCCAGGCAAAAAGCGTTGCAGTCGCGTGGCTCGCCGTCGTCGGCCTGGCATGCGGGTTCGTGCTGGCCCCCAGCGCCAGTGCGGAAGATCTGGGAATGGGCAAGGCGGTCGTGCCGACGGAAGCCATATATCCCGGCGACGTCATCAGCAGCGGTCAGCTGGAAGAGGTGCAGATCACCAATCCGAACCTCACCGGCGACTTCGCCCACTCGATCGACGAGGTCGTCGGCCGGGTGTCGAAGCGGACATTGCTCTCCGGCCGGACGATCGCGATCTCCGCGCTTCGCCAGCCATTTGCCGTGACGCGCGGTTCCAACGTCCGGCTCGTGATGAGCATGGGCGACATGATGATTTCGGCTGCCGGAACGCCCCTCGACGACGGTTCTATCGGCGACAAGGTCCGCGCCCGCAACATCGATTCCGGTATCATCGTCAACGGCACGGTCCTCGAGAACGGTACGATCCGTGTGGTAGCAAAATGAGAAGCCTGCGTCTTTTCCTGGCCATCCTGCTCATGCTGCCAAGCCTGACCGCACCCGGTCCGGCGGCA
Source organism: Rhizobium tumorigenes (assembly GCF_003240565.2). Lineage (NCBI taxonomy): Bacteria > Pseudomonadati > Pseudomonadota > Alphaproteobacteria > Hyphomicrobiales > Rhizobiaceae > Arminella > Arminella tumorigenes. The sequence continues at coordinate 239,392 of NZ_CP117255.1, forward strand.
GCGATGAGTTCGCGCATCAAGGACATTGCCTCGCTGCAGGCCGGCCGCGACAACCAGCTGATCGGCTACGGCCTGATTGTCGGCCTGCAGGGGACCGGCGACGGCCTGCGATCGTCGCCGTTCACCGAGCAATCCATGCGCGCCATGCTCCAGAATCTCGGTATCTCGACACAAGGCGGCCAGTCCAGCGCGAAGAACACCGCCGCTGTCATGGTGACTTCAAACCTTCCCCCATTCGCCAGCCCCGGCAGCCGCATCGACGTGACGGTCAGCTCGCTCGGCGACGCAAGCTCGCTGCGTGGTGGTACGCTGATCATGACATCGCTCAGCGGTGCCGATGGCCAGATCTATGCCGTCGCGCAAGGCTCCGTCATCGTTTCGGGCTTTCAGGCCCAAGGCGCTGCTGCAACGGTGACCGAAGGCGTCACGACTGCCGGCCGCGTGCCCGGAGGCGCCATCGTCGAGCGCGAACTGCCGTCGCGCTTCAAGGACTCGGTCAATCTCGTCCTGCAGCTGCGCAACCCCGATTTCTCGACCTCGATCCGCATCGCCGACACGGTCAATGCCTACGCCTCATCGCGTTTCGGCGCGCCGATTGCCGAAGCCAAGGATTCGCAGGAAGTGGCGATTGCCAAGCCGAAGACGGCCGATCTTACCCGGTTGATGGCCGACCTCGAAAACCTCGAAGTCCAGACCGACACGCCGGCCAAGGTTGTCATCAACGAGCGCACCGGAACGATCATCATCGGTGCCGACGTCCGCGTCTCGCCGGTCGCCGTGAGCTATGGAACGTTGACCGTTCAGGTCAGCGAGAACCCGCAAATCATCCAGCCTCAGCCCTTCAGCAACGGCGAGACGGCCGTCCAGGACCAGACCGATATCTCGGCGACCAAGTCAGGCGGCCGCGTCGCGGTCCTGCAGGGGCCCGACCTGAAGACCCTGGTGTCCGGTCTCAACAATATCGGCGTCAAGCCCGATGGCATCATCGCCATTCTCCAGGGCATCAAATCGGCTGGCGCACTGCAAGCGGAGCTCGTGCTTCAATGATGGGTAGAGACGTCCTCGTGCATCTTCGGGCCAGCTGCAAGACTGTCGCCCTGGCGGCAGTCAGTGCGGCGCTGTTGACCATCCCCGGCGCGTTTGCCGAGGACACGGCAAAGCCGGCGGTCGATCCATCGAGCAGCCAGGACGAGATCCGCCAGTTCTGCACCAACATCGCGGAGCCCGCTCGCGACCAGCGCTACCTGCTGCAGAAGCAGGCGCTGGAAAAACTCCAGGCCGATGTCGACGCCCGCATTGCCATCATGGACAAACGCAAGGCCGAGTACGAGGACTGGCTCAATCGCCGCAACGACTTCCTTGCCAAGGCCGATGACGGCCTCGTCCAGATCTACAAGAACATGAAGCCGGATGCAGCAGCTGCCAGTCTCAACGACGTGAAGATCACCATCGCTTCGGCGATCATCATGAAGCTGAAACCAAGCCAGGCAAGCCTCATCCTCAGCGAAATGGACCCGCAGAAGGCGGCGACCGTGACCAACATCATGTCCAGCGCGTCTGATCCGAACACGTCGAAGGCCAAGGACACACAATGAACAAGTCGCTCCCCGTCACATTGGCTGCAATGGTGTTCCTCGGCGGTTGCCAGTCGCAGGCGATCAAGGAGATCGGCCGGGCGCCGGCCATGAGCCCGATCGGCAGCGGGCTGCAATACGCCCAGACGCCGCAGATGTCCCTCTATCCGAAGCGGCCGCATCAGGTGGCCCAGGGCTATTCGCTGTGGAGCGATTCCCAGGCGGCGCTGTTCAAGGATGCCCGCGCGTTGAATGTCGGCGACATCATGACGGTCAACATCTCGATCAACGACAAGGCCAACTGGGATAACGAGACCAATCGCGACCGGACCAACAAGAGCGGCATGAACTACGACGTCAACGCCAATATTCTGGGCTGGAACCCGAAGACGACGGGAACCGGTACATACGGCTCTGACACCTCCACCGACGCCAAGGGCAAGATGCAGCGCTCCGAGCAGGTCACACTGCTGGTCGCCGCCGTCGTCACCGGCATCCTGGAAAATGGCAACCTCGTCATCAGCGGCTCGCAGGAAGTCCGCATGAACCAGGAAATCCGCATTCTCAACGTCGCCGGCATTGTCAGGCCGCAGGACGTCACGGCCGAGAATACCATCTCCTATGAAAAGATTGCCGAAGCCCGCATCTCCTACGGGGGCCGCGGTCGCCTGACGGAAATCCAGCAGCCGCCGCGCGGCCAGCAGGCCGTCGACCTTCTGTCGCCATTGTAACGGCTGCAGACGAGACACAACGAAAGGCGGACCGTCATGGCAGACGACGAAGACGGCAAGAAAAAGAAGAGTGCTTTGATCCCGTTGATCGCCGGCGTGCTGGTGCTGACACTGGTCGGCGCCGGCGGCGGCTGGGCAATCGGCAAGATGGTTGCGCCGAAGATCCTCACTGCGGAAAAGGCCCAGGCAGCCGAGGCAAAGCCCGAGGCTGGCGGCAAGAAGGGCGAGGAGGGCGCGCTGCCAACCATTGTCCCCGAGGCCAACGGCATCCTGCAACTCGACCCCATCACATCCAACCTCGCCTACCCATCGGAAAACTGGGTTCGGCTCGAGGTCGCATTGATGTTCAAGGGGCCGACGGACGTCAAGATGGCGGAAGACATCCACCAGGATATCCTCGCCTATATCCGCACGGTTTCCCTCCAGCAGATCGAGGGTCCGCGCGGCTTTCAATATCTTAGGGACGACATTCAGGAACGTGTTGACCTGCGCTCGGAAGGGCGCGTATCGAAGGTGATGTTCAGAACCTTCGTCATCGAATGATTCGATTTCTATGCTTTTTCATCGCCATCATGGCGGTGCCCGAGTTGGCGGCGGCGCAACAGCTTCCGACAGACCTCTTCAACGCGCCTGTCAGCGGCTCGGCAGCGGCCTGGATCATCCGGACTTTCGGCCTTCTGACCATCCTGTCGGTGGCTCCCGGCATCCTGGTGATGGTCACCAGCTTCCCGCGCTTCATCATCGCGTTTTCGATCCTGCGCTCCGGCATGGGCCTCTCCACCACCCCGTCCAACATGATCCTGCTAAGCCTGGCGCTGTTCATGACTTTCTATGTCATGGCACCGACTTTCGACCAGGCATGGAAGGATGGCGGCGCGCCTCTTCTGGCAAACCAGATCAATGAGACGGAGGCCGTGCAGCGCATCGCCGAGCCGTTCCGCACCTTCATGTCCGCCAATACGCGCGAGAAGGACATCAAGCTGTTCGTCGATCTCGCCCAGGAACGCGGCCAGACAGTCGTCGTCGACAGCAAGATCGACTACCGTGTTCTTATTCCAGCCTTCATGATTTCCGAGATCCGCCGCGGCTTCGAGATCGGCTTCCTAGTTGTGCTGCCATTCCTGGTGATCGATCTTATCGTCTCGACCATCGTAATGGCGATGGGCATGATGATGCTGCCGCCGACGTCCATTTCGTTGCCGTTCAAGATCCTGTTCTTCGTGCTGATCGACGGCTGGAACCTGCTGGTCGGCAGCCTCGTCCGATCCTTCCACTGAGCTGATTTGATATAAATCGCAACGCCAGAGCCGGCGCCGGAGTATCCCCGGCGCGCGCCAGCTATTCTGCGGCGATAGCGTGCGGATTTTCGTCCTCTACCATGAACGGCACCGTGCGCGGGGGCAGGGCGGGCACGTCGAAATGGTCGGGCTCCAGTCCTTGTCTGCCGCGCTCGTACATGGTTTCAAAAGCCATCTGCAGGTGATCGCAGAAGCGCTCTGCGTCGAACAGCGGCATGATGTAGCGGTTGCGGATGAGCCGATCCTTGTATTCCTGCACAAGGAGCCGATCGTTGGCCAGTGCAACGGCCATGTCCTCGTAGCCCTGCATGTCCGGAGCAACCAGTTCCGGTACGCCGATGCCATTCAGCAGGCTCTCGCTAACCCTGGACGCGAAGTTCGTGCCCTTTAGGGTCAGGACGGGCAGGCCGCCCCAGAGTTGTTCCGACGTCGTGGTATGGCCGTTGACGGGAAAGGTATCGATGCCAAGGTCTGCCAGTGCCTGACGGTCCATGTGCTCGTCATAGCGGATGCGGGTGGTGAATACGATGCGCTTGCGATGGATGCCGCGTGCCTCGAAGCGGGCGGCAAGGTTGGCTTCCGCACGCGGTCCGTTGCAGATGATCCACAGCACGGTGTTCTTGGTCCGCCGGAGGATATTGCACCAGACGTCGACCATGTTGGAAGTAATCTTGCGGTTGCCGTTGAATGACGCAAACACGAAGGCGTCTTCCGGCAGGCCGTGCTTGGCACGGCTCGTCGGGCGCGGCTTCGGGCGATGGGTCGGGTCGTTCGGCTGGTAGCATTCCGGCAACCTGCAGAATTTTTCGTGGAAATGCACCTTCGAGGCATCAGGAAGGACGTAGTGGTCGCCGATGATGTAGTCGAGGTCGATGTTGACGGTCGTGCCAGGAAAGCCAAGCCAGGCAACCTGGATCGGCGCCGGCATGTGGTTGAGGATCTTTGCCCTCGTATCCTTGGTGTGGCCCTTGAGATCGACGAGGATGTCGATGTTGTGAGACCGGATGAGATCCGCTGCTGCCTTGTCGCTCATGTCACGGACATCGACGACCTGGCCCCACTTGGAAAAGTCGAAGGGTTGGGCCTGCTGGCTGTCGAGCGGCGAGTGGTCGAACAGGACGATCTCGAAACGATCCCTGTCCTGCAACTCGAGAACGCGCTGCATCAGTTTCATCGTCGCATGGCCGGGCCAGAAGTCCGATGACAGATAGCCAAGACGGATCTTCTCGCTCCATGTGTGCGGCATCTTGCGGCGCTTGTCGCTGTGCCCTTCGGCAATCGGGGAGGAGTCGTGCACCGCGAGCTTGTTCAGGGCTTCGTCACCACACCAGTGCAAGTGGAAGAAGGGGTTGTCGTAGCGGACGTAGTCGAGCTTGCCCGAAGCCGTTGCCGCATACACCGGTGCCGCCTGGATATCGATGGTGGCAAGGTCCGAAAACTCGCGGCTGAAGATCAGGCTCAGTGTTCGGAAGGTGATGTTGTCGGGATATCGCTTGAAAAGCGTTGCCGCGATATGGCGGTTGCCGTCGTCGTAGAGATCGTCGCTCAGGAGCTTGGCCGCCAGGGTCAGGTGGCGCAGGTGCAATCCGTCGGCTAGGATCTTCTTGAGACCCCCCAGCAGTGCCTTCTCCTGTCGTGCGAGCAGGATGGTGGCCAGCACGAACGCCACGTCGGGGTCCTTGAGAGCCACCGGGAAGATCAGCGAGCCGATAGCCAGCGCTTCGTCTTCATTGCCGCTCTCGAAGTGCAGCAAAAGAGCCTCGCGCAAATATTCCTCCCGCACGGGCGTCTGGCGACCCGCGAGTTCGAAAGAACTGGCCGCCTCGGATTTGAAGCCGAGTTTCTGCAGTGTCTTTGCAAGCAGGGCGTAGGTTTTCGGCGAGGTATCGACGTCGATCAGCTCGTTGAGCGCCTCGAGGGCCCGCGTGTAGTGGCCTTTTCTGTAGTGATCGGAGGCGATCGAAAAAGCAGCTTTGTAATTCAAGAGCCTAACTCCACGCGGATCGTGATGACAGTCAGGGACGGACGACGCCCGTCTCCAGAGATTCGAGTGCCATAATGGCGCTCGGACCTTGCGTCAGGCCGGAGCGTAAATTAGCGGATTCAGCAGTCGTTAATGATGACTCCAAGGACTCCGGCGGTTCCAAAAGGATTTAAGTAGTTGGAAATAAATAGATGTGATTTTGATCACACATGACGGGTTTGGTGTTCATTAAGATGACACCGAGGCATGAAGCCGCTCCGTGATCGCCGGTAAAAAAGTCCGGTAATGTCCCTCCATTTGTATCCAGTCCAGGGGACAAACCTAAATGACGAGCATTAAAACCAACAACTCCGCAATGGCTGCATTGCAGACCTTGCGGAATGTCAACACCAACCTGAACAGCACGCAGAAGGCTGTCTCCACAGGTCTGCGCATCTCCCAGGCTTCTGACAATGCGACCTACTGGTCGGTTGCCACGACGATGAAGTCCGATGTCGGCGCACTGGGTGCAGTCTCCGACACGCTCGGCCTCGGTGCTGCCAAGGTCGATACCGCCTACACCGCGATGGATAGCGCCATCGACATCGTTGGCCAGATCAAGGACAAGCTTGTCACGGCCAAGGAAGGCAGTGTCGACAAGACGAAGGTTCAGGCAGAACTTACCCAACTCCAGTCGCAGTTGCAGAGCGTCGCGCAGTCGGCTTCGTTCAACGGCGAAAACTGGGTCGTCGCTGCCTCAGGTGGCGATGCTTCGGTCGTTTCTTCCTTCGTTCGCAACGCTTCCGGCGGCGTATCGGTTTCGTCAGCTACATACACGTTCGACACAGGCGCCAAGGGCAACGTCCTGTTCGGCTCCGTTTCTGGTAAGATCGACACGACGTCGGGCATTCTCGGAACCAAGGATTCCAGCGCCGGCAACTTCTCGGTCTCCAGCCTGAACATCAAGGGCATGACGGGCGGCCAGATCGACAGTGCCATGAACATGGTGGAAACCGCTCTGTCTGCCATGACGAGTGCTGCTGCACAGCTGGGCTCGCTGTCGAGCCGCATCGACCTGCAGACATCGTTCGCCTCTTCGCTCAGCGACGCTATCACCTCGGGTGTTGGCAAGCTGGTCGACGCCAACATGGAACAGGAATCGAGCAAGCTGTCTGCCCTGCAGACACAGCAGCAGCTGGCTATCCAGTCGCTGTCGATCGCCAACTCCTCGTCGCAGAGCATCCTGTCGCTCTTCCGCTAAGCGAAGAATACGGATCGTTCGCGATCGGTAAACCTTCCTAAACAAAGAATTAACCGCGCCTCTCTAAGGCGCGGTTTTTTTTAATCTATTTCTTCTTTGACGTTCTTCTTTCCTTAACTGTATTGGTGTCATCTAGGCCTATGAAACGGCGAGTTAACCCTAACATTAAAGGTTAACAGGCATGATGCTGGATGCCGTTTCCGGCCCTGACCCGGAATGTCCCTTCTATTAACCAGTGCCAAAGGGGCAATGAATCCTATGACAAGCATCAACACCAACAATGCGGCAATGTCTGCTCTGCAGACACTGCGCAACGTCAACGCAAATTTGACGAGCACGCAGACTGCCGTTTCGACTGGCCTGCGCATTTCCAAGGCTGCCGATAACGCCACCTATTGGTCGGTCGCCACCACGATGAAGTCGGATGTCGGCGCTCTCGGTGCAGTATCCGACGCCCTCGGCCTCGGTGCAGCCAAGGTCGACACAGCCTACACTGCCATGGACAGCTCGATCTCCATCGTCAGTCAGATCAAGGACAAGCTCGTCACTGCCAAGGAAGGTAGCGTCGACAAGTCCAAGGTTCAGGGCGAACTCACCCAGCTCCAGGCACAGCTGAAGAGCGTTGCCACATCTGCTTCGTTCAACGGTGAAAACTGGGTCGTTGCAGCTTCCGGCGGTTCCGCTTCGGTCGTGTCTTCCTTCGTTCGCAACGCTTCCGGCGGCGTTTCCGTCACCACGTCGGCCTTCGCCTTCGACGCCAGCTCGCAGGGCAACGTCCTGTTCGGCTCCGACGGCTCCGGCGGTGCCAACCTGACGACAGGTATCCTTGGCTCTGGCAAAACAATCGGCTCGTCGAGCTTCTCGGTCTATAGCCTTGATATCAAGGGCATGACCGGCGCCGGCATCGATAGCGCCATGAATATGGTGGAATCGGCTCTGTCTGCGATGACCAGCGCTGCTGCACAGCTGGGTTCGCTGTCGAGCCGCATCGATCTGCAGACATCGTTCGCCTCTTCGCTCAGCGACTCCATCACCTCGGGTGTTGGCAAGCTGGTCGACGCCAACATGGAACAGGAATCAAGCAAGCTGTCTGCCCTGCAGACACAGCAGCAGCTGGCCGTGCAGTCGCTGTCGATCGCCAACTCCTCGTCGCAGAGCATCCTGTCGCTCTTCCGTTAAGCGCAGAAGGGTAAAAGTCCGGCCGCTGGCCGACTCTTAAAAATAGGTTAACCGCGCCCCCCTAAGGCGCGGTTTTTTTTATCTAAATTTTCGCCAGCTCTTCAGTTTTCATTAACCATGATGGTGTCATCTAGGGTTATTGAAACGGCAAGTTAACCTCTGCGATTTGGGTTGCTAGGCATGATGCTGAAAGCTGTTTCCGGCACAGACCCGGAATGTCCCTTTTAATCACGCCGCCAAGGGGCAAAAATCTTATGACGAGCATCAACACCAATAATGCTGCGATGGCAGCCCTTTCCACATTGCGTGGAATCAACAGCAATCTTCAGATGACCCAGGGCGCCGTGTCTTCGGGCCTGCGCATTTCCAAGGCTTCAGACAACGCAGCTTACTGGTCGATTGCCACCACGATGAAGTCGGATATCGGCGCTATCGGCGCAGTATCGGACGCCCTCGGTCTTGGCGCTGCAAAGGTCGACACGGCCTACACGGCAATGGATAGCGCCATCGACATCGTCGGCCAGATCAAGAACAAGCTCGTCACCGCCAAGGAAGGCAGTGTCGACAAGGCAAAGGTCCAGGAAGAACTCGGTCAACTTCAGGCCCAACTGAAGAGCGTTGCTGAATCGGCCTCCTTCAACGGCGCAAACTGGGTCGTTGCCGCTTCGGGCGGTTCTGCTTCGGTCGTCTCCTCCTTCGTTCGCAACGGTTCGGGCGGCGTTGCTGTCACCGAGTCTGCATACGCTTTCAACACCTCTTCGCAAGGCAACGTGTTGTTCGGCGTCAACAGCGCCGGCGGTGCTGAAACCAGCTCCGGCATTCTGGGCAGCCCCGAACCAATCGGCACTTCCTCGTTCTCCGTTTACAGCCTTGATATCCGCGGCATGACCGGTTCCGGCATCGATAGCGCCATGAACATGGTGGAATCGGCCCTGCAGGCCATGACCACTGCTGCTGCCCAGCTTGGTTCGCTGTCCAGCCGCATCGACCTGCAGACGACGTTCGCCTCGTCGCTGAGCGATGCCATCACCTCGGGTGTCGGCAAGCTTGTCGATGCCAACATGGAGCAGGAATCGAGCAAGCTCTCGGCGCTGCAGACACAGCAGCAGCTGGCGGTCCAATCGCTGTCGATTGCCAACTCCTCGTCGCAGAACATCCTGTCGCTGTTCAAGTAAGCCCACGCTTACTACATCGGCCAGTCACAGAACCGCGCCCCAACGGGCGCGGTTTTATTTTGTCGATAAGCGATTAAAGCCAAAGTTAACGATCTGTTAACCAAATTTGTGTCATCTCGGGTTAACGCAACGGTTGGTTAACCTGTCCTAATGGTCTGTTAACAGGCATGACGCCGGTCTCCGTTCCCGGCCCTTCCGGAATGTCCCTTCTAATTCACGCCGATCAAGGGGCACCTCGACATGACCAGCATTCTCACCAACGTTCCTGCCATGTCTGCATTGCAGACACTGCGCAGCATCAATACCAGCCTGCAGGACACGCAAAGCCGGGTGTCTTCCGGATATCGCGTCGGCAAGGCTTCGGACAATGCGGCCTACTGGTCGATTGCGACGACGATGCGCTCCGACAACAGCGCGCTGTCTGCTGTTTCCGACGCCCTTGGCCTTGGCGCCGCCAAAGTCGACACAGCTTACACGGCCATGGATAGCGCCATCGAGGTGGTCCAGAATATCAAGAACAAGCTCGTCACCGCCAAGGAGAGCAGCGTTGACAAGAAGGATGTCCAGGAAGAAATCTCCCAGCTCCAGCAGCAATTGGAAAGCGTTGCCGAGTCCGCGTCCTTCTCCGGCCAGAACTGGATGATTGCCTCCGACGGCGCCTCCGCCTCGGTCGTGTCGTCGTTCGTGCGCACCAGCACTGGCGGTGTCGCGGTCAACAGCACCAGCTATCGATTCAACGCGAGTTCGCAGGGCAATGTATTGTTTGGCTCCAACGCGTTTGGAGACGTCAATACCTCCAGCGGCATCATCGGCAGCGGTTCCCTTTTTGGCGCGACCACATTCTCTGTCTACAGCCTCGATATCAATGGCATGACCTCCGGACAGGTCGACAAGGCTCTGACCATGGTCGAATCAGCGCTCCAGGCAATGACAACGGCGGCATCGCAGCTGGGCTCGCTTGCCAACCGCATCGATCTGCAGACGAACTTTGTCTCGGCGCTGGGCGACACGATCGATGCCGGCGTCGGCAAGCTCGTCGATGCCAATATGGAAGAGGAATCGAGCAAGCTGACTGCCCTACAGACCCAGCAGCAGCTGGCCATCCAGTCCCTGTCGATTGCCAACAGCAGCGCCCAGAACGTCCTGTCGCTGTTCAAGTAACGGGTCGCTATCCGGCGGTCGCAGACGCCAAGCCTTGAGTGTGGCTTGCGCGGCAATTGCTAAGGTCGATTTAGCGCTTGCCGCGTGGCTTCATCGCTTGTTAATGATAATACGCAGCAGTTTGTTGCTAGCGACAGGCCGAGCCGGAGAACATCCGCGCAGGCTGGCATGAAGCCGAAAAGTCGCCGCCGGTCAGCCCGGCCTGGCACCTTCACACACATCGCGGGCATCATTCCATGAGCAGCTTGACCACGAACGCTTTTGCGCTTGGCGCACTCACTGTCTTGCGCGGTGTCAACAAGGACCTGAGCACTGCCCAGCAGCAGGTGTCGTCGGGCTACCGTATCGGCTCTGCCGCTGACGACCCCTCCTACTGGTCGATGTCCATGACGATGAAGTCGGACAGTTCGAGCCTGAAGACCATAGGCGATGCCATGTCGCTCGGCGCCAGCAAGGTCGATACCGCCTATACGGCGATGACCTCGGTGATCGACGTACTCACGGATATTCAAGCAAAGCTCGTCAGCGCAAGCGAGACGGGCGTCGACAAGGACAAGCTCAACACGGATATCCAGGCACTGAAGGCGCAGTTGCAATCCACCGTCGAATCCGCATCCTTTGCCGGATCGAACTGGCTGTACAATTCGCAAGGGGTGGCCGATACGACCCAGTCGGTTATCAGCAACTTCATTCGTGGCACGTCAGGCCAGGTTACGCTCAACACGATCAACTACGATTCCTCACAGTCCCTGATGATCGACACTGCCGATCCCAGCCGCGGCTTGCTCACCAGGACGGTCGATGCCAACAGCATTGCTTCCGACGGGACAGGCACTGCCCGCAACTACTATCTGCTGGCACCGGCCGGCTCGACCGGAACTGCGGGAGGCACAGAAATCTCGCTGAGCGACGCCACCACGTCCGGCCAAGTCACTGACATGCTCAATGTCACGCATGCGCTGCTAACGGCAGCAACCTCTGCGGCATCCAACATGGGTGTCACCAAGGCTCGTATCGATAGTCAGACGACCTTCGTTGCAGGTCTCCAGGACGCCATCGACACCAGTGTCGGCGACCTTGTGGATACCAATATGGAAGAGGCCTCGGCGCGGGTCACGTCTCTGACGACAGCCCAGCAACTCGGCGTCCAGTCTCTCTCTATTGCCAACACGATGGCCAGCAAGATCCTGGTGTTGCTGCAGAGCGGCTGAGCGTCGATCGAACAGGCCGGGTGCATCATTCACCTTCGCACAAGTTTGAACTCCTACTTTCCCGTCATCGGGCACCAACCTGTCAATCGAACGACTGGGCGTGCCGGACGGAATTTGCAGTCGCTTGACGGAACCGGAAGCGGAATGATCAACGTGTTGAACACCAAAGTCCCACCGACGGCGCCAGCCGCCGCCCGTCTGAAGGCGATTTTACGGCAAGCATTCGGGGTAGCATCATGACCCGGATGCTATCGCGCTACCTGAAGGACTTCGGAGCGGAACAGCCGGCCCCGGCAGCCCCCCCGGCGCCAGTGCTCAGAAGCATGCCTTTCGAAGACACCATGGTCTTTCCGGAACCGGAAGAACTGCCGATGGTCGATCTCGCGGCCGAGCGTCGCGAAGCCTATGCCGAAGGCCACGAGGCAGCCACCCTGTCGTTGTCTGAGGCGCACCAGGAGGAACTGGACGCGATCATGGTCGTCCATGAAGCCGCGCTTGAAGAACTGAAACAGAAATTTGAAACAGAAGCGGTGGAGCGCATCGCCGAGAATTTCCAGCACATGGCCACTGCGATGGGTCTCGCCGTCAGTGCCGAGGTTGCCCGGGCGCTATCGCCGATCATCACCGAAACGCTCACGCAAAAGGCAATCGACGAACTCGCAAGCCGCGTCACGGCGTCGGTTCTCGACGGTGCGGTGGGTCCGATTGCCGTCAGCGGACGGCGCGTCATGTTCGACAGCCTTGCCGCCAAGATCGATCCGGACGGCGTGCTTCTGACCTTCGTCGAGGCGCAGGACGTAAACCTTTGCGTCACCATTGGCGATACCGTGCTCGTGACCCGCATGTCGGCCTGGGCAGATAGCCTGAGGAACGTCCTTTCATGAGCGACGCTGAAAATCACCACAACGGCAAGAATGAAATCATCATCATCAAGCGGCATGGCGGTGGCGATCACGAGGGTGGCCACGGCGGCGCCTGGAAGATCGCCTATGCCGACTTCATGACCGCTCTGATGGCCTTCTTCCTGGTGATGTGGCTGGTCAATGCATCGAATGCCGAAACCAAGGCCTCGGTTGCGTCCTACTTCAATCCCATCAAGCTTGCCGATACCAAACCCACTGAAAAAGGCCTGAAAAAGCCGGTGGACGCAGCGGAAGGCGAGCAGAAACAGGAAAAATCCAAGGAGAACTCCGACCAGCAGACCAATGGTGCCTCGGCCGCTTCCGGCGAGGACCAGACGTCGACCGCCGGCGATCAGACCAATTATTCCGAAGCCGATTTTTTCGAGAACCCCTATTCGGTTTTGTCGGAAATCGCCCAGGAGGTGGGTCAGCAGGCCAATGTGAGCGCCAAGGGAGAAGGCGGTGCCAGCACCTCCGGCCCAGCGACGGGCGCCGACGGCGGCAAGGCCTATCGAGATCCGTTCGATCCCGATTTCTGGACCAAGCAGGTCAAGGTTACCTCGGACTCAAAACCGGACGGCGGCGAAGCCAGCAAGACGGACGACGAGCCGAAGGGCGAGGTTGTTGCCATGGCAAAGGCCACCGCTTCCGACAACGGTCCGGTATCCGACAAGCCGCAGACACCCGAAACACAGGCCTCCGCCAGCGATCAGACGCAGCAACCGCTACTCGCCAATCCGCCGATCCCCGAAAAGATGCCGGAGGGTATGCAGAAGCCGATGGATGCTGCCGAGAAAGCAGCAGCCGATGCGGCACAAGCTGCGGAAAAAGCTGCCGAAGCGGCAAAGCCGGCATCGACTGCCGCCGAGACGCAGGACGCCAAGGCACTGCAGGCCACTATCCAGAAGCAAATCGGCGGTGTCGCCGGGAAGCTTGCCGAAGGCTTGGTCGTCACGCCGGCCGAGGGCGGGTTGCTGGTGACCATTTCGGACCAGAGCAACGATCCGATGTTCAACATCGGCTCAGCCGTGCCGCGCAAGGAGATGGTTCTGGCAATGGCGAAGATCGGCAAGATCCTCGCTGACCGGCCAGGCGCCATCATGCTGCGCGGGCATACTGACGGGCGGCAGTACAAGGCTGGCGAGATAGACAACTGGCGCCTGTCGCTGGACCGCGCCCAAAGCGCCTATTACATGCTCGTCCACGGAGGCCTCGACGAAAAACGTATATCGCAGGTCTCTGGCTTCGCAGACCGTCGCCTGAAGATGCCCGAGGACCCGTTCAACAACGCCAATCGTCGTATCGAGATACTGGTTCAAGGGAGCCAGGGATAATACATGGCGCGCAGCAAGCATCGATACGGTCTGACACTCACCTTGGCTCTCGGCGCGTTTTCGCCGGGGGTAGGGCATGCCGACGACAAGGATCTGGCGCCCTACAAGATGCTGAGATCACTGCAGTTCGTGCAGGACTCCGTGGTGCTCGGCGATCACTCGGCCGAGGAGATGCAGCGCTTCATGCTGTCGACCATCGACGATCGTCTGCGATCTGCCGACAGGTCCGTCTTCGACGATGTCCGCAATGTCGATGCTGCGCTGGTGTACACGATGAGCGGCGGTAATCCGGATACGCTCGAATTCCTGATGACACGGGATGTCGATGGCCATTTCGACAATCGCGTCGCGGATGTCCTGCGCAAGTACCTGAGTGGCAAAGGCATGCTCATCGTCAAGACGCTGGCCGACACGGCCAAGGAGTATCGCGACAAGAAGATCGGTCCCTACCTGTCGCTGGTCGCGGCCAATGTCATGAGCGCCAAGGACCCGAAGGCTGCCTTGAAACTCTACGACTGGGCGCGCCTCACAAGCCCCGGGACAATCGTGGAGGAGGCAGCCCTCAGGCGCTCGATGGCTTTGTCGACCGAGGCAAAGATGGTTCCGCAAAGCCTCACCTACTCGCAGCTCTACGCCCGCCGCTTCTTGCATTCGCCCTACGCCAGCCAGTTTGCCGATCTTTTCGTAAAGCTCGTGGTCGATCACAACACCGAGATTAAGCCCGAGGATGTCATCGATATCCTCTCGTTCATGGACGGGTCCCGAAAGCGCGAGGTCTACCTTCGTATTGCCAGGAGCGCGACCATAGCCGGCAAGAACGACCTCGCCCGGATGGCATCGACGCAGGCGGCGGCTATTCCGAGCGATGGCAGCGACTCCTTTAACCAGCTTGCCAGCTTCTATGGCGGCGTCGCGAACGTCTCGACGGACAAGGCCGACGCCGCTGCCCACGATATCAACGAAATTCCTGAGGGCGAGCTGAACGCCAGGGACCGGGCATTGCGCGACGCTGCCAAGACGGTCGCCGACGCAGTGACGCGGCTTCCCGAGCCGCAAAGCCTGACGCAAGCTTCGCTGGCTAAGCCTGCTAACGGAGAGATCCGACACGATGGAGCCGCAAGCGTCGAGACGCTAGGGACGAAAAGTCCCGCTGCGGCGGATGTCGGGCAGGGAGCCGCCGCAAGTGCGGCTCAACCCCATGATGGAGGGGGGCAGGATGCCAACTCTTCGTTCACCACATTCGTGACAACAAGCCAATCGAAGCTCGACGCGCTCGACGGACTTTTGAAGCAGGAAGGCAATTGACCATGGCCGGTATCGGTATCACCAGCGCTTCCGCCGGGTCTGATGTCGTTTCTCTTTCAAAAAGCAGCAGCCGCAGCAAGGGCCCGGGAAGCGATTCCCAAGGGTTCCAGGATGCGCTCAGCAGCTCCGGAAACAGCGCGGACGCTAATGCCGCGTCTAAGCGCAGCGCTGCCGATACAAATTCGGTCGACACGACCGCTTCTGAGCCCGATACCGGCAAGGCGACAGGCGACACCCTGCTGCAGGCCGGCAACTTGGCCACCCCGGCGCCAATCGGCGACAGCACGTTGTCTTCCACACCTCCGGTCGCGCCACCAGTTCTCGGCGCACCCCTCGTTTCGCTACCCGGCGTAACAGTGGCCATGCCCGCCGCCGTGGCGCCTGTGGTTGTCCCGGCGGGTGATGGTACAGCCGTGAAATTGCCTGCCGCCGATATCGCCCAGCAGTTGGTCGACGTCGTTGCCGGCGCTGTGACTGGCGAGCCAGGCACGCCGGTCAAAGTTGACCTTCCCGGCGTCAAGGGTAGCAAAAATGGCACCGCCGCCGACGACGGCAAAGACGGCGATGCGAACACATCCGACGTATCCGACCCCAATGCCGCCAGCGGTGCCGTGACCGACGTGCTGTCGCTGCTCGGCGCCGGCTTGTCGGCCGCCGTCATCCCTGCGCAGACCTCTGCCAGCGTTCTTGCCGCAGCCGGGCAACTCCATAGCGGCGGTGGCAAGGTCGATCACGGCGCGGCCTCAGTTGCAAATGCACTTCCGGCCGACGCAGCAGACGACAGCGGCGACGCAGTTGCCGTAGGCATGGCCATGCTGGCGCCGTCGATGGGCAGCGCTGGCCAGGGCAATGCCGCTGCGGGCACCTCGACGGACGGGGACGCCCCCGTGACGTTCAATGTCGACCGGGCGAGTGGCAAGGTACAGTCGCTCGATCTCGCTGCGAGCAGGAATGCGGACGATACGCCTCAGCTCGATATCAAATCGGCAAGCGGCGACAGCGGGGCAACTGTCACTGTCCTCGACTCGCGACGCTTCGTCGGCCTCGCCGATGGCTCGAATTCGGCACTTGTCGCCAATTCGCTGACGGGCAACAAGGACTGGGCAGCGGCCATGCAGCCCAATGCGGCGCTGACCGGAGCATCGGCGACAACCAGTGCCAGCAAAGTCATGAACACTCTGAAAATTCAGATGAATCCGGATAATCTGGGGATCGTGACAGCGACCATGCGGCTCTCGGGCGAGCAGCTTTCGGTCGATCTCAAGGTCCATTCCGCAGAAGCCTACAGGCAGCTCAGCAACGACCAGAGCGCGATGATCGATTCACTGCGCCAGCAGGGTTACAGCGTCGATCGGATGACCGTGACCTATACTGCTCCTGACACATCGAGCAACAACCAGCAGAGCTCCCAAGGCCAGCAGCACCAACCCGGCACGAGCCAGGGGCAGGGCAGCGATGGCCAGGCTCGCAGACAGAATTCAGGACGACAGGCCGGTGATCAAGATGGTGTCTCGCGCACGGGGAACGTGGGTACGGACGATAGCGTTGCTGGCGGTGCTCAGCGGGCTCGTGCCGGGGGCGTCTATCTCTGAGGCCAGCGCTTCCACCACGGAAGGTATGTGCGAACGGGAAATCCAGGCGGCGGCGCTGAAATACGGAATTCCCGAAGGCATACTCTACTCGGTAGGGTTGACCGAAACGGGCCGCAAGGGCTCCCTCTATCCCTTCGCCATGAATATCGAAGGCAAGCCATTCTTCCCGGCATCTGAAAATGCAGCGCTACAGCTCTTCGCGCAAGCGCATCAGAGCGGTGCCAAATTGATCGATATTGGTTGTATGCAGATCAACCAATACTTTCATGGCGAGAACTTCGCGTCGGTCGAGGCGATGTTCGATCCGCACAGCAATGTCGAATATGCGGCCAAGTTTTTGAGCGTTTTGCACGACAAGCACGAGACCTGGACGATGGCGGTTGCGCGCTATCATGCGGGTCCGAACAACAACCCGGCGCAGAAGGTATACGTCTGTCGGGTGATCGCCAATCTCGTGGCCACCGGCTACGGAAAATGGACGCCCAACGCAGCCACGTTTTGCCGCGATTGACCCCCGATAAAGTTGTATTAATGCCACATTTTAGCGGTTCTCAATATGGCGAGAACGTGAACAAAAAAGGCTTGGCAATAGCGGTCTTCAAAATGTATTAATTTTTCCACCGCTTTCTTGTGTTGAAATGGCACGACACCCACTAGATGTGGTTCAAATCGGTGCTTGAATCTTAAGCAATTATTAACTCTCGCCACTCACTTCCCACAGTTGTTCGCGATTCGCTCGATTCGTACCCATAGCCACATTGGAAACATCCACAACTGATTCGGAGGCGGCGAATGATCGTAGTGGTTGACGAACGCGGACTTGTTAAAGACGGCTACACATCTCTCTTTGGGCGAGAGGGAATTCCTTCGACGGGGTTCGACCCCAAGGAGTTTGGCGAGTGGGTCCAGACGGCGGCAGATAGCGATATCGCGGCAGTCGAGGCCTTCCTCATCGGCCAGGGCGAGCATGTACATCAGCTCCCCCGGGCGATCCGCGATCGGACACTTGCGCCGGTCATCGCGGTCAGCGATCACCCCTCGCTTGAAGCGACGCTTGCACTTTTTGATTGTGGTGTCGATGACGTCGTCCGCAAGCCGGTGCACCCTCGTGAGATCCTGGCACGGGCAGCGGCCATCCGCCGTCGCCTGAAGGCCGTTGCAAATTTCACCGACGTCGGTGCCATCCGGGTTTTCTCCGATGGCCGCGATCCGGAAGTGCATGGCGAAGTCTTCGCCCTGCCGCGCCGTGAGCGCCGCATCTTGGAATATCTGATTTCCAACCGCGGACGTCGCGTCACCAAGACGCAGATCTTCAACGCGATCTACGGCATCTTCGACGAGGAAGTCGAAGAGAACGTCGTCGAGAGCCATATCTCGAAGCTGCGCAAGAAGTTGCGCAAGAAGCTCGGCTTCGACCCTGTCGATTCCAAGCGTTTCCTCGGATATTGCATCGACTGGAGCTAAGCCTGCGGCCTCGACTGGGAATGATTTCCAGTCGAATTTGAACTACCCGAAAAGCCGCCTCATGATGATCTGCTTTTCCTCTCCCCACCAGACAGCTTCACGCAAGGCCCATTGAATAGTCTTGCGATAACGGGAAAACGAGGATTTCAGATGAGTCTTTTCGGTAGCATGAAGACGGCGGTTTCGGGGATGAATGCCCAAGCAAACCGCTTGAGCACGGTCTCCGACAACATCGCCAATTCGGCAACGACGGGCTACAAGTCCTCGTCGACAAGCTTTTCATCGCTCGTGCTGCCGACCACGGCCGGCACCTACAACTCTGGCGGTGTGGCCACCTCGGTGCAGTATGCGATTTCACAGCAGGGCGGTCTCTCCTACACATCGTCCACGACGGACTTGGCCATCCAGGGCGAAGGATTTTTCGTCGTCCAGGATGCGGCCGGGACCCCTTATCTGACACGCGCCGGTGACTTTTCACCGGATGCAAACGGCAATCTAGTCAATGCTGCGGGCTACAGCCTTATGGGTTATTCCTACGGCTCCGGTTCGCCGTCGGTGGTCGTCAACGGCTTCGATGGTCTCGTGCCGATCAATACGGAATCGCAGGGCCTGACGGCTGTCGCATCCACCACAGCTTCGTTCGCCGGCAATCTCGATTCGACAGCGGCAATCGCCACCGGCAACTTGCCCGCAAGCAACACTGCTCCGGTGACAACGGATACCAAGAAGACTTCGCTGATTGCCTACGATACCCAAGGCAACAAGGTGCAGTACGATTTCTACTACACGAAGACGGCGGCTGATACCTGGGACGTCTCGGTCTATCGCGGCTCCGATGCCGCTACGGGCGGCACGTCATCCTTTCCGTATACATCGGCAAAAGTCGGAACAGGCACGCTGGAATTCGATTCCAGCGGCAAGATCACCAGTGGTGGTACGCTTGACATCAGCGATCCGCATGCAGTCAGTGGCACGCAGGATATCTCCGTCAACATCTCCGGTTTCTCGCAGCTCGCGGCCTCTTTCGGCGCGACCGGCAAGGCAGACGGCCAGGCACCGAGCGCAGTCAACAAGGTCACCGTCGGCACCGATGGCACCGTGACGGCGCAATATGCCGACGGTACCAGCAAGCCACTATATCGCATTCCGTTGGCCAATGTGGCGAGCCCGGACAATCTTACTGTTCTCAGCGGCAACGTTTACTCCGCCAATGGACAGTCAGGCGTCACGGTCACCGGTTTCCCGCAGTCGAGCGGTCTTGGCTACATCCAGGCGGGTGCGTTGGAAGAATCCAACGTCGATCTCGCCGGCGAACTGACGACGATGATCCAGGCACAGAAAAGCTATACGGCGAATTCCAAGGTGTTTCAGACCGGTTCGGATCTGATGGACGTTCTTGTGAACCTTGTCCGATAATAAATTAAGGTACTGCCGAGCATGACACTCACCCAGGCACTCAATACCGCGCAGGCGATCTTCAACAACACGGGCAAACAAAGCGCCGTCGTGTCGAACAACATCGCCAACTCCAGCAACGCGGATTACACCCGACGTCAGGCGATGACTACCATCTCGGCCGACGGTGCGACGGTGGTACAGATTGCCCGTTCGGCAGAGCCCTCGCTTCAGCGCCAGCTGCTGGCGTCAACCTCGGCAGATGCCGCCCAGCAGCGGCTTCTGACCGGCCTCGGCGACATTCAGTCGACGATCGGTGGCAACGATAGCGAGACCGCGCCAGCAACCTATCTGTCCAATTTTCGCAAGGCGCTGCAGACCTATGCCGCATCACCGAACAGCAACACAACGGCACAGGCCGCTGTCACTGCGGCGCAGGACGTTGCCAATTCGCTGAACCAGTCGACAGCCTCGGTGCAGACCATTCGCACCAATGCCGACAAAGAAATTGCAACCACTGTCGGTACGCTGAACTCTCTACTCGGCCAGTTCCAGACCGCCAACGATGCTGTCAAGACGGCGACGGGATCGGGTACAGACGCCAGCAATGCGCTCGATCAGCGCGATGCGGTCCTCAAACAGATATCTTCCATCGTCGGTGTCAAGACGGTCAATCGCGCCAACGGCGACATGGCACTTTACACGTCCGATGGCGCGACCCTGTTTGAAACACTTCCTCGGGCAGTCACCTTCACCCCGACCAATGGCTATTCGGCCAGCAGCACCGGCAACAGCGTCTATATCGACGGCGTTGCCCTTGCACCAGGAAGTGGCGCCAACACCACTGCAAAGGGTACACTGCAGGCGCTGCTTCAGATCCGCGACGTCGAGGCGCCAACCTATCAGAAGCAGCTGGACGAGATCGGCCGCGGCTTGGTCACCATGTTCTCCGAGACCAATACGACGGATGGTTCCAAGCTCCCCGGCCTGTTCACCTACACAGACTCCAACGGCGATTCGGGCGAGACGCCGACGTCTGCCACCGTCATTGACGGCATGGCCGCGTCCATCACCGTCAATCCGGCGGTCATTACCTCTGCGGGCGGAAACCCTAACCTTCTGCGCGATGGTGGTATCAACGGTACCGGCTACGTCAACAACACTTCCGGCGATGCTGGCTATTCTACCCAGCTGGATGCCTACGACACGGCCATGGGCACGGCGGTAGATTTCGATCCGAGCGCCGGCGTCGATAGCAATTCCAGCATCATGGATTTTGCATCGAACTCGGTCGGCTGGGTGGAAAGCGAACGCAGTGCCGCATCGACTGCAGCCGAAAATACTGCAGCGTCTTCGTCTCGCTCGACCGAAGCCTATTCGAACGGAACGGGGGTCAACCTCGACGAAGAACTCACTTTGATGATGGACATCGAGCAATCCTACAAGGCCGGCACAAAAATCCTGAGCGCGGTCAACGATATGCTCACTGCCCTTCTTCAACTGAACTGACGGGTTAAGCCATGAAACTCTCCGCCATCTCAAGCAGTGCCATTCAGAACGCCATGCGGCTGACGATCAAGCAGTCGCAGAACGAGATGACCAAGGCCTCCCTGGAAGCAACGACTGGCGTCTATGCCGACATGGGCGTATCGCTGGGTGGCAACATCTCGCAGAGCATCGACATGACGCGCGACGTTTCCCGTCTCGACTCGATCATGGCCAGCAATTCCACGGCGGCGGCGCGCATGACCGCGACGCAAAAAGGGCTTGCGGATATGACGAGCCAGTCGCAGACATTTCTGGACCAGCTGGTCGCCCTACAGGGTAACCAGGATGGAAGCAGCATCGCGCTCTCCCAGACGACGGCGACGTCGACGATCTCCTCTTTCGTCGCCGACGCAAACACGCAGCTGAACGGCCAGTACATCTTTGCCGGCACCAATACCGACGTTCAGCCCGTCACCGATCAGACCACGGCCGCAACGGCAGCAATACAGTCGGCATTGACAGACTACATGGCAGCCCAGTCACCACCGGTGACTGCCAAGAGCGACCTGACTGCCGACCAGATGAATGATTTCATCAGCACCAAGGTGCAGCCGATGTTCCTGGACGACACGTCGCCGGCTCCGAACTGGAGCAGCTGGTCGAGTGCTTCCGACCAGAACATGACAAGCCGGATCAACAACTCCGAGGTGGTCGAGACTTCGACCAACAGCAACTCTTCCGGCATGCGCTACATGGCGTTGGCGGGCACGGTCGCCAAGGCGCTGATGGGAACCGATATCAGCAAGGCGGCGCTGAACGCGGTGACGACGAACGCCATCAGCTACGCCCGCCAGGGCATCGACGGAATGAATGCGCAGGCCAGCCAGCTTGGCCTGTCGCAGTCCCGGGTTACCAAGGCGAACGACGCCATCGGTGCCCAGAAGGACATCATCAACAACCGGATCGTCGACCTCCAGGGTGTCGATCCGTACGAGGCATCCACCAAGGTTAACAGTTTGGAAACCCAGCTGCAGACTGCCTACACCATCGTTTCGAAAATTCAGCAGTTGAGTCTCGTAAATTACCTCTGATGATCAGAGGGCGTAATGACCAGGAAGGATGCATGAATGTATCAGTTCTCATATGCAGAAATCATGCAGGACGCAGTCGCCGACGCCAAGGAGCGGGAACGCCAGGTCCTTGATCGGTCGGTCGCTCTTCTGACGGCTGCAATGCAAAAAGAAAAATACGGTCGAGAATCGATCGAGGCACTTTTTTACACAAGACGTGTCTGGGTTGCCTTCATCGAGGATCTCAAGAACCCCGAAAATCAGCTTGATGTTACCCTGCGTGCCAACCTCATCTCTATCGCCATCTGGATCTTGAAGGAATGCGACAGGATCAGGCGACGGAAGTCGACAAACTACCAGGGCATCATCGACGTCACAACCATCATCAGGGATGGACTTAAATGAAAAGTACACTTCGCATATCGCTTAAAGCCGGCGAACGGATCTTCATCAACGGAGCCGTGCTGCGCGTCGACCGGAAGGTCGCTCTCGAATTCCTGAACGACGTGACATTCCTTCTGGAAAACCACGTTCTCCAGCCCGAGGACGCAACGACCCCCTTGCGCCAGCTCTACTTCATCGCCCAGATGATTCTGATCAATCCGGAAGGCAAGGACCAGTCGACGGTACTGTTCCGCAAGTCGATCGTCATGCTGCTCAGCTGCTTCAAGAATGAAGAAGTCCTGGCAGAACTGAAGCGCATCGACGGGCTGGTCGCGACCGGCAAGGCATTCGACGCGTTGAAGTCTATCCGCGGCCTCTACGTCGTTGAAGACAGCATCCTGAACAGCCCGGAAATGCCGGCTGCGACGATCGAGCAGATCCGCCGAGAAATCGCACCATGGCGGTAACACCAGTCAGCACCGTCGCAGGTGCTACCGCGACGGGGGCCACGGCAACTGCCACCGCCACGGGGACAAGCAGCGCCGCAGCAACCAACGCGACGACTGCGGCGGCAAGCGCATCGCTGAACTACAACGACTTCCTTCAGCTGCTGATTGCCCAGATGAAGACGCAGGATCCGACGTCACCGATGGACGCCAGCGCGCAGATTTCGCAGCTCGCCAGCTTCTCGCAGGTGGAACAGCAGATCAAGACGAACGCCCATCTGGAAACTGTTTTGTCGAACCAGATGCTGTCTCAGGCGGCAAGCTACGTCGGCAAGACGATCGTCAGCGCCGATGCCACGGTGACCGGCGTCGTCAAGGAAGTCAGCGTCTATTCGGACGGCATCCTTGCAATTACCGCAGCCGGCGATAAGGTCCTCATACAGCCGGGAATCAGCGTCACCGACGGAACGGTGACGAAACCGACAGGCACAAGCACGACGACAGACACTGCCTCGACAGCCAAATAAGGCTTTCGATCTGGCTTCAGTCAGTCCTGGTGTGGAGGTCCACTGAAACCCGAAATATATTGGCACGGTCGCGGCTGGCGAGCGTGCCTTGAACACAGGAAATTGGCCGAGATGAACGAAGCCGATGCATTGGATATCTTTCAGGCGGCGATCTGGACCGTGCTGATCTCGGCAGGCCCTGCGGTTGCCGCTGCGATGATCGTGGGCATTGTCATCGCCCTTGTCCAGGCGCTGACGCAGGTGCAGGAAGCGACCTTGACGTTCGTGCCGAAGATTGTCGCTGTCTTCGTGACGATCGGCATCACGGCGCCGTTTGTCGGTTCGCAGATCGGCATTTTCACCAATCTGGTCTTTTCACGTATCCAGTCAGGCTTCTAGGCCACGGACTCATTAGTTGAGGCGATCCATATCCTCGTCGCGACAAGCTTGAGGGCGGCCATGTAATTATCAGCGCGCCGGTCGTATCGCGTCGCGAGGCCTCGCATCTGCTTGATACGGTTGAAGAACCGTTCCACGAGATTGCGCTGACGGTAGACCCAGCGGTTGAAGCTGAATGTCTGCTTTCGATTGGCCTTTGCAGGGATATTCGCCCAGCACTTGCGTTGCTTGGCAAAGTTACGAATTGCGTCGGTGTCATATGCCTTGTCGGCGAGGATCGTCGCGCCGGGCCGCAGGTCGCTCAACAGCTTTTCAGCCATCGGTGCATCGGCGGCTTGGCCGGCGGTGAGTTCAAGCCGAACCGGTCTGCCATCTGCATCGACAAGAGCGTGGATCTTTGTCGTCAGGCCGCCGCGCGAACGTCCCATGCAAGGATCGGCAGATCCCCCTTTTTAGCGTTGGCACCATGCTGGTGAACGCGAACACAAGAACTGTCGATCATCACGATGTCTCCATCGTAACGCTTTGAAACGGCGTCCAGAAGACGATCCCAGACGCCCGCCTTGCGCCATCGGGAGAACCGATTGTAAAGCGTCGTGCGCGGGCCATAACGCTCCGGCACATCTCGCCAAGACGAACCAGTCCTGAAACGCCACAGGATGCCGTTGATCACCCGGCGGTCATCGACACGTTCAATTCCACGGCTATTGTTCGGCAAAAGAGGTGCAATGATAGCCCATTCTTCGTCGCTCAATTCATGACGGCGCATGGCAATCTCCTTTCAAGGAGATTGAATCACACACCGTCAATAAGATGAACCCCGTTTATGGGGACACTGCCTAGCAGAGCCAGGTCGGCCGGCAGGCGCGTGAGCCATCCTCGCGCAAGCTTCATCCCGTAACTCGACAGGAGAATACGGCAAGCGGCTCGTCCGCCGGCCTCCTCTCATGAAGAGACGGACCTGAAGAATGGCGTTACCTCCTTCGCTACCCCTGCCGAAAGTCGCCCCGAATTTCCGCGACGTGGGATTTGCCGTCGGCATCGTCTCGATGCTGTGCATCCTGTTTCTGCCGATCCCGCCTTTCCTCATCGACATGGGCCTGGCTTTCTCGATCGCGCTGTCTGTTCTCATCCTGATGGTGGCGCTTTGGATCCAGAAGCCGCTCGAGTTTTCGTCTTTCCCGACCATCCTGCTGATTGCCACGATGACCCGGTTGGCGCTCAATATTGCCACGACCCGCGTGATCCTTTCCCACGGCTATGAAGGTGATCATGCCGCTGGCGGCGTCATCGCCGGTTTCGCCAATCTAGTCATGGCCGGCGATTTTGTCATCGGACTGATCGTCTTTCTCATCCTTATCACCATCAACTTCATCGTCATCACCAAGGGTGCCACGCGTATCGCCGAAGTCGGCGCCCGTTTTACCCTTGATGCCATCCCCGGCAAGCAGATGGCCATCGACGCCGACCTTTCGGCCGGCCTGATCGACGAGCGCGAAGCACAGCGCCGGCGCAAGGAGCTGGAAGAGGAGAGTTCCTTCTTCGGCGCGATGGACGGTGCGTCGAAGTTCGTGCGAGGCGATGCCGTCGCCGGACTGATCATCACCTCGATCAACATCTTCGGCGGCATCATCATCGGCTATTTCCGCCATGGCATGCCGATCGGCCAGGCGGCGGATGTGTTCGTCAAGCTTTCGGTCGGTGACGGCCTTGTGGCGCAGATGCCGGCGCTGATCATCTCGCTTGCAGCCGGCCTGCTCGTTTCGCGCGGCGGCACGTCAGGATCCACTGACCAGGCCGTCGTCAACCAGCTGAGTGGCTATCCTCGTGCCCTCGGCGTTGCCTCCGGCATGATGTGCCTGCTGGCTATCATGCCCGGACTTCCGTTTATCCCGTTCATCACGCTTGGCGGCATCATGGGTGCCGGCGCCTGGTTCATCCCGCGCCAGGCAGAGGCGCTGAACAAGCTCCGCCGCGACGCCGAAGAACAGAAAGTCAGTCAGTCCAAGGATCTCGAGAAGGATTCGGTCAAGAACGTTCTCAAGACCTCCGAAATCGAACTGGCACTCGGCAAGATCGTCTCGACACGACTGCTTGGCGCGCATCAGGAGCTGGCATTCCGCGTCGGCAAGATGCGCAAGAAGTTCGCGTCGCAATACGGTTTCGTGGTGCCGGAGATCAAGGTCACCGACGACATCTCCATTGCCGACAAATCCTACCAGATCCGAATACACGGCACGACCATCGCCTCCAACCTGCTCCGGGTCGGCGAAGTCCTGGTGGTCACCGGCGCCGGCCGCAAGCCGACCGTGCCGGGCGACGACATTCGTGAACCGGCCTTCGGCATGCCGGCCGTCTCGGTTCTCGAAGCTTTCACGGAAGATCTGAAGCGCGAAGGCTTCCAGCCGATCGACAACGTCTCGGTGGTGCTGACCCATATGAGCGAAGTCATCCGCAACAACCTGCCGGCGCTGCTGTCCTACAAGGACGTCAAGATCCTGATCGATCGCCTCGACCCGGAATACAAGAAGCTCGCCGACGAGATCTGCTCGTCGCACATGTCCTACTCCGGCCTGCAGGCCGTGCTGAAGCTGCTGCTTGCCGAGCGTGTGTCGATCCGCAACCTGCATCTCATCCTCGAAGCAGTCGCCGAACTCGCGCCGCACGTGCGCAAGACCGAGCAGATCGTCGAGCACGTCCGGGTTCGTATGTCGCAGCAGCTCTGCGGCGACCTTGCCGACAATGGTGTACTGCGCGTCCTGCGGCTGGGCTCGAAATGGGATCTGGTGTTCCACCAGGCGCTGAAGCGCGATCCGAAGGGCGAAATTATCGAGTTCGACATCGATCCGCGCAATCTCGAGGAATTCAGCGAACAGGCGACGCGAGTTATCCGTGAATTCATGGACAAGGGCCTGCCTTTCGTACTTGTCACGTCGCCGGAAACACGCTCCTATGTGCGCATGATCATCGAACGCCTGTTTGCGACGCTGCCTGTCCTGTCGCATGTGGAATTGGCCAAAGGAATCGAGATCAA
Organism: Rhizobium tumorigenes; assembly: GCF_003240565.2. NCBI lineage: Bacteria > Pseudomonadati > Pseudomonadota > Alphaproteobacteria > Hyphomicrobiales > Rhizobiaceae > Arminella > Arminella tumorigenes. The sequence continues at coordinate 266,264 of NZ_CP117255.1, forward strand.
GATTCTGGGCGCTATTTCATGATTACAGACCCTCAGGGGACCGTCCTCGCACTCTTTTTGTGCTTCTGTCGCATCGGCGGCTGCGTGATGGTTCTCCCGGGGTTTTCGTCGGCCCGCGTGCCGCAGCAAATTCGCGTGCTGCTTGCCGTTGCCCTGTCGATGGCGGTGCTGCCGGTGCTGTGGGATACGATCTATCCGAAGGCCTCGGTCGCCGGGCCGCAATATGTGATGCTGATCGCCACCGAATCGCTCATTGGCGTGATGTACGGAATGATGGCCAGGCTCTATACGTTGGGGTTGCAATTCGCCGGGACGATCATCGCCATGATGATCGGCCTCACATCCCCGGGCGGTGCCGATCCAGTCGAAGACGGTAGCGAAACCGCCATTTCCGGCGTGATCACATTCTGCGGCCTGATGATTCTTTTCATCATGGATTTTCACCACTACATTTTCCGGGCGTTGATCGACTCCTACACGCTGATCCCCTTCGGCGGTCATATCGAGATGCAAGCGACGCTGATCTCTTTTACCGATACCCTGCAGGCGACCACCTACATCATGCTGCGGCTTGCCAGCCCTTTTCTGATCTACGGCCTGATGTTCCAGGTTTCGATCGGCTTCATCAACAAGCTCGCACCGCAGATCCCGGTCTACTTCATCTCTACGCCCTATCTGCTGATGGGCGGACTTTTCATGCTCTATCTCAGTCTGGCGGCGATGATCAGCCAGTTTTCCGATGCGTTCCTCAGCGTCTACAACGGTCATTAGCGAGCAGGGCAAGACATGGCGGAACAGAGCCGATCCAAGAAACTGAAGCGCCTCGTGGCCGTCCAGCGCCATCTGGAGCAGATGGCCGAGCAGGAACTGGCCGAGGCCAATCGCGTGCGCGCCGAGGTAGGGCACTCCATCGACCAGGTGGTGGATGCCATCGGCTCTATCGATGTGGTGCATATGGCTTTTGCCCAGCAATACGCCTGGCGGTTGGGTCGCCTGACGCTGCGCGACCAGCAGCTTGAGGGTATGCAGGCGCTTATCGAGATGAATGTGCTGAAGGAGCGGACCAAGGCGGACCGGCTCGAGGAGCATATGATGGATGCCCGCGCCGCAGAATTGCGTGAATCCGACGACAATGCGGTCTACGATATCATCGATCAGCGTTTTGCCGCCGTCGCACCAGCCTCCAGCAAGGTTCAAAAACCATAGTCGTCACGAGTTCATACGAAAGGAACGTGACGTGGCTATTTCGCCCCCCAGTGATCTGGTCCTGGATGTTGTAAGAGCAGCCGACCCGACAGACCTGCAGGCAGCGCAGGCCAAGCTTCAGGCCAACCGCGCAGCCTTTGCCGCCACCAGCCTTGCGGAAGCCGGTAACGGCTTTGCGTCGACTGTCGATGTTCTGAACAAGGCCGGTACGCAGGCGGGTCTCGCCAATGCCAACGAGCGGTCGACGACGGGCAAGGTGCCTGCCGCCTACCAGAAGTTCGAAGCCATGGTGCTGCAGAATTTCGTCAAGAACATCCTGCCGAACAGCGACACCCTCTACGGCAAGGGAACCGCCGGCGAAATGTGGAAGGGCATGATGGCCGAACAGCTCGGCAACACCATGGCCAAGGACGGCGGCGTCGGCATCGCAGCGAAGATGTACCACGAGCAGCTTTCCAAGACCCGGGGAACCGGCGCCGACCACGTCGAGACGAGCGACAACGACAAGCGGCAGGCACTCAGCATGATCGACGACTTCGAGCGCAAGACGTTCGGAACGCCGTCGGCAGAAAACGACAATACCGGTACGACCGTGACCAATCAGGATTCCCTGACGTCGCAGAAAGTGTAAGTGGGGCAAGGCTATGGAAATCATTTCGAACGACTACCGCATCAAGTCTGTCCTCGGCCGGCTGGAACTGATCATCGACAACGAGAACAACCGTATCGGCAAGGACGCGGAATTCGATCTGAAGGTCTCCAACGCCCACAAGAGCCGGTGCCTTTACGAACTCTCGATGCTGTTTCGCGATACCGACCCCGCTGAAATGGCTGCTGCCCATATCGAGCAGTTGCACGGCCTGAAGAAGAAGCTGGTGCTCAACGCGCGTCGAGTCGAAGCCCATCTGGAAGCCGTCCGCGCAGTGGCTGAAATTCTGAAGAATGCCGTGCAGGATGCGGATGCCGACGGCACCTATTCCCAGGAACAGTTCGCGGTGCGTCAGGCAGGATGATCAAGCTCGTCGCCACAGGCCTTTGGGTGTGCGTCGTCACCTTGGTGGCGGTCTACTTTTCCATCCAGATGGCGACAGCCCCGGCCGCAAGCCCGGATGCGAAGCCCTCTGCCAAGGAATTCGTCAAGGGCGAGTCGATCAATGTCCCGATCATTGGCGACACAGGCGTCAGCGGCTATTTCATCACCAAGATTTCCTACATGATGGACAAGGACAAGGCGAAGGATCTCGACACACCTTTGCCGGCCCTGACGACGGATGCATTGTTTACGCTGCTGGTCGGCAACAAGATGATCGACATGTCAAAGCCGAAGGCGTTCAACGTCGAAGCCTTTCGCGACGAGATCAAGAAGAACCTGAACGGCCACCTCGGCGGCGAGTATGTCGATAGCGTCGTGATCGAGCAGCTAGACTATCTCTCCAAGGACGAGGTGCGCGCCAACGAAGGCGCGCCGGTCAAGAAAAACATGAAGATGGTACCGATTGTCCCACCGGAGGCCCCGCCCGGCGGCGACGCGGTGAAGGCTGAGAAATAGCAAAAAACAAGGTGCTCGTCGTCGAAAGCTATTCGCCGTGACGGACCGTTAACCTTTTCTTTGCTATCGAAATTTACAATCGGTTAATCATCCGAATCTGCCGCCGATTGATCGACGGTCCTGTGCGCGAGATCGGCCGTCATGGTACAGAGCAATTCTAACAACAGCGTCTTCCAGCCCGATAACGAACGGCTCGACACCACCACCTTCGGCCGCCAATCCGGGCCCACTCAGGCCGAATTGCTGGATTTGCTGCAGCGGTCTCTGGCTGGCGAACCTTTTCCCGTTTCCGCGCCTCGCGCCCGCACCGTGCCGGAAGCGACAGTGCCACTTGCCCTGCGCATCCGCGAAATCCTGCGCACCGATGACAGCCGCGCGTCTCCTCCGGAGACGGACGAACCGGCGCCTCAATCCGTGGCGAGCGACGAGCCTGCGCCGCCCGAATCATCTGCGGTGGACGCCGCGTATTTCGATGCCGATCTACAGCCCCCGACCGAGTTCGTTCCGTCGCTGGTCGAACCGCTGAAGCGGCCGGCCATTTCCTGGGGATCTGCAGCCTTCATCCTGGCGGTCACGGCTGGCAGTGCCCTCGTGCCGACAATGCTTGCGACCCCGCCACATTACGCTGCCCAGTCCCGCCTGCAGTTTCTGGGCGCTGCCCGCACCACGCCCGGCTTCATGGAAGCGACCCTCCAGCGGATCACCTCGCAGCATGCGCTGGCGCAGATCGTGACGCGGCTGAAGCTCGATCATGACGCGGAGTTCAGCGGCGGAAAGGCGACGGCTTACAGCGTCGTCAGGGACCTTCTCACCGACAACGGAGCCGCAGCCGACAGTTTTTCGCGCGCCCAGCTTGCCCTCCAGCAAAGATTGACCATCGCTCCCGATCTGCAATCCGGCGCCGTTGCGCTTGTGGCGCGGTCGGAAGATCCGGCAAAGTCTGCCCGCATCGCCAACCTTCTTGCCGACATCTCCGTCCGCGACGCAGCGACCGATCCTTCGGCTACAGTGCCCGGTGCGGCCGAGCTTGCGCTTGAAAGCGACCGCAAGCGTTTCGACGACGCGACATCCGCCCTTGCGAATTTCAAGGCGGCTGCCGGTGATGAAAAGATTGCCGCCGCGACCGATCTGATGGCCAGCCGCGAAGCTCTCGGCAACCGGCTCGCTGCAGCCAGCGCCGCGGCCCAGGCAGCCTCTATCCGCCTGACAGCAGCCAAATCCGTCAGGATGGCCGACGTGCTCGATGGGGCGATTTCCCCCGACCTCGGCTCGCCTGCAGCGCTTGAGGACCTTCGCAATCGCTATGCAGCGGCGAGGAGCACACTCAGTCAGCTGTCGACGCAACTCGGCCCACGCCACCCGCGCCTGATCGCGGCTCAATCGAGCATCGATACCCTGGGGGCGTCGATCCTTGCCGAGATCCACAAGCTGGTGGTTGCCAGCGACGCCGAAATCAAGACGACCACGGCGGAGGTGAAGCAGTTGAAGGATCGCCTCGCCGAACTCGATGGCCAGAAGGTCGATGTCGATCTCGACGCATTCCGCCGGTTGCAGGAGAATGTCGAGACCGCAAGGCAGGCCTATGATGCAGCACTCACGGCATCGGAAGAAGCAGCCCCGCAATCGAAGCACTCCAAGGTTCCGCTGGCGCTGACCGCACCTGCCGTGCCCGCAGCAGCACCCCTCGATGACGACATGACATGGCGGAGCCTTCGCAGCGCGCTTGGTGGTCTTGCAATCGCTCTGGCGCTCGTCGTCGCCCGTCTGCTGGCCCGCAGATCGTTTGGACACCCATCGGCCGACAATAAGGCCGTCGATTTCGATACGGTCGATCTGCTGGTGGATTTTCCTCAGGATCGGGCCCCGGTTCGCGTGCCGCTGGATCAACCGCAGAAACGGTTTGACGCCGATGTCGCTGTTGCCAACGACCGCCCGGAACCGGTTGCCGAGCGCACCGAGCCCGACACAGCTCTGGCCGCAATCATCGACGATGTGGCGTTGCTGCGCGAAAGGGTCGCCAACTATGCTTCGCGGCGCCAGGCAACCGGCCGCTGAACAAGTTTTCCCGCCGTCTTGCAAATATCGTGTTTTGACATCATAGGGCGTAGACAGGCAAATCCCGGCTGCAGGGCAGGGCTAGATTGCCGCGGCATCGATATCCCGGGAGAATACGCGTGGCGACAGTAATCGACGGCAAGCAGGTGGCGGCATCAGTCATCGAGGCCGTGAAAGCGGCTGCATCCGTATTGGCCACGGAGACCGGCAAAAAGACCGGCCTTGCGGTTGTGATCGTCGGTGACGACGCCGCCAGCCACACCTACGTCGCCGCCAAGAGCCGCATGGCCAAGGAATGCGGTTTCAACTCCATCCAGCATACCCTGCCTCTGGAGACGAGCCAGGACGAACTCGCAACCCTGGTTGCCACGCTCAATGCAGATCCCGCCATCGACGGTATTCTGGTACAGCTGCCATTGCCGAAGCACCTGGATTCGAACGCGATCATCCAGTCCATCCTGCCTGAAAAAGATGTCGACGGCCTGCATGTCGTCAATGCCGGCAAGCTCGCTACCGGCGATCTCGCGACAGGACTGATCTCGTGCACGCCAGCCGGCTCTATGCTCTTCGTCCGACAGACCCACGGTGACGATCTGTCGGGTCTCAATGCCGTCGTCATCGGTCGCTCCAATCTGTTCGGAAAGCCGATGGCCCAGCTCCTGCTCAATGCGAATGCGACGGTCACCATCGCTCATTCGCGCACGAAGGATCTGGCCACCGTCTGCGCCCGCGCCGATATCCTGGTGGCGGCCGTCGGCCGGCCCGAGATGGTCAAGGCCGACTGGGTGAAGCCGGGCGCGACGGTGATCGATGTCGGCATCAATCGCATTGCCGCACCGGAGCGCGGGGAGGGCAAGACCCGGCTGGTCGGCGATGTCGCCTTTGCCGAATGCGCCGATGTCGCGGATGTCATCACACCCGTTCCGGGCGGCGTCGGCCCGATGACGATCGCCATGCTGATGGCAAATACGGTGATCGCCGCCTATCGCGGCGCCGGCCGGACCGCGCCGACATTCTAACGCAACATCAGGAAGCTGGTGCTGCCCCCGTGGATGCGCGCACGATAAGTTCGGCCTTCCAGAGTTCGTGTTCGGGGTAGGGGCCCTGGTTCTTGATCCCGCCGATCAACCGCTCCGCGACGCGGACGCCGGCTGCCCGCAGCGATGAACGGGTGGTCGTCAGCGGCACCGAGAAATTCTCCGGCTTCAGGAGCGCCAGCACGTCGTCATGGGCAATCAGCGAGATATCCTCGCCGAGCCGGAGGCCGGCCTGATTGACCGCGCGGATTGCCCCCAGCGCCAAAACGGTGCTGGAACAGAGGATGGCCGTCGGTCTTTCCGCCATCTGCAGGAAACGCTCCATCGCCACAAAGCCCTGTTCGTCGGTCATCGGCGTGTTGCTCGTACAGGTCTCGTCAAGCATCAGGCCGCGTTCGGAGAGCGCTGCGACCACACCGTTTTGCCGGCGCATGGCGAAGTCGAGATGGGCCGGCCCGTTCATCAATGCGAACCTCCGATGTCCGAGTTGCAGCAGCAGCCTTGCCGCATCGTAGAAGGCGGCCTCGTTGTCGATGTCGACGAACGGGTAGTCAGGCTCGCTGCCGAACGAGCGCCCGTGTACGACGAAGGGGATAGACAGAGATTTCAGCATGACGATGCGCGGATCGTCGGCCCGCATATAGGCGACGAACAGCGCATCGACGTTGCCGCTGACCGCGAGCCGCCGCAGGGCCGAAACTTCGTCTTCCGGATGGGCCGGCATGATGACGAGGTGAAAATCGTGCCGCAGCGCCTCTTCGCCAAGCCCTGTGAGAAATTCTCCGAAATGTACGTCGGATGGATGGCCGGGCGCTGTCGGCATGACGAGCCCGATCGAGCCTGCCTTGCCTGTGGCTAGCCGTTGGGCCGCCGTGTTCGGCCGGTAGCCGGTGTCGCGCACTGCGGCCAGCACCCTTTCGCGCGTCTCGCGGCTGACTTCCGGGTACCCGTTTAGGGCACGGCTGACGGTCGTCTGGGACAGGCCGAGCATTTGCGACAGCTGTTTCAGGTTCACACCGATGCCTCCCCATGCGCATTCCATACAGTGGACAGAGGGCCACCCAAACCTGGCAACTCCGCCCAAACGCCTCCCAAAGCGCTTTCAATTATGATGTCTTTGCCGTCCTTGACTCAAGAAAAATCGCGTCATATTTCGTTTATTCGATGTTGCAATGCGAGATTTCGCATCTGTAGTCGTCGTCTCGTAAAATCGCTTGACTCACGAGAGCCGCAGTAGAATGAATTCGCAAGCCAAAGCGCTTTGAGGATAGCATGTCACTCGCTGTTTTTGGGAGAGAGGCTTTTGGATCTTGTGATGGGAGGGTAATTCACATGAAGACATCATTTCTGATGAGCATCGCCTTGGCCGCAGTGATGGCTGGCAGCGTATCGGCCGCCGACCTGAAGTTTAAGCCGAATGAAGACTCCAAGTTCAACTGGAAGAGCTACGACACCTTCAAGACGGCCCATGCCGACCTGAAGGGCCAGACGCTCACCATCTTTGGACCTTGGCGTGGCGAAGACGAAAAGCTGTTCGCCAGCGTTCTCGCCTATTTTACCGAAGCTACCGGCATTGATGCGAAATACTCGTCGTCGGAAAACTACGAGCAGCAGATCGTCATCGACACCCAGGCCGGTTCGCCGCCGAATGTCGCGATCCTGCCGCAGCCGGGCCTGCTCGCCAATCTTGCCAGCAAGGGCTACCTCACGCCACTCAGCGACGACCAGGCCAACTGGGTGAAGACCAACTATGGCGCTGGCGATAGCTGGGTCAGCTACGGCACCTACAAGGGCAAGGACGGCAAGGATGCGTTCTACGCCTTCCCCTACAAGGCCGACCTGAAGTCGCTCGTCTGGTACGTGCCGGAAAACTTCGAGGAAGCGGGCTATAACGTTCCGAAGACCATGGAAGACCTGTTCAAGCTATCCGACCAGATCGTCAAGGACGGCGGCGTGCCATGGTGCATCGGGCTGGGTTCTGGCGGCGCCACCGGCTGGCCGGCGACCGACTGGATCGAGGACCTGATGCTGCGCACGCAGTCTCCGACCGACTACGACAAGTGGACGACAAACGAGCTGAAGTTCAACGACCCCAAGGTCGTGGGCGCTATCGAGGAATTCGGCAAGTTCGCCAAGAACGCGAAATATGTCGACGGAGGCGTTGCAGCTGTTGCCTCGACCGATTTCCGCGACAGCCCAAAAGGCCTCTTTTCGGTTCCGCCGAAGTGCTACCTGCACAAGCAGGCCTCGTTCATCCCGTCTTTCTTCCCTGAGGGAACGAAGCTCGGGCAGGACGCCGACTTCTTCTACTTCCCGCCTTATGCCTCGCATCCAGAACTCGGCAAGCCGGTTCTCGGCGCAGGTACTCTGGCAGCGATCACCAAGGATTCGAAGGCAGCCCGTGCTTTCATCGAATTCCTGCAGACGCCCATCGCCCATGAAGTGTGGATGGCGCAATCCGGCTTCCTGACGCCCTACAAGGCCGTCAACACCGGTGCCTATGCCAACTACACGCTGAAGAAGGAAGGCGAGCTTCTGACCTCGGCCACGGCCTTCCGTTTCGACGGATCGGACCTGATGCCGGGCAAGATCGGCGCCGGCGCCTTCTGGACAGGCATGGTGGATTTCGTCGGCGGCAAGTCCGCACAGGCCGCTGCAGACGATATCCAGAAAGCCTGGGACGGCATCAAGTAAGACCCTCATCTAAAAAGCCGCCGCCGGTATCCGGCGGCGGTCAGGATGGCCGCGAGCGTCGGGGAGGACGACGATGGCGGCCGCCACAAGCAGCAATCAAATGCGCAAGGGGAGGGACTTATGATCTGGCAGATCGCTTCGGCACTGGGCGCCGTGGTTCTGGGCGTTGCCGCCTGTGCGGCTTACTTCCTGTTTTCCAACAAATTGCTCGATTTCGCATTCCCGGCCCGGGATGGCGACGACGTTTTCGTCGCATCACGCAATCTGCGGCGTCGCTCGATCATCCGACCATGGCTGTTCATCGGGCCGGCACTGCTGCTGCTGGTCGTCTATCTCGTCTATCCCGTGGTCGCGACCTTCATCCTGTCCTTCTACGACAAGGGCGGCGAGCAGTATGTCGGGCTTGCCAATTACCAGTGGGCGATCGGCGACCGCGAGTTCCGCCAGGCCATTTTCAACAACATCCTCTGGCTGGCCGTCGTGCCTGCCGCCTGCACCTTCTTCGGCCTCGTCATCGCCGTGATGACCGACCGGATCTGGTGGGGAAATATCGCGAAAAGCATCGTCTTCATGCCGATGGCGATCTCCTTCGTCGGCGCCTCCGTCATCTGGAAATTCATCTACGAATACCGTGGCGGCAACGACACCCAGATCGGCCTGCTGAACGCAATCGTGCAATTGTTCGGCGGCACGCCTGAGGTCTGGATCTCCATTCCCTTCTGGAACAACTTCTTCCTGATGATTATCCTCATCTGGATCCAGACCGGCTTTGCCATGGTCATCCTGTCGGCAGCGCTTCGCGGTATCCCGGAAGAGACGATCGAAGCTGCCGTCATCGATGGCGCCAACGGCTGGCAGATCTTCTGGAAGATCATGGTGCCGCAAATCTGGGGGACGATTGCCGTCGTCTGGACGACGATTACCATCCTCGTGCTCAAAGTCTTCGACATCGTGCTTACCATGACCAACGGTCAGTGGGACTCGATGGTGCTCGCCAACCTGATGTTCAACTGGATGTTCCGTGGTGGCGGCGACAGCGGCCGCAGCGCCGTCATCGCCCTCATCATCATGGTCGCCGTCATGCCGATCATGGTCTGGAACGTCCGGCGCGCCAACCAGGAAACGGGAGAGCACTGAGATGACCTTCGATAGGAGCTTCTTCCGCATCGGCCCAGCCCGGCTGTTTGTCCACGCCATGGTGCTATTGATCGTCATCGTCTGGCTGGTACCGACGCTCGGCATTTTCGTCACCGCGCTGCGCGACAAGGACCAGATCACCGTATCCGGCTGGTGGACGGCATTTTCCGGCTCCTCGCAGACGACAGCAGTACGGCTGGACGCTGCCGACAAGCAGCAACCGGACGGTACCAACTATGTCATTTCAGGCTCGGTCTTTTCGGCCGCCGGTTCCCTCGGCAAGGTCAGTGCGTTCGGCGTCAAGGCGCAGGACCCCTCGGCCTTCAAGGCTGGCGAGCCCGCCGATATCGGTAACGGCGAAACGTTGCTGATCAACACCGACGGCACCTACAAATACACCAAGAACGCCGCTTTCGACGACACGCGCGGCAAGCGCATCTATATCTCCGTCGCCTCGCCGCCGGCCTTTACGCTGCAAAACTTCAAGTCGGTGGTGACGGGAGAGGGGATCGGCCAGTCCTTCATCAATTCGCTGACCGTTACGATACCCGCCACCATCATTCCGATCCTGATTGCGGCCTTTGCCGCCTATGCACTGGCCTGGATGGAGTTTCCCGGCCGGTCGCTGATGATTGCGCTGGTGGTCGGTCTAATCGTCGTGCCGCTGCAAATGTCGCTGATCCCTCTGCTGCGGCTCTATAACGACATCGGCTCCTTCCTCGGCGTGCCCTCGAAAACCTACCCCGGCATCTGGCTCGCGCACACAGCCTTCGGCATGCCGCTCGCCATCTACCTGCTGCGCAACTACATCGCCGGCCTGCCGAAGGAGATCATCGAATCCGCCCGCGTCGACGGCGCCAGCGATTTCGACATTTTTGTCAAGATCATCCTGCCGCTGTCCTTTCCAGCACTCGCCTCCTTTGCGATCTTCCAGTTCCTCTGGGTGTGGAACGACCTTCTGATCGCCATGGTCTTTCTCGGCACCGCCAAGGACCAGCTTGTGCTGACCGGCAGCCTCAATGCGCTGCTCGGCTCGCGCGGCGGCAACTGGGAAATCCTCACAGCCTCGGCTTTCGTCACCATCATCGTGCCGCTCCTCGTCTTCTTCGGTCTGCAGCGCTACCTGGTGCGCGGTCTGCTGGCCGGATCTGTCAAGGGTGGCTGACGCCTACAATTCGCATTCAAACAGGATCTCCCGGGAATGACTATTGCTACTCCATCGATCACGACGGCCGACAAAAACTGGTGGCGCGGTGCTGTGATCTACCAGATCTATCCGCGCTCGTTCCAGGACTCCAACGGCGACGGTATCGGCGATCTCAAGGGCATCGCCGCCCGCTTGCCGCACGTCGCCTCGCTCGGCGCCGACGCCATCTGGGTGTCGCCTTTTTTCATGTCGCCGATGCGCGACTTCGGCTACGATGTCTCTGACTACGAGGATGTCGACCCGATCTTCGGCACGCTCGCCGATTTCGATTCGCTGATCGCCGAAGCCCATCGGCTCGGCATCAAGGTGATGATCGACCTTGTCATCTCCCACTCCTCCGATCGCCACCCGTGGTTCGTCGAAAGCCGCTCTAGCCAGGATAACCCGAAATCCGACTGGTATGTTTGGTCGGACGCCAAGCCCGACGGCACGCCACCCAACAACTGGCTGTCGATCTTCGGCGGTTCGGCCTGGGCCTGGGATCCGACCCGCATGCAATACTACATGCACAACTTCCTGACCTCGCAGCCGGATCTCAATCTCCATAATCCGGAGGTCCAGGATCGCCTGCTGCAGGTCGTCCGCTTCTGGCTCGAGCGCGGCGTCGACGGGTTTCGGCTCGACACCATCAACTTCTATTTCCACGACCGCGAGCTGCGCGACAATCCGGCGCTGGCACCCTCCCGCCGCAACGCCTCCACGGCGCCGGCGGTCAATCCCTATAATTTCCAGGAGCACATCTACGACAAGAACCGCCCGGAAAATATCGCCTTCCTCAAGCGCTTCCGCGCGGTACTGGAAGAGTTTCCGGCGATTGCAGCCGTCGGCGAGGTCGGCGACAGCCAGCGTGGCCTCGAAATCGTCGGGGAATACACCTCCGGCGATGACAAGATGCACATGTGCTACGCCTTCGAGTTCCTGGCGCCAGACGCGCTGACACCGGCTCGAATCGAGGAAGTGATGAAGGATTTCGGCGCGGCGGCACCGGACGGTTGGGCCTGCTGGGCGTTTTCCAACCACGATGTCGTGCGCCATGTCAGCCGCTGGGGCAGCCTGGTTGCCGACCGTGAAGCCTTCGCCAAGCAATATTCAGCGATCCTGATGACGTTGCGCGGCTCCGTCTGCCTGTACCAGGGCGAGGAGCTCGGCCTGACCGAAGCCGAGATTGCCTTTCAGGACCTGCAGGATCCCTACGGCATCCAGTTCTGGCCGGAATTCAAGGGCCGCGACGGTTGCCGCACGCCCATGGTCTGGGACAGCCAGGTGGTGCAGGGCGGGTTCTCGACGGAAAAGCCATGGTTGCCGGTGCCTGTCGAACATATCCTGCGTGCCGTCAGCGTCCAGAGCGGTGACGAACACTCGGTGCTCGAGCACTACCGCCGTTTTCTCGCGTTCCGCAAACAGCACCCGGCCTTCGCCAGCGGCGAGATTTCCTTCTATCCGCCGCAGGATGACGTGATGCTTTACACGCGCACGTTCGGCAACGAGACGATCCTCTGCGTCTTCAACATGAGCGCCTCGGATGGATCGGCTGAGCTGCCGGAGGGTGCTTGGGAAGCGCTGTCAGGCCATGGTTTCGCCAGCGAAATTTACGGCAATAAAATCGATATTCCGGCCTGGGGCGCTTATTTCGCGCGCCTCGCCTAAAGACAAGAACGGGAGGGGCTTGCGATGACTGGACTGGTTCTGAAGGATATCCGGAAATCCTACGGCGCAGTGAATGTGCTGCACGGCATCGACCTTGAAATCGCCCACGGCGAATTCATTGTCTTCGTCGGGCCGTCCGGCTGCGGCAAGTCGACATTGCTGCGGATGATTGCCGGTCTGGAAAGCATCACCGGCGGCGAGATGATCATAGACGGTCGCGTCGTCAACCAGGTGCCGCCCTCGCGGCGCGGCATCGCCATGGTGTTCCAGTCCTATGCGCTCTATCCGCATATGACGGTCTACGACAACATGGCCTTCGGCATGCGCATTGCCCATGAGAGCAAGCAGGAAATCGACCGCCGTGTGCGCGCGGCTGCCGACAAGCTGCAACTGACCCACTATTTGGACCGCCTGCCGAAGGCGCTCTCCGGCGGCCAGCGACAGCGCGTCGCCATCGGCCGCGCTATCTGCCGCAACCCGAAGGTCTTCCTGTTCGACGAGCCGCTGTCGAACCTCGACGCTGCGCTGCGCGTCGCCACCCGCATCGAGATTGCCCGGCTGAACGATTCCATGCCGGACACGACGATGATCTATGTCACCCACGACCAGGTGGAGGCGATGACCCTTGCCGACCGTATCGTGGTGCTGTCGGCCGGCCGCATCGAGCAGGTCGGCCCGCCACTAGAACTCTACGAGCGTCCGGCCAATCTGTTCGTGGCCAAATTCATCGGCTCGCCCGCCATGAACATCATACCGGCGACGATTGCCGAGGCGGGCGCATCGACCGTGGTGACGCTGAAGGGCGGCAAGTCTGTGGCGCTCGATATTTCCACCGAAGCATCTGAAAAGGGTGCCACGGGAAGTTTCGGTGTTCGGCCCGAAGACTTGCGGCTGGCAGAGGGCGACGACTACCTGTTCGAAGGCGAGGTGGCGATCGTCGAGGCCTTGGGCGAGGTGACGTTGCTCTACATCGAAGGTCTCGTCGATGGAGAGCCGATCGTCGCTAAACTGCCCGGTATTGCCCCTGTCGAGCGCGGCCAGAAGATGCGTTTCATCGCCGAGAAGGAGAAGCTGCATCTCTTCGACAGCGAGGGAAAGACCTATCGTCGAACGCGATAAAGCGATGTGAAGTTTGCAACTTTTGCGACGCCAGCCTCGCACATCTAACAAAGTCTTAAATAACGGCTGCTATTCTTGAAACACGCCGTAACATTTGAAGGCTCACGATCATGGCAGCATCCGTGCCGAAACAGCAGAACCATTTCCTGAACAAGGAAGAGTCCTTCATGTATGACCGAGAAGGTCGCTACAAGATGCAGGACACGATGAATGCGGCACGGATCGAATACACCGAAAAGGGCGTGATGCACCTGGCCTCACGCCGCTGCGACATCATCAAGATTTCCATGAGCGGCGCCATTCTGGCGATCCTGACGCAGTATAACCTGCCAAAGCAATTTTACCTCGATCTCCCCGATGCGCGCATTAACAAGGTCGGCTGCGTTCTGATGAAGGTTTTCCCCAACAACACCGTCGAGGTGCGCTTCCTGTCGCTGCTGAGCGAAAAGGAAATGAACAAGATCTTCGTCTACAGCACCCACCCGGCTCATCGGAACCATATGCTGGATATCCGGGGGTGATCCTGGCACTGGACCAGGTCTGGTGTGCTGGCGGAAATGTGCCTGTGGGCGAAGCCCAGCGCGGTTGGATTCTATAAATTCTTTTGCATGATCGAGTAGGTTCTGCCGGCGTTTTCGAAAGTTTCGACGGTCGCCCAACCGGACTTGATGTAAAAGCCCGCAGCATGGGACGTGTATAGCGTCAGACGCGGGATGCCTTCCCGCCGAGCGAGCGATTCAAGCTCGGCTATCATGCGTGCACCATGCCCTTGGCCTCTATGCGGCCTGTCGACGTAGACGCCAGCCAGCCAGGGATTAAGCTCGGGGCGTCCTTCCAAATCATCCAGGCACAGGGCCGACATTGCAATGGGCACTTCGTTTTCGAGCATGACAAGAACGGTCGGCATCAATTCCGAAACATTCGCACCATCGACTTCGCGCTTCAACATCTCTTCGTGCGTAACTGTGCCGCCCTGGAAGAATGCCTCCCAGCGCCAGGTGCCGGTCGTGTGCACGAGTTCCCGCCGCTCTTTTGTCGTCACGAAGGTATGGGTCATAAAAGCTCTGCCGATGTTCGCGTGGGGTCGGCATGCACTTACGGTCACTTTGCAAAAGTGAGATGACGCTCGGACATCGCCAAACTGGCAAACAAAATCTGCCTAACCCGACAGCCCCGGCTCAGAGCCTGCGCGCTGCCAGGCGACGCTTGTCACGCTCGACATATTCGGCGCCGCGCGCGGTCAGCCGGAACTCGCGTTTCTGAAATTCGCCGCGGATCGTGATGAAGCCTTGCTCTTCGGCCTCCTTCAATGTCTTCAGGCCGGTGCCCTTAGGGGGAGACTGCCAATCCAGGCCTTCGGCGCTGTGCAGCAAAACCATGATCTTGATAATGTCGTTTCTCCATGGCCGATGCAGATAACGGCGCTGTGTGGTCGAATGCACGTTTCGAACAGCACCATTGATCTGGAAAAACAATGTCGAAGCCGTCCCGGGTTCCATCAGAAGCCAGTGTATAAAAGCCTGCCGCGCTTTGGTCAATTGACGCGCTGCGGCCGGTCGGCGTGTTGGAATATGGCTAGAGCTATTCCGGTTTAGGCGCGAAGTAGCCAACCTATCTGGCAGAGACTTGCATCAGTTCTATTCGCTTGCCGAAAGGATCGTTCACATACACTCGCGTAAATCCCTCGAGCGGCTGGTCCGCCATTGTCTCGTAGCCTGCATTCTGCAGGGTGCTGCATAAGCTTGCGAGGTCATCAACGAGAAGCCCGGGATGGGCCTTCTTTGCGGGTATGAAGTCGGGTTCGACACCAAGATGGATTTTGACTTTGTCCATTCCAAACCAGCAGCCACCCCTTGGCGCGAGATGGGGCGGCTTTTTCAACTCCGTCAGTCCGAGCAAGCCGCTATAAAACGCCCGGGCGACATGTTCCTGTCCTGCAGGCATTGCGAGTTGAATATGGTCGATCCCAACGACGGCCATTGAGCCCCTCCGGCTTTCGAAATGCAGGAGATCACCCTACGCAAAGATGGGTCGCAGGACAAAAGGCAAATGCTGGACGGTTCGGCGATGGCATGCATAGCCTTTGGTCATGCTAACAAACGGATCGTTTAACCATGCCGCATGCAATCAGTATCAAATGCCTGAATGACACAGCCGCACCGCTATTCAGGCTTTGGGATGAAGCCAGCCGGTTTGAGGCTGTCCCTTCCATGCGCGAATTGATTTACCCTCCGCACATCACGCTCGCGGTCTTTCCGGACGATAGCGGCAGCCTAGACACAGTGCTTGACGATGTCTTCACATCCCAAAGCCGATTGCCCCTGACCTTTGACAGCATCGGCTATTTTGAAAACGATCTGCTCGTTCTATGGGCCAGGCCGCATAGGTCTGACGCACTGCTCGCGCTCCATGAACGGCTGCATCAACACATTGATCCTGCCATTTGCCATGAGCACTACCGTCGCGGGCAATGGGTGCCTCATTGTAGCCTCGCGACCAATGTGCCGAAGGTCCACGCCACCGCAGCTATCCAGTGGGCTGAAAATAGAAAAGAAGAATTTTCCGTAGACTTCGATGCCGCTGACCTCGTCTGCTTCCCACCGGTTATGGTTATGAAAGAATACAAACTAGTCTGAGAAGTGCGAAAAGTTGCGACGGAGAGGGCTGAGAGGGGCACCGCCGATAGTTTCGCTATGTGGAGTGAAATCATTGCAGGGGAGGGCTACCTTACCTCCCCCACAATATCGGCCGTCTGCCTCAGGAAAACACGCCCGCGCCCTGGTCGGCCGGGCCGGCGGCGCGGCGGAAGGGGGCGAACAATTCGCGGCCCATACCGAATTCGTTGTCCGACAGGTCGATCATGACTGGTGTGCGTTCCGCAAGGTCAGCGGCATCGACCATCAATTCAAGAGTGCCGGCGATGGCGTCGATGCGGATCATGTCGCCTTCCTGGATGCGCGCGATCGGGCCGCCGTCAACGGCTTCCGGAGTTACGTGGATCGCTGCCGGGATCTTGCCGGAGGCGCCGGACATGCGCCCGTCGGTGAGCAGTGCCACCCGGAAGCCGCGATCCTGAAGGACTCCGAGCGCCGGTGTCAGCTTGTGCAACTCCGGCATCCCGTTGGCTTTAGGTCCCTGGAAGCGCACCACGGCGACGAAGTCGCGGTTAAGCTTGCCGTCCTTGAAGGCTTCCTGCAACTCCTTCTGGTCGTGAAAGATCACCGCAGGGGCCTCGATGACGTGGCGCTCCGGCTTGACGGCAGAAATCTTGATGACTGCCTTGCCGAGATTTCCGCGCAGCATCTTCAGCCCACCATTGCCCTGGAACGGCATTTCGATACTGGCGAGCACCTTCGGATCGGCACTCTTCTCGGCCGACGGCTGGCGTGTGACCGTGCCGTTTTCGCCAAGCAGGGCGTCGACGGTATAAGCCTCCAGCCCATGGCCGAACACGGTTCTGACGTCGTCGTGCACGAGCCCGTGCTTCAACAGCTGCTTGATGAGGAAGCCCATGCCGCCGGCGGCATGAAAATGGTTCACGTCGGCCTGGCCGTTCGGATAGACGCGGGCCAGCAGCGGCACGGCGTCGGATAGCTCGGATATGTCCTGCCAGGTCAGCATGATGCCGGCCGCCCGTGCCATGGCGACGAGATGCATGGTGTGGTTGGTCGAGCCGCCGGTTGCGTGCAGGCCAACGACGCCGTTGACGATCGAGCGCTCGTCGATCATTTCGCCAGCTGGCGTGTATTCGTTGCCGAGCGCCGTGATTGCCAGCGCCCGTTTGGTCGCCTCGCGGGTGAGCGCCTCGCGCAAGGGCGTGCCGGGATTGACGAAGGAGGCGCCGGGCATGTGCAGGCCCATGATCTCCATCAGCATCTGGTTCGAGTTGGCGGTGCCGTAAAACGTGCAGGTACCCGGCCCATGGTAGGATTTGGACTCTGCTTCCAGCAACTCCGCCCTACCGACTTTACCTTCGGCGAACAACTGGCGGACGCGTGATTTCTCGTCGTTCGCAAGGCCCGATGTCATCGGCCCGGCGGGAATGAAGATCGCCGGCAGATGACCGAAACTCATGGCGGCAATGAACAGGCCCGGCACGATCTTGTCGCAAACGCCGAGATAGACCGCGGCATCGAACATGTTGTGCGACAGGCCGACGGCCGCCGACATGGCGATCAGGTCGCGCGAAAAAAGCGACAGTTCCATGCCCGGCTGTCCCTGCGTCACGCCATCGCACATGGCTGGAACGCCGCCTGCCACCTGCGCGATGCCGCCGGCCTCGGTGGCAGCGGCCCGGATGATATCGGGATAGCGCTCGAAGGGCTGGTGGGCCGAAAGCATGTCGTTGTAGGACGTAATGATCCCGAGATTGACAACCTGATCTGCGGCCAGGGCATCCTTCTCGGAGGGGGAACAGACGGCGAAGCCGTGGGCCAGATTGGCGCAGCCGAGCGTGCTGCGCTGCGCGCCCTTGCTGCCCATGCTTCGCAGGCGACCCAGGTATCGTTCGCGGCTTGCCTTTGAGCGTTCGACGATGCGGGAGGTGATCGCAGATATGCGTGCGTCAGCTGACATGAGGAACCCCTGTCTTCAATCGGTTGCCGTGTTTTTGTGGCGGCGCGGACGCGGCCTCCGGGCTCCGGTCAGGGAGCCCAATAGATTTCGACTGACGAGGCAGCCCGGCGCAGGATGGCGCGGATCGGCATCTCGGTCTCTTCGCCGGCAGCTTCTGCCTTGGCGAGAACGTCTTTCTTGCTCTCGCCCTCGATATGCAGCACCAGAAGGCGGGCATCGTGAAGGCTGGCAAAGGTGAAGGTCAGGCGCGGTTCGCCGGCCCCTTCGGCTTCCATGGTGATTATGCCGCGTGGTGTCTGGGGATCCAGCGCCTTGGCAAGATTGCTGCCGCCTGGAAAGAAGGAGGCCGTATGACCATCGCCGCCCATGCCGAGAATGGCGATATCGAACGGATCGTCGATGCCCCTGGTCTCGGCCGTCGCGATGACGGCGGATTTTTCGGCATCGGCCGCCGGCTGGTATAGCGGCAGGAATTTGGCTGCCGCCGCATTGTTCTTCAGAAGGTGCTGCTTGACCAGAAGATGGTTAGAACGTGGATTGTCGGCGGGCACGAAGCGCTCGTCGACCAGGGTTATGGTCACCTTGCTCCAGTCAATGGCGCGCGATGACAGCGCTTCGAAAAAAGCCTTTGGCGTCGAACCGCCGGAGACCGCGATGCTGGCCGTGCCCCGCGTGGCAACGGCAGCCGAAAGAGTTTCGGCAACCTTGTCCGCCAGACCGGTGGCGAGCGCCGCGCCGCTTTCAAAAGCATGCATGTTTGCTGTCATCGCAGTTGCCTCAGATTTCGTCGTGCCAGGTGCGTCCGTCGCGCTCGATCAGCGCGATCGATTGGCTTGGTCCCCAGGTGCCGGATGTGTAGCCCTGAACCTGCTGACCGGTGGTTTCCCAGCCCTTGAGGATCGGATCCACCCACTTCCAAGCGGCCTCGACTTCGTCGCGGCGCATGAACAGAGTCTGGTTGTTGCGAATGACGTCCATCAGCAGCCGCTCGTAGGCATCGGCGCTGCGGACGTGGAACGCATTGGCAAAGCTCATGTCGAGCGAAACGTTGCGCAGGCGCATGCCGCCCGGGCCCGGATCCTTGATCATCAGCGACTGCTTGACGCCTTCGTCAGGCTGCAGGCGGATGATCAGCTGGTTCTGCTGAACGCGGCCGGCAGCGGCGTCGAAGATAACGTGCGGCAAAGACTTGAAGGTGATGATGATTTCAGACATGCGGCCGGCAAGACGCTTGCCGGTGCGGATGTAGAAGGGAACGCCGGCCCAGCGCCAGTTGCCGATTTCGGCCTTTATGGCAACAAAGGTTTCGGTGTTGGAAACGCCGCCCTCGAGTTCGTCAAGGTAGCCCTTGACTGGGCCGCCTGCCGAAGCGCCGGCACGGTACTGGCCCCGCACGGTTGCCTGCTCGACGTTGGAGGCGTTGATCGGCTTCAGGGCGCGCAGCACCTTGAGCTTCTCGTCGCGCACCGCTTCCTGGTCCATCGACGAGGGAATTTCCATCGCAACCAGGCAGACGAGTTGCATGATGTGGTTCTGCACCATGTCGCGCAGCGCGCCGGCGGTGTCGTAGTAACCGGCACGACCTTCGAGGCCGACGGATTCGGCAACGGTGATCTGCACGTGGTCAATGTGATTGGCGTTCCAAAGCGGCTCATAGAGCGCATTGGCAAACCGCAGTGCCATCAGGTTCTGGACGGTTTCCTTGCCGAGATAGTGGTCGATGCGGAAGATCTGTTCTTCCTTGAACACCTTGCCGATCGTGTCGTTGAGTTCGAGTGCCGAGGCCAGGTCGCGGCCGATCGGCTTTTCGACGACGATGCGCGTCGACTTTGTGATCAGCTTGTGATCGCGGATCTTTTCCGAGATGTCGCCGAAAATGCCAGGCGCAACGGCCAGGTAGAAAGCACGGACGCGGTCTTTCCCGTCGTCGAGAAGCTTCTTCAGCTTGTCCCAGCCGGCATCGGACTTGGCGTCGACCGGAATGTAGAACAGGCGCGCGAGGAATTTTGCGACTTCTTCCTCTTTGTACTCGCCCTTCTTCAGGTGTTCCTTGAGGGCGGCCTTCGCGAAGTTGCGATATTCCTCATCGGAAAGTGCGCTGCGGGATGCGCCGATGATGCGGGTCGGCTCGGTGAACTGGCCTTCGATCTGCCGATGATACAGGGCGGGCAAAAGCTTGCGCTCGGCAAGATCGCCACTGCCACCGAATACGACATAGTCAAAGGGTTCGACGGGGATGATTTGGCTGCTCATGAGGTGTCTCTCAATCAGACTGGGGTGGCGCCTTTTTAATCTAATCGATTTAAAAAGGCCAGTGTGCGTTGCAAGGAATCTCTACTCTGCTTGTAAAACGAATTGTGATCGACGCAAACGGCAAAAGGTCAAAACCTGTCGCGCAGCGCAAACCATGTCAGTGCGAGGAACAGAAGCGGCGCCCGGAAGCGACCGCCGCCGGGGAAGGCGGGGATGTCGAGCGACCGGAACAGATCGAGGTCCGTCGAGCCGCCAAGCACCATGTCGGCATAGAGCTTGCCGCAATAGTTCGCCAGCATCACGCCATGGCCTGAATAGCCGCCGATCGAGGTGACGCCGGGCATGACCTCACGCACGAACGGTTGCCGCGTCATGGTGATGCCGACCGATCCGCCCCACGCATGGCTGATCTCGATGTCTATCAACGCCGGATAAATCTCCGAGATCTGCCGGACGATGTGTTGCTTTATGTCGCGCGGATTGTCAGCCGTATAGGCCTCGCGGCCGCCGAACAGCAGCCTGCCGTCCTTGGACTTGCGAAAATAGCGCACCACAAAGCGCGAATCAGCCACGGCTTCCCCACCGGGGATGATGCCGGGGAACTTGTCGAGCGGCACTGTCGTTCCGATGAACGAGCGCAGCGGCATGACATGGCCGGAGGTCACCGGTTCCAGATTGCCGATATAGCCGTTGCAGGCGATGAGCACGCGGCGGGCTGTTATCGTCCCGGACGGCGTGTCGATCATGGTCTTGCCGCCGGATTGGCGGATGGCGGTGGCCTTGGTCATCTCGAAGATCGAGGCGCCTGCCGCCTGCGCCACGCGGGCCAGCCCGATCAACAGCTTCAGGGGGTGGATATGGCCGGTGCCGACATCGCGCACGCCGCAGAAATAGCGCGTCGATCCGAGCCTCTCCTGCGTTTCCGCCTGGTCCATGAACTTCATGTGCGGATAATCGTAGCGCGTGGCGGCGATCTCGGCATTCTCGACATAGGCCTGTCGGTACCCCTTCTTGTGGGCAACATTCATCTGGCCCGGCATGTAGTCGATGTCGATCCCGTTTTCCTTGGCGAAATCGAGAAGGTTGTGCTTGGCGCGCTCAGCAAGAGCGAACAGCGCCTTGGAGCGCTCGTAGCCGAGCGTCTCCTCCAGCTCTTCCGGCCACCAGCGCTGGCCCGTGCCCAGCTGGCCGCCGTTGCGCCCCGAAGCGCCATCTCCAAAACGCTCTGCCTCGATCAGCACGACGTCGACGCCTGCCTTGGCAAGATTATAGGCGGCCTGCAGCCCGGTATAACCGCCGCCGACGATGGCGACGTCGGCGTTGCGCGAGCCGTCGAGTGTCGGATAGGTCGGCCGTTCGCCCGAGGTCGCCTGGTACCAGGACAGGCCGGGGGCGATGGGGCTTTGCCACGTATCGGATAATGCCATCAGCAGTGTCTCGTTTTAAACGTTGAGCAGCAGGAACTCGCGTTCCCACGGGCTGATCACCTGCATGAAGGTTTCGAACTCGCCGCGCTTGACGCCCGCGTAGAGGCCGATGAACTCACGCCCGAATACCTCCTCGAAAGCTGGTTCGCCTTCCAGAAGGGCAATGGCCTCCAGCAGGCCGCGCGGCAGGTCGATCGATCCCTCGTTGGCCGAATCCTCGGTCGGCGCCGTCGGTTCGATCTCGCGGGTGATCCCGAGCAGGCCGGAGGCGAGCGATGCCGCGAGCGCCAGGTAGGGGTTGGCATCGGAACTTGGAAGGCGGTTCTCGACGCGACGGGCCTGCGGGTCCGAGACGGGTACCCGGAAGGCGGTGGTGCGGTTGTCGTAGCCCCAGGCATTGTTCACCGGGCAGGACATGTTCGGCATCAGCCGGCGATAGGAATTGACGTAGGGCGCCAGCATCGACAGCGCGCTTGGCACGTATTTCTGCATGCCGCCGATGAAGTGGAAGAACGCCTTCGATGGCGAGCCGTCTTCGTTTGAAAACACATTGCGGCCAGTCTCGATATTGACGATCGACTGGTGGATATGCATCGCCGAGCCCGGCTGCGCCTGCATCGGCTTGGCCATGAAGGTGGCGTAGATATTGTGTTTCAGCGCCGCCTCGCGGATGGTCCGCTTGAACATGAAGACCTGGTCGGCGAGTTCGATCGGGTCGCCGTGACGAAGGTTGATTTCCAGCTGCGCCGGACCTTCCTCGTGGATCAGCGTGTCGATCTCGAGGCCCTGCTTTTCGGAGAAGTGGTAGATATCGTCGATCAACTCGTCGAATTCGTTGATGCCGGCGATCGAATATCCCTGGCCGGCAAGGATCGTCCGTCCGGACCGGCCCTTTGGCGGATGCAGCGGATAGTCGGGGTCGTCGTTCTTGGCGACGAGATAGAACTCGATTTCGGGCGCCACCACCGCTTTCCAGCCACGCGCCTGGTAGAGCGCCATCACCCGCTTCAACAGGTTGCGCGGCGTATAGGACACCTGCTGGCCGTCGGAGTCGACGATGTCGCAAATGACCTGCGCCGTCGGGTCGCTTTCCCACGGCACGACAGAAAGCGTCGACAAGTCCGGCACCAGCTTGAGGTCGCTGTCGCGCGGCTCGTAGCGAAAGCTCTCGGTCTCCTCGGGATACTCGCCCGAGATCGTGTGGCGGTAGATCGCCGAGGGCAGGGCCAGCGAGGTGTTGGAGGTGAACTTCGATGCCGGCATCATCTTGCCGCGCGGCACGCCGGCAAGGTCTGGGGTGATGCATTCGATATCCTCGATGCCCCGCACCCTCAGCCATTGGACCGCTTCCTTCCAATCGGACACGCCTCGAGCCGACCGCAGGCTCGGCGGAACGCTCTTCGATTTGGATACGGGCTTGGCGGGTTTAAGCAGGCTCTTTTTGGATGGCATGAAACACCGGGTTCGCATTGATCTAAGGCGACATCATAACGGCAGTTTGCTAATTGGCGAGTGACAACCTGCCGTGTTTTCCGCAAATGACAAGTCGGAGGCCGGCTCCGAAGCCTCAAGCTGGCATGCGAGAAGGAATTTAGCGTGGATCGCAAATGTGATGTCGTCATTATCGGCGCGGGCGCTGCCGGCATGATGTGCGCCATCCGCGCCGGCCAGCGTGGACGCTCGGTGATCGTGCTCGATCATGCCGCTGCTCCCGGTGAAAAGATCCGCATCTCCGGGGGCGGGCGCTGTAATTTCACCAATATCCACACGACGCCGAAGAATTTTCTCTCCGCCAATCCGCATTTCGCCAAGTCCGCCCTGGCGCGTTTCACGCCGCAGGAATTTGTCGCCATGGTCGATCGCCATCGCATTGCCTGGCATGAAAAGACGCTTGGCCAGCTGTTTTGCGACGACAGCGCCAAGGACATTGTCCGGATGCTGATGGAGGAGATGCGCGATGCGGGTGTCATGCTGAAGCTGAAGACGACCGTATCGGACGTCACACCTTCGGTTGGCGGCTTTCTTGTCTCGACCGACGAAGACACGATAGAAGCAACGTCGCTGGTCATTGCCACCGGTGGCAAATCTATCCCCAAAATGGGGGCGACCGGCTTTGCCTACAGGATCGCCGAGCAATTCGGGCAGCCGCTGATCGAGACACGCCCCGGTCTGGTGCCGCTGACGCTCGATCCGTCGCTGCTGGAGCGTCTGGCACCTCTTTCCGGTATCGCAGCGCCCGCCGAGATCCGCAGCGGCAAGACCGGCTTTCGCGAGGCGCTGCTGTTCACGCACCGCGGCCTCAGTGGCCCGGCCGTCCTCCAGGCCTCTTCCTACTGGCGGGAAGGCGAGGAAATCACACTGGTCATCGAGCCCGAGATCGACGTGTTCGCAAAGTTGAAGGCTGCGCGACAGGCAAACGGTCGCATTGCGGCGCAGACTGCACTCGCCGAATTCCTGCCGAAGCGCCTGGCGCAATACGTTGCCGAAGCGGAGGGTTTCACCGGCAATCTCGCCGACCAGCCCGACAAGCAGTTGCAGCGACTGGCCGCAGCAGTCCAGGATTGGAAGATCAAGCCCGCCGGCTCCGAGGGATATCGTACTGCCGAGGTGACACTCGGCGGCGTCGATACGAAGGCGCTCGATTCGCGCACGATGCAGGCAAAGAATGTGCCGGGACTGTTCTTTATCGGCGAATGCGTCGATGTTACCGGCTGGCTTGGCGGCTACAATTTCCAGTGGGCCTGGGCTTCGGGCTACGTGGCTGGCGAAGCGGCGTAAGCTTAATTAGCTGCGAAGCACATTCAAGACTTGTTAACAGCCGTGCTGCATGATGTACTTTACCGGTGTTGAAGGTCTGCCCAATATTAGTGGTTGCAGGCTGGCCGCATCAGCGGTTATCGTGTCAGTGTCGAAATGGGATACGTGCTCATGAACAAGACATCGCGTCGCGCTCGCGCAATCGCCATCTCTCAAACCCAGGACAGTGCCAAGCTATTTGCTATCCGCTTGGCAATGCTCGCGACCGGTGCGACGGCTGCCTGTATCGCCTATATGGTGTCGCGCGCCATCTGACCGGATTCATTCAAGACTTCTTAGTCGCCCCGGTGACACCGCGTTCTCCAGTTGTGCCCGGCTCTGACCTTCGTATCTCCTCCCTGGCAAAAGAGTTTCTTTCAAACTTAGCGTACTAACCTTCTTTATCCGAATATTAACGGGTTTTCGGCAGTATTCGCCTTACAAAGGGGCGTTTCTCCGGCAAGCAGAAACGACGCAATGATTGCCTCCCGCCGCCACGCGGGACCCCACCTGTGATCCAAAATTCAGGGGATACACCCAGTCAGCGCCGCCGCGCCGACGGAGCGGTTGTGTATTGGAAGGCAAGGCCCGAATGTTGATTGATAAAGTTCTGTCGCGTTTCAAGATCAAGACCAAAGTCCTACTCTTCGTATTGCCATTCGTGATCAGCATCTCGGCCGTTGGGTTGACCGGTCTCTACGCCTCAGGACTGTTGCAGGGACGCATGGAGATTTCCAACAGCGTGTTGCAGTCGCTGACGGGCTTCAAGAACCTCTACGCTTCCATGGACGACTTCCTGCGCATCACCAACGAGCAGGCGCGCGATAAGCTGTATGCCGACGTCAAGTCGCAGCAGGCAGTGCTTGCAGCGACGCTCGACCAGGTCGGCGTGGGCGCACAGGGCCATGATGAACTGGCCGATGCAACGACCAGAACGGCCGATATCGGCAATGTCGTCGGCAGCCTCTGGACCCTGCACGATCAGGAACTCAATTTCCGCAAGTCGATAGACGATGCGCAGCGCGTGCTGATCGGCACCCGCTTCAACGTCAATTTCCAGGCACAGCAGTTGCAGGACGCGATGCGCAGCGACGAGGCCGATGCCACCGCGACGCTTCGGTCCGCAGACCGCCTGCTCAAAGGCGGAGACGCCCTGGCAAGCGTAACCGATGATTTCGGCAAGGGCGCCACGCCGGCCGACAAATTGAAGATAGTCAAGGATCGCTTGCCGGATATCGCCAAGGCGCAGCGCTCGATCGAGCTGGCCATCCCCCAGAACCAGAAGAGCATGGTGACGTCGCTTGCAGGCACGATCAAGGACCTGACGACCCTGGTCAATGGTGTCGACGCCGCTGCCGCCACGGATCAGACGGTGACCGATGTCGGTCGGTTGCTTTCCCGTTTCCGCCAGATGTCGACCTACACGCAGCTTGCCGCTACCCAGATGATGCGCAAGGCGACGACCACCTTTGTCGAGATCGACACCCGCATCGTCCAGACCAACTCCGTTCTCGAAGACATACGCCGCCTTGAAGCATCGATCTACTCGCTGCAGCTCGTGCTCGGCGAATTCCTCGCCAACACCAGCAAGGACAACCTCGTTCGTCTCCGCCAGGAGATCGCCAAGCTCGGTACGGACATGAACACACTCGACCAGAGCGCCAAGGGCATGGACTTTGCAGCAGACCTCGACACAGCGATCGTTCCGGTTCTGACCTCCATGGACAGCGACGGCGGCAAGCTGGTCGACGTCATCGACCAGCGTATTGCGGAATATGCCAATGCCCGCCAGCAGCTCGACCAGATCTGGGGAAAACTGACCACGTTTGCCCAGACGCAGAAGCAGAGCGCCGGCGCCGAACGCGAGCAGGCAAACTCCATCTCGGTGCTCGCAACGGTCCTCGGCATCATCCTCTCGATTGCCGGCGGCATCGCCTTGGTGCTGACGCTGCAGCGGCCGATCGGCCAGATCACCGCCGCCATGCGCCGCATCGCCGATGGCCGGCTTGAAACCGCCATCTCTGGCGAACAGCGCCATGACGAAATCGGCGACATCGCCCGTGCTCTCGGCATCTTCAAGGAAAATGCCATCGCCAAGATCCGCATTGAGGAGCAGAGCGACGAAGAACGGACCGCTGCCGAACACGAGCGGCAGCGCAACGACGCCGAAAAGCGCGAGCTCGACCGCCAGATCGACTTCGCCGTCAACGCCCTCGCCGGTGGCCTGGACCGTTTGGCCCAGGGGGATATCTCCACCACCATCGAAACGCCGTTCATCGGTCGCCTCGAACAACTCCGCCGCGACTTCAACGCATCGATGCTTCGCCTGCAGCAGACACTCAGCCAGGTCCGCGACAATGTCGAACTGATCCAGAACAACGGTAACCAGATGGCGGCCTCCGCCGAGGACCTGTCGAAGCGCACCGAGCAGCAGGCAGCCTCGCTCGAGGAAACGGCCGCGGCCGTCGAGGAGATCACGGTCACCGTGCGCTCATCTGCCGACCGTGCCAAGGACGCCGATGTCATCGTGCGCGAGGCCAAGCGCAGTGCCGACGATAGCTCCGTCGTCGTCAACAATGCCATCGACGCGATGTTGCGTATCGAGGATGCCTCCACCGAAATCGGCAAGATCATCGGCGTCATCGACGAGATCGCCTTCCAGACTAACCTCCTCGCTCTCAATGCAGGCATCGAAGCGGCCCGCGCCGGAGAGGCCGGCAAGGGCTTCGCAGTCGTCGCCATGGAGGTTCGCGAACTGGCTCAGCGTTCCGCCGCAGCCGCACAGGAGATCAAGACGCTGATCAACAAGTCGACCCGCGAGGTCACCGCCGGTTCGCAGTTCGTACAGCAGACCGGGACCGTCCTGTCGCAGATCAGCAGCCAGATCGTCACCATCAGCCAGCACGTCGAGATGATCGCCCGTGCCAGCCACGACCAGTCGAATGCCCTGCAGTCGGTTAATTCGACGGTCAACCAGATGGACCAGATGACCCAGCAGAACGCAGCGATGGTCGAGGAAACATCGGCAGCCAGCCGCGAACTGGCGACCGAGGCGGACTCGCTGATGCACCTCATCCAGCAATTCAAGATCGAGGCCGAAAACGAACGCGGCTACCACCGCGCGGCCTGATCGGGCATTCCATTGACCGCAATTAGAAGGACCGGGGGAATTGCCTCCCGGTCCTTTTCCGTTTGCAATTCTGTTGCCGGACAAGGCCAGAGACAACTGCACTGCGCGCCCAAAACGGATCGGCTCCGCCCGGTCGATGTAGCGCAAGCGCAAGACCGATGAGTGCATTGCGGTAAAAAGCCCAGTTCGACTGACGGTTTCCCCCTTGTGGCCTTCTGAAATCCTTTCTAGTCTGACTAGAAAAACAGAGGGTTGGGTATTGTCGCAATGCCCGTGAACGGAACAGGAGAGAAAATGAAAGCCATTATCGCACGCCTGGCTGCCACAGCTTTTGCGGTGGTCGGCCTGGTTGCCTCGGCGGAGGCTGCCGACCGTGTCGTCAATGTCTACAACTGGTCGGACTATATCGACGATTCCATTCTCGCCGATTTCACCAAGGAAACCGGTATCAAGGTCGTCTACGACGTCTATGATTCGAACGAGACGCTGGAGGCCAAGCTTCTGGCCGGCGGCACCGGCTACGACGTCGTGGTACCGACCGCGACCTTCCTGCAGCGTCAGATCGCTGCCGGCGTCTACCAGAAGCTCGACAAGTCCAAGATCCCCAACCTCTCCAACATGTGGTCTGAAATCACAGATCGCGCCCAGAAATACGATCCGGGCAACGACTATGCTGTCGACTACATGTGGGGCACCACCGGGATCGGCTACAACATCGACAAGATGAAGGCGATCCTCGGCACCGACGAGCGGCCGAACTGGGATGTGCTCTTGAAGCCGGAAATGGCCGCCAAGTTCAAGGATTGCGGTATCTACATGCTGGATTCGCCTTCCGATGTGCTGCCCTCGGTGCTGGCCTATCTTGGTCTCAATCCAGACAGCCGCAATCCGGCCGAGCTGAAAAAGGCGCAGGACGTCCTGACGGCCGTCCGCCCCTATGTTCGCAAATTCGATTCGTCCAACTACATCAGCGCTCTGGCCCAAGGCGACATCTGTCTGGTGCTCGGCTATTCCGGCGATATCTTCCAGGCTCGCAGCCGCGCGGAAGAAGCCAAGAACAATGTCAAGATCGGCTACTCGATCCCGTCTCAGGGTGCCCAGATGTGGTTCGACATGATGGCTATACCAAAGGATGCCCCACATGTGGCCGAGGCGCATGAGTTCATCAACTACATCATGAAGCCCGAGGTCATTGCCAAGGCATCGAACTTCGTCTTCTACGCCAACGGCAACAAGGCCTCGCAGGCGTTCGTCGACAAGGCGATCCTCAGCGATCCCGTCATCTACCCGCCGGACGACATGATGAAGAAGCTGTTCACCACGACGCCCTACGACAACAAGATACAGAAAACCGTGACCCGGTTGTGGACCACGATCGTCACCGGTCAGTAGCAAAGCGAATACCGGCCCGGGCCTCTAAAGTCCGGGCTTTTTCATGCAATGGCGCCCGTGGGGACGTCGACAATGCATCGCATCATTCGGGGATCATGATGAAGTCTCTCGGCAACATCCGCCGCTCTTTCGCGCCATGGACGGATCCTGCGGCTAAACCGTTCATCTCGGTGCGCAATGTCACCAAGAAATTCGGTGACTTCACAGCCGTCGACAATCTATCGTTGGATATCTACCACCGCGAATTCTTCGCCCTTCTCGGCGCATCCGGCTGCGGCAAGTCGACGCTTTTGCGCATGCTCGCCGGCTTCGAACAGCCGACATCGGGTGAAATCATCCTCGATGGCCAGGATCTTGCCGGCACGCCGCCCTATCGCCGGCCGGTCAACATGATGTTCCAGTCCTACGCGCTTTTCCCGCACATGACGGTCGAGAAGAACATCGCTTTCGGCCTGCGCCAGGATGGCATGAGCAAGGCCGAGATCGCAGAACGCGTCGCGCAGATGCTGAAGATGGTGAAGCTCGAGCAATTCGCCACCCGCAAGCCCAACCAACTGTCCGGCGGCCAGCGCCAGCGCGTCGCCCTGGCGCGTTCGCTCGCCAAGCAGCCGAAGGTGCTGTTGCTCGACGAGCCCCTTGGCGCGCTCGACAAGAAGCTGCGCGAGGAAACCCAGTTCGAGTTGATGGACCTGCAGCAGAGCCTCGGGCTCACCTTCGTCGTCGTTACCCACGACCAGGAAGAAGCGATGACGATGGCAGATCGCATCGCCGTCATGAGCCACGGCAAGGTGGCGCAGGTGGCGACGCCTGCGGAAATCTACGAGGCGCCGAATTCCCGTTTCGTTGCCGGCTTCATCGGCGATGTCAATATTCTGGACGGCAATGTCGTGTCTTCGCAGCCGGGCTTCGCCGAGATCGCAGTCGATAACGCCTTCACGCTGCGCACGGCCACATCAGATGCGCCTGCCGTCGGCAGCCGCGCCGGCTTTGCCATCCGCCCCGAAAAGCTCCGTGTGACCCGTAACCCGCCGGCCAATGCCGGCGTCAATGCGGCCGAGGGTGAGATCTGGGACATCGCCTATCTCGGCGACATGACGGTCTTTCACGTCAAATTGCAGGGCGGCCAGGTGGTCAAGGCGTCATCGCTCAACGCGGTGCGCTCCGTCGACGACCCCTTCGGCTACGACCAGCAGGTATGGGTCTCCTTCGATGAAAATGCCGGCGTGCTGTTGAAGGATTGAGATGATGGGAACGTTCGGTTCAGCGCTCTACCGCCGCCTTGTGATCATCATCCCCTATCTGTGGCTGCTGATCTTCTTCCTTGCCCCGTTCTTCATCGTTTTCCGCATGTCGCTGTCGACTTCGGCGACCGCGATGCCGCCGTACACACCCGTCTTCTCGACGTCGAACGGCCTCAGCGGCTTCATCGATAACCTCCGGCAGCTTTCCTTCGACAACTATGTCTGGTTGACCGGCGATCCCCTCTATTTCAAGTCATATGTCTCGAGCGTCACCATCGCCGCCATCTCGACATTGCTGACGCTGCTGATCGCCTATCCGCTGGCCTATGGCATGGCACAGGCGCCGCGCACGATCCAGCCGACCCTCTTGATGCTGGTGATCCTGCCGTTCTGGACGAGCTTCCTGATCCGCGTCTACGCCTGGATCGCCATCCTGAAGCCGGAGGGCCTGCTAAACCAGGTGCTGCTCTATCTCGGGCTGATCCACGAGCCCTTGATCATCCTCAACACCAACACCGCCGTCTATATCGGCATCGTCTATTCCTACCTGCCGTTCATGGTGCTCCCGCTCTACTCCGCGCTCGAAAAGATGGATCACACGCTGATCGAGGCAGCCCAGGATCTCGGCTGCCCACCGATCACGGCTTTCTGGCGGGTGACCTTTCCGCTGTCGTTGCCGGGCGTCATTGCCGGCTGCATGCTGGTCTTCATTCCGGCTGTCGGCGAGTTCGTCATACCCGATCTGCTCGGCGGTTCGCAGACACTGATGATCGGCAAGACGCTGTGGAACGAGTTCAACGCCAACCGTGACTGGCCGGTATCCTCGGCGGTGGCGACCATCCTTCTCCTCATCCTCGTCGTACCGATCGTGTTCTTCCAGAATATCCAGGCGAAAGCCGACGAGCAGGGGAGATAGACGATGGTCAAATGGTCCCGCTTCAACATCGTCTCGGTCACCCTCGGCTTCGCCTTCCTCTATTTGCCGATAGCGCTGCTGGTCATCTTCTCGTTCAACGAGTCCAAGCTGGTAACGATCTGGACCGGCTTCTCGGTCAAATGGTATGTCCAGCTGATGCACAATCAGGCGCTTCTGGATGCGGCCTGGGTCACGGTGCGGGTCGGCCTGCTGTCGGCGACGCTGGCAACCGTGCTCGGTACACTCGCCGCATTCACGCTTGTCCGCTACACCCGTTTTCGCGGCCGGATGCTGTTTTCCGGCATGGTCTACGCGCCGCTGGTCATGCCGGATGTCATCACCGGCCTGTCGCTGCTGCTGCTGTTTGTCGCCATCGGCTTCGACCGGGGCTTCTGGACAATCACGCTTGCCCACACGACGCTGACCATGTGCTTCGTCGCCGTCGTGGTGCAGTCTCGGCTGATGAGCTTTGACCAGTCGATC
Organism: Rhizobium tumorigenes; assembly: GCF_003240565.2. Taxonomy (NCBI): domain Bacteria; kingdom Pseudomonadati; phylum Pseudomonadota; class Alphaproteobacteria; order Hyphomicrobiales; family Rhizobiaceae; genus Arminella; species Arminella tumorigenes. The sequence goes on from NZ_CP117255.1 coordinate 298,128, forward strand.
GAGGAGGCGGCGCTCGATCTCGGCGCCACGCCGCTGCGCACGTTCCTGGAGATAACCCTGCCGATCATTTCGCCGGCTGTGTTTTCAGGCTGGATCCTGGCGTTCACGCTGTCGCTCGACGACCTCGTCATCGCGAGCTTCACCTCGGGCCCCGGGGCCACCACGCTGCCGATGAAGATTTACAGCCAGGTGCGGTTGGGCGTCACGCCGGAGATCAACGCCGTCTGCACCATCCTGATCGCCATCGTGGCGATTGGCGTGATTTGCGCCTCGGTGGTCACGAAAAGACGGGAAATCCAGCGTCAGCGCGACGAGCATGCCGCCAACGCGCTTTGATTACGGCTGCGTTGCCTTTTGCTGAACCGGCGATACCGGCGAGACGATCGCGTCCGGCCATGTGCCGCCGATGAAGAATGGCAGCACCGGCAAGTCGGTTCCCTCCGCCGCGTTGGTCGCATCCAGCACACCGGACAAAGCCAGCGAGTTGGTGCGGAACGGCACGATGCCGGAAAGCGACAAGGTCTCGTTTCGCCCGACGATCCTGGCGTTCTGCACATCGACCGACCCCTTGGCAAAGCTCGCATCGAGATCGATGGTCTGGAAGTCGAAGGTCGAGTCCGCGACGTCGCTGAGGCGGAAGAATTTCTTCTGAGCGGCAAGGGCACGGAATGTCGAGACATTGAACTGGCGGAAGGCGCCGGCCTTCGACCAGTAGCGCAGCTTGCCGGCGACGTCCCCGAGATTGGCGGCCCAGATCGGCTTGTTGGTCATCAGCGACAGGTCGAGCGAGCCGTTGGCAAGAGGCAGCGGTCCCTGCAGGTTGAGGCGAGTGATGAGGCTGGCAAAATCGGCGTCGCGGATGGAGATCTGCAACTTGCCGCCGCCGTCGAAATTGCGCTCGGTGACTTCGAGATGGGCGGTCAGATCGCCGCCTTCAAAGCCGCTGTCGCCGATGTCGAACTTGGCCGTGCCGCCAGCCACCAGCAATCCGGCGCCGATGTTGTCGAAATTGAATGGCCCGAGCGATGCGCTTTTTGCCGACAGGCGCAGATCGAGATCCAGTCGCTGCAGTGGATTGCCGTTCAGCAGCGTGTCGATTGCTGTGCTGGCGGCAAGTCGCATCGAAAAGGCGGCAAGGAACGGATTGAGGTTCATCTTGTCGAAGGCAAGCGTGCCTGAAATCTTCGGCTTTCCGGTGCTGGTGTAGCCATAATCCATGACGCCGGAAGCGGCGGCGTCGTTGAGCACGAAGTTCAGGTTGTTGAAGCGAATGCCGTCCGTGACAGTCAAAACATCTGCATTCATCGACAGGTTCTTCAGCGTAGCGCTGCCGGGCAGGCGCTCGCCGCTCCAGGCGAGGAAGGACGGCATGTCGGGAATGGCGAGGTCGAGATTTCCGGACAGCGCCGAAAAATCGGACATATTGGTAATGCCGGTAAAGGTTCCGCGGATCAGCGGTGAGGAAAACGTCGTCTTGGCATCGACATTCTTGCCGGCAAACAGCAGCAGCGGCTGTTCCGAGAAGAAATCGACCTTGATGTCCTGGCCGTTGAGGCGGGCAAGCAGCACGGCGCTCATCGGCTTCGACAGTCGTGGCCAGGAAATATCGGCATTGACCCCGTCGAGCCTGAAGAGCCTGCCAGTCTTGTCATCGGTCAGTTCGACCACGCCATCCTCGACCGTGACGCCGCCGATCTTGGCATCCTGCGATTTGGTGATCACGGTGCTGCCGGTGGGCGATCTCTCGACCCGGTCGATGGCCTTGCCTAGCAGCCCGGCATTGGTCCAGTCGATCAGACCGGTATCGTCGCGGCGCACGTAGACGACCGGTCGCAGGAAATGGAATTCGTGGAAATCGGCCTTTCCGCGCAAGGCGGCCAGCAGCGAGAAGTCTGCGGACAGGCTGTCGACATGGCCGAGTACCTTGCCGCCGGCAGCGCGCTCGCGGATCGTCACCTGGTTCAGCGTGACACGCGGCGTCGGCCAGAAGTCGATCGCCGGGGATCCCTCGATTTCGGCGCGATAGCCGGTCCAGCGCGACAGAGCTTCCTCGATCCCGGAGCGCACCAGGCCGCTGGAAATCAGAAAGGGTGCCGTGGCTCGAAACACGACGGTAACGATGATGATGGTCAGAACGACGATGCCGGTCGTGCGCGCGACGGCTGGCAGCCAGCGCTTCATCGACCGCAAGGCGGGCCGCCACCTTTTGTTACCTGACGCCGTCATGTTGATGCAGAAACTTTCAAACTGTTGCGCATGAATTCGCCTGCGTTTGGCGGATATAGGAAATGCCGATCATATGCAAACGTCGCATCCTGACACGCCGCCAACCTCTGATATCAATAATGCTGCGCGGCGTGGTAGAAAGCGTTGAGCGGGGGGGATGAAATGCAGGACGAGCAGCCGTTATGGTCTTTGTCTGAGGTCGAGCGCCGTAAGACGCCGATGTTCGCGTTCATGCAGCACTGCAATGCGCGCCATGGGCTTTCCCTCGATGATTTCGAAAGCCTGCATGCCTGGTCGATTGCCGATCGCGAAGGCTTCTGGACCGCCGTCTGGGAGTTTTGTGACATCAAGGGCACCACGGGTGCGCGGGCTCTGGTCGATGGCGACGACATGCTGGACGCGCGCTTCTTCCCCGAAGCGGAACTGAATTTTGCCGAAAACCTCCTCACCAAAAGCGGTCCCGGGGATGCACTGATCTTTCGCGGCGAGGACAAGGCCAGTTCACGCTGGTCCTGGGACCGGCTGCGCGCCGAAGTGTCGCGTCTGCAGCAGGCCTATCGTGCCATCGGCATCGGCAAGGGCGATCGCATCGCGGCAATGATGCCGAATATGCCGGAGACCATCGCCTGCATGCTGGCTGCAGCATCCGTCGGGGCGATCTGGTCGTCGTGTTCGCCCGACTTCGGCGAGCAGGGCGTCATGGACCGCTTCGGCCAGATCGAGCCTAAACTGTTTATCGCCTGCAGCGGCTACTGGTACAATGGCAAGCTCCAGGATGTCGCAGACAAGGTGCGCGCCGTGACGCAGCGCCTCGGTGTAGCCTCTGTCGTCGTGCCCTATGCCGGGGATGCGGATGCCGTGGCTGCGATGACGCCGGATGCCAGGACACTCGATGCCTTCCTGAAGCCGTTCACGCCGAAGCCTGTCGAATACGAGGCTCTGCCCTTCGCCCACCCGCTGTTCATCCTGTTTTCGTCGGGCACCACGGGCGTGCCGAAGTGTATCGTCCACTCGGCGGGCGGCACGCTGCTGCAATTGGTCAAGGAGCATCGCCTGCACTGCGGTGTCGTGCCTGACGACAGGGTATTCTATTTCACCACCTGCGGCTGGATGATGTGGAACTGGCTAGCGGTCGGCCTCGCCGCCGGCGCAACGCTCTGCCTCTTCGACGGCTCACCCTTCGCGCCCGATGGAAACGTCCTGTTCGACTATGCCGCAGACGAGAAATTCGCCATTTTCGGCACCTCGGCGAAATATATCGATGCGGTGCGCAAAAGCGGATTGCGGCCGGAAGCATCGCACGACCTTTCCAGCCTGCGGCTTATCGCCTCCACCGGTTCGCCGTTGTCGCCGGAGGGTTTTTCATTCGTCTACCAAGGCATCAAGGCCGATGTCCAGCTGGCATCGATCTCCGGCGGAACGGATATCGTTTCCTGCTTCGTGCTCGGCAATCCGCTGCAGCCCGTCTGGCGCGGCGAGATACAGGGCCCGGGACTGGGGCTGGCCGTCGACGTCTGGAACGAAGACGGCCAGCCGGTGCGGTTGGAGAAGGGCGAACTGGTCTGCACCAAAGCCTTCCCGTCGATGCCGATCATGTTCTGGAACGATCCCGACCGTGTCAAATATCGCGCCGCCTATTTCGAGCGCTTCGACAACGTCTGGTGTCATGGCGATTTCGCCGAATGGACGCGGCACGGAGGCCTCGTCATTCATGGCCGATCCGACGCGACCCTCAATCCCGGCGGCATTCGCATCGGCACTGCGGAAATCTACAATCAGGTCGAGCAGATGCCGGAAGTGGCGGAAGCGATCTGCATTGGCCAGGACTGGGAGGATGACGTGCGGGTCGTGCTGTTCGTCAAACTTTCCACCGGCGTCACGCTGACTGATAAACTCGCCCACGCGATCAAAGCCCGCATCCGAACCGGTGCCACACCGCGCCACGTGCCGGCGAAGATTGTTGCCGTCGCCGATATTCCCCGCACCAAATCCGGAAAGATCGTCGAACTCGCGGTGCGCGAAGTGGTGCATGGCCGGGCAGTGCGCAACAAGGAAGCGCTTGCCAATCCGGAGTGCCTGGCACAATTCGCTGATCTGGAGGCACTGAAAAATTAACCGAACGCAAATGCGCAATAGTGATGGGTGAGAGATTGCCGGTCATTTTTAAGATTGTGTTAGGAGATAGCGATCAAGCTACCCTCAGTTGCGCGGCGTCTAATATTCACTCCGCGCACGGCCCGACCATGGAGAACTCCCGGATCTGCGGGTCTCTGTCTCCAATCAACAGCATGACTTAGGGCGGCCCTCGGCCGCCCTTTTTTAATGCATCCGGTTAATCGGCAAGAACGCGGGGCGAGGGGAAGGTAACTTCCACCAGCGTGCCTTCGTTGGGAGCTGAGTGGATCGAAAACAGCGCCCTGTTGGCATCCACCATCGCCTTGGTCAGCGGCAGGCCGAGACCGGTGCCGTCGCCGCGCTGGCGCGAGTTTGTTGCCACCTGGCGAAACGGCTTCATCGCCTGTTCCAGTTCTGTGCGCGTCATACCGACGCCTGTGTCGCGAATGCGAAGCACGACGCTACCATTTCCCTCGTAGGACGTCGAAACCACGATCTGGCCACCGGATGGCGTGAAGCGGATCGCGTTTGAAAGGATATTCAGGGCGATCTGCTTGATCGACCTGAGATCGGCAACGACATTTGGCACCGACTGCGAAAGCCCCGTGCGGATGATAACGCGTTGTCCGTTTGCCTGCGGCTGGACGATCGACACGGCTTCGGCGATTGCCTCGTTGAGGCCTACGGCGCCGAACTCGAGCTCCATTTCGCCGGCTTCGATCTTCGAGATGTCGAGAAGATCATTTACGATATCGAGCACATGGCGGCCAGAGCGCCCGATGTCGCCGGCATATTCGACATAGCGTCCGTGGCCCATCGGCCCGAGGCGCTCGCTCGCCATCATGTCGGAAAAGCCGATGATGGCATTGAGGGGTGTGCGGATCTCGTGGCTGACGCGGGCAAGAAAATCGCTTTTGTGGGCGTTGGCCGTTTCGGCCGCACGCTTGGCATTGCGCAGGTCTTCCTCCGTGCGCTTCCACTGGGTGATATCGCGGATGACGGCGCAGTAACCATTCGACGATGTCAGCACGCCCATGGTCATGAACAGCGGCACGAACCCGCCCGATGCTTCGCGCCCGATGACCTCGCGTCCGTCGTTCAAAACGCTTGCCACGCCGTTGCCAGTGAGCCCGCTGAGGTAATCGAGCACGGCCTTCTGGCTCTCATGGGCAAATAGCATGACGAAGGGTTTGCCGCGCGTCTCCTGCTCATCATAGTTGAACAGCGCGCTCGCCGAGCGGTTCATAGACCGGATATCGCCTTCCGGCCCGATGATGGCGACGCCATCTGTCGCGGTCTCGAGGATCGATTGCAGTTCCTCGACCTCGACCTGCAGCTTGGCAACCTTTTCCAGCATGCGTTCCGGACGAGGCTCCTCGCGGCTGTCGATCCGCGTCGCCAACAGCGTCTCTCCATCCTTCTCGACAGGCATCAGCGCCAGCATCAGTGCGCTCGCATCCTCCCACCGGATGGATTGCAGCCGTGCGGTGACCGGTACCAGCGCGTCGTCGGCTCTCACCACCATCATGACGCCGGAGCGTTCTGTCTTGTCTTGCAAATCCTCCCGCTGCAGCAGCGCATCGATGCCACCAACCCCGTCCAGCTCCGCCAGCGAGGCATAGCCCGTCAGCCGCATGAACTCGGGATTGGCGTGGATCAGCGTGTCGCCGGCATGGACGAGGACTGCGACCGGCAACTGATCGACAACTGAAGCCGACAGCCCGTCGGTCATTTTCACCCGCGGCGGAATGGCGGTGTTGAGAACGTCGAGCGCGTTGAATTCGTCGCCGCCTTCACGTCCCTCGGCAGCATCTGCAGGCTCGGGCGTCTCGGAGCCCTGGATATCGTCGTTAGCTGCCTGCAGCGCGGTCGGGTAAAACGCCTCGATCTCTACCTCGGGCGCGTCCGGTTGCTCGCTCTCGTCGTCTGTCGGGCCGACAGGGGCGGCATCCGTCGGCCCCTCTGGCTCTTCGCCACGCTTGCCGAACGGCTCGAGTTGCTTGGCGATCTCGCGGAAGGCAGCCTGCTCGGCAAGAGACAGCCCTTCATTGAGGTTCTGCCGCCGTTCATGCAGCTGGATGATCTTGTCGGAAAGCCTGCGAGCGGGCGTCTCGGCTATCTTCAATGCGGGCGGTTCGACGTGGAACGGCAGTTCCGGCTCGTTGGGTTCGAATATCCGCTCGGACGGTTTGTCAAAAGGCTCGACGCTATCCGGCACAGTCTCTGTCTCGCCAGCGGTCGTTTCGTTCTCGCCATTGCTTTCGTCGAAAACGATAGGATCTGCGACCGGCGCTTCCTCATCCGGACGCTGCGGGGGAAATTCCTCAGCTGTTTTGCTGCCTGATGCCGAATCGTCGTTGGCGGGCAGCCCCAGTGTCAGCCCCGTCCGCAGCGGATCCTCCGCCGCGTCCGATAGGCGGACGACGCCAAAGCCGCGAAAGCCGTCGAACTCACGGCTGCGCGTATAGGTCGGCAGCGCCGCAAGGTCGACAGGAACCGTCAAGGTCGTTCCCTCGACCGGCCAATGGATGGTCCGCCCCGACCATGTGTCGCGACGGGCGAGCAACTCGGCAATCCTGCCATCGGGATCGAGGTGGAACAGTGCCGCGATATCGGCAAAGGCGACGCCCGCGAGCGCCTTGGCATGCGGCCCCACGGCCTCGGCGAATTCCCGCGAAATCTCGCTGAAATGGCCCTCGGCATCGATCTTCCAGACAAAGCGCGTCGCGCGTCCCTGCCGATTGAAAACGAAGTGCTGCGGCTGATCGGTCTCAGGTGCTGAAGCCGCAACGGCGTCCGCTCCGGCTGCAGGCTGGGCGATGTCGCCCGATGCAGCCGGCGCTGCTTCCTGTTCGGACGCAGCCGGCTCCGGTGGCTCGATCTCAGCATTGGCAGTGAGGGGTTGCTCTTCACTTGGCTCCCGATCCGGCACTTCCCGCTCGACGCTTGCGTCACCCATCGAAGCACCCTCGGTGTCGTCCGCTGAAAGCTGCAGGTCTGACGTCAGTTCCGAGCCCCGCTCGGTCGATACATCGGTCGGATCCTCGACATGCGTTTCCGCATCCTCATTCGTCAGGGCCGTGGTCTGCTCGTCCTCGGCAATCTCGTGATCGGCATCGCCTTCGTCTTGCACGACAGGTGTCGCCGGTTGCTCGGGCTCTTCGACAGCGCTCGGCTCGCTCTGTTCTATGTCGGCAATTTCTTCCGGTTCGTCTTCGACATCTTCGATCTCGGCAACAGCATCGATCGCCGCCGCGAACTCCCGCTCGCCGGTGTCTATCCCACCAGCCTGTTCGTCGGCGCTCGAAGCAGGGACGGCAGACGCCGTTGCGGCTTCTTCCGGCACGCTCTCGACGTCGGCATCATCTTCACGGGCATCGACGGGCGTTTCTGCTGCAGTTGCTACCGCAGCATCGGTTGGCTCGATCCCGGCGGAGTCCACAGCTGCGACATCTGCCGCCGTTTCTGTCTGGACCCCTGGCGTCCCCAAGGTTTCAGCCTGCGCTGGCACCACTGCTGAAACGGTTTCAACGGGATCGAGATGGCCGATGACCATTTCGACGACAAACAGCAGATTGAGCGCAGGCGTATCCGACAGGCGGCCGATGGCGGCGGGCAGGTAGCCTTGGCCGGTCCGGATCGGCCTTTTGATCAGCCGCTCCGGCTGGCCGCCGGCCATTGTCACCAGCATGCCCGCAGTTTCAGTCGTGATACCGAGGGCTGAGAAACCCGGCGAGGCGGCGATGATCTCGCCGTCGCGGCCGATGACGGCGATATGGGTGTCGGGGTCGTCGAACCCGTCGAGCATGCGCTGCGCACGCTCGCTGGTCTCCAGCGGTTTTGCGGAAACCGGGCAGGAAAACAGGATTGCGTCTTCGCCGGCCGGCGTGCGGATCTTTTCGACAGCCGCATTGGCAACGACACGCTGGAACCCTGCCGCTATCCGGATCAGGAAGCTGCGGGTATCGCCGACGGCGACCAGCTGGTGCGCAGTTGCTGCAATCTGGCGGAAGGATACGTCACCGGGCCGGGCACCCTGGTCGAGAAAATCATAGATTGCAGTATAGCCGAACAGGTCGGCGCCGGCGCCGTTCGCCCACAGCACCCGGTCGAGTTCGACCGAGAACAGCGCCATCGCCTCGCCGCGCGCAAACCGCTCGCGGATGCTCGGATGAACGGCAATGTCGATGAACGGATACTGTACTGCCGGCATTGTCCAACCTGATGTTCGAGCCGAGACCTTCTCGCATTAACGTTTTGTTAATATAGGTGCTGCTCCGTCCGGTCCAGCAAGTGCGGATGCTTTCGCCAGAAAGGGTTAATGGACGGCCCCGGTATGCCGCCGCCAGCATCTCGGCGATGCCGAAGGCACGGCAATCCGACTTCATGACATCATCACCGGCTTTGCTACCTTATCCACAGCCGGCCGATTTTCAATCGCCCCCGAGGCGTCATCCACGGCCTTGAGGCCCCGTTGACGCCCAATCCGGCAGCCAATGTCCGTGCGGCGCGAAAAAAGGTTCTTTCAAGCACGACCGAACTCGACCTTGCGCAGCCGGGCCGGGCCCGGAGGCTCAGCCGCATTTTTCTCAATTCGCCGAGATAGGGCTTGAAAAAAAACTGAACTCCCAGTATTTCACCCGAGTTGCGTCCAGACGCGGCATGTGCGGTTGTAGCTCAGTTGGTTAGAGCGCAGGTTTGTGGATCCTGAGGTCGGTGGTTCGATTCCACCCAACCGTACCATTATTTCTCCTTTCTTTATTGTGCCTCTTTTCCCCAGCGAACGTGCGGATGCATGATCTGCTTGATGCCCTGATCATGCGGCACAATACCCAACCACCAAAAAAACCTCATAAACCACGCTTTGCCTGATGGCGTTGACGCTTTTCGGTCTTAAACTGGGCGCAGATGCGGATTGGCGACTTTGTCGTCTCCAGTCCAGTTCTCAAGCCCGGTGAAGGTTTCCATGCGTATCCTGCTTATCGAGGACGACCATATCCTTGGCTCATCGTTGAAGAAGGCCATGGAGAAGCATGCCTATGGCATCGACTGGCTGCGGGACGGCGAGGCGGGGCTTGCGGCGGCCGAGGCGTCGGAGTTTGCAGCCATCGTGCTGGACCTCAACCTGCCGAAGCTGAATGGCATCGGCGTCCTCAAGGCGCTGCGCAAGCAGGGGAACGATGTGCCCGTCCTGCTGCTGACCGCGCTCGACAGCGTTCTCCAGAAGGTCGACGGCCTCGACCAGGGCGCGGACGACTACATGGTCAAGCCCTTCGATCTCGACGAGCTGCTGGCCCGTTTGCGCGCCCTGATCCGCCGCCGCGAGGGGCGCGTCGAGACGACCATCCGGTGTGGCGAGGTCGAGGTCGATCCCGCTGCGATGGTAGCGCGCCGCAACGGGCAATCGGTGCCGTTGACGGCCAAGGAATTCCATTTGCTCAAGCTGCTGATGGAACGCAGCGGCCGCTATGTCACAAAGAACGATATCGAGTATGCGCTTTACGACGCCCAGAACGCTGTCGAGAGCAACACCACCGAGGTGACGATCTACAATCTGCGCAAGAAGCTCGGATCGGAATTCATCAAGTCGATCCGCGGTGTCGGATACATGATCGAGCGATGACCCGGGCAACGCTCACCAGCAAACTCTATCTGCGCATCATTCCGGTCATCGTCATTGCCATCAGCGTGATCGGATTGCTGGCGTTCAAGAGCGCCCGGCACGAAATCGACAATATCTATGACGCCCAGCTGATCAACGAGGCCAATGTCCTGTGGGGATTGCTGCAGCGGCCGCTCCTGCGCCATACGGACGATCCGCCCCGCAGGATCGACGATATCGACTTCAAGATGGACAACCAGCTGTCTTTCAATCAGGACGCCGACGACTACGCCGACGCGCATATGGTCCGGGCCTGGAAAGACGGAAAAATTCAGGTTTTCAGCAGCACCGCCTTCCAGGCCGACATGCCCGAACAGAAGGCCGGGTTTCATACCATCAACTACAAGGGCGAGCGCTGGCGGGTTTATGCATTGCCCATCCCCAACACGACGATTGCCATGGAGGTCGGCGAGAAGATCGCGCTGCGCGACAGGCTGATATCGAATATCCTGCGCAACCTGGTGTTTCCGCTCTTTATTCTGCTGCCGATCATCGCCTTCCTGATCTGGCTCGGCATCAACAGGGGCCTTGCCCCGATGAGCGACTTCGTTCGGCAGATCCGCCTGCGCTCGCCCGACGACCTCTCGGCCATCCCCGTCGAGGGATTGCCGCTAGACCTGATGCCGCTCGGCACCTCGATCAACCAGCTGCTCGACAAGCTCGGCCACTCGCTAACCCTCGAGCGGCGGTTTTCGGATCTCGTGGCGCATGAGTTGCGCACGCCGCAGGCAGGCGTCAAGCTGCTCCTGCAGATGCTGCGTGACACGGAGGCGGGTCGTGAGAGGGATGCCATCGTCGCGGATCTCGTCGAAAGCAACAATCGGGCGATGCACCTGATCGAACAGCTTCTGCGACTGGCGCGGGTCAGCCATCACCCGCTCAAGCTCGGTGCGGTTCCGCTCTACCACCTTGTGGCGTCCATCGCGGCCGGTTTCGGCAGCCGCATCACCGCCAAGCGGCTCGACCTTTCCCTGCAGGGCAGCGAAGACGCCGAGGTGCTGACGGACGAATCCCTGCTGCAGCTGATGATCAGCAACCTGCTCGACAATGCGCTGAAATATACGCCGGAGGATGGTAGGGTCGAGGTGACGATCATGCCGGATGGCGAGGCATGGCTGCTGTCCATCGACGACACCGGTCCAGGCATCCCGGCAGACCAGAGGTCGGCGGTTTTCCAGCGGTTTTACAGGGTGGACTCGCCGCAGGAGCAGGGATCGGGACTGGGCCTGGCGATCGTGGCAGACGTGGCGACCCGCCTGGCTGTCACCATCGATCTGTCGACGCCCAGCTGGGGATACGGCCTCAGCGTCCGTGTCCGCCTGCCCGCACCTGCGTGAACAGCCTCCGCGCAGCTGCATCCATCAGTTTCATATCATCGACGCTTGCTAGTCACGCGCGCTCTCACCAACAGGAAACCAGACGTTGTCGCGCAAAACGGCCATTATCGTCGGCAACGGAGAATTGCCGACAGACCTATCGCCTGTTGTCGATGCGGCCGATTTCGTCTTGCGGTTCAACGAGCCGAAACTCTCCATCGGCATGAGCGGAACGAGGACAGACCTTCTTATGCTGGCGACCTCCAGCAAGCCGATGCAGCGGCGCCTCCGCGATCCGGCCTTTTACACCAGTCCGACATTCCAGGCGGCCAAGGCCGTCATGCTGGTCTATCATCCGGCGATCCTGCGCACCTATCATCCGAAGCCAAATATCTTGTCGTGGCTGAAGGGTCGCAGGTCTGACTGGACGCAGCAGACCATCGAGCGCGTCGGGTCGGCGGGAAAAGAGATCCGCATCATGCCGCCGCAGTTCTACAAGGCCGGGTGCACAGAGCTTGGCGTCTCCGAGGCCGATATGCATCGGATATTCCCGAGCACCGGATATTTCGGACTTTACCATTGTCTGCAGCAGTTTCCCGCCGACCGGTGGGACATAAAACTCTGCGGTTTCAGCTGGGAGGGATGGAAGCGCCACAGCTGGGACGGCGAGCGGCAGTGGGTGGCAAACCACGTTGCCGAGGGCCGGCTCACATTGATCGACTCTTCACCGACGACGAGGCTGCCGCCGCTTTTCAGTTTGGCTTCACTTTGACCTAAGGCATCGATCAGATCCATCTTCTAGACCGTCCACGGCCATGAAACCGAGGACGTATCGATGCACAACGCCTATCACCTGGAACGGCCGCAAAGCTTGGGCCTGCAGAAGCGTGCGACGAGCGTCGAGTCCAGCCTGTCCTTGAAGGTGGAGCCATCTGCAAGGCCGCAGACGATCAAGGCATTCATCGTCCACCTCGGTCGGGCAAAGCAGCGTGCGGGCCAGGTCGAGCGGCTTGTGGAAGCCTTGCCGGTGCCGGCCGAAATCATCGATGCCGTCGATGGCCTCGCTCTCAGCCAGGCCGACAGGGAGCGCGTCTACCATCGCAACCTGCACAAGCCGGCCTATCCCTTCCCGTTGAGCAACTCCGAGATCGCCTGCTTCCTGTCCCACCGGAAAGCCTGGGCGGCCATCGTCGAGCAGGGGCTGGATGCGGGCTTTGTCATCGAGGACGATGTCGAGCTGACTGCAGCTTTCCCGGCAGCTTTTGCGGCTGCCAGCGCATGCCTGACGCCGGGTGCATTCGTCCGCTTTCCGTTCAGGGACAATCGCGAGAGCGGCGAGGAAGTGTTTTCGCAGGATACCGCCCGCGTTATCCGCCCGCAGGTCATCGGCCTCGGCATGGTTGCCCAGCTCGTCAGCCGCGGCGCCGCCATCCGCCTTCTTCAGGCAACGGAAATATTCGATCGGCCGGTCGACACGATGGTCCAGATGGAGTGGCTTTTGCATCTGTCACCGCTTACGGTGCTGCCGGGTGGCGTTCGCGAGATATCGTCCACCCTCGGAGGCACAAGCATGAAGCGCCACAGCACCTTCGCCGAGAAACTGACCCGCGAGGTCATGCGCCCGCTGTACCGCGCCAAGGTGGCATTTCGTTCGCGATACTTCGTCTGAGGATCAGGATTGCCCGTTCCCATCCTCACCTACCACCAGATCGCCGTTCCCCCGTCGCGTCGGATACCGTTTCGGAGCATGGCCGTGCACCCGGATGATTTCCGGCGGCAGATGCATTTGCTGAAACGGCTTGGTTTCCAGGGACTGTCGCTGCGCGAGGCGCTGCCCTACGTCATTGGCAAGAAGAAGGGTAAGGTCGTCGCCATCACCTTCGACGACAGCTACGCCAACGTTCATGAAAATGCCTTGCCGGTGCTGCGCGACTGCGGATTTACAGCGACGAATTTCGTCGTCGCCAATCAGATCGGTGGCCGCAACGAATGGGATATTCCGCTAGGCGTCCCGCCGTCGGCCTGCATGAACCTTGCACAATTGCGCGAATGGACGGCGCTCGGCAACGAGATCGGCTCCCACACGATGGATCACGCCCGCCTGCCGGACCTGTCGGCCGAGGACGCGTGGAACCAGATTTTCCTGTCGCGGGTTGCGCTGGAGGATACGATCGACGACGAAGTCTCCTCCTTCTGCTTTCCCTACGGCGACGAGCGTTCCCTGCATCGCCAACTGGCGATAGAAGCCGGCTACAGCGTCGCGACGACGACCTGGCGCCGGCGGGCGGGCAAGTGCGATGATCCTTTCGGGCTGCCGCGGCTGACGATCCGCCGCAACGATTCATGGCTGCATTTCCTGAAGAAATGTCTTGTTGGCTAATCGGGGGGGCGTGAGTTTGCCGGGATATGAGGCGCTGAAGCGAAACGCGTTGGAATGGCTTGTCGTCCTGCTATGGGTTGTGACCGCATCCGCGACGCTGATCGAGAACGACGCCTATCGCTACAGCGGCGTTCTTCTTTTCGCCTACGGCCTGTATCGCTATCTCGCAATGGCAGAAAGACCGGCTGTCGGTTTGCCGGCATGGCTCTGCGTCGGATGGGGCAGCTACGCGCTCGGCCGCTTCCTGCTGCAATATCTTCTGGGGACGGGTCATCCCGAGGGGGATGGTGAGCTGATGTATGCGATGCCGCTGGCGTTCCCGAGCCTCGGCTTTGCGATGTTCATCGGCTGGCAGCAAATGCAGAAGGTGATCGCCACCTATTTCGGCGTTGCCCTTGCCACCTTGCTGCTCACCACCCGTTACCGGGCGATCATGGCCGGTGAAACCGTGCGGCCGCTGATCCAGCACAATCAGATCCACGGAGCGGTATGCTGCGGCGTCATCCTGATCTCCGCCTGCTTCTGGTTCATCCATTGCCGCAAATGCCCGACTGTTTCGAGGCAGTTAAAGACCTATGCCAGCATCGTCGCGCCACTGGTCGCCATGCTCTGCATCTTCTGCATCTACGGGGCAAAATCCAAGGGCGTCTGGCTGGCGCTCGGCTTTTCCGGCCCCTTGCTGCTCCTGTCCATCGTCGGCTGGTTTCGCTCGAAGGCCGGACTGGCCTTCATCGGCTGCTTCGTGCTGTTGCTCGCAGCCGGCGGTTACTTCGTCTGGGGCAATCTGGAGAAAACCGCCGGACCGACCTTCATGGCGACCACGGGGCTCTATCAGGACATTGCTGCCGGAGAGCCGATCGGCAAGGCCGTGGCGGCCCGTATCGATGATGCGACGACGCCAAGGGCCATGGACGAGCGCCTGCAACTCTGGTCGAACGCCTGGGAACTCGTTGCCAGTGCGCCGCTATTCGGCCTTGGAAACGCCTGGGAACCGCGCTGGCACAAGACCCACTATACGTCGGTCGACTACAACGCCATGCACAACGGATATCTGGAAATTCTCGTGCGGTATGGCGCGGTTGGCAGCGTATTTCTGGCTTTCATGGCTGTTGTCATGCTGCTTCAGGTCCAACGTGCCGCAAAGCTCGATCTCGTTCCGCAAGCGGCCTTCCATGGCTACCTTCTCGTGCAGATATTCTTTGCCATCACGCTTCTCAGCAACTCCAACAATCGGCTGGCAATTGGTGAAACCATCATCATGCTGAGTTTCACGTTCGCGTTGGCCTGCAATCTCAGGATCCGTGCCACCGCCACCGCGCCACGCGACGGCATCGTCCTGGCGCCAGCTCGCGCTTAAGCCTTACTCAAGCCCAACCGCCCATCGCCTGTGCGGCAAGACGAGCCGCGGGGAGGGCAATCATGGCAAGCGGAAGCAAAAACCGAGGGTCCGGTTTGTGGCCAGGAATAAAGCATCCGACCATGCCGAGGCAAAGCGACAGCCAGAACACCTTCAGTGTGCTGACATCGGCACAGACGAGAAAAGCATGGGAAGCGAAAAACATCGCCGTCCCGCAGGTAGAGCGCGCAATGATGGCACACGGGTCGTTTGCCATCTCCGTGAATGTTATCTTCGAATGCATGCTGCCGCTCCCCGTCTATACGCTAGCAAAGACGAAGTCGCCGATCCAGTCGTTCTGCAGCGGTACGTGGAGTTATCGCTTCTCTCGCCGATCGCCGATCGCCAATCCGCTCAGTCGCAGTCAAGGTTGCGGATTTGTCATGGAACTGCTCCGACCGATTTCCGTTGAATGGATGACGGGAGATTTACATGAACAAGACACTTCTCTACGGCGCCACGAAAGTCGATGGTTCCACCGCCGTATCAAGCCTGGATATCTACCAATGGAAAAGCCGTGTGCTGGTGATTTTCACGGACACCGACAACACGCGCGGCAGCCGGCAGGAAAACCTGCTGCTCTCCGACCGGGAGGGACTGCAGGAGCGCGATCTGGTCGTCCTGAAAGTGACGCAAGACAACGTGGTTGCGGTTTTCGGTGATGCCGGCCCGTTGGAGGCGGACCGTCTCCGGGAAGAACTGGAAGCTCCGGAATCCGGCATCTTTGCCGCGATCCTGATCGGCAAGGACGGCAGCGTCAAACTGCGTGCGGTCGAGCCCGTCGCCTGCGAGGAACTGTTCGAGATCATCGACGGAATGCCGATGCGCGCCGCCGAGACCACGCGCCAGCAAGATCGCTGATTTCCAATCCGCACCCCTGTGAAAGGAGCACCAATGTCTCAGCCCCTGAAGCCAGAAGAACAGCCCCCGATGCCGGCGCCGGGATGGACGCCTGTTCCGCCCATCGGCGAGCCAGAACCTGACACCCTGCCGGACGAGGTGCCGCTGCCCAATCCAGACGAGAACGACGATCCGCCGATGCAGGTGTAATCCGGCTCGTCAGAGAAACATGCCCCTTTCGTCGGTGACCAGTTCCTGAAGATAGTCAACGACGGTCCGGACGCGTATCAGGTCGCGTGCGGACTCGTGATAGGTCGTCCAGTAGGCCCGGCGTATGCTGGCATCCGGCAGAATCTGAATCAATTCCGGATATTGGCGGGCAATGTAGTCGTGGAGGATACCCACCCCTGCGCCAGAACGCACCGCTTCGGTCTGGCCGATCGCGGTCGATATCTCGAACGATGCATCCCAATTGCGCATTACCTCGTTGGTGAAGGCGAGGGACGCGGTGAAGATCAGATCCTCGACGTAGCCGATCCGGAGATGCGATTTCAGGGCGTCCACGCTGCCTGGCACTCCGGCGCGGTCGAGATAGGCCTGCGAGGCATAGAGTCCGAGCGAATAGTCGGTGAGTTTCGCCGATATCAGGCGGCCTTGCTCCGGTCGCTCCAGCGTGATCGCGATGTCGGCCTCGCGCTGCGAGAGGGAGAACGAGCGCGGCACGGGGACAAGCTGGATGCGCAATTCCGGATGCCGCGCAATGAGCCTGCCGAGCCTCGGTGCCAAGAACGAGACGCCGAAACCGTCGGGTGCGCCGATCCGCACCGTGCCAGCCACCGTGCTGTCGAGATGCCCAACGCTTGCCTGCGCACGCAGCATCTCGGCCTCCATCCTCTCCGCAGCATTCAGGAAGATTTCACCTTCGGCCGTCAGTTCGCAACCGTTGGTCCGGCGCACCAGCAGCCGCGTCTTCAGCCGCTGCTCGAGCGTCGTCACCCGGCGGCTCAGCGTTGCGTGGTTGACGCCAAGCCGTTTCGACGCGGCGAGGATCTGCCCAGTCCGGGCGACGGCGAGAAACATGCGAACGTCGTCCCAGTCCATGATCGACCTTATGTCTATTTATGCACAACAGTTGATTACAGCAGCGCATTGATTTGTGCAAATTGAAGTGCGAATGTCGGCCATCGCAAAACCAAGAGAAACCAGGGTAGGAGGCACTATGCGCGAGATCGGTCATTTCATCGGCGGCAAGGCCGTAGCCGGCACTAGCGGCCGCACTAACAATATCTTCAATCCGGCCACCGGCGAGATCCAGGCGACCGTCGCGCTGGCAAGCGTCGAGGAGATGCGCGCCGCCGTTGCCAACGCCAAGGCAGCCCAGCCGAAATGGGCTGCCACCAACCCGCAGCGCCGCGCCCGCGTCTTCTTCAAGTTTGTCGAACTGCTCAACAAGCACATGGATGAACTGGCCGAACTGCTGTCGCGCGAACACGGCAAGACCATCGAGGATTCCAAGGGCGACATCATTCGTGGCCTCGAAGTCTGCGAGTTCGTATGCGGCATCCCGCACCTGCAGAAGGGTGAGTTCACCGAGGGCGCAGGTCCGGCCATCGACATGTATTCCATGCGCCAGGCCGTCGGTATCGGCGCCGGCATCACGCCGTTCAATTTCCCGGCCATGATCCCGATGTGGATGTTTGCGCCAGCCATCGCTTGTGGCAACGCCTTCATCCTGAAGCCCTCGGAGCGCGATCCGTCCGTGCCGATGCGTCTGGCCGAACTCATGATCGAAGCCGGTCTGCCGGCCGGCATCCTCAACGTCGTCAACGGTGACAAGGGCGCGGTCGACGCCATCCTCACCGATCCCGACATCGGCGCGATCTCCTTCGTCGGCTCTACGCCGATTGCTCGCTATGTCTACGGCACGGCAGCGATGAACGGCAAGCGGGCGCAGTGCTTCGGCGGTGCCAAGAACCACATGATCATCATGCCCGACGCCGATCTCGACCAGGCTGCGAACGCCCTGATGGGCGCCGGCTACGGCTCGGCCGGCGAACGCTGCATGGCAATCTCGGTCGCCGTCCCGGTCGGCGAGGAGACAGCCGACCGGCTAATCGCCAAGCTGACACCGATGGTCGAAGCCCTGCGCATCGGCCCCTACACAGACGAAAAGGCTGATCTCGGCCCGCTCGTCACCAAGGAAGCCCAGACCCGCGTCACCGGCCTGATCGATCGCGGTGTGGAAGAGGGCGCCAAGCTCGTGGTCGATGGCCGCGGCTTCAAGCTGCAGGGCTATGAAGACGGCTATTTCGTCGGCGGCTGCCTGTTCGACAACGTCACGCCGGACATGGACATCTACAAGACCGAAATCTTCGGGCCGGTTCTCTCGGTCGTGCGCGCCAAGAACTACGAGGAAGCGCTCGAACTGCCGATGAAGCATGAGTATGGCAACGGCGTCGCCATCTATACCCGCGACGGCGATGCTGCCCGCGACTTCGCCTCGCGCATCAATATCGGCATGATCGGCATCAACGTGCCGATCCCGGTGCCGCTTGCCTACCACTCCTTCGGCGGCTGGAAGGCATCGAGCTTCGGCGACCTCAACCAGCACGGCTCGGACTCGATCAAGTTCTGGACCAAGACCAAGACGATCACCGCCCGCTGGCCATCCGGCATCAAGGATGGAGCCGAATTCGTCATGCCGACGATGAAGTAAAAGTCTTCAACTGATCGACAAACCGACGGGCTCCCATCAAGGGAGCCCGTTGACGTTGAGAGCAGATGATGAAAACGAGTAAACGTGAACGAAAATTTCATCTTTTGGAATTGTTCAAAACTACCGTTGGTCCTATATACCTCCTTGAGGCTTTGATTCAGGAGACTGGCATGCGTTTGACCAAACAGACCAACTACGCGGTTCGCATGCTGATGTACTGCGCTGCCAACGAAGGCTACCTCAGCCGTATCCCTGAAATCGCCAAGGCCTATGGCGTTTCCGAGCTTTTCCTCTTCAAGATCCTGCAGCCGCTGACCAAGGCCGGCCTCATAGATACCGTGCGTGGTCGAAACGGCGGCGTGCGTCTCGGTCGTGCAGCCGACAAGATCAGCCTTTTCGATGTCGTCAAGGTAACCGAGGACAGCTTTGCAATGGCCGAATGCTTCGAGGAGGGCGCTGTCGAATGCCCATTGGTCGATAGCTGCGGCCTGAACTCCGCGTTGCGCAAGGCCCTCAATGCCTTTTTCGACGTGCTGGCTGACTATTCGATCGACGATCTCGTCAAGGCCCGACCGCAGATCAACTTCCTGCTCGGCATCACCGATCGCGACCACAACGCCCTGAACAAGCGCATCGCCATCGCCGCCCCGGCAGCCTGAAGCGCGGTCCGTCGAAAGCGGTTCGGCTTCAGCGCATCCACAGCCGGTAATACTCTCCATTTTTTCAATTCGTGATCGCGGAGGCTACAGCCGCGACGGTCGGCTTTGCGCGTTAAAATTCTGGAGCCGGACTCCGCGCAACGCGCAAATCGAGGCTACTCCAACGGTAAACTCGCTGGATTTCCGTCACATTCCCAAAACTCTCGAGAAACTTGACCGTCTGGAAAATTTTTAGTTGCGGCATGTTGCTTTCACTCGTCAAATATCGTTCCATCTGCCGTCTTTGCGGATTGTACTCCGGGAAATACACAACTTCGAATAATAACAAATTTGGGAAACGGCATCATGAAAAAGATTTCTGTCCTCCTGGCAGCGACGGCTTTGGCTTCGGTCATGGCAACGTCCGCCTGGTCTAAAACGCTGGTCTACTGCTCGGAAGCATCGCCGGAGGGATTTGATCCGGGTCTATACACCGGCGGCCAGACTTTCGACGCCTCTTCGCGTACGGTCTATAACCGTCTTGTCGAGTTCAAGCATGGCGGCACCGAGATCGAGCCTGGTCTCGCTGAAAGCTGGACGGTGTCCCCGGATGGCAAGGAGTATACGTTCAAGCTGCGTCCCGGCGTCAAGTTCCAGACCACCGACTTCTTCACGCCGACCCGCGAGCTCACTGCTGACGACGTCATCTTCTCATTCGACCGCCAGCTGAAGTCCGGCACTCCGTGGAACAAGTATGTCGAGGGTGCTTCCTGGGAATACTCCGCCGGCATGGGCTTTCCCGATCTGGTCAAGTCGATCGAGAAGGTCGACGACCTGACGGTGAAGTTCGTGCTCAACAAGCCGGAAGCGCCGTTCCTCGCTGACCTCGCGATGGACTTCGCATCCATCCTGTCGAAGGAATATGCCGACAAGCTGCAGGCCGACGGCAAGATGCCGATGCTCAACCAGCAGCCGCTCGGCACCGGTCCGTTCACCTTCGTCGCCTACCAGCCCGACGCCGTCATTCGCTACAAGGCCAACGACACCTATTGGCATGGCAAGGAAAAGATCGACGATCTCGTTTTCGCCATCACTACGGACGCTGCCGTTCGCGCCCAGAAGATGAAGGCCGGCGAATGCCACATCATGCCTTACCCGAATGCCGCAGACGTTCAGGACCTCAAGAAGGATCCTAACCTCAACGTCCTCGAGCAGCCTGGCCTGAACGTCTCGTTCCTCGCCTACAACACGATGGTAGCCCCTTTCGACAAGCCTGAAGTCCGCCGTGCGCTGAACATGGCCGTCAACAAGCAGGCCATCGTCGACGCGGTGTTCCAGGGTGCGGCTGCCGTTGCCAAGAACCCGATCCCGCCGACAATGTGGTCCTACAACGATGCCATCCAGGACGACAAGTACGATCCGGAAGCTGCCAAGAAGGCCCTCGAGGCTGCCGGCATCAAAGACCTGAAGATGAAGATCTGGGCTATGCCCGTCTCGCGTCCCTACATGCTGAACGCTCGTCGTGCAGCAGAACTGATGCAGTCGGACCTTGCCAAGATCGGCGTCACCGTCGAAATCGTGTCTTACGAGTGGGCTGAATACCTCAAGCTGTCGAAGGACAAGGCCCGCGATGGCGCCGCCATCCTCGGCTGGACAGGCGACAATGGCGATCCGGACAACTTCCTCGACACGCTGCTCGGCTGCGATGCCGTTGGCGGCAACAACCGCGCGCAGTGGTGCAACGCCGAGTTCGACAAGCTGGTCAAGGCTGCCAAGCAGACTGCAGACCAGGGCGAGCGCACCAAGCTCTACCAGCAGGCCCAGGTCGTCTTCAAGCGCGAAGCTCCATGGAACACGCTCGACCACTCCATCGCCTTTGCGCCTATCAGCAAGAAGGTAACGGGCTACTTCATGGATCCACTCGGCATTCACCGCTTTGACGGCGTGGATATCGCTGAGTAAGATAGTACCCTAAAATCCGGTTCCCGGGCTTCATCCGGCGGTCAGGTCTCCTGATCGCCGGTGAATTTTTTGGATATATACGCCATGCTGCGCTTTCTCCTCGGACGCATCGCCATTCTGATCCCCACATTCCTCGGGGTCTCGCTGATCGCGTTCTCCTTCATCCGGCTTCTCCCCGGCGATCCCGTCATGCTGATGTCCGGCGAACGGGTGATGTCCGATGTACGTCATGCCCAGATCATGCACGATCTCGGCTTCGACCGGCCGATATGGATCCAGTATTTCTCCTATCTCGGCAATTTGCTGCACGGAGACTTCGGCACCTCGATCGTCACCAAACGGTCGGTTCTCGGCGAGTTCCTGACGCTGTTTCCGGCCACGCTGGAGCTGTCGCTCTGTGCCATCCTCCTTGCAATCTGTCTCGGGGTGCCGGCCGGCGTGTTTGCAGCCGTCAAGCGCGGCACCTGGTACGACCAGTCGATCATGGGCGTGGCGCTGGTCGGCTATTCCATGCCAATCTTCTGGTGGGGCCTGCTGCTGATCATCTTCTTCTCGGGCTATCTGCACTGGACGCCCGTGTCCGGCCGTATCTCGCTAATGTATTTCTTCAAGCCGGTCACCGGCTTCATGCTGATCGACAGTCTGTTGTCTGGCCAACCCGGAGCCTTCAAGTCGGCTCTGAGCTACCTGATCCTGCCGACCGTCGTGCTCGGCACCATTCCCTTGGCGGTCATCGCCCGCCAGACGCGCTCGGCGATGCTCGAAGTGCTCGGCGAGGACTATGTCCGCACCGCCCGTTCCAAGGGCCTGACGCCGTTCCGCGTCATCGGCGTGCATGCGCTGCGCAATGCCATGATCCCGGTCATCACCACCATCGGCCTGCAGATCGGCGTGCTGCTGGCCGGCGCCATCCTGACCGAGAGCATATTCTCATGGCCCGGCATCGGCAAATGGATGGTCGATTCCGTGTTCAAGCGCGATTATGCGGTGGTGCAGGGCGGCCTGCTGCTGATCGCCGGCGTCATCATGCTCGTCAATCTGCTGGTCGATGTCACCTACGGCTTCATCAACCCCCGCATTCGTCACTAGGAGAGGCTGCATGAGCTCGGTCAGCACCAACACCGGCCATCCCTCCGCGCTTTCGGAGTTCTGGTATTATTTTTCCCGCAACAAGGGCGCCGTTATCGGTCTTGGCGTCTTCCTCGTCGTGCTGTTTCTCGCCGTCTTCGCGCCGTGGGTGGCGCCGCACGGACCGAGCGATCAAATCCGCGAAAAGCTCCTGATGCCACCGGCCTGGATGACGGGCGGCGAGTGGTCGCATCTGCTCGGCACCGATGCCGTCGGTCGTGACATCCTGTCGCGACTGATCTTCGGCGCCCGCTTCTCGCTGTTCATCGGCTTGGTGGTGGTAACGCTGTCTGTGCTGACGGGCGTCGTCATAGGCCTGATCGCCGGCTTCTTCCGCGGCTGGCTCGATATCGCCATCATGCGGGTGATGGACATCATTCTCGCCTTTCCGTCGCTGTTGCTGGCACTGGTGCTGGTGGCCGTCCTCGGCCCCGGCCTCGTCAATGCGATGATAGCGATCTCGCTCGTCAACCAGCCGCATTTCGTGCGTCTCGCCCGGGCCTCTGTCATGACCGAGCGCGAGAAGGAATATGTCATCGCCTCCCGCGTTGCCGGTGCCGGCACGATGCGGCTGATGTTCAAGACCATCCTGCCGAACTGTCTCGGGCCGCTGATCGTCCAGGCGACGCTCGCCTTCTCGGCGGCGATCCTCGATGCGGCAGCGCTCGGCTTCCTTGGCATGGGTGCCCAGCCGCCGACGCCGGAGTGGGGCACGATGCTTGCCGAGGCACGGGAATTCATTCAGCGCGCCTGGTGGGTGGTGACCTTCCCGGGTCTTGCCATCCTGATCACGGTGCTTGCCATCAACCTGATGGGCGACGGCCTTCGCGATGCCCTCGATCCAAAATTGAAGAGGTCGTGATGTCCCTTCTCGATATCCAAAATCTGACCGTCGAATTCCAGACCTCGTCCGGTGTGTTCCGGGCCGTGGATGGTGTGTCGCTTGCCTGCGACAAGGGTGAGATCCTCTCGATCGTCGGTGAATCTGGTTCCGGCAAGTCGGTCGCGATGCTCGCTGTCATGGGCCTGCTCCCATGGACCGCGCGTATCACTGCCGACCGGATGATGTTCGATGGCAACGACCTGCGCGGCATGTCCGGTCGCCAGCGCCGCAGCATCATCGGCAAGGACATGGCGATGATTTTCCAGGAGCCGATGTCCAGTCTCAACCCGTGTTTCACTGTCGGCTTCCAGATCGGCGAAACGCTGCGGGTTCACATGGGCCTCGACCGCAAGGCCCGCCGTGCCCGCTCGATCGAGCTTCTGCAACTGGTCGGCATTCCAGCGCCCGAAGAACGCCTGTCCAACTTTCCGCATCAGATGTCGGGCGGCATGAGCCAGCGCGTGATGATCGCCATGGCGCTTGCCTGCGACCCGAAGCTTCTGATCGCTGACGAACCGACGACTGCGCTCGACGTCACCATCCAGGCCCAGATCCTCGACCTGCTCGTGCGCCTGCAGCAGGAAAAGGGCATGGCCCTTGTCCTCATCACCCACGACATGGGCGTGGTGGCCGAAACCGCCGAGCGCGTCCAGGTGCAGTACGCCGGCCAGAAGGTCGAGGAGCAGCCCGTCAAGGAGCTGTTCCGCGATCCGCATCATCCCTATACCGCAGCGCTGCTGTCGGCACTTCCGGAACGGGCCGTCGTCGGCCAGCGCCTGCCGTCTATCGCCGGTGTCGTTCCCGGCCAGCACGACCGTCCGCCGGCATGTCTGTTTGCTCCGCGCTGTTCGTTCGCGACGGCTGAATGTGATCGCGCGGTCGTCCGCCAGGGCGCCGATCTTGGCAATGCCCTGTGCAATTATCCGCTGGTCAAGGGCGTCCCGCTCAACCACCCCGGCGTTCGTGTCGCAGAATCCGCAGGAGACGTCCGATGAGCGGCGCCGTTCTCGAAGGGCGCGATCTCGCCCGCTATTACACCGTCAATCGTGGCATGTTCAAGCCGGACGCTACCGTGAAGGCGCTGAACGGCGTCAGCTTCAGCCTCTATTCCGGCAAGACGCTGGCCGTCGTCGGCGAATCCGGCTGCGGCAAGTCCACACTCGCCCGTCTCGTCACGATGATCGAGGACCCAACTGCCGGCGAATTGCTGATCGACGGCAAGCCGGCCCGCATCGGCGACCGCAGCCTGCGCAGCCAGGTCCAGATCGTCTTCCAGAACCCCTATGGCTCGCTCAATCCGCGCCAGAAGGTCGGTGCCATCCTCGAAGAGCCGCTGAAGATCAACACCTCGCACGACTCTGCCACCCGCCGCGCTATGGCCGAGGCTATGATGGAGCGCGTCGGCTTGCGTCCGGAACATTACGACCGCTATCCGCACATGTTCTCCGGTGGCCAGCGCCAGCGCATCGCCATCGCGCGCTCGCTTATGCTGCGGCCGAAGGTGCTGGTGCTCGACGAACCTGTCTCGGCGCTCGATCTGTCGATCCAGGCCCAGGTGCTGAACCTGCTGATGGATCTTCAGAAGGAGATGGGGCTGGCCTATCTCTTCATCTCGCACGGCCTGTCTGTCGTCCGCCATATCGCCGATGAGGTGATGGTCATGTATCTCGGCCGCCCGGTCGAGACCGGAAGCGCCGCCGATGTTTTCGCTCATCCGCGCCATCCCTATACGGCAGCCCTGCTGTCGGCGACGCCGATCGCCGATCCCGAGCGCGCTAAGACCCGCATCCGCCTTCAGGGCGAACTGCCGTCGCCGCTCAATCCGCCCTCCGGGTGCCACTTCAATCCGCGCTGCTGGAAAGCGCAGGATCTCTGTCGGACAAGCGAGCCGCTGCTTGACCAGGCTGCGGCGCATGGGTTTGCCTGCCATTTTCCGCTGGACTGAACACGAGTAACAGGACCGCATGCAATGAGTGAACCAATCGGCCCCCGGGCTATCGTCGTGATGGGCGTCAGCGGCAGCGGCAAGACCTCGATTGCCGAGGCAATTGCCGGCAAGCTGGTCTTCAAATTCGTTGAAGGGGATGCCCTGCATCCGTCGGCCAACGTCGAGAAGATGAGCCGCGGCACACCTTTGACGGATGAGGATCGCTGGCCCTGGCTCGACCTGATCGGTGCCGAGATCGCCGCAGCCGTGGCTCGCGGCGAAGGCATCGTCGTGACATGCTCGGCGCTGAAGGGCACCTATCGCGACCGCCTGCGCCGCGAAGCCGGCGGCGCGCTTGCCTTCGTCTATCTCGAAGGCTCCCGCGCCTTGCTCAACACCCGCATGGGCGAGCGCAAGGGCCACTTCATGCCGACATCGCTGCTCGAAAGCCAGTTGGCGACGCTGGAAGTGCCGACCGGCGAACCCGGCGTGGTCACCGTCGATATCGACGACAGCATCGACGGCATCGTCGCTGCGGCAGTCAAGGGTCTCGCTGCAATCGGCTGACGAGAATCGGTTAGCCGTCTGCCCGAGACAGCACTCTGCGCTCGAAGAAGAAGTAGGGACGGAGCCGCACGCCGAGCACGTTGCCGGCGAAAGCGGCAACGGCCCAGAGATAGCCGTGAAGACTGCCGGAGGCGATACCGGAGAAATAGGCGCCGATATTGCATCCGTAGGCGATGCGGGCGCCATAGCCGAGCAAAAGCCCGCCAACGACCGCCGCAAGGATGGAGCGCAGCGGAATGTCGAGGCTCGGCGCAAACCGCCCGGCAAGCGACGATGCCAGCATCGCGCCGGCAATGATGCCGAAATCCATCACCGAGGTGACATCGGCAAAGACGCTGTCCGTCAGAGCCTTCGCATTGGCCGGTGTCTGCCAGTAGGCCCAGGCGGTCGGATCGATGCCGATGAGTGCTGCGCCCTTGGCGCCCCAGAGCGCGAATGCGGATGTGATCCCCCAGGGACGACCGGCAATCGAAAGCGTTGCGAAATTCAGCAGGGCCAGCGCGACCGCACCGAGGACGAGCGGCCATGGACCGCGCAGCAGGCGCTGCAGGCCGTGATGCCTGGCTGGCGTTTCGGTTTCGAGTGCCCCATGGCGGCGCTTTTCGACTAGGACCGTCAGTCCGGCGATGACTGCAAAGATGGCGAGCGAGACCCCAATGCCGCCAACTGCGCCGAAACTCTGTACCAGCGAAATCGGTGGAAGCGCCGGCAGGCTCACCCACCAGTCAAAATTGACGGTGCCCAGCACCGAGCCGACGACAAAGAAGAACAGGGTGACCAGCATGCGGGCATTGCCGCCGCCGGCGGTGAACAGCGTGCCTGAAGCGCAACCGCCGCCGAGTTGCATGCCGATGCCGAACATGAAGGCACCGACGATGACGCCGATCCCGGCCGGCGAGACCGAGCCCTTCACCTCGTGGCCGAACAGCGACCCGCTTGCAAGGAATGGAAAGAACAGGATGACGGCAAGCGCCAGCAGGATCATCTGCACCCGTAGCCCGCGTCCGCGGCCATCGACGATGAATACCCGCCACGCGGAGGTGAAACCGAAGGCAGCGTGGTAGAGCGCAATGCCGAGTGCTCCGCCGACGAGGAACAGCGCGCCCTGTGCCGGGCCGTAGAAGTAGCCCAGAAGCACGGTGCCCATTATCAATACGGCGAGCGATCCTACACCCGGCGCTCCCAGCAGTGGGGCTTTGGTCTCGTTTATGGACGGCAAGGCGACAGACATGACATGCTCCTGTTTGCAGGAAGCACTTTTACGCCTGTTCCTATCCGGGCGAGAGGAACACTATTCTTCAGTTGAGCGAAAAAGCGAACGAGCATGCCACGACCGCGGGCTACGGGGACATGATTGTCGCCCCTCAGGGCCGAAAGCGCTCCGGTCCATAGGCCGAAATATCGATGAACGGCGTCTCGCCTGTGATCATCTCTGCAAGCACCCTGCCGGTGACAGGTCCGAGCGTCAGGCCATGATGGGCGTGGCCGAAGGCAAACCACAGGCCCTCGTGCCTCGGCGCTTTGCCGATGACCGGCATCATGTCCGGCGTGCAAGGCCGCGCGCCCATCCAAGGCTCCGGGCTCAGCCGTTCGCCGAGCGGGAAGATGGTGCGGGCGACCTTTTCGGCGCGGTCGAGCTGCACCGGCGTCTTCGGCGCGTCGCGGGAAGCAAATTCGGCACCGGTCGTCAGCCGGATACCCTGGTTCATCGGCGCCAGGAAGTAGCCGCGCTCCTTGTCCAGCGTCCAGTTGTTGAGAACCGCGTTGCCCTCTGTCGCATAGTGCATGTGATAGCCGCGCTTGACGCCGAGCGGAAAATTGTAGCCCAGGCGGTAGGTGGCGGTGTCGGCCCAGGGACCGAGCGCCAACACGGCATCGTCGGCCTGCAACGGGCCGTCCGT
Source organism: Rhizobium tumorigenes (assembly GCF_003240565.2). Taxonomy (NCBI): domain Bacteria; kingdom Pseudomonadati; phylum Pseudomonadota; class Alphaproteobacteria; order Hyphomicrobiales; family Rhizobiaceae; genus Arminella; species Arminella tumorigenes. The sequence goes on from NZ_CP117255.1 coordinate 325,785, forward strand.
AGTCATCACCCGCCAGCCCGATCCCGACTGGCCGAGCGAGGCTGCGTCGCCGCGCACGAAGCGGCCGCCGAGGCTCTCGAAGTAGCGCATATAGGCGTTTGTCAGCCCGGCCGGATCGAGCACCGACCACGGATCCTTCCAGCGCAGACCGCCGACGAACTGGCCCATGATGTTCGGCTCGGCACGAGCGACGTCGGCAGGGGTCATCGCCTCGAAATCCACCGCGTATTCGCGTTTCAGCTTGGCGGCCTCGGCAAATTCCTCGTCGCGCTTGACCTCGGTGCGAAAGATCTCCATCCAGCCGTCCTTGCGGATAAGATGTTCGGCGTCTGAGGCCTGGATCAGGTCGGCATGTTCGAGGATCGAGTTCTCGATCAGCGGGGCGTAGGCCCGCGAGATCAGTGCGTGCCGCTTGGCATTGGAGTTCCACCAGTATTTTGCGAGGAACGCCAGCTGGCCGGGCAGGGCGCTGAGATGATAGTGGGCATCGATACGGTTATTAAGAGCGTATTTCAGCAGCAGGCCGAACTGCTGGGGGAAACCATAGGGAACGACGCCTTCGCGCTGGATCAGCCCGGCATTGCCGAAACTCGTTTCCTGACCGGGCTGCTTGCGGTCGATCAGCGTCACCTGCCGGCCGCGGCGCTGCAGGTGGATGGCGGTCGATACGCCGACTATGCCGGCGCCAAGCACGATTGCGTCTTTTGTCATAATTCCCTGCGGTCGGTCAGCATTTTCAAACCCGGAAAGTGCCTGTCGATTTGCTGCGTTGCAAATTAAAAATGTGACCGTGCAAGCTTAAAGCATCGCGTCCTTCAATGCCTTGTTCTCTGCCTTGATGCGGACGGTCAGCATCGCCGCGTTGAGCAGCGAGAAAACGAGCGCAAACAATGGCAGTCCGAACGCCAGCGGCATGGCTGCGATCTCGCCAACGACGATTACATAGTTCGGATGGCTGAGGAAGCGGTAGGGTCCCGTGACGATCCTGGGGGTATCCGGCAGGACGATGATCCGCGTCGTCCACCGCCCGCCGAGTGTGGCAAGAATCCAGACGCGCAGCAGCTGCAGAACCGCGAAAATGGCAAGCCAGAACAAGTCGATGGGCTGGTTCCAGCCGAAGATCCACAGACCGACCAACCAGGCCGCGTGCATGACGACCATATAGGGATAGTGCTCCGCCCCGATCTCGCGTCCGCCTTGGGCCATCAGCGCCTTGGTGTTCCGCTTGGCATGCACCAGTTCGGCCAGGCGCTGCAGGGTGACGAAGGTCAGGAGTGCAATTGCCGGCAACATCAGGCGACCCTCTTCAGCGTGACGCAGCTGGCCGTGAAGCCTGGCCCCATGGCGACCATCGCTGAGCGCTCGGGCAGGCCTGCGGCAATAGCCCTTTCGAGCACGAAAAGTACGGTCGGCGACGACATGTTTCCATATTCGGCGATGACGGCGCGCTCATGGTCGAGTGATCCCGGTTCCAGCCCGAAGGTCGCTTCCAGCGCGACCAGGACCTTTGCCCCGCCGGGATGGCAGATGAACCGGTCGATATCGGAAAGTGCCAGTCCCGAACGCGCCAGGATCGAGGCGATTGCCGGGCCCACCTCTGCCTCTGCGAACGGCGGCAGGGATTGTTCGAGGATGATACCGAAGCCGGCGTCATCGATCTGCCAGCCCATGATGCCGAGGGTGTCTGGAAACAGGTGCTCGCCCGTCGTTTCCACCTCTGCCAGCCCGCCGGGCCCTGCGCGCAGGATGCAGGCAGCGGCACCATCGCCGAACAAAGCGGTGGCGATGATATTGGGCTTGGTCGGGGCATCCAGCCGGAACGACAGCGAACAGAGTTCGATGGCAACGAACAGCACGGTCGCTCCTGGCCTGCCGCGGGCCATGCGCGTGGCGATGGCAAAGCCGGAGACCCCGGCAGCACAACCCAGCCCGAAAACGGGAACTCGCTCGATATCGGCGCGGAAACCCATCTGGACGGCCAGCCGCGCCTCGAGGCTCGGAGTCGCAAAGCCGGTGGACGATACGGTGACGATGCAGTCGATATCGGCCGCCGTCAGACCCGCATGATCGAGCGCCCTGGTGGTGGCCTCAACGAACAGTGTGCTGGCGACCTCGGCATAGGCGGCGAGACGGTCTTTCCAGGCATGCGGTTCGGAGAACCATGACAAAGGTCTCGCCGAATGCCGTTTGGTAATCCCGGCATTGTCGAAGACGCGCGAGAGTGGCTTAAATTCGCGGTAGCGATCCGAAAACAGGCGGGCGGCCATCTCCTTGGCTTCCGACTGCAGGATGATGTGCTCGGGCGTGGCGACGGCCAGTCCGACGAGCTTAACTTGGTCTGTCAAAAACTGTCTCCTTTGGCGCTGTTCGCGCGCTACTGCCGAGAACACCTGGTAAGCTCGAATATTCGATGTGGGGCGATCACTTGGTCGTGAAAGCAGGCAAACGAGTGATGGATGAAAATAGTTGCTCGGCCACCGAATAATCCACCTCGCTCGGGTGTTCTCCTGCCGCAACGTTCCATTCAGCCAAGGAGACCTTCCCATGACGAACACTGCAATTCGCTTCGCCACCATTGCTCTCGGTGCCTGCCTGACCCTCGGTACCCTGACAGTGCCTGTCTTTGCCGCCGGCGATAGCGAGAGCGCGCCGCCGACCTGCAAGAAAGGCGAGGTCTACGACAAGAAGGAAAAGAAGTGCATCAAGCAGTCCGGTGCCAATATCAGCGATGAAGATCGCGCCGACTATGCCTATGCGCTGGCCAAGGAAGGTCGTTACGAGGAAGCGCTGGCCATGCTGGATACCGTGAAGGACCAGAAAAACGCCGAGGTGCTGAACTATCGCGGCTATGCGACCCGCAAGCTCGGCCGCACCGACGAGGGCATTTCCTATTATCTGCAGTCGGTCAAGCTCGATCCGAAATACGCCAAGGTCCGCGAATATCTGGGCGAGGCCTACGTCATCAAGGGGCAGGTCGATCTCGCCAAGGATCAGCTGGCCACCATCCAGTCGATCTGCGGCACCGGCTGCGAAGAGTATCAGGACCTCCATGAGGCCATCGAGCATCCGGCCAAGATCTGATCTCCCCCTCCCGGCATCGCCAGGCCGGTCACGATCAACGGCGTCTGTGAAAGGGCATCCGCTTGTCAGTCGCTCCTTTAACATTTCCGCCCTATGGTCGGGTAACGGTTCCGGCCTATAGTCGGACAACAGCGCAGTCGCCGGCCAAACCGGCGGCTCGCAGCATAACCTTGCCTGCGGAGGATGCCATAGCCAGCGAAGACGACATCAGAGCCGGCCTCTCACAGCATCTGAAGCGCCTCTGGCGCTATGCCATCGTGCTCTCCAGGCAGCGCGATGTCGCCGACGATCTCGTCCAGGCAACGTGCGTGCGCGCCCTGGAGCGGGCCGGGCAATACGATCCCGGTACAAGGCTGGATCGCTGGCTGTTCGCGATCCTGCATTCGATCTGGCTGAACGAGGTGCGTTCGCGGCGGGTGCGGATGGGCCAGGGCTTCGTCGAGGCTGACGAAATCCTGGTGTTCGACGGCGCCGCGCAGACGGAAACGCATCTCATGGCCGTACAGGTCATGCGCAAGGTTCAGGACCTGCCGGAGGCCCAGCGGACTGCTGTCTTTCTGGCCTATGTGGAAGGCCTTTCCTACCGCGAGGTGGCCACTGTCCTCGACGTACCCATTGGCACGGTGATGAGCCGGCTGGCAGCCGCAAGGGCGAAACTGGCGGAGAACATGGCGCCATCGGACGGCGAGAGACGATCGAACGAGGAACGGCGATGAGCACCCGCGACAGAAATCATGGTCTCTCCGACGAATTGCTGACTGCCTTCATCGATGGTGAACTCGGCGCCGACGAGGTTGCAAGGGTGGAGGCGCTGATTGGCGCCGATCCTTCGGTTGCCGAGCGCTTCGACCAGCTCAGCCGCGCCGATCTTCCCTACGCAGCTGCCTTCGAGCCGCTTCTGGAAGCAGCGCCGGGCGACCGGCTGGAGGCTATGCTTGCATCCATTCCACCGGTAAAAGCCAGTCATAGCTTTTCCACAGGTCTAGGCCGGCGCGGTTTCTTCGCCGCTGCCGCCTGCCTCATTGCCGGTATTGCCATCGACCGCGCCGTGATCGGCGTCGATCGTCGCTTGAGACAGCCGGGTGAGGGCGCCGAATGGCGCGCTGTCGTCGCCGACTATGTCGCGCTCTACAGCCCGGATACGCTGAGTGCGCCCGCCGGCGACAGGGCGGAGCAACTGGCGGAACTCGACCGGGTCGGATCGAAGATAGGCCTTTCCCTCAGCCCCGAGGCCATCGCTCTGCCCGGTGCCGATTTCAGGCGCGCGCTAGTGCTTCAATACGACGGCGAACCGCTGGCGCAGATCGCCTACCTCGACCCGGAGGACGGCCCGATGGCGCTGTGTATCGTCAAATCCGCAGCCGCTGCCGCAGGGCCCGAAACGGAGCGCCGTCACGGCATGAATGTCGTTTACTGGTCTGCCAGAGGGCACGCCTTCATGCTGATAGGCCACGCTGCACCCGACCGTATGAAGACCGCGGCCGAGCAGGTGCGGGCCAGACTTTCCGCATGAGACGGTAGCATGTTGGCTCAACCGGCACTGTATTCAAAAAGAATTTGGCGAAAGCCGCGCATGCTGGTATCCTTGCACCAACGAAAATCAAATGAGTGCCAGCTGCATGCCGTTACGGCCTTGCGCGGTGCGATGGAAGACACACGTGGAAGACCCCGACAGCGGCTCAAAGCCGCAAACAGGCGGGGCGTCGGTAGCAGAGCGTGGGAAAAAACCTTCCCGGCGCGCGAGGCGAAAGCGTGGCGGACCTCCGCGCGAAATAGCCTCCCCTGCTGAACCAGGCCCGATCAGCGCCGCTGATCCCGCCGTGCGCCCCAAGGATAACAAAAGTACCCAGCCGCATGGAAAGCGGAAGCGTCGTCGTCGTGCCAATGGCGGCGAGCGCGCGACCGTCGCGGTGGCTGATGGGTCGATCCAGCTCGTGCCCGTCGTTCAGGCACATGCCGAACGGCCATCGCTGGCCCAGGCTCCCAAAAACGGCGCAAATCGACGCAAGCATCGTGGCAAGCGCGGTCTTCAGGGGCGTCCCCTCGCGCAGGAAAAGCCGGCGCATGTGGTCCCCCCAGCCCACGGCGCCCCAAATGCCCGCAATGCGGCGCAACACCATGTGCATGGCCGGCATCAGCCGCAGACCCACGCCGATCCGAAGCCCGCCGCCGACAGCATCGATCATCATCACCAGCAACCGGTCGATCTCTATGCGGCGCTGGATCTCGGCACCAACAATTGCCGGCTGCTGATCGCCCAGCCGACGCGTCCCGGGCAGTTCCGCGTCATCGATGCATTCTCGCGCATCGTCAGGCTCGGCGAGGGCCTCGGTGCCAGCGGGCGGCTTTCGACAGATGCCATGGACCGCGCCGTGGAAGCGCTGCGCATCTGTGCCGCGAAATTGAAGGCGCGCGATATCCGCCGGATGCGCCTGATCGCCACCGAAGCCTGCCGCGCCGCCGAAAATGGCGAGCTGTTCCTCGCGCGCGTTCTCGAGGAAACGGGCCTCGAACTCGAGATCATCGACCGGGAGACCGAAGCACGTCTTGCCGTCTCCGGCTGCTCCTCGCTGGTCGGTCCGGAAGCGCGCTCCGTGGTGCTGTTCGACATCGGCGGTGGCTCGTCCGAGATTGCCGTCATTCGCATCGACGATCACCGCTCCAGCCGCCTTGCCAACCACATCACCCACTGGACATCGCTGCCGGTCGGCGTCGTCACCCTGTCCGAGCGTCACGGGGGCCGCGATGTCAGCCCTGTCGTCTTCGAGGCGATGATCAACGAGGTCGAGGGTATGCTCGACAAGTTCGATTGCCCGCCGTCGCCGCTTGCCATGCGCGACAGCAAGGATTTCCACCTGATCGGCACCTCCGGAACGGTGACGACGCTTGCCGGCGTCCATCTCGATCTGCCACGCTACGACCGCCGCAAGGTGGACGGCGTCTGGCTGTCCGACGACGAGGTGACGGCAATGCAGGCAAAGCTGCTTTCCTGGGATTTCGCAGGTCGCGCTGCCAATCCCTGCATCGGGCCCGATCGCGCCGATCTGGTTCTGGCCGGCTGCGCCATTCTCGAGGCGATTCGCCGCCGTTGGCCGAGCCCGCGCATGCGCGTCGCCGATCGTGGATTGCGTGAAGGCCTGCTCACCGACATGATGGCAGATGACGGGGTCTGGCGGCGCGGTCGCTCGCGCCGCGGCTATCGTCCGAACAATTGAAGGGGTCGTATTGATGACCAAACCACCCGTAGGTGCCAACCGCACCGGCCGCAAGCTCGGCCAGCGCGTCACCAAGAAGAAGATGAAAGCCTCGTCGCGCCAGTGGCTGCATCGTCATATCAACGATCCCTACGTGCAGCGTGCGCAGCTCGAGGGCTATCGCGCCCGTGCCGCCTTCAAGCTGCTGGAGATCGACGAGAAGCATCACATTCTCAAGGGTGCCCAGCGCATCATCGACCTCGGTGCGGCCCCCGGCAGCTGGTCGCAGATTGCTGCCAAGGTGACCGGCTCGACCGACGAGGACATCCGCGTCGCCGCAATCGACTTCCTCGAGATGACGCAGCTGCCGGGCGTCAAGATCCTGCAGCTCGACTTCCTCGACGAACACGCACCGCGCCTCCTGATCGAGGCCGTCGGTGGGCAGCCGGATATCGTTCTCTCCGACATGGCCGCCCCGACCACCGGCCATCATCGCACCGACCATCTACGCACCATGCATCTCTGCGAAGTCGCTGCCTATTTCGCCATCGAGGTGCTGGCTGAAGGTGGCCATTTCCTGGCAAAGACCTTCCAGGGCGGTGCCGAACGTGACCTGCTGACACTGCTCAAGCAGAATTTCAAGCAGGTCGTACACGTCAAGCCGGCGTCGTCGAGGCAGGAATCTGTCGAGATGTTCCTGCTTGCCAAGGGCTTCAAAGGTCGCAAGGCGGATATCGAAGAAGAGGCGAGTTAAGCCTAGTTTCCAAATTATTCAAAGCATGGCTATGAATAGCCAGTCTCTCTGGCTAATCTTTGCGGATGCTGCTTTACGTCACCATCGGAACCAACGATATCCATCGCGCCGGCGATTTCTACGATGCCGTTCTGGCGGGCCTCGGCTACAGGCGCCAGCGGGATTCGGAGGAAGAGATCGGCTATGCTGCCGATGGCGACAGCCGTTGTCGCCTGTGGGTGGTGATGCCCTTTAACCGGCGCGCGGCCAGCATCGGCAATGGCTCGATGGTGGCGCTGGATGCGGAAAGCCGCGCCGCCGTAGATGCCTTCCATGCGCAGGCGCTGGCCCATGGCGGCAGCGACGAGGGTGCCCCCGGCCTGCGCTCCTATCACGCCAACTTCTACGCCGCCTACGTCCGCGATCCCGATGGCAACAAGCTCAGCGCAGTCTGCGAGCAACCGTCCTGATCGAGGGCTGACGCGTCACTCTGCGGCGGGCGTCTGCGGCACGGCCAGAACCTCTGCCTTGCTGGGTACTGCCGCGTGGCCAGAGAGCAGGGCACCGGCGTTGCGGTCGAGCCGCAGGAACGGCAGCGTCGCGATAACGGTGAGCACCGAGAGCGTGAAGAAAGCGATATGGAAATCGGCGACCTGCAGGCCGGTGCCGCTGAAGAAGGTCGTCGTTTCCAGGATCGCGGCGGCCACGGCAACGCCGAGCGCCAGACTGACCTGCTGCATTACCGAGCTCATCGACGTCGCCTGGCTTGCCTCCCGGTCATCGACATCGGCAAAGGCCAGCGCATTGATCCCCGTAAAGAAGAACGACCGCGAAAAGCCGCCGAGAAGCAGCACGCCGATGATCACGAGGTGAGACGTCGTTGGCTCGAAGAAGCCGATGGCAACCGTGGTCATGGTCGTAACGCCGGCGGCCGTCAGCAATGCGGTCCGGAAGCCGAAGGCGGCAAAGACGCGCTTGGCGATGAACTTGGTGCTGATCGCCCCGATTGCGCCGGCAAAGGTGATCAGCCCCGATTGGAACGGGTTCAGCCCGAATCCCAGTTGCAGCATCAGCGGCAGCAGGAACGGCATGGCGCCGATGCAGATGCGAAAGAGAATGCCGCCCGTGACCGACGCGCGGAAGGTCGGCTTCCGCAGCAGTTTCAGGTTGAGGATCGGCGACGGATGATTGCGGGCGTGGCCGACATAGAGAAATCCGCAGACAAAGCCGATGACCACTGCCGAGATGCCGACATAGGAGGGCAGGGCCGGCAGGCTGATGACGGACATGCCAAAAACGATGCCGGCAGCAGCAAATGAGGTCAGCAGGAAGCCGGTGATATCCAGCTTCGGCGGCGCTATGGCCTCGACTTCCGGCAGGAATATGGTCGCGAGGATAACGCCGACGATCCCGACCGGCACATTGATCAGGAAGATCCAGTGCCAGGAGAAATAGGTGGTGATGAAGCCACCGAGCGGCGGGCCGGCCAGCGGTCCCACAAGCGCCGGTATGCTGAGCAGCGCCATCGCCGAGACCAGATCGCTGCGCTTGGTGGTGCGCACCAGAACCAGTCGTCCGATCGGCGTCATCATTGAGCCGCCGACGCCCTGCAGGAAGCGCGAGCCGACGAACTCCAGCAGGCTGCCCGATGCGGCGCAAAAGATCGATCCGACGACGAAGACGCAGATGGCAATGCGGAAAATCCGCTTGGCGCCGAAACGGTCTGCCATCCAGCCGCTGATCGGAATGAACACCGCGAGCGCCACCATGTAGGAGGTCAGTGCAAGCTTCAGCGTGATCGGCCCGACATGCAGATCCGCTGCAATCGCCGGCAGCGCTGTGGCGATCACCGTCGAGTCCATCTGTTCCATGAAAAGTGCGATAGCGAGGATGAGCGGGACGATGCGATTCATAGGCTGGTGCCTTGCATGGGATGCCGTCGTGGAGATGCCGCCTCGGCGGTAGCCGCTCTCTATTCCTCCGGACTTGCTCTGCCAATCCCCTAATAAGCCTGCTGTCGCCATCCGGTTCACGTCTTCGTGAAATCGCTTGCTAACCCCGCTGCTTGTCTAGTTTTGACATGTGCCATCAGCATGAAAATGCTAATCGCACCGAGCCGCGCGAGTATGCATTCGACCTTTGGTCGGAAACTTCGCGCGCATTGTTGGCGGCATTGCCGCACTGTAGGAGCAAGACTGTATGACTGTTTTATCGTTGCCGGAAATCAACCAGTTCAAACTGGGTGCGCTGAAATTCACGGTCATCAAGGACGGCGTCAGCATTCTGGATAGACCCTGGGAAACTTTCGGCGTCAATCAGAGGCCCGAGACGGTGCAGGCACTACTGGCAGACAACTTTCTGCCGACCGACCGCTTCGTCAACAGCTATTCGCCGGTCATCATCGACAGCGGCACGGACGTGATCCTGGTCGATACCGGCTTTGGCGCGGCGATGCGCGAAAAGGGCGGCGGTCGCCTGGCGGCTGGCATGAAGGCGGCCGGCTATGCGCCCGAGAGCATCACCCGCGTCCTGCTCACCCACCTGCACGGTGACCACATCGCAGGCTTGATGGAAGACGGAAAGCCGGCCTTCGCCAATGCCAGCTACACAGCCGGTCGCATCGAATATGACTTCTGGACCGATGAGGCCCGGCAGGGAACTCCCGCTGAAGGCAACCAGAAAAGCGTGCTCGCCAACGTCGTGCCGCTGGCGGAGAAGATCACCTTCGTCAACGACGGCGATACCGTTGTACCGGGCATGACCGCCATGCTGGCACCCGGCCATACGCCCGGCCACATGGTCTTCCACGTCGAGTCCGAGGGCGAGCAGATCGTGCTGACGGCCGATACCGCCAACCACTACGTCCTGTCGCTGCAGCAGCCGGACTGGGAGGTTCGTTTCGATCTGGACAAGGTGCAGGCCGCCCAGACCCGCCGGCGTATCTTCGACCTGATCGCCAAGGACCGGATCCCGTTTCTCGGTTACCACATGCCGTTCCCTGCGGTCGGTTTCGTCGAGAAAATCGATACCGGCTTCCGCTTCGTGCCGAAAAGCTATCAATTCGACTTCTGACGGCTGCGGATAGGGCACGGCCCCAATACTCGCAAACGCGCTCTCCAGAAAACTCCGACCGGTGCCCATCGGCTCCGGTCGTTGCGGCCTCTCGCCGTCTCTTGCATAGCTGCGTTGCAACCGCGCGACTGCGTTTTGCTATTTCCATCGGTCCGCGGACGTGGTACCAGCCCTCGCCAACTTCTTAATCAATTCTTGCATCACCGCCGGGGCGGATAATCATTCCGGGGGTGCTCCGCATTTTCTTAAAGACGAGGAATTGGCATGGCCCGCATCATTGAAACAGCAACTGGGCTCGAAGCCCTGACCTTTGACGACGTGCTTCTGCAGCCCGGACATTCCGAAGTGATGCCCGGCGAGACCAATGTTTCGACCCGCATCGCCCAGGATATCGAACTGAACCTGCCGATCATCTCGGCGGCGATGGACACCGTCACAGAGGGTCGCCTAGCCATCGCCATGGCACAGGCCGGCGGCATCGGCGTCATCCACCGGAACCTGACCCCCGTCGCCCAGGCCGAGCAGGTCCGCCAGGTGAAGAAGTTCGAAAGCGGCATGGTCGTCAATCCGGTGACCATCGGCCCCGATGCCACGCTCGCCGATGCGCTTGGCCTGATGAAGCACTACCACATTTCCGGGATCCCGGTCGTCGAGAGCCCCGGCAGCGATACCCAGAAGCCGGGCCGCCTGGTCGGCATCCTCACTAACCGCGACGTCCGCTTCGCCTCCGATCCGAACCAGAAAATATATGAGCTGATGACCCGTGAAAACCTCATCACGGTCAAGGAGAACGTCGATCAGCAGGAGGCCAAGCGTCTTCTCCACTCGCACCGCATCGAAAAGCTGCTGGTGGTGGATGCCGAAGGCCGCTGCGTCGGTCTGATTACCGTCAAGGACATCGAGAAGTCGCAGCTCAACCCGAATGCCTCCAAGGACAGCCAGGGCCGCCTGCGCGCCGCGGCTGCCATCAACGTCGGCGACGACGGTTTCGAGCGTGCCGAACGCCTGATCGAGGCCGGCGTCGACCTGCTCGTCGTCGATACCGCCCATGGCCATTCGCAGCGCGTCCTCGATGCCGTCACCCGCGTCAAGCGGCTGTCAAACTCGGTTCGCGTCATGGCCGGCAACGTCGCCACCTATGACGGTACGCGTGCCCTGATCGATGCCGGCGCCGACGCCGTCAAGGTCGGGATTGGCCCGGGCTCGATCTGCACCACCCGCATCGTCGCCGGCGTCGGCGTGCCACAGCTGGCCGCCATCATGTCGGCAGTCGAGGCAGCACAGGCACAGAACATCCCGATCATCGCCGACGGCGGCATCAAGTTCTCTGGCGACCTTGCCAAGGCCATCGCCTCCGGTGCGTCAGCCGTGATGATCGGCTCGCTGCTGGCCGGCACGGACGAAAGCCCCGGCGAGGTCTATCTTTACCAGGGTCGCTCCTTCAAGGCCTATCGCGGCATGGGCTCCGTCGGCGCCATGGCGCGTGGCTCGGCAGACCGCTACTTCCAGGCGGAGGTTCGCGACACCCTGAAGCTGGTGCCCGAGGGCATCGAGGGCCAGGTGCCCTACAAGGGGCCGGTCTCGGGCGTCCTTCACCAGCTCGGCGGCGGCCTGAAGGCGGCCATGGGCTACGTCGGCGGCAAGGACATCGCGGATTTCCAGCAGAAGGCGACCTTCGTGCGCATCTCCGGCGCTGGCCTGCGCGAAAGCCACACCCACGACGTGACGATCACCCGCGAAAGCCCAAACTATCCTGGCGGCGGTCTCTGATTGATGCAGCCGGACGGCGGGCCTCTGAAACGGTGGATCTCGGGCCTGGCGGCGCTTTGCATGGCGCTGGCAGCCTGGATCTATATGGTTTTCGTGCTGCCATTCCGGGCTGCTGCTGCGGGTCGCAATCCGTTGTCGCTCCGCGTACAGGGCTATGAGAGTGGCGACGTCCTCGACATGCTGCAATTTCTCCGCAGCCATCCCGATGCGGCGGCCATCCAGCATGGACTGGATACAGGGCCGGCACTTGTCTTTGCCGTGGCGTCAACCGCTCTGCTTTTCCTGCTGCTGAAGCTGGTGAAACCGGGCGGCATCTTTTTCGGCAGGCCGATCCCACCGGCCGGCGTCACATTGCTGTTCTCCCTGCCCATCCTCTACGGGCTGGTCGCCTGCGGCGAGACGATCCTCGCAATACTGGTCTTCCCGCCAGCTCTGCCTTCGGAGCAATCACTGGCATTTGCCGCCGTTGTCATGCCTGTGCTCGGGCGACTCAAATTCCTGACGCTGGTGGTGGCCATCATCCTGCTCATTCGCTTTGCCGTCCTCAGTCGCCAGCCCGAACTGGATTGATAGGCCAGCTGCTGGGCTCGCGCCTTTACCGGTGGGGCCCGCGACCACCGCGTGACAAACTGCAGTGCACGCTTTGGCAGCGTCCAATCTGTCACGAGGTATCCGCCTGGAGATCTTCGGATACCCGCTGCAGGCGCTGGCAGGCGCCCGTTTTTTCGACTAGAGCAGCATCATGTTCCCGCAGTCCCTGGAGTTGCTGCATGACCGGCTACGAAATGTTTTGGCCCTTGGTTGCACAGACCGTTCTGGTGTTTATCCTCTACGGCCTGCTGAGCCTGCGCCGCTCTGCTGCCATGAAGAGCGGCAGGGCTAAGATGGAGCAATTCCGAGAAAATCGCGACGAGCCGGCCGAAAGCCTGGTGGTGCGCAATGCCATCGCCAACCAGTTCGAATTGCCGGTACTGTTCTACGTCGTCTCCGTCGTCCTGTTCATGACCCAAGCCGACAATCTTCCGGCAGTCGCCCTTGCCTGGTTTTTCGTGGCAATGCGCTATGGCCACGCCTATGTGCATGTCACCAGCAACAACCTGCGTTATCGCGGCCCCCTGTTTGCCTTGAGCTTCCTGGCGCTCGTCGGCCTCTGGGTGTGGCTGGCAGTCTGGCTCGCCTTTTCCTGATCAGCCTGCCACCGGCGCTGGGCTTGCCGCAATGACGGCGTCTGCCAGCGCCTGCATGTCGATGTCGCTCTGGTTGTTGCGCCGCCACGCCAGCCCGATCTCGCGTGACGGCTGAGGCTCCGCGAACGGGACGATACGGATACTGGTGCGGCCGGTCTCGGTGGCCACGGCCATTTCGGGGATCAGCGTCATTCCCATGTCGTGCGACACCATCTGCAGCAGCGTCGTCATCGACGTCGCCCCGAAATTGACAAGGCTGCGCTTGCCGGCGCCACAGACGGAGAGCGCCTGGTCTCGAAGACAATGGCCCTCTTCCAGCAGCAGCAGGCGGTCGACATCCACTTCGTTTTCGGTGAGCGGCGACATCAGCACATCATCGCCGTTCTCGGCCATCGCCATGAAGAACCGGTCGGTGAAAAGCGACCGGGTGCGAATGCCTTCGCCCTCGAGCGGCAGCGCCGCAATGACTGCATCCAGCCTCCCTTCGCCGAGATCCGCCAGCAGCCGGCTGGTCACCGCCTCCTTCAGTTCGATCTCGACGTTCGGATAGGCCCGGCGCAGGTAGGGCACGAACTGCGGCACCAGGTAAGGCGCGACGGTCGGGATGATGCCGATGCGGATCAGCCCGTCGAGCACGCCGCCCTCCCGCCGGACCGACCGCTCCAGCCGGTCGACCTCATGCAATATGGTGTGGACATGGGCCAGCACCTCCTCGCCCTTGCGGGTCAGGATAGTGCCGCCACGCGTGCGTTCCACCAGCTTGGCGCCGAGATAATTCTCCATCTCCATGATCTGCGCGGAGAGTGCCGGCTGGCTGATGTGGACGAGATCGGCGGCCCGGCCGAAATGTCGGGTGGTGGCAAGGGCTTCGAAATAGCGCATCTGGCGCAGCGTCAGCATGATAGGATTTCCTGATCGAAAATAACATTTAATAAGATTGGAAATTATCGAAAGTCAATGGGACAACGGGCGACCGAACCTGCAGGAGGGTTCGAAACGCATCTGAGCCAGGAGGATAATCATGGTCGATCGCCCAATTCTAACAACAACGGCTGGCGCGCCGGTTCCCAACAACCAGAACACGCTAACCGCCGGGCCTCGCGGTGGTGTGATGCTGCAGGACTACCAGCTGCTCGAAAAGCTCGCCCACCAGAACCGTGAACGCATCCCGGAACGCGCCGTGCATGCCAAGGGCTGGGGCGCGCATGGCACCCTGAAAATCACTGGCGACATTTCCAAGTACACCAGGGCCGCAGCACTGCAGCCGGGCACCGAAACGCCGATGCTGGCACGCTTCTCGACCGTTGCCGGCGAGCAAGGTGCTGCCGATGCCGAGCGCGACGTGCGCGGTTTTGCGCTGAAGTTCTACACATCCGAGGGCAACTGGGACATGGTCGGCAACAACACGCCGGTGTTCTTCGTGCGCGATCCCTACAAGTTCCCTGACTTCATCCACACCCAGAAGCGCCACCCGAAGACGAACATGCGCTCAGCCACTGCCATGTGGGATTTCTGGTCGTTGTCGCCCGAAAGCCTGCACCAGGTGACGATCCTGATGTCGGACCGTGGCTGTCCTGTATCGCCGCTGCACATGAACGGCTACGGTTCGCACACCTATTCCTTCTGGAACGATGCCGGCGAACGCTACTGGGTGAAATTCCACTTCAAGACCCAGCACGGCCACAAGTTCTACACTAACGAGGAAGCCGAGCAGGTCATCGGCAAGACGCGCGAAAGCTATCAGGAGGCACTTTACGGCTCCATCGAGGATGGCAATTACCCGCGCTGGACCGTCCAGGTGCAGATCATGCCGGAAATGGATGCTGAGAAGACGTCCTACAACCCGTTCGACCTGACGAAAGTCTGGCCGCACTCGGAATATCCGCCGATCGAAATCGGCGTGATCGAACTGAACCGCAATCCGGAAAACTACTTCGCCGAGATCGAGAACGCCGCGTTCTCGCCGTCGAACATCGTGCCCGGTATCGGCTTCTCGCCGGACAAGATGCTGCAGGCCCGTGTTTTTGCTTATGCCGATGCCCACCGCCATCGTCTCGGCACGCACTACGAGCATATCCCCGTCAACCAGCCCAAGGCGCCGGTTCATCACTATCACCGCGATGGCCAGATGAACACATTCGGTGGCATCCGGACCGGTCATCCGGACGCCTACTACGAGCCGAACTCGTTCAATGGTCCGGTCGAGCTGCCGTCCGCCCAGGAGCCGCCTTTGCGGATCGATGGCGAAATGGCACGCTTCAACCACCGCGAGGGCAACGACGACTATGGCCAGGTCCGCGACCTGTTCAACCTTTTCGACACGGCGCAGAAGGGCCGGCTGTTCTCGAACATTGCCGCAGCCATGGGCGGTGTCCCCGGCGAGATCGTCGAGCGTCAGCTGGCCCATTTCAAGCTAGTGCATCCGGAATACGAAGCCGGTGTCCGTATCGCCCTGAAGAACGCGCACGGCTACGAAGCCGATACGATCAGCGCTGCCGCAGAGTAAAATTTTTCGTTGCGAGAACAGATATTGGAAATCGGGGCTTCGGCCCCGATTTCTGTTTCAGGCAGACCCTGCCTGATGGGCGATTACCAGCTCGGAAGCACCAGGGCGGCCTTGGAGCGCGGCAGGTAGCGGTTGAGGCCCTTGCTGTCGGCTTCGCTCTCTTCGCCGGTTGCTGCCGGCGTGATGTTGTCCAGGCAGGCCGAGATATGGGCTGTGATGGCATTCATCAGCGATGCGGAGACGCCAGGCCGCTTCATGATACCGATCTGCACCGGCGGCAGGGCTGGAAAGCCATCCGCGTGGCTGAGAACCTTCATGCCGTTGCGCAGTGCCGATTCCGGCATCACCGAGACCGCAAGGCCCGCCAGCACTGCAGACGCGATGACGGTGCACGACCAGCTGGTGAACAGCACCTGATATTCGCGGCCGACAGCATCGAGCGACGAACAGCTGACCTGCCGCCACGGGCAATCCCGCCTGCCCAGCGCCAGCGGCACCGGTGCATCGTCGCGCAGCGGATGGTTGGCTGAACTCACCCAGCAGAGCGGCTCGGTCCTGACGACGTCGGACACGCGTTCGCGCGGATTGTGGGTGACGAGCGCGATGTCGAGTTCGCCACGCGCCATCTTCTCGGCAAGGTCGACCGACGGTTCGCAGACGATGTAAAGCTCGACATTCGGATGGGTCTTGGCAAAGCGGCCGATGATCTCCGGCATATAGCGATCGGCGTAATCGTCGGGCGTGCCGATGCGCAGCGTGCCTTCCAGCCTGTTGTCGTCGAAAGCCGCAATTGCCTCGTTGTTGAGGCGGATGATGCGCCGGGCGTAGTCGAGCAGCTTTTCGCCCTCGGCCGTCAGCCGGTTGCCGCGACCGTCCTTTATGAACAGTTGCTTGCCGACCCGCTCCTCGAGCCGGCGCATCTGCATGGAGACTGCAGACTGGGTCTTGAAGATGCGATCGGCCGCCTTGGTGAAACTGCCGGTGTCGACGATGGCGATAAAGGTCTGCAACTGGTCGATATCGAGCGGCGCTGCCATCGTCTCACCTATGAAAAGAGTTGATGACAAGCATTAGAAACATTCGTTGGACTGATCAATAGCCATTTGGCATCTTCCAACTGCAAATTGCATCGCAATCGAACGGCAGCGTCGTCGTTCGCGCCCGATCAACACCACCTGATCTCCCGGATCCCCCCATGAGGAAGGTGGTTTTTGCGTGCCTTGGGAAGGATAGTTAAATGAGCACGACGGAACTGAGATTGCCAATGAAGACCGCCACACGCACCATGCCGCTTGCAGCCCGCGTGACCTCTGTCTTTGCCATGCTGATCTCTGCAGGCCGCGTGTTCCGCCATCGCACGGAAATCAATCGCCTGCATGAGCTCGACGACAACCAGCTGCGCGACATCGGCTTGACCAGGGGCGAGCTGAACAGGGCCCTTTTGGGTTCCTCGTTCTTCGAAGACCCGTCGTCGCACCTGACGCACTCAGCCCGTCGCCGTGCGCGCAGTTTCGGTAGCCATGACTTTCGCGGCTGAGAATTCAAGTTTCCCCGCAGGGCGATAGCCAATTGCCCTGCCTCTTGCCCGGTGTCCGGCCTAGCCGACACCGGGTTTTTTTGTGCCGGCCCCGCGCGTGCCGAACACTCTAATACTGGTATTCGTCGAACACCGGCTCGACGGACTGGTTCCAACGACCGTTGTAGCGCGTCAGCATGTCGTCGGAGAGGGTTGCCTTATTGGCCAGCACTTCTTCTAGAGGCGCGAGGAACAGGCTTTCGTCCTGGCCTTCGCTGTTGAGCCGGGCACGGGACTTCAGGCCTGCGCGCGAGATCGAAACCACGTCATGGGCGATGTCGAGCAGCGAGCGACCGCCGAAGCTTGCAGTCAGGCCCTGCACAGGCACCGCGTTGCGCAGCGTCTCGACCTCGTCGAAGCCCCAGCCCTTGGTCAGTTCGTCAGCCGCCGACAGGGCAGCATCGTCATAGAGCAACCCGACCCAGAAGGCCGGCAGGGCACAGATCCGGCGCCAGGGGCCACCATCCGCACCGCGCATTTCCAGGAAGCGCTTCAGCCGCACATCGGGAAACAGGGTAGACAGGTGATTGGTCCAGTCGCCCATGGTCGGCTCCCACGATGCAATCTCGCCCTTCAGCGCACCGTTCATGAACTGGCGGAACGTCACGTGGGTACAGTCGTGGTAGCTGCCGTCGCGAACGATGAAATACATCGGCACGTCGAGCGCCCATTCTACATAGTGCTCGAAGCGGAAATCGTCGCCGAAGGTGAACGGCAGCAAGCCCGAACGGTTGTTGTCCGTATCGCGCCAGATATCGCCGCGCCAGGAAGACAGGCCGTTCGGCTTGCCTTCGGTAAACGGCGAGGCGGCAAACAGCGCTGTCGCCAGCGACTGCAGCTTCATAGATACGCGCATCTTCTGGCGCATGTCGGCTTCGGAGGAAAAGTCGAGGTTCACCTGGATGGTACAGGTGCGGTACATCATGTCGAGACCCTTGCTGCCAACCTTCGGCATGTAGCGGGTCATGATGTCGTAACGTGATTTCGGCATGCGCGGCGTTTCGGCCAGCGTCCATTTCGGGCTGCCACCGACGCCGAGAAAGCGGATACCCATCGGCTCGGCAACTTCACGCACGGTTGCGAGGTGCTGGTTCGATTCCTTGCAGGTCTGGTGAATAGTCTCGACCGGCGCCCCGGACAGCTCAAACTGGCCGCCGGGTTCGATCGATATGGCACCCATGCCCGATGGTTCGGCCAGCCCGATGACATGGCCGGCATCGATGATCTCGTCCCAGCCGAGCTTTTCGCGCATGCCTTTCAGCAGGGCCGAGATGCTGGCATCGCCGAAATAGGGAACCGGGCTATTGTCGGCGCGGAAAAAGGCGAACTTCTCGTGCTCGGTGCCGATGCGAAAGCTGTCCTTCGGCTTGCTGCCGGCGTCGAGATATTCGGTCAGTTCCGACACCGATGCGATCGGGGTCTGGTCGGTCGTGTCGCGGGCCATGAAGCTACCTTGATCTCGGAACGGTGCCTGTGCGGAAGACAGACTTAAAGAATGGCTGATAGGGCTGGACTCAGTTACGGTGCAAGTGAATTTGTTTCAAGGCTTGTTCAAAAAAATACGATCTCGCCCAAATTTGTACGGTGCCTTGAGTATTTATTGCCAATCGCCGATCGCCGCCTGTATCACCGCCATCGCAGCGACCGCTGCCGTGTCTGCTCTGAGGATACGGGGCCCGAGCGGAATGGCTGTCACGAAATCCAGGGATCGCAACCGGGCGCGCTCCTCCTCCGAAAACCCGCCCTCCGGCCCGACAAGAAGTGCCAGCTGCGTCTCCTGTATGGACCGCAGCAGCGGCAGCGGGTTCTGCCCTGCATCGCCCTCGTCACAATAGATGATCCGGCGCTCGCCAGGCCAGCGATCGAGCAGGTCGTTGAGCTTCACGGGCTCCGCAACGTCGGGGATCGCCAGGATGCCGCATTGCTCGGCTGCCTCGACGGCGTTGGCGCGTAGCCGGTCGATGCTGCCGATCTTGCCCTGCACATGCTGTGTCATCACCGGCTGCAGAATGCCTGCGCCCATCTCCACGGCCTTCTGGACCAGGTAGTCGAGACGGCCGACTTTCAGCGGCGCGAAGAGATAGTGCAGATCCGAAGGTGCCGGCTGCGGGCGTGTCTGCAAATGCGGGATCAGCAGCAGGCGCTTGCGGGTGGGAAAGTCAAGCTTGGTCTGCCATTCCCCGTCGCGGCCGTTGAAGATCAAAATTTCCGCATCTGCTTCGAGCCGCAGCACATTGGCCAGATAGTTAAATTGTTCTGCGCCGACCTCGACGGGTTGGCCCTCTGAGATATCGGCGGCGACGAACAATCGCTGCATACGAAAATTGGCGCGCATGGAAACCCTGGCTGTTAGACGAAGAGCGCGAACATAACCGAATAAACCCCGGCCGCAAGCAGGGCCGCCGCAGGCACCGTCACGATCCAGGCGCCGATGATCGTCAGGAAATGCGACCGGCGTACAAGCCGGCGGCGGCTGATCTCGTCCGGATTGAAGACCTCCTGCTCTTCGATATCCCAATGCTCGGCCTTCATCCGCATATAGGCCATCCGCCGTTTCGAGTTGCGGGTGTACCATTCACGGAAGAATCCGACCCCGAAGACCGCGCCGATTGCGACATGGGTCGAGCTGACCGGCATTCCGAACCAGGACGTGACGATAACGGTCAGCGCCGCCGAAAGCGCGACGCAATAGCCGCGCATCGGGTTGAGCTTGGTGATCTGCTCGCCGACAAGTCGGATCAGCCGTGGCCCGAACAGCAGGATGCCGACGGCAATGCCGCAGCCGCCGATCAGGACGACCCAGAACGGCGCTGGACCGGCAGGCAAGGTCCCCGCAGAGCGCACGATCGCGCTCAGTGGACCGACGGTGTTGGCGATATCGTTGGCGCCATGGGCAAAGGACAGCAGCGCCGCCGAGCAGATCAACGGCAGGCGAAAGAGACCGCGCAACGAGCTGTTCTTGTTCTCGAGGCCGACCGACTGGCGCGCTACCAGCGGCCGCGCCATCAGCCATACCAGCAGGCCGACGGTGATGCCGATCGTCAGAACCGTTGCCGGGGAATAGGGCGCGGCGCGCGCAAGCACCATGACGAGGTAAGAGGCAAAAGTGCCCGCCATCGTCCCTGTCAGGATCGGGATCCAGTAGCGGGCAGCACGGATCTTGTCGTCGCGGTAGATGATGAAGGTCTTGATCAGATACAGGAAGCCTGCGGCAATCGCCCCGGCGATCATTGGCGTCAGCATCCAGGTGGCCGAGATCGCGATGACCGTGCGCCAGTGGATGGTATCCACACCGACGCCGGCAATCCCCGCGCCGATGACCGCCCCGACGATGGCATGCGTGGTGGAGACAGGCGCCTTCAGCCACGTCGCCAGATTGATCCAGACGGCGGCGGCAGTGAGCGCCGAGATCATCACCCAGGCCAGCAGGCCGCTCTGGGCAATCAGCGACGTGTCGATGATCTGCGAGGAGATGGTCCGCACCACGGGTCCGCCGGCGATGGTGGCGCCCAGCACCTCGACCACAGCTGCCATCACCAGCGCCTGGCGCATGCCGATAGCGCGCGCACCGACGGCAGCGCCCACGGTATTCGCCACGTCTTTGGCGCCGATGTTGAGCGCCATGTAGCCAGCCAGCGCCACGCCAGCAATGACCAGCGTCGCGCCGGGTCGGTCGAACACGTAAATGCCGGCAAACAGCATCGCAACGCCGAGAAATATCAGCGCATAGCCGGGCGCGATCAGCGGCTTGACCACGTGCTCTGCGGCGTCCTCGACATAGGTGAGCTTGTCGAGGTCCTTGTCGAGAGTTGGCTTTATCAATCCGGCTGGCCGCTCAGACATGCTTTCTCCTCGACGTCGAGGCGCAATGCTGTGGGATCACGGCGTAGAACTGCGGTCGGTGTCTTCGGCTTGGTCGGTGTGTCCCATCCGTTGCTGAAAGCGCAGGATGAGATCGCGCAGTTCCGGTTCACGGACGCGCCTGACGGCTTCGTTACAGGAAACCCATTCGAGCGTGCGCTCGCCCTTTTCCTTGAAGTTCTTGGCCAGTTCAGTGACTGCGAGGGCATAGACCTGCACCTTGCACGGCACGGTCATGCCGTCCTTCATAACCTTCGGATAGGTGAAAACGCCGAGAGATGTCGCATCCACTTTTCCGCGAACGCCGGCCTCTTCGTAAGCCTCGCGTGCGGCCACTTCATGCGACAGCTTGCCGGACATCGGCCAGCCCTTGGGAATAACCCAGCGGCCGGTATCACGGCTGGTCATCAGCAACATTTCCAACTCGCCTGTCTTCTTTTTAAAGCGATAGCACAGGGCTGCGTACTGCTGCCGCGGCGGGCGGCGCAACATCAGATGCATATCGGTGGCAAGTCGGGCTAGGAGTGTCAACGGGCGGGTCACCTTTGTAATTTTCGCGAGGAATCATTAGACAAGTATATTCTACATCAACCTGGACTAGAACCTATGAAAAAGCGGTTTCAGTCCGGCCTCTAAGGTGAATTATCAGCAAATCCGCGTCTCCATCGTCAGAATGCGCCGCCGTCCGTCCCTGTGACGACGAGACGCAAGATAGCCGATGGAGGAGGGTCGGTGACACCAGACGTAGGACGGACTCGGTAGCTTTCAATCGTCCGACGGCCTCTATAGCTTCACTTTTACGATATTGCAAAAATTAAAGACTTTCCCTTAGTGTCTGGATGTCTCTGCTCCGGAGTTGGCATGCGGAGCGTATTCAGTGAAAAGGGATTGCCGACATGTGGCGTCGACTACTGCTTTCCATCGGCATCTGCGCAGTTGCGGTGCCTTCTCTGGCCGCTGACCGTTTCTACTGTGCAGCCGACGACGCCTCCATCAAGTTCAGCATAGATAGCGGTTTTTCGGATGGTCCGGGCCACAAGCTCAATCATTTCCGCGGTCTCATGGTCGGCAAGTCCGCCCTCATTCCAGAAGACTTCCGCAAGCTGCCGCTCGAATCAAGCCAGTTGACGCAGTATTGGGCCTATGCCGGCGAAGTGCGGCTTGCCGTCGCAGCCTTTAACGGCAATGGCGACAACGCTGCCAGTGCCGAGCTTGTCATTGTCGCATCCGGCAAGGAAGATGGAACCCCGATGCCGGGCAGCTATGTCCTGACAATCTCGACGCCGGATGGTACCAAGCCGGTCAAGTTGACCGGCCGGCTAACGTGCAACGCCAAGTGACAGGCTGCCAGACCCGCCGATCTAGAACTTGAACGAAACGCCGAAGTTGATGGCATTGGTGAAGACACGCGTCTTCAAGGTATCGCCACTGTCGATGGAAACGTTGTCGACAAAGGAGTAATTGCCTTTGTATTCGACGAAGGTCGCCCAGTGCTTGCTGATATCGTAGCTCACGCCTGCTTGTGCCTGTAGCGCAAGCCCGCCGAACTGATAGTCGAAGGTACGACCGGACGAACGCGTGACCTCGACATGTGGCACGTTGATGCCCGCGCCGGCACCCACATAGGGCGTCCATTTGCGGGAAGGGTCCTGAAAACGATAGAGCGCGTTGGCCGTCAGCAGATTGAGCCCGTCCGTGAACTCGAAGTGCGACCAGCCGGGTGTGTTGCCGAGGTCGCCATAGACCTTGGCGTGGGTGTAGTCCAGCGACACGCCCCAGTTCGGCTGGTTGAGCTCGTCCAGCCACCACGTTCCGCGAACGCCGTAGTAGGGCGGGTTGCTGAAGGATTTGCCGGACCAGTTCGGATCGAAATCGGCACCGTCCGACGTCGTGACATTGCTCCCGGTCGCTCCCTGCACCCCGCCATACGCCGAAAACATCATGTCGGCAAAAGCGTGGTCGGCAACGGTAAGAACCGTGAAAAACGCCGCGACGGCAAAGGCCGACTGGCGAAGTCGATTGGCTAGGCGCATGAAGAACCCCCGGATGATTCAGTCACCCATAGATGTCGGGATTTCATGACATGGCTATTACAACAGGCGGTAGAGTCCAGGGTTAGGCATCAGGTTGCCATCAAAAACAGAAAGTGCGGCACGAATGCCCAGCCCCTAACTGAAATGTGGAACACTTCGCGCAACTCCGAGTTTTGCGGCAGCAGTTCCCTTGAAACTCGGCATCAATATCTACTTGTGTTCCACAATTCAGCGAGAGGGCCGGACGCGCATGCCCGGCTCTCTCGAATCCGTCCGACAATCAGCCGCCGAAGCCGCCGAAGAGGGTGCGGAGCACGTCCATGCCGTGGTCCTTGTAGCTGACTTCGCCCTGCTTGTTGCCGGGGCCGACGACGATGACCTTGGTGCCGACGGGCACGTGGTCGTAGAGATCGGCGACATCGGCATTCATCATGCGGATGCAGCCCGACGACAGGTTGAGGCCGATGGTCCAGGGCTGGTTGGTGCCGTGGATGCGGAAAATCGTGTCGTGGCCATTCTGGTAGAGATACATGGCGCGGGCGCCGAGCGGGTTGGCTTCTCCACCCGGCACGGAGGCCGGTAGCGGATGGCCTTCCCGGGCTTCGCGTACGCGCATCTCGGCCGGCGGGGTCCATACCGGCCATTCCGCCTTGCGGCCGACCGTAACGATCCCCGACCAGCCGAAGCCGTCACGACCGACGCCGATGCCATAGCGCGTGGCCCGGTTGTTGCCTTCGACGAGATAGAGGAACTTGTTGTTGGTATCGACAATGATCGTGCCGGGCGCCTCATCGGTGACGAGACGGACGAGACGCTTGTGGAATTCCGCAGGCACGGTCCGGTTCGGTTTGACGTTGCGAACCGCGTCGTTGGCCGTCGTCATCGGGGCGGGCGTCGTCACAGCGATCATGGACGTCAGCGCAATCGCTGTTGCGGCCATTAGCCGAATAACTTGCTTCATCCTGGAGTTCCTCTGGTGCAAAGATCGCGAGGCTAATCAAACCGATTAGAATTTCAAGATCTACAGCATCGGCAGAGGCATTTTTGGGTGGCGACGAGCCGTCATCTGATCAGCTCGTCGCCATCCATGGTAAAATTACATCACTATGACACGGGTGCCGACCTTCACCCGGTCGAAAAGATCGCTGACATCCTCGTTGCGCAGGCGGATACAGCCGGACGAAACGGCGCTGCCGATGGTCCAGGGCGCGTTCGTGCCGTGGATGCGGTAAAGCGTCGATCCGAGATACATGGCGCGGGCGCCGAGCGGGTTGCCGGTGCCGCCTTCCATGTGGACTGGCAGGTAGTGACCCTTGGCAGCTTCGCGCGCAATCATTTCCGAAGGCGGTGTCCAGCCCGGCCACTGTTCCTTGCGGGTGATGGTATGGGCGCCGGCCCATTCGAAGCCGGGCTTGCCGACGCCGACGCCGTAGCGCCTGGCCTTGCCGCCGCCGGTCACCAGATAGAGGAAACGGTTGTCGGTATCGATGACGATGGTGCCCGGCCGTTCCTTGGTCTGGTAATCCACCATCTGCGGCAGATACTGCGGGTCGAGTGTCGAGCGGATGACAGGCATGCCGGGTCGCACGTTGGCAACCGTCTGTACCGGCCTGACGCCGAAAAGCGGACGCGAAGCCCGCTGCTGGAAAAGCCCGCGTGGCTGGACCGGAACCGGGCGCGGGTACACAACCGGCTGGACTGAGGCGCCGCCGAGCTGCGTCACCCACGGGGCCGTGAGGTCGGCGCTGACGATGACCGGCGGGCGTGTCTGGTAGCGGTCGGTGGCAAGGGCAGGGGCGGCAAAGGCGGCGACGAGGCCGGCCGCAAGCAAAATAGACTGTTTCATCATCGGACGGACTCTCTACAATGGACCGAAGATCGGGCGTTCTGGCGCTCGGTTCGGAAAACATCGTGACATTGCCCTGCCCATGAATGGTAAACGGCGGTTCATGAAAACGCCGGCAGACATGTAAACCTTTCGTCAGGGTTAACCATCGGTTTGGAAAGACGGTTTGCAAATGGTAAAGCACCGAACGAATTGGGAAGCCTGATGACTGCAACAGGATTGATCACCGGCGACGACGGCCGGGAGCGCTGTTTCTGGCACGCGAATTTGCCCGACTATCTGCGCTATCACGACGAGGAGTGGGGGCGTCCCGTCACCGACGATATCAGGCTGTTCGAGAAGATCTGCCTCGAGGGTTTTCAGTCCGGCCTGTCCTGGCTGACCATCCTGCGCAAGCGCGACAACTTCCGCCGCGCCTTTGCCGGGTTCGATTTTCATCAGGTTGCCCTGTTCGGCGAGGCCGACATCGAGCGCTGCGTCGCCGATGCAGGCATCATCCGCCATCGCGGCAAAATCGTCTCGACGATAAACAACGCTCGCCGTGCCATCGAGCTGAAGAAGGAGTTCGGCTCGCTCGCACGTTATTTCTGGAGCCACGAGCCGAAGCCCGACGAGCGACCCGCAGTTGTCGACCGCGCAACCCTTTCGGCCACTCCGACGACGCCCGCCTCCGTGCGTTTCTCCAAGGACCTGAAGAAACGTGGCTGGACTTTTGTCGGCCCAACGACAATCTATGCCTTCATGCAGGCCATGGGTCTGGTCAACGATCATCTCGAGGGCTGCTATTGCCGGGACAGTGTGGAAAAGATGCGCAACGACCTGGTGCGGCCGTGAGACGGCTCGGCCTGTCGCTCTGCCTGTGGCTCGCCATCATTGGTCTTGGCCCCGTGGCCCATGCGGAGGATGCCAGGGCGCCGCAATTGCAGATGCCGGAGTTGGATCGCGGCGAGGAGCTTGAAAAGCTCGGCTTTCCCGCCGTTACCGAAAAGCTCACCGGCTGGACGAAATTCGGCAAGGGCAAGGTCTACACCCTGCCGATCAAGGCCGGCCAGCACGTCAAGATCACCTTCGCATCGAAGAGCCAGTACGCCTTCATGGCCATATTCGACCTGACCTCGAGCGCCGACGAAGCCTTTTTCGGCACCGATGAGGACGGCATGACCGCCGATGTCACCGTCAGTGCCGATACGACCTGGTTCATCAAACCGTACTATTCCCGCGTCACCCGGCGGCGGGGCCTCGGCGCACCCTATTCGATCCTCATCGAGCCGCTGCCATCGGGCCTGCCGCAACAATCGGCTCCGGCTGGCGATGCGGACAAGGCGCCCTCCCTGTTTCCGCCAAAACCCGGCACGCCGGCGCCTGCCGCCAACAAACCGTCCCTGTTCCGGCCCTAGAGAATCCGGGCCTCAGGCGGCAGACAGCTTAGCGATCAACGCTCCGAGCTCGCCCAGATGCTCTATCTTGTGGAAGCGTGGTGCATCCTTCGGCTCATCGACATGTTCGTAGACCCAGGTCAGCGCGTGCGGCACGAAGACACCGTAGCTGCCGGCAGCGATGGCCGGCACGATATCGGATTTCAGTGAGTTGCCGACCATCATCGCCCGCTCCGGCCCATCGCCGACCTTCGCGAAGATTCGGCGATAGGTGGTCGCCGCCTTGTCCGAGACGATCTCGACGGCATCGAAGAAATCGCCGAGGCCTGATTGCGCCAGCTTGCGCTCCTGGTCGAACAGGTCACCCTTGGTGATCAGCACCAGCAGGTAATGTCCGGCCAGCGCCTCGAGGGTCTCGCGTGCATGCGGCAGCGTTTCCACCGGGTGCGACAGCAGGTCCCGACCGATGTCGAGGATTTCGGCGATGACCCTGGCCGGAGTAGTGCCCTCGGTGATCTCGATGGCCGTCTCGATCATCGACAGGGTGAAACCCTTGATGCCGAACCCGTAATGGGCAAGGTTGCGGCGCTCGGCGGCAAGCAACCGCTCCGACACCCTGTCTCCCTCGGCGTAGTCGGCGAGCAATTCGGTAAAATGCTTTTCGGTCAGCTGGTAGAAGTGTTCGTTCTGCCAGAGCGTATCGTCGGCATCGAAGCCGATGGTGGTCAGCGGACGCACGGTCATAGCCATCTTCCTCGTCGGTTCCTCGGGCAGACTTTATCCCTTCCGGCAAGCGAGACAAGCATCCTCGAATACATCACGGCTGCGTGAAACCGGTACATCAATGCGTTGAAGTCGGGGCTCCGCGCGTTATCTTCGCTCAGCGGCAAGGGCCTGCAGGCGATCCGCTTGCGAGCGCACAGAAGCGTTGATACGCCTGCGGACAAACCAATTGCGGCCGCACGAAAGGAATTTCCAATGCGCTACAATCAACTTGGCAACACCGGCATGTTCGTCTCCGAACTCTGCCTTGGGACGATGACGTTCGGCGAGGCTGGCGGCGGCACCTGGGGTGCGATTGCCGACGTTGACCAGGATGCAGCCGACAAGATCGTCGAAAAGTCGCTCGCGGCCGGCGTCAACTTCATCGATACTGCGGACGTCTATTCCTTCGGCGTTTCAGAGACGATCCTCGGCCAGGCGCTGCAAAATTTGGAAGTGCCGCGCAAGGACGTGGTTATCGCCACCAAGGTTTTCGGCCCCATGGGCGAAAAGCCCAACGACCGCGGCGCCTCGCGCGGCCACATCATGGATTCCGTCGAGGCCAGCCTCGAACGGCTGCAGGTCGATCATATCGATCTCTACCAGATCCACGCGACCGACTCCGTGACCCCGATCGACGAGACGCTGCGTGCCTTCGATGATCTCGTATCCGGCGGTCTGGTGCGCTACATCGGCGTATCGAACTGGCAGGCCTGGCGCATCGAAAAGGCGCTTGGCATCTCCGAGCGAAAGGGCTTTGCCCGTTTCGAGACCGTGCAGGCCTATTATTCGATCGCCGGCCGCGACATCGAACGCGAGATCGTCCCGATGATGGCTGAAGAGAAGATGGGCCTGATGGTCTGGTCACCGCTCGCCGGCGGGCTGCTCTCGGGCAAGTACGGCCCGGGTGCACCCGGCAACGGCGAAGGTCGCCGCGCCGGCTTCGATTTCCCGCCTGTCGATAAGGACCGCGCCTGGGCCTGCGTCGCTGCCATGCGCGATGTGGCTGCCAAGCACGACGCGAGCGTTGCCGAAGTCGCGCTCGCCTGGATCCTCGCCAAACCCTTCGTCACCAGCGTCATCATCGGTGCCAAGCGTGTCGAGCAGCTCGACCAGAACCTCAACGCGGTTTCCCTGCGGCTGGATGCGGAAGACATGGGTATGCTCGACGAGATCAGCGCACTCGATGCCGAATATCCGGGCTGGATGATGCCGCGCCAGAATGCCGCCCGCCGTCCCCAGCCTTTCGATCCGAAGGCCTGATCGCGCAGATTGCGAGCCGTCCCGCTCTGTCGGGGCGGCTCTTCTGCTAAAGGAATATTTCCGCAATCGGCTCCCAGCCATTCGGACCCGGACGAAACTGCGGAATATGCGCGAGGCTGTGAACCAGGGCGCTGTCGGCGCCGAGCGTATCCTGCCAGTCGCGTGCCTCGGTCAGGATCACGCCAACACCGACGACCTCGCCGCCAGCCTTGCGCACCAGTTCCATCGAGCCCTTCAGGCTGGAGCCGGATGCGACGACATCGTCCACTACCACGACACGCTTGCCGGCCAGCAACGGAACCGCCTGCCGGTCGAGTAGCAGGCGCTGCTCGCCCTTGGAGGTGATCGATGTGATCGTCTGCATGAGCGCATCGCCAAGATGGATTTTCGGCGACTTCTGCAGGATGACGTAGCGATCGAGTCCCAGCGCCCGGCTGACCTCGATTGCGACCGGAATGCCGAGCGTGGCTGCCCCTACGATGACATCCGGCTTCAGCGGCGCCACTTTGGCGGCCAGTTTTTCCCCGACATGCGCGCCGAACCTGACGCCGAGATCGATCACCATCATCAGCGAAATGGCAAAATCCGGTTTGATCGGCACGATTGGCAGATCGAGTGGATAGCCGGCGACATCGACTTTCCAGTGCTGGGTTTCGATGGCGGCGGGATCTCTCATGGCGTCAACCTCGGGATGGGATGAAAGCTTGATTGCGCTGATGCCGGTCTTACTTGCCGTGCGCCTTCAGCCACGCTTCCATCTCCTTGATCTCCTTCTGCTGGGCCTCAATGACGCCTTTCGCCAGTTTGCGAAGTTCCGGATCTTTGCCGTATTGAAGTTCGATCTTCGCCATCTCTATCGCGCCCTGATGGTGGGCGATCATCCCGCGCACGAAATCGGCGTCGGCATTGCCGCTGTAGGTCAGGCCCATGTCCTTGTGCATTTGCGCGTTGGCCGCCGCAAAAGCCTGGCTCGACGGGCTCTGGTCACCCATCGGCTTGCTCATATCCATCTTTGACATGTCTTCGGCAAAGCCGCTGCTGGAGCCGAAGGCGAGGATGGAGGCCAGGAAGATGGTTTTCGTGAGCATGGAATTCCTCGTTCGGGATGGGTCGAAATTCGCTTGAAATCAGACTGTTCAGATTTTGGCCGCCTTGCGCAGCGCCTCGTTGATACGGCTCTGCCAGCCCTTGCCGGTGGCCTTGAAGGCATCGATGACATCGGGATCGAGCCGCAGCGAGATTTGCCGCTTGGGCGCCTCGACCGCCGGTCGCCCACGGGCACGGCGAATGCTTTCCGCCAGATCCGGAAAAACCTCGGCAAACGGCCGGGCGTTCTTGAAGTCTTCTTCGGTCCATTCGGGATTTTCTGGATCCTCGGCAATCCCCCTTTGTATGCGCCGCTCTTCTGCGTCAGTGAGGGTACGGCGTCCTTGATCGATATTGGTCATAAAGGCTCCTTTCCTTGCGACTGGCCGGCCTGAGCGAAATCAGCGATATTCCTTGGCGCCCCAGTCTCACGAATATGACGGCAACCATGTCGTTAGCCAAAAGGCCGATCGCTTTCAGTCGTCCATTTCTGGCATCGAGGATCATCGCCTCGGTGAAAAACTCTAAATCCAGGTCGCCGAAATCCAGATCGTGCTTTTCTATGTTTTTGTCGCGCTTGCGCTCGTCCCAAGTAATTTTCATCGCAAGAATACCCCCGAAGTGAATATTTGTCGATAATAAAAGTGCTACAATAAAACTTGCATCCTGCGCTATCCGCGCGAAAGGCGGGCGGCGATCACCTGATGGACGATCTGGTAGTCCCGGCTCTCTTCGCCGAGCGGCGCCACCGGCCATGTCCAGCGCTCGATAGCCTCGGGCGGCGCGATGCCGAGCAGCAGGTCTGCCTGCTCGTGGATCTTGCCTGTCCGGTCGATGACGGCATAGGCGATATCGGTGACAAGGCAGCTGCGGCAGGGCAGGGCGGCGAGGTCGGCAAGATGTGCGCCGATGAGGCGTGCTGCCGCATCCGCCGGCATGACTCCTTTGCGGGCGTCGGATAGTCGCCGCTGGACGCCGCGGCCGATCTGCGACAGGAGGTTGGCTGACACGACGAGGTCGAGGTAGGGAACCTGCCGCAAAAAGCCGAGCGGTTCGAGGGCTTTCCCGGCGGCGAGCTGGTCATAGCCCGAGAGGTCGCGCTCGATCAGGCGGACGTTGCCGAGGCGCCGGGCCTTCAACCAGAGCCTCACCGATGCCAGATGCACGAGGTCGACCAGCACGACCGTATCGAAAGCCCGGGCCAACTCGACGATTGGCACATCGCGCAGCAGTCCTGAACCGAGCACCACGGCGGTGCGCCGCTGGGTAAGATCGGCCATTGCATCGAGCATAGCCTTCTGGCTGCGCATCTCGTGCTCTGCCCAGGCCGCACGGCAGCGTCCGGCTCGCGACCAGAGGCTGACGGAAGAGCGGACGAACCGTCGAAACGGCTTGCCGGTGAGGGGCAGGGTGGCGATTTGCTGCAGCGTTTCGGCAATCATCGGCAGGCAGCGTCGGGCAAGGGTGCGGCCAAAACCAGGATGACGGGTTTTGCGGGTGGCGGCGTGGCGGTTTGCTGGAGCATCGATGTCGGCCTTCCCGGAAAGATATAGGCGAGGGTGGCATTTTTCCCCGGCAACCGCCAGCCGCCGAATTGCCGTTGCAACCCTTGCCGCAATCGGCCCGATCCGCTAGGAAACCGCCACTGTCACAGGACCGGAATGCAGCGCCATGAACGACAAGCCGAAGAAGCCCCAGAAGCTGAGAGCCCGCCTACCGCGCGGCTTTGGTGATCGCACTGCTGCCGATATCCACGCCACCAACGAGATGGTCGCAAAAATCCGCGAGGTCTATGAGCGCTACGGTTTCGATCCGATCGAGACGCCGCAGTTCGAGTATACGGATGCGCTCGGCAAGTTCTTGCCCGACAGCGACCGCCCGAACGAAGGCGTCTTCTCGTTGCAGGATGACGATGAGCAGTGGATGAGCCTGCGCTACGACCTGACCGCGCCGCTCGCCCGCCATGTCGCCGAAAATTTCAACGAGATCCAGCTGCCTTACCGCACCTACCGCCAGGGCTACGTTTTCCGCAACGAAAAGCCCGGCCCCGGCCGCTTCCGCCAGTTCATGCAATTCGACGCCGACAGCGTCGGCGCACCCGGCGTCCAGTCCGATGCCGAAATGTGCATGATGATGGCCGATACGCTGGAAGCGCTTGGCATCAAGCGCGGTGACTATGTGATCCGGGTGAACAATCGTAAGGTTCTGGATGGTCTCTTAGAGCATTTTGAAATCGTCGATGCTGAGCAAAAGTTATCGGTTCTCCGAGCTGTCGATAAGTTCGATAAGTTCGGCTGGAACGACGTATTATTATTGCTAACAATCGGGCGTTGGGATGGCGGGAAGGCAGACGTAGGTGACTTTGCGAAGGGGGCGGGCTTAACTGAGCATCAAGCAGAACGCATTCTCTCCAATCTCTTCGCTTCACCCAACCAAGATGTTGAAGACGGCAAGTTAGTGCCGAGTAACACGAGAGCACTGCAATATCTGGAAACAAATGCCAGAGGCGGGCATCCTATGTGGGTTCAAGGCTTTGAGGAATTGAGCCTGATGAATTCAATATTTGCGGCGTGCGGCTACAAAGCAGACCGGATCAAGATCGACACCTCCGTCGTCCGTGGCCTCGAATACTACACCGGCCCCGTCTATGAAGCCGAACTCACCTTCGACGTCACCAACGAAAAAGGCGAAAAAGTCGTCTTCGGCTCGGTTGGCGGCGGTGGGCGCTATGACGGGCTCGTGTCGCGTTTCATGGGCCAGCCTGTGCCGGCTACCGGCTTTTCCATCGGCGTTTCGCGCCTGATGACGGCGCTGAAGAACCTCGGCAAGCTCGGGCAGGACGAGGTGCTTGCGCCTGTCCTCGTCACCGTCATGGACAGTGATATCGAGTCTTTGGGAGGCTACCAGAAGCTGACGCAGGCGCTTCGCGGCGCCGGTATCCGTGCGGAGATGTACCAGGGCAGCGCCAAGAAGAAGATCGGCGACCAACTGAAATACGCGGACCGTCGCGGTTGCTCGATCGCCATCATCCAGGGCGGCAACGAGCGGGCAGAAGGCGTGGTGCAGATCAAGGACCTGATCGAGGGCAAGCGTCTTTCCGGCGAGATCGAGGACAATGCATCCTGGCGCGAGGCGCGGGTGGCGCAGGAGATCGTGCCGGAAGCCGAGATCGTCGCCAAGGTGCAAGCGATGCTGGCAGCGCAAGCCGAGGACCGCAAGCGGGCGATGCAGGGGCGGCAGGCATGACGCGGGCAAGCGTTCGAGAGGAGATCGCCTTATGCCGCTGATCGACCTCCCGACCTTTGCGCCCGAATTGCTGGCCGAATTCGCGGCCCGCCGCACCAGCCGCATCGATACCCCCGTCATCCAGCCGGCCGAGCCGTTCCTAGACATGGCCGGCGAGGATCTGCGCCGCCGGATCTTCATGACCGAGAGCGAAACGGGCGAAAGCCTTTGCCTGCGCCCGGAGTTCACCATTCCCGTCTGCCTGCGCCACATCGAAACGGCGACGGGCACGCCGAAGCGTTATTCCTATCTGGGCGAGGTCTTCCGCCAGCGCCGTGAGGGCAGCCACGAATTCTACCAGGCCGGCATCGAGGATCTCGGCGACATCAATATATCGAGCGCCGACGCGCGTGCCATCGGCGATGCCACCGGCATCCTCACCCGTCTGTTGCCCGGCCGCCGCCTGAAGGTGACGCTCGGCGATCAGGCTGTGTTCGAGGCCGTCGTGCAGGCGCTCGGCCTGCCGCTCGGCTGGCAAAAGCGGTTGATCCATGCCTTCGGCGATACCGCGCAGTTGCAGGCGCTGCTCGCCCGGCTGGTCAGCCCGCAATTCGTCACAGACCTCGATGACGACGTCGCCCGGCTGGTGGCAGAGGATGACGAGGCAGCCCTTGTTGCCCACATCGACGGTACCATGCAGAAGACCGGATACTCGACCAATGCCAGCCGCTCGCCGCAGGACATTGCCCGTCGGCTGAAGGAAAAGCTGCTGCTCTCGGAAACGAGGCTCGACGATGCCGCCTATGGCGTGCTCGAGGAGTTCCTGTCGCTGAACGTGCCGCTGTTCAATGCGTCTGCTGCACTTGCCGGCTTTGCCGATGCGGCAGGCCTGCGGCTCGGCAATGCGCTGTCGCGCTTCGACGGCCGGGTTGCGGCGCTCGCCAATGCCGGCGTCGATCTCACCACCATCGAATACCGCGCCGCATTCGGACGGCCGCTGGATTACTACACCGGTATGGTCTTCGAGGTCGCAGCCGAGGGATCGTCTGCGGTGCTCGCCGGCGGTGGCCGCTTCGACCGACTGATGGCGCTGCTCGGTGCCCAGAACCGCATTCCGGCTGTCGGCTTCGCGCTCTGGCTCGATCGCATCGAGAGTGAGAGGGCGCCGGCATGACCGTCACCATTGCCTTGCCCTCCAAGGGTCGCATGAAAGACGACGCATCCGACATTTTCGCGCGCGCCGGCATGCCCATCGTCGCCGTCGGCAACGACCGTTCCTATCGCGGCCGTGTCGAAGGTTGGGACGGCGTCGAGATCGCCTTTCTCTCGGCATCCGAAATCTCCCGCGAGATCGGCAACGGCAGCGTCGATTTCGGCGTCACCGGCGAGGATCTCATTCGCGAGGGTCTGGCGGAAGCCGACAAGCGCGTCGCGTTTTGCGCCCGTCTCGGCTTCGGGCGGGCCGATGTCGTGGTCGCCGTGCCGGAAATCTGGCTGGATGTCGATACCATGGCGGATCTCGGCGACGTCGCTGCCGATTTCCGTAGCCGCCGTGGCCGCCGCCTGACGATCGCCACCAAATATGCCCGGTTGACCCAGCAGTTCTTCTCCAGCCAGCACGGCATCCAGCTCTACCGCATCGTCGAGAGCCTCGGCGCCACAGAGGGCGCGCCGGCCTCGGGTTCGGCGGATATCATCGTCGACATCACGTCCACGGGCTCGACGCTGGTGGCAAACCACCTGAAGATCCTGTCTGACGGCATCATCCTGCGATCGCAGGCCTGCCTTGTCAGGGCCCGGAAGGATAGCCACGCCGATGACCCGCTGATCGGCCGGATCGTCGCCGCAGTCAAAACAGCACTGCCGGCATAGACAGCATCCCGACAACAAAAAGGCCCACCGTGCGGACACGGTGGGCCTTTTTGCATTGCGAGGATTTAGGGCTATCAGGCTGCGAGCGCGTAGGAGCCGCGGCGGGCGTCGAGCGAGTAGGCGCCCGGACCGACCGTGGCGAGGAAGATGTAGGCGCCGGCAAGCGTGAAGTTCTTCATGACCATGATCTGGTTGAGCGCGTTGATCCAGCCCAGTGCGGCGTCCGGGAAGCCTGGAACGTTGACTGTCGGCAGGTGGAAGACCACTGCGGTGAAGATGCAGAATGCAGCGATTGCCCAACCGACGATGCGCACTTGGAAGCCGACGAGAACGCAGAGGCCGGTGACGAGTTCGAACAGGCCGGCAACGTAGGTCAGCAGCGTAGCGCCCGGCATGCCGGCGCCGGCGATCATGCCGGCAGTTCCGGCCGGGTCTGTCAGCTTGCCGAAGCCGGCGAAGATGAACATGAATGCCAGCAGGACGCGGGCAACGAGAATGATGATGTTGTTAGTATTGGACATCGGACCCTCCGGATGTGCATTGCCGATCGCGGCAATCTCTGGAGTTCTTATTCGCTATTTTACGCCCGTTGAAAAGATGAACGATCAAAGACGCTTCGTTCGCAATTAGT
The DNA here is from genome assembly GCF_003240565.2 of Rhizobium tumorigenes. Classification (NCBI taxonomy): domain Bacteria; kingdom Pseudomonadati; phylum Pseudomonadota; class Alphaproteobacteria; order Hyphomicrobiales; family Rhizobiaceae; genus Arminella; species Arminella tumorigenes. The sequence continues at coordinate 360,859 of NZ_CP117255.1, forward strand.
GAACGCGATGAGTGCGTGTTGACTTTGCAAACCGCGCCGGCAGGTTATGATATCGTTTCCCGTCAGACATATCCAAAAAGGTAATTTCCATGGCAGATCTGTCCTCCTTCCCGATCACCCGCCGCTGGCCGGCGAACAATCCCGATATCATCCAGCTCTACTCCCTGCCGACGCCGAATGGCGTGAAGATCTCCATCGCGCTGGAGGAATTGGAACTGCCTTACGAGGCGCATCTTGTCTCATTCGGGACCAACGACCAGAAGACGCCTGAATTCCTGTCGCTCAACCCGAACGGCCGCATTCCGGCGATGATCGATCCAGATGGACCCGACGGCAAGCCGATCGGCCTGTTCGAGTCTGGTGCGATGCTGGTTTACCTCGCCGAAAAGACCGGCAAGCTCCTGCCGACAGATGCTGCGGGCCGCTACGATGTTCTGCAGTGGGTGTTTTTCCAGATGGGCGGCATCGGCCCGATGTTCGGGCAGTTCGGCCACTTCTTCAAATATGCCGCCGACAAGGTCGCCAACAACAGTTACCCGGTCGAGCGTTACCGCGACGAGACGAAGCGCTTGCTGGGGGTTCTGGAAGAACGCCTGAAGGGTCGGCAGTGGCTGATGGGCGATCTCTATACCATCGCCGATATCGCCTGTTTCCCATGGGTGCGCGGCGTCGACGTGTTCTACGGCGGCAAGGATGTGTTGGGCCTTGCCGACTTCCCGCTGGTCATGGATTGGGTAGCGCGTGCCACGGCACGTCCGGCCAGCCAGAAGGGCCTCGAAATTCCGAAGCGTGACTGATCCGGCTATTGGCGGCATTCGCGGAACTGGCACCGTTGCGCTGGTTCCGCAGCGTTTACTGGCGGCTCCCCGTGCTTTCGGATGCGCCGATCTTGAATCGCGGGAACAGGAAGACGCCGACCATGCTGCCGGAGTAGCGCTCCTCGGTGCCGATCGACTCGCCGATACAGAAAACCGGCTGCCGCTGTCCACCTTCGGCAAGCACGGTTGTGGAGAAACAGAACGAGGAAGACGAGGTCGCGGCCTGTTCGAAAAGTTCGAGAATCCGGGAATGGTCGCGGCTGTCGTAGCAGCGCATGAGGTTCAGCAGGCCGCACTCCGTCATGTGTAGGCCGTGTAGTATCGTGCTGAGGCTGCCGAGCTTTATCACGCCACTTGCGAGATCGCCGATCCAGCGCTCGGACACGCAAAATTGGCTCATTAGATCATGGTCTTCCTCGATACCACGGGATCCCTCGATGAAAGGCGCCGCAAGATTGGCTTTGGCAATCTTAAACAAAACGTTTCCCACTCCCGTACAGCCACTCCCTGGCCAAGTACACTATCAGATTGTATATTTTCCGTCTCGCCTTAGATAGAAAAGCGGATGATTTTTAGTTGATGCAGCGCCTTACTACTGTAATCTCAGGCATTGCGGACAGGACAAGTCAATTGAAAATCGTAAAGCTCAAGAAGCGGCTGCTGCACTGCGAGAGCCGCGAAGCATCTTTAGACTGCAAATAGGTCAGATCGAAGGTCATTTGCGGATAACCTGCCGTTATCACGTCCTAGTTCATCAGGGTCCGTTTTATAGAAGAAATATTGAAAACAGCAATGGGCCAAACAACGAAAAACGTCGTATGTGCGTGTTAAAGCATATACTTAATGATCGCTCCCTGTTCAGCATAAAGCGGCTTCGATCTGGTCGTGTGCAACTGCAGGAAGTCAGACGGCACTGCCAATGAAGCAGGTACCCTGCACGAGACATGGCCCTGCCGCTATGAATGCCCGCCATCGGCAGGGTTTGTCGTTATGAACGGCGGTTGGTTCGCGGGGCATCTTCAATCCACCGAAAACCCCGGACAGCCTGCTGACCGCATGCCCTGACAGTGAGGGGACGCGTGTGAACGCAATCTAAGGCTGAACCTTGGAACCTGGTCCTCCAGCCCTTTGTAGGCGGCGGACAACAAAAAAGGGCGACCCGAAGGCCGCCCTCTCGATAGTGCGGTGATCCGAAGGATCACATCATGTCCATGCCGCCCATGCCGCCCATGCCGCCGCCCATTCCGCCGCCCATGCCGCCAGCCGAGTCCTTCTTAGGAGCTTCGGCGATCATGGCTTCGGTGGTGATCAGCAGCGAGGCAACCGAGGCTGCGTTCTGCAGAGCCGTACGGACAACCTTGACCGGGTCGACGATACCCATGGCGATCATGTCGCCATATTCGCCGGTCTGGGCATTGTAGCCGTAGTTGTCGGTGTTGCTTTCGAGGATCTTGCCGACGATGATCGAGCCTTCGTCACCGGCATTTTCTGCGATCTGGCGAACCAGCGACTGCAGAGCCTTGCGGATGATGTTGATGCCGGCCGTCTGGTCGTCGTTGGCGCCCTTGATGTTGAGGACGACAGAGGCGCGCAGAAGTGCGGTACCGCCGCCTGGGACGATGCCTTCCTGTACGGCAGCGCGCGTTGCGTTCAGCGCGTCGTCGATACGGTCCTTCTTTTCCTTGACTTCAACTTCGGTCGCACCGCCAACGCGGATGACGGCAACGCCGCCAGCGAGCTTGGCAAGACGTTCCTGCAGCTTTTCGCGGTCGTAGTCAGAGGTGGTTTCTTCGATCTGTGCCTTGATCTGCGCGACGCGGCCTTCGATGTCGGACTTCTGGCCCGAACCGTCGACGATCGTCGTGTTTTCCTTGGTGATCGAGATCTTCTTGGCGCGGCCGAGCATTTCGAGCGTAACCGACTCGAGCTTGATGCCGATGTCTTCGGAGATCACAGTGCCGCCCGTCAGGATGGCGATGTCTTCGAGCATTGCCTTGCGGCGGTCGCCGAAGCCAGGAGCCTTGACAGCAGCAATCTTCAGGCCGCCGCGCAGCTTGTTGACGACGAGCGTTGCAAGAGCTTCGCCTTCGACGTCTTCGGAGATGATGAGGAGCGGCTTGCCGGTCTGAACGACAGCTTCGAGAACCGGAAGCATTGCCTGCAGGTTGGAGAGCTTCTTCTCGTGAAGGAGAATGTAAGCGTCTTCCAGTTCGGCAACCATCTTTTCAGGATTGGTCACGAAGTAAGGCGAGAGATAGCCGCGGTCGAACTGCATGCCTTCGACGACTTCGAGTTCGGTTTCGGCGGTCTTGGCTTCTTCAACCGTGATGACGCCTTCATTGCCGACCTTCTGCATCGCTTCAGCGATGTACTGGCCGATTTCCTTTTCGCCATTGGCAGAGATCGTGCCGACCTGGGCTACTTCATCCGAAGTGCTGATCTTCTTTGCCTTGGAGACGATGTCCTTGACGACTTCGGCAACAGCAAGATCGATGCCGCGCTTCAGGTCCATCGGGTTCATGCCGGCAGCCACAGCCTTGCCGCCTTCGCGGACGATGGCCTGGGCCAGAACGGTTGCAGTCGTGGTGCCGTCACCGGCGATGTCGTTGGTCTTCGAAGCAACTTCGCGGACCATCTGGGCGCCCATGTTTTCGAACTTGTCTTCGAGTTCGATTTCCTTGGCGACAGAAACGCCGTCCTTGGTGATGCGCGGTGCGCCGAAGGACTTGTCGATGATGACGTTGCGGCCCTTTGGACCGAGCGTGACCTTCACTGCGTCAGCGAGGATGTCGACGCCGCGCAGCATCTTTTCGCGCGCAATGCGGCCGAACTTAATTTCTTTAGCTGCCATGTTAAAAACTCCCGGGCTGATGCCCAATTGGTTTTATGGAATTGTTGATGAAGAAAACCGGCTGGATCAGCCGATGATCCCCATGATGTCGGCTTCCTTCATGATGAGAAGGTCTTCGCCGTCGAGCTTGACTTCAGTGCCCGACCACTTGCCGAACAGGATGCGGTCGCCAGCCTTGACGTCCAAAGGGATAACCTTGCCGGATTCGTCACGAACGCCGGTGCCGACAGCGACGATTTCGCCTTCCTGCGGCTTTTCCTTGGCGGTGTCAGGAATGATGATGCCGCCCTTTGTCTTGGCTTCAGATTCGACGCGGCGAACGACGACGCGGTCGTGCAGCGGACGGAAATTGGTGGTTGCCATTGTCTAATCCCTCGATCGAATGACATTCACGGACCACGGGGGATCCGTATGGGTAGTGTTGGCACTCAGCCTCAGCGAGTGCTAACGACCTGCATTTAGGGACGGCTGTCGCGGGAGTCAAGAACAGCGATAGTGAATTTTTGTACCGGAATTGTGACCCGCGGGAAGAATTCCCCGAACCAGTTGCGGCTGCGCAAGCGCGTCCGGCTGCGGCAATTCGGCGTTCATGACGAGCGGTGCTTTTTCAGACTTGTAATCTTGAAGCTGGTTTGCGATGTCAGCCGCAACGTCTTTTACCGGAAGAACAACGGCATGGCCAAGCGTATCGATAGCCTCCGCGATCTCACCAGCGCCTACGACGTCGTCCTGTGCGACGTCTGGGGCGTACTTCACAACGGCGTCGTGGCCAATGCCGATGCCTCTGCAGCGCTGGAGGCCGCCCGCGGGCGAGGCCAGACCGTGGTGCTGATCACCAATTCGCCGCGCATCTCGCCGCAGGTCGTCGAGCAGTTGCGGACCATCGGCGTTTCGGACGGTGCCTATGACCGTATCGTCACATCGGGCGATGTCACGCGCACGCTGATCGCCGAGGGTCCGAAGTCGGTGTTTCTGCTTGGCCCGGACCGCGATGTCGCCCTGATCGAGGGCCTCGGCGTCGAGCGGGTTTCCGCCGACGAAGCGCAGTCGGTGGTCTGCACCGGCTTCTTCGACGACGAGACCGAGACCCCGGAAGACTATACCGACATGCTGAAGGCCTTTGCGGCACGCAATGTGCCGATGATCTGCGCCAATCCGGATCTGATCGTCGAGCGCGGTCACAGGATGATCCCGTGCGCCGGCGCCATGGCTGCCTATTACAACCAGATGGGCGGCGAGACCCGCGTCGCCGGCAAGCCGCACCGGCCGATCTATGAGGCGAGCCTTGCGGCCGCCCGCGAGGTGCGCGGCGATTTCGATCTGTCGCGTGTCGTGGCCATCGGCGATGGCATGCCGACGGACGTGCGGGGCGCACTCGGCTACGGTCTGGACTTGCTCTATATCAGCCAGGGGATCCACGCCGGCGAATACACCATTGACGGCAAGGCGGATGAAGCGATCCTGCATGCCTTCCTGGACAGGGAGCAGGCGTCACCGACATGGTGGATGCCGACGCTCGCCTGAAACAGTCTGGATATTGACGCTATGACCGTTTTTCATCGAAACGAGACCCGTGAACAACTGCCGGCGCACCTGCGCGGCGGCGTGATCGCCATCGGCAATTTCGACGGCGTACACCGTGGCCACCGGTCGGTGCTGGATCGGGCGCTGGAGATTGCCAAGGCACGCGGCGTTCCGGCACTGGTGCTGACGTTCGAGCCGCATCCCCGCTCGGTGTTCCGCCCCGACGAGCCTGTCTTCCGCCTCACGCCTGCGCCGCTGAAGGCGCGCATTCTCGAGGCGCTCGGCTTTGACGCCGTCATCGAATATCCGTTCGATCGCGAATTTTCGCAACGCTCGGCAGACGAGTTCGTCAGCACGATCCTGATCGACTGGCTCGGCGCCTCCGAAGTCGTCACCGGCTTCGATTTCCATTTCGGCCACGGGCGCGAAGGCGGTCCGGCCTTCCTGATGAATGCCGGCAGTCGCCATGGTTTCGGCGTGACGCTGATCGATGCCTTTCGCGACGAGAATGCCGAGGTGGTGTCCTCGAGCCGTATCCGCGCATTGCTGGTGGACGGTGAAATGTCCGAGGCCGCCGGTCTGCTCGGCTACCGCTACCTCGTGGAAGCGGACGTCATCGGTGGCGAAAAACTCGGGCGTACGCTCGGCTATCCCACTGCCAACATGCGGTTGCCACCGGAAACTGAATTGCGCAACGGCATCTATGCCGTGCGCTTCCGCACTGCCGACCGTGTCATCCACGATGGTGTTGCCAGCTACGGACGCCGCCCGACCGTGACCGAGAATGGCGCGCCTCTGCTCGAAACCTTTCTGTTCGATTTCAGCGGCGATCTCTACGGGCAGCACTGCTCGGTGTCGTTTTTTGGCTATCTGCGGCCCGAGCTGAAGTTCGACGGACTGGAGCCGCTGATCGCCCAGATGCGCAACGACGAGGCCGAGGCGCGGGCGCTGCTGTCAGGCGTCGCACCGCTCGGGGAACTCGACCATATCCTCAATTCCTGATGCTGCGCCGCGCCATCGAATTGTGGGGTTTGTAAGGCAAAATTGCTTGCGCAGCCAAGCTTAGCGTTTATGTCTTGAGCATTCTAGAAGCGGAATCGCCGCGCTAAAATGTCCGAAAGGCACTGCTCATCATGGACAAACGTTCCGGAAAGGCAGCCCTCTGGCTGCTCGTCATTCCCTACATCGGGCTCCTCTGGGTGCCGTTCTACAATTTTCGCGATCCGGTGCTCTTCGGGTTTCCGTTCTTCTACTGGTACCAGCTGCTCTGGGTGCCGCTCACGGCCCTGCTGACATACATCGCCTACCGGAGCACGCGCCATGACGACTGAGATCAATCCAACGGCGCTCGCCGTCTTCCTGTTCTTCTTCGCACTGGTCACCGTCATGGGCTTTGTCGCCGCCCGCTGGCGCAAGCCGGAGACACTGGCCCATATCGACGAATGGGGCCTCGGCGGCCGTAATTTCGGCACCTGGATCACCTGGTTTCTCGTCGGCGGCGATTTCTATACCGCCTACACGATTATTGCCGTTCCGGCGCTCGTCTATGCCGTCGGCGCCTATGGCTTCTTTGCGCTGCCCTATACGATCGTCGTCTATCCCTTCGTCTTCATGGTCATGCCGGTGCTCTGGAAGCGCGCCAAGGACCATGGCTATGTCACGGCCGGCGACATCGTCCACGGCCAGTACGGCTCGCGAGCCCTGGAGCTGGCGGTGGCTATCACCGGCGTCATCGCCACCATGCCCTATATCGCATTGCAGCTGGTCGGCATGACCGTCGTGCTCAAGGCCCTCGGCCTGCACGGCGAACTGCCGCTCGCCATCGCCTTCATCATCCTTGCGGTCTACACCTACTCGTCCGGCCTTCGTGCGCCGGCGCTGATCGCCTTCGTCAAGGACATCATGATCTATATCGTGGTGATCGTCGCGGTCGCCGCCATTCCGATGAAGCTCGGCGGTTACGCCAGCGTCTTTGCCGCAGCCGACGCCGATTTCCAGGCGAAGGGCTCCGGCGGCCTGTTGCTTGGCAGCAACCAGTATGTCGCCTATGCTAGCCTCGCGCTCGGCTCGGCACTTGCCGCCTTCATGTATCCGCACACGCTGACCGGCATCTTCGCTTCCAACAGCGGCAACACCATCCGCAAGAACGCCGTGCTTTTGCCGGCCTATACGCTGCTGCTCGGCTTGCTGGCGCTGCTTGGCTACATGGCCCACGCCGCCCATCTCACCGTTTCCAGCCCGAACGAAGTCGTGCCGGCGCTGTTCCAGTCGTTGTTCCCGAGCTGGTTCACCGGCTTTGCCTTCGCCGCCATCGCCATCGGTGCGCTGGTGCCTGCGGCCGTCATGAGCATCGGCGCCGCCAACCTCTTCACCCGCAATTTCTGGAAGGCCTACGTCAATCCAGATGTCAGCCATGCGGGCGAGGCGCAGGTCGCCAAGATCGCCTCGCTGGTGGTCAAGGTCGGCGCGCTGCTGGTCATCCTGTTCCTGCCGACGCAGTTCGCCCTCGACCTGCAGCTGCTCGGTGGCATCTGGATCCTGCAGACCCTGCCGGCCCTGGTGTTCGGCCTCTACACCAACTGGTTCCGGGCGCAGGGCCTGCTCGCCGGCTGGTTTGTCGGCTTCTTCGGCGGCACCTACCTGGTGTGGATCAACGGCTGGAAGCCGATGCAAGCCATCGGCCTCGGCGGGGCGCCCGTCACGATCTACATCGGCCTGCTGGCGCTAGCCGCCAACATCGTCGTCGCTTCGGCGGTGAACGCTGTCACCAGGGGCAGGGCCACCGCACAAGCTTGACGGAAAGAGCCTGAGCCGTGGGCGGCGACGCCCGCGGCCATTCAGCGGCGGAAGCGGTGATCGAGCGGATAGCTCATGACAGCCTCTATTTGTATCTGGCCGGCTGCTTGGTGTTGCGGGTTTATCAGGATGTTGTTTGCCTCTGGCATGACAATGCTCGGCACGGACATCAGGCAGACATTGCCTTCCTTCAGCAGACTGTCGCCAAGGATTTGAGTGCTCTGCAAATCGTCGAGGTCTAGGTCGGTGTCACCACGCCCAATCGTGTGAACAGGTATTTCGTCTGGGCAGGCGATTTTCAACAGCGTGTAGCTGGCTGGAAACTCTTCGAAATCCACGTGAACCAGCACCTCGAGCAACGCAGTCGAAGGATGATCGGAGGCGTAGACGACTAGCGTGCCGCGCTTATGCCAGCGGCCTGATCTCAACGCGCCGCCCTTGCCTGACAGATCTGCGAACTTGGATATCCGCCAAAGATACATCGTCAGCTGTAAATCCCGTACTCGATCCTGATAAGCTCGTCTTCGACGAGCCGCGCGCCAGTTTCAGAGATCAGCAAGTCGAGCGGCACGATGCCGTTCAAGGCGCGACTGGGCTTTCGCAGCCAACTCTGCGCTTTTTTGCGGTCTTCGAATACGCGATCGGCAAGTTCGCCTATTCTCAGTATCCGCTGTGCAGCATCTGTCTCGGCAAGGGTCAGGCGCTCATTGTTTTCAAGCCGTCGGGCAAGTGTCCGGCGCGGCGCCACGAACCGATAAATCTCGTCCATGGAAAACCCATAGCCTTTCAACTGCTCGACGGACCGAGCGTCAAAACGCGCGAGTGCGGTGCCGGCCGCAGTCGTTAGTATTTCTTCCTCGAAAGAGGCTTTGCGCTGACTGGAAAGGTTCGCCATAATTTCCTCCGTGCCATTTGCCAGTCATCATACGCGCAAATGGCCAAATCTTCAATCGTCGCTTTCGCCGCTGCCAACCTCTTCCTTTTCCCCCGAAAACCGCCTATGAACCGGCGGTAATGACCCAATTTTGGCTGGCAGTAGCGATACGAATTATAGGCCCGGCTTTCCGCGCGCATTAGCTGCCGGAAGGTCCGGGTTTTTGGCGCTTTCCCCAAGCGCTCCTCCGCCACCGAAAATTTCCCGATTGGATGCGCCCGCTTGGGGCTGCAAGAGACGATTGTCAGCACAATGACCGATACGCCCGAAAAGATCGACTATTCGAAGACCCTTTACCTCCCCGAAACCGAGTTCCCGATGCGCGCAGGCCTGCCGCAGAAGGAGCCGGAAATGGCGGCGAAATGGAAGCAGATGGGGCTCTACAAGAAGCTCCGCGCTTCTGCCGCCGGCCGCGAAAAGTTCGTCCTGCACGATGGCCCTCCCTATGCCAACGGCAACATCCATATCGGCCATGCGCTGAACAAGGTGCTTAAGGACGTTATCACCCGCTCATTCCAGATGCGCGGCTTCGATGCGAACTACGTGCCCGGCTGGGATTGCCACGGCCTGCCGATCGAATGGAAGATCGAGGAAAAATACCGCGAGAAGGGCAAGGACAAGAACGAGGTCCCGGTCAACGAATTCCGCCAGGAATGCCGCGACTTTGCGCAAGGTTGGATCGACATCCAGTCGGAAGAATTCCGCCGTCTCGGCATCGAGGGCGATTTCGACAATCCCTACACGACGATGGCCTTCCACTCGGAAGCCCGCATCGCCGGCGAACTGTTGAAGATCGCCAAGTCCGGCCAGCTCTACCGCGGCTCCAAGCCGATCATGTGGTCAGTGGTCGAGCGCACCGCGCTGGCCGAGGCCGAGGTCGAATACCACGAGGTCGAGAGCGACACGATCTGGGTGAAGTTTCCGGTTGACTCAGTGGAAGGTGCCGCCAAGGCTGAGTGGCTCTCCGCAGCAAATGCAAACCTACCGATCGTGAATGAGCGCAATCTCCTAGAAGATGCCTCTGTCGTCATCTGGACAACCACGCCGTGGACCATCCCGGGCAACCGCGCGATCTCCTATTCGTCCAAGATCGGATACGGCCTTTACGAGGTCACCGCCGCCGCCAATGATTTTGGCCCACGGCCTGGTGAAAAGCTGATCTTTGCCGACAAGCTGGCTGAGGATGCATTTGCCAAGGCAAAGCTGGAATTCAAGCGCCTGCGCGGTGTGTCAAGCGAAGACCTAGGCGCCATCACCTGCGCCCATCCTTTGGCTGACATGGGCTACACCTTCGCCGTCCCCCTTCTCGACGGCGACCACGTTACCGACGATGCCGGTACCGGCTTCGTGCACACAGCCCCGTCCCACGGCCGCGAAGACTTCGAGGCTTGGATGGCGAATGCGCGCCAGCTGGAAGCACGTGGTATCTCGTCGAAGATTCCGTTCCCCGTCGATGACGCTGGCTTCTACACCGAGGATGCGTTCGGTTTCGGCCCCTCTGCCGAAGGCGGTGCTGCTCGCGTGCTCGACGACAACGGCAAGAAGGGTGATGCCAACAAGCGCGTCATCGAGGCGTTGATCGCTGCCGGTAATCTCTTTGCCCGGGGCCGCATCAAGCACGATTACCCGCATTCCTGGCGTTCCAAGAAGCCGGTCATCTTCCGCAATACGCCGCAGTGGTTCGTCTACATGGACAAGGAGCTGGACGACGGCAGAACGCTGCGCATCCGCGCGCTGGAGGCCATCGACCAGACCCGCTTCGTGCCGGCAGGCGGCCAGAACCGTCTGCGCGCCATGATCGAGCAACGTCCGGACTGGGTGCTGTCGCGCCAGCGCGCCTGGGGCGTGCCGATCTGCGTCTTTGCCGATGAAGAAGGCAACGTGCTGCTGGACGATGCAGTCAACGAGCGCATCCTTGCGGCCTTCGAGAAGGAAGGCGCCGACGCGTGGTTTGCCGAAGGTGCCAAGGATCGCTTCCTCGGCAACGAGCATGATGGCGACCGCTGGCAGATGGTCACCGATATCCTCGACGTCTGGTTCGACAGTGGCTGCACCCACACGTTCACGCTGGAAGACCGCCCGGACCTGAAATGGCCGGCCGACGTCTATCTCGAAGGCTCCGACCAGCATCGCGGCTGGTTCCATTCGTCGCTGCTGGAAAGCTGCGCAACGCGTGGCCGCGCGCCCTACAACGCCGTCGTCACCCATGGCTTCACCATGGCCGAGGACGGTCGCAAGATGTCGAAGTCGCTCGGCAACACCGTCACCCCGCAGGAAGTCATGGGCCAGTCCGGTGCCGATATCCTGCGTCTCTGGGTCATGAACACCGATTATTGGGAGGATCAGCGTCTCGGCAAGACGATCATCCAGACCAACATCGACAGCTACCGCAAGATCCGCAACACGCTCCGCTGGATGCTGGGAACGCTGGCCCACGATCACGGCGACGACATCGCCTATGCGGACCTGCCGGAACTCGAGCAACTGATGCTCAACCGCCTGTCCGAACTGGATAAGGTGGTGCGAGGAGGCTACGACGAATTCGACTTCAAGCGCATCGTGCGCTCGCTGTCCGATTTCGCCAATGTCGAACTGTCGGCCTTCTATTTCGACATCCGCAAGGACGCGCTCTATTGCGACGCGCCGTCGAGCTCGAAACGCCGTGCGGCCCTCTATGTCATCCGCAAGCTGTTCGATTGCCTCGTCCTGTGGTTCGCGCCGATGATGCCGTTCACCACCGAGGAGGCATGGCTGTCGCGCGATCCCAATGCTGTCTCCGTGCATCTCGAGCAGTTTCCGGCGATTCCCGGCGAATGGTCGAACGAGCCAGTTGCGGAAAAGTGGAAGAAGGTCCGCACCGTTCGTCGCGCCGTCACCGGCGCGCTGGAGATCGAGCGCAAGGACAAGCGCATCGGCTCCTCGCTGGAAGCTGCGCCCGTCGTCCACGTCGGCGATCCCGAGCTTCTGGCCGCGCTGGAAGGTCTCGACTTTGCCGAGATCTGCATCACCTCGGATATTTCCGTCGTGGCAGGCGAGGGATCGGCAGAAGCCTTCCGGCTTGAGGACGGAACCAAGGTCGCCGTCGAGCAGAAGCTTGCCGAAGGCGTCAAATGCGCCCGCTCGTGGAAAATCACCAAAGACGTCGGATCGGACCCGGCCTATCCCGATATTTCCGCCCGAGACGCCGCCGCAATGCGCGAATTGGCGGCTTTGGCCTGAAGAAAATTACCGGATGAATTGCGTTAACGGCGTTCATCCGGTAAAAGCTGCCTGAAATTGGCCGAAGTTTTGCGCGAAGGGGCGTAGAACCGTGGTGGGCAATGAGTGCGCCGGCACGGCTGGGAAGGGTTTTCATGAAAGCGTTGCATAGGGTTCGTGTTGGCGTCTGCTTGGCTGCTTTGTTGGCAGGCTGCGGCGCGATGTCCGGCTGCATGAGCAGCCCGACCTACGGCACCGACAAGACATCGGGCGAACAGCTGTTCGACGACATCGCCGATATCGGCTCGATCTCTGCCGCGACGCCCAAGGAAAACGCCGTCAAGTATCCGCCGCGTCCAGGTCTGGTGGTGCCGCCGGCCGATGGCAGGTCGACCCTGACGCAGCCGCAACAGTCGCTGGCTTCCTCTGACAATCCGAACTGGGTCGAATCGCCTGAAGACGCCCGCAAGCGTCTCGTTGCCGATGCAGACGCCAACAAGAATTCTGCCACCTACCGCTCGCCGTTGGTCTATTCCGATAGCCACGCCAACCAGATGACGCAGGCGCAGCAGACCGCCGCCTACCGCGAGGCCCGCAAGCAGCAGGACGGCACCTACATCGACCAGCGCCGTTACCTCATCGACCCTCCGGCGCAGTATCGCCAGGTTGCCGACCCAGCCGCCCTCAACGATCTCGGCACGCCGGAATCGAAGAAGGAAAAGAAGCGGCTGAAGGATGCCGAGGCGGCCCAGCAGTCGAGCAGCTGGTGGAAGCCATTCCAGTAATCGAAGCCTGAAAGCGCTATTCGCCGCGCCGGGCTTGAAAAAAAGCCTTGAGGATATCGCTGGCATCGCTTTCGGCGAGGCCTGAATAGACCTCCGGGCTGTGATGGCATGTCGCCTGCGCAAAGAAGCGCACGCCGTTGTCGATGCCGCCGCCTTTCGGATCCTCCGCGCCATAGTAGAGCCGGCGGATGCGGGCGAACGAAATGGCCGCCGCACACATCGTGCAGGGCTCCAGCGTCACGTAGAGATCGGCATCGACCAGCCGCTCCTGGCCTAGCGTTGCGCTGGCAAGCCGGATCGCCACGATTTCGGCATGGGCGGTGACATCGTTCAATTCCCGGGTCCGGTTGCCCGCCCTGGCGATGACGGTGTTGTCGAAAACCACCACGGCGCCGATCGGCACTTCGCCACGCTGTCCGGCGGCGCGGGCTTCATCCAGCGCCAGCGCCATGAAATGATTTGTCCTCGCCATCAAGATTTTCCACTTAACCGAAGCGGCGTGACCTGATAGGACACGCCAAAGACCAATTTGGTCTAAAAACTCAGGCAAACATCAAATGACATTCAATGACAAGCCCAAGCGGCCTGGGTCCAAGCCCTTTCTTCGCGATAAGCCGATGCCGAAGCGCGAAGACACCAATGCTGCAAAACCTGCGCCGTCGAAGCTCACCAAGGCGAATATCCCGGATGACGCCGAACGTATCTCCAAGGTAATGGCACGCGTCGGCGTCGCCTCCCGCCGCGATATCGAGCGGATGATCATGGAAGGCCGCGTCAAGCTGAACGGCGTGCAGCTCGACAGCCCGGTCATCAACGTCACCCTGACGGACAAGATCGAAGTCGATGGCGTGCCGATCCGTGGTATCGAGCGCACCCGTCTGTGGCTCTACCACAAGCCTGCCGGCCTGGTGACCACCAATGCCGATCCGGAAGGCCGCGATACCGTATTCGACAACCTGCCGGACGACCTGCCGCGCGTCATGTCCATCGGCCGCCTCGACATCAACACCGAAGGCTTGTTGCTGCTGACCAATGACGGCGGCCTTGCTCGCGTGCTGGAATTGCCGACCACCGGCTGGCTGCGTCGCTACCGCGTCCGCGCCCATGGCGAGATCGACCAGGACGCGCTCGACAAGCTGAAAGAAGGCATCGCCGTCGATGGCGTGCTCTATGGCTCTATCGAGGCAACGCTCGACAAGGTGCAGGGCTCCAACGTCTGGATCACCATGGGTCTTCGCGAAGGCAAGAACCGCGAAATCAAGAACGTCCTCGGCGTGCTCGGCCTCGAGGTCAATCGCCTGATCCGCATTTCCTACGGCCCGTTCCAGCTCGGCGACCTGCCGGAAGGCCAGGCCGTCGAAGTCCGTGGTCGAACGCTCCGCGACCAGCTCGGTCCACGCCTCGTCGAAGACGCCAAGGCAAATTTCGATGCGCCGATCTACAATGTCACCGGTGGCGACGCCGCTGACGACGACGAAGCGCCCGCTGCCCGTCCGCAGCAGCGCGATGACTGGGTCAAGCGCGAAAAGTCGAGCGACAAGCGCGCTCCCGCCCGTGGCCATCTCGATACGAAGCGCGAAGACAGCAAGGGCGGTGCCCGTGGCAAGGACGACGACCGTCCGAAGCGCGCACCGATGACGACGCCGCGCCGCAGCGCCAATGTCTGGATGGCGCCCGGCGCCCGTCCTCTTGGCGAGAAGGCAGCCGAAAAGGTTGCCAAGAATCTTGAAAGATATGGCCCTTCGACCCGTGGCCCGCGCGTGCGCCCCGGCTCCGAGCGCCCGGATGAAGGTCCGCGCGTCCGTGTCAGTCGCGTCAGCGACAGCGAAGGTGAGTGGATCCGCGCCACTGACGATACTGACGATGCCAAGGGCAAAGGCGGCGGTTTCGGCCGCAAGAGCGCCGGCAGCGACCGTCCGCCACGCGGCGACAAGCCGTTTGGCGACCGTGCCCCGCGCGGCGACCGCCCCCAGGGCGCAAAGTCCTTCGGTGATCGTCCGGCCCGCAGCGACAAGCCATTTGGCGATCGTGCTCCGCGTGCCGATAAGCCGTTTGGCGACCGCCCGCGTGGCCCGAGCCGCCCGCGTACCGAGGGCGAGGATCGCCCACGGACCAACTCTTTCCGCAGCGACAGCCGTTCGGATGCACCTCGTGGCGATCGTCCCTCCGGCGACCGGCCACCGCGCGGTGATCGTCCACAAAGCGATCGTCCTCGTGGCGAGCGGCCCGAGCGCGCCCGTCCGCAAGGCGACCGCCCCTATACCGGCAGGCCGCGCACGGAAGGCGAGGATCGTCCCCGTGCAAAGCCGTTCCGCTCCGACGCTCCGCGTGGCGATCGTCCTGTCCGCAGCGAACGTCCCCAGGGCGAACGTTCCTTTGGTGACAAGCCGAGAAGCGACAGGCCGACACGGTCCTTCGATGGCGACCAGCGGTCCGAACGTCCGGCAAGGACTGAACGTCCCTCCGGTGAGCGCTCGTATGGCGAAAAGCCGGCCGGTGCAAAGCCCGCAGGCCGTCCTTATACAGGCAAGCCAGCCGGTAAATCCTTCGGCGGCAAGCCAGCGGGCAAGCCGGGTGCAAAGAGCTTTTCCGGCAAGCCACGCGACGGCGCCGGCAGCGGTCGTCCGGCAGGGGGTGCTCCAAGAGGCGGCCCGAAGGGCAAGAGGGGCTAACGGACGGTGAGGATTGTCGGCGGAGAGTTTCGCGGTCGGTCTCTAGCCGTGCCCAAGTCCAACGCGATCCGGCCAACGGCTGACCGGACGCGCGAAAGCCTGTTCAATATCCTGAGCCACGCCTATCCCGAGGCGATCGACGCGACGCGCATGATGGACCTCTTTGCCGGTACCGGCGCGGTCGGCCTCGAAGGTGCCTCGCGCGGTTGCCGTCACGTGCTGTTTGTCGAAAGCAGTGTCGAGGGGCGTGGACTCCTCTGGGAAAACATCGATGCGCTCGGCCTGCACGGCCGGACGCGCATGCTGCGTCGCGACGCCACCGATCTCGGCAGCGTCGGCAATCTCGAGCCGTTCGACTTCCTGTTCGCCGATCCGCCCTATGGCCATGGCCTCGGCGAAAAGGCCTTCGCAGCGGCGGCAGATGGCGGCTGGCTGGTGTCGGGCGCCCTTGCGATCCTCGAAGAGCGTGCCGATATCGTCGTCAACGCTCCCGCAGAGTATGTGTTGCTGGAGGTCAGAACGTTTGGCGACAGCAAGATGCACTTTTTCCGCTACCAGCCGGCTTGAGTTATGAACACGATGACCAGACTGGGTGACGAGATCACCGACACCATGGACGCCTACAGCTCGTCGCAGCCCTCTCTGGCCGTTTCCTTCGGCGGCGGCGGTGCACGTGGGCTTGCCCATATCCACATCATCGAGGCGCTGGACGAACTCGGCATCCGGCCGGTCGCCATTTCCGGTTCGTCGATCGGCGCAATCATGGGCGCGGGCATGGCGTCTGGCATGAGCGGCATCGAAATCCGCGACTACGCTCTCTCCAGCATCGGCAACAAGAAGGCAGTCGCCAACCGCATATGGGGTCTGAGGCCAAAGTCTGTGCGCGGGTTGAAGATCGGCCAGTTCGATCTCGAGCGCGTGCTACGTGCCTTCCTGCCGCATCAGGTGCCGGATAATTTTGCCGACCTGCGCATCCCGATGAAGGTGATCGCCACCGATTACTACGGGCAGTCCGAGGTGGTC
Source organism: Rhizobium tumorigenes (assembly GCF_003240565.2). Taxonomy (NCBI): domain Bacteria; kingdom Pseudomonadati; phylum Pseudomonadota; class Alphaproteobacteria; order Hyphomicrobiales; family Rhizobiaceae; genus Arminella; species Arminella tumorigenes. The sequence continues at coordinate 377,460 of NZ_CP117255.1, forward strand.
ATCGAAGAGGGCGACCTCATCCAGGCACTGGCTGCTTCTGCGGCTATTCCGGCAGTCTTCATGCCGGTGCGGCGCAACGACCGCGTCATGATCGACGGCGGCATCATCAATCCGGTGCCTTACGAACATCTGATGGATCTTGCCGATATCGTCATCGGCGTCGATGTCGTCGGCGCGCCGGATGGTGACGGTACCCATGTGCCGAACCGCATGGAAAGCCTGTTCGGCAGCGGCCAGTTGATGATGCAGACGGCGATTGCCCTGAAGCTCCGCCTGCGTCCGCCGCAGATCTTCCTCTGCCCCGCAGTCGGGCGCATCGGCGTCATGGATTTCCTCAAGGCTCGCGAAATCCTCGCCATGTCCGTCGGCATCAAGGACGAGCTGAAATATGCGCTCGACGAAATCCTGACGGCTCGCCGGGTCTAGATACTCGCCGGCTCCGAGAGATCGTCGCTGGCATCGATGACTTCGACCGACCGCTTCGGTTTGATCAACGGTTCCGGCTTGACCGGCTTCGAAAACAGCATGTCGGCCCCGGCCTGCGGACCTTCCGTCGTCTGCAGCACCAACCGCTGCTCATCGCGCTTGCGGATATCTTCCTGGATCGCCATCGCCTCAGCTTCACCGACGCCGAGTTCCTCGAGCGTGCGTCGGCCGAACACCAAGCCAGATTCCAGCGTTTCGCGCAGTTCGTAGTCGACGCCCACTTTTCGCAGCGCAATGGAGTGGATACGGTCGTAGCTGCGGACGAAAATTCGCGCATGCGAATATTCGGCCTGCACCAGTTCGACGATCTTGTCGGTGATTTCCCGCGTGTGAGTGCAGATGACCACGATCTTAGCGCGATCTATGCCAGCGGAGCGCAGCACGTCCTTGCGGGTTCCATCGCCGAAATAGATGCGAAAACCGAAGGACGACGCTTGCCGGATGCGGTCGGCGGAAAAGTCGATCACCGTTACCTCGCGGCCTCCGGCGAGCAGGATCTGCGCGGCGATCTGGCCGAAGCGCGAAAAGCCGATCATCAGCACATCGGCGCCGGCGCCCTCGAAATTCTCGTCGATCTCTTCATGCGCATCGGCCGTCATCAGCCGCTTCGACAGCGCCACGGCAAGCGGCGTCAGCGCCATCGACAGCGTGACGATGGCGATCAGCAGCGAGGCGGTGCTGTCCGAAAGCAGTCCCCCCGTGGACGCCGCGGTGCTGAACAGCACGAAGCCGAATTCGCCGCCCTGCGGCAGCAGCAACGCGATGCGGATAGCATCGTTATGCGACGAGCCCGATATGCGGCAGAGGCCGTAGATGACCAGCGCCTTGACCGCCAGCAATACCGGCACGGCCATGAGGATGAAAAATGCGTGATCGTAGATCACCTGAAGCTGCAGCGACAGGCCGACGGCAATGAAGAAAATCGCCAGCAGCACGCCGCGAAACGGTTCGATATCGGCCTCCAGTTCGTGCCTGTAGGAGGACTCGGCCAGCATCACACCCGAGAGAAAAGCGCCCATCGCCATTGAAAGACCAGCCATTTGCATCAATGTGGCCGAGCCAAGCACGACGAACAGCGCCGCCGCGATCATCGCCTCCCGGGCGCCGGTCCGGCCGATCACCTGGAACAGCGGCGTCAGCAAATAGCGGCCGACCACGATCATGCCGGCAACCGCGGCGACAGCGATGGCAAGGTCGGTCAGGGGATGGGCTTCCTGCTTCGGCCCGTCGAGCACGGTGATCAGTGCGAGAAGCGGCACGATGGCGAGATCCTGGAACAGCAGCATCGAGAAGGATCGCTGGCCGTAACGGGTGTTGATATCGCTCTGGTCGTCTAGGATCTGCATCGCGAAGGCGGTGGACGACAGCGCCAGGCCAAAGCCGGCAATGATACTGCCGCGCCAGTCGACCATGCCTGTCAGCCATGCCGCGAACGTCAATGCGATTCCGGTGAAAATGACCTGCGCGCTTCCGAGACCGAAGATGTCCCGGCGCATCTGCCAGAGCCGGGTCGGCTTCAGTTCGAGGCCAATGATGAACAGCAGGAACACGACGCCAAGCTCGGCCACGCCGAGCACGGCTTCACCGTCGCTGATGCCGTGCAGCACGGGACCGATGACGACGCCGGCCGCGAGGTAGCCGAGCACCGTGCCCAGACCGAGCTTTTTGAAGATCGGTGCCGTAACGACGGTGCCGCCGAGCAGCAACAGCGTTTCGGTGAAGAAGGCGTTAGGGGCTGACATGGTCTGTATCTTTCCGTGGGTAGGCAGTGCATATGCTGTCGAGCCCCAAGAATCGACACGCTCGGCCTTGATGCTTTCGGTACTGCACAATAAATGGAAGACGAAGGAAAGGCCAACTCATGTCCTCTGAAATCGATTCCGCAACACTACTTTCCCGCGCCAGCCAGCTGATAGATCTCGCCCGCAAGGCCGGTGCCGATGCCGCCGATGCGGTCGTCGTGCGTTCCCGCTCGCAATCGGTGAGTGTGCGGCTTGGCAAGGTCGAGGGCACGGAGTCCTCTGAAAGCGATGACTTTTCGCTGCGTGTCTTCGTCGGCAACCGGGTCGCGAATGTATCAGCCAACCCGGGTTTCGATCTCCAGGTCCTGGCCGAACGCGCCGTTGCCATGGCGAAGGTGTCTCCGGAAGATCCGTTTGCGTGTCTCGCGGACGACGACAAGCTGGCCCGCAACTACCCAGATCTCGATCTCTACGACCCGACTGAGGTCTCCACCGATCAGCTGCGCGAAGCCGCGCTGGCGATGGAGGAGGCCGGTCTGGCCGTCAAGGGCGTCAGCAAGTCCTCCGGCTCCGGCGCCTCGGCCGGGATGGGCGGCATGGTGCTGGTGACCTCGCGCGGCTTCGAAGGTGCCTACAAGGGCTCGCGGTTCGGCCGGTCCGTCAGCGTCATCGCCGGCGAAGGCACAGGCATGGAGCGCGACTACGATTTCGACAGCCGTCTCTACTTTGCCGATCTGGATTCTGCCGAGGACATCGGCCGCCGCGCCGGAGAGCGGGTGGTCAAACGGATCAATCCGCGCCAGGTGCCGACCGGCAAGAATGTCACCGTGGTCTTCGACCCCCGCGTCGCCCGCAGCTTCGTCGGCCACATCGGCGGCGCCATCAACGGCTCCTCGGTCGCCCGCAAGTCGAGCTTCCTCCGCGACAAGATGGGCCAGCAGGTGCTGAAATCCGGAATGTCCATCACCGACGATCCACTCATCGTCCGCGGCTCCGCCTCCCGTCCTTTCGATGGCGAAGGCGTCAGCGGCCAGCGTCTGGTGATGATCGAGGATGGCGTGCTCAAGCACTGGTTCCTGTCAACCTCGACTGGCCGGGAAATCGGCATGCCGACGAACGGCCGTGGCGTTCGCGGCGGCACAACGGTTACGCCATCGTCCACCAATCTTGCGCTAGAGCCCGGCGAGATGCCGCCGGAAGAGCTGATCAAGAGCGTCAAGGACGGGTTCTACGTCACCGAACTGATCGGCCAGGGCGTCAACATGATCACCGGCGAATACAGCCGTGGCGCAACAGGTTTCTGGATCGAGAACGGCGAACTGACATTTGCAGTGTCGGAGGTGACCATTGCCTCCAATCTCAAGGACATGTTCATGCGCTTCACGCCGGCCAACGATATCGACCGGAGCTTCAGCACGGCAGCGCCGACCATAGCCATCGAAGGCATGACGCTGGCCGGCCTCTAGAGTGCTTGTGTTTGGAAGTGCATAAAAACAGAGAGATAGAGTATTTTTGCGTTTCCGTGAAACGCTGAGATGCCCTAGGGCCTTACGGGAACGAAAGCATGGGCGAGAGCGAAACGTTCAGCTGGGAAAGCGACCTGGACCTGATTGTCCAGGCGGCCCAGGAAGCCGGCGAAGTGGCCCTCGGCTTCTTCCGGCAGTCTCCGGAAGTCTGGTGGAAAAATGGTGGGCAATCGCCCGTCAGCGCTGCAGACTATGCCGCCAACGATGTGCTCTCGAGAGTACTGCAGGCGGCCCGGCCGGATTACGGTTGGCTGTCCGAAGAGACCGACGACGCATCCGATCGCCTCCAGCGCAGCACGTTGTTCGTCGTCGATCCGATCGACGGCACGCGCGGGTTTCTGGCCGGCTCGGAGATCTGGTGCATCAGCGTCGCCGTGGTCACCGACGGGCGCCCTGTTGCCGGCGTGCTGTTTGCCCCGGCGCTCCGCGAACTCTATGTCGCCGGGCTCGACGGACCTGCGCTCAAGAACGGCAATATACTCAAGGTGTCCGAGCCAAGAGCCGGCGATGTCCATCGGCTGGCAACTGCTGAAGACATGATTGCCGGCTTTGGCGTGGCGTTCCGCAGCACCGTCCAGCGCGTCAAGCACATCCCGTCGCTCGCCTACCGCCTCGCCATGGTGGCCGACGGAAGGCTGGAAGGTACGTTGGTCAAGCGCGATTCCCACGACTGGGATCTGGCCGCAGCCGACCTGATCCTGCAGCGTGCCGGCGGGCAGCTTGTCGACCTTGCCGGCGACCTGCTTGTCTACAACAAGGCCGTGGTCAAGCACGCCGAACTTTGTGGTGCCGGAGAGGCCCTGATGCCGGAATTCCTGCATCAGCTTGCCTCCCGACGAGACGGTTGACCTTTCACCCAAAATCGCTCAGATGAGCGTTGGGGGAGCGATAGGAAAGAAAGACAGATATGACTGACTCCAGCGCTAAAAAGCAGCTTCTGCATCTCGTTTTCGGCGGCGAGCTCGAAAATCTCAACGACGTGAACTTCCGTGATCTGAGCGGCCTCGACATCGTTGGCATTTTCCCCGATTATGCCAGTGCGCACATGGCCTGGAAGGCCAAGGCACAGCAGACTGTCGATAACGCTCATATGCGCTATTTCATCGTTCACATGCATCGCCTGCTCGATCCGCAGGATTCAGCCTCTCCCAAAGGCTGATTGCGGAAACCATTGATACAGCCGTGATTGCCGCGGGTCAGTCATAAATTTGCCAAGCATCTGGTTTTACTGCTCTTTTTGAGCTGAAACTTTATTTAGTCCAGTCGCAACAGTTTGGGTTTTGGCATTGATGACGATCACCACGGATCGGAGGCTTCTGCGATGAGCAGCTTTAGGGCGCGTATGGCGCTGAAAGCCTATCGTCTCGGTGGCGTCGCGATCTCGCCACTGATGACGCCCTACCTTGCGCTGCGTGCGACCAACGGCAAGGAAGACAAGGCAAGGCGTGGCGAGCGCTTCGGCTATGCCAGCGCCAACCGCCCGCAGGGTCCTCTGATCTGGTTTCATGCCGCAAGCGTCGGCGAGACCTCGGCTGTCGTGCCGCTGATCCGCGAAATCCGCCAGCGAAACATTCACGTGCTGTTGACGACAGGCACAATGACGTCGGCGCAGGTGACCCGCGAGCGTCTCGGCGATGACGTCATCCACCAGTATGTCCCGCTCGACCTCAAGCCTGCCGTTGCCCGCTTTCTCGACTACTGGCAGCCGGATTGCAGCATCATCGCCGAATCCGAGATCTGGCCGACGACGATCGGCGAACTCGTGGCCCGGCGTATCCCGCAGATCCTCGTGAATGCCCGCATGTCCGACAGGTCCTTCAGCCGCTGGCAGCGCCATCCGTCGCTGGCTGCAGCACTGCTGGAAAATATGGCGCTGGTTCTGGCGCAATCGGATGTCGATGCGGAGCGTTTTCGCGACCTTGGTGCGCTGCAGGTGAGCACCTCCGGCAACCTCAAGGTGGATACCGACGCGCCGCCCTATGATGCGGCGGTGCTGGCCGATTACATGCGGCAACTCGGCACCCGCAAGACCTGGGCCGCCGTTTCGACCTTTGAGGGCGAGGAGAATGCGGCAGCTGTCGTCCACCGCACCCTCAAGGCGCGCGACGATCTGGTGACGATCCTCGTCCCCCGTCATCCCGAACGCTGCGACGATATCGAGAAGATGCTGCTGGCACAGGGGCTGAAGGTAGCCCGCCGGACCCGCAACGATCCGCTGACCGCCGATGTCGACGTGTTCCTCGGCGACACCATTGGCGAAATGGGCCTTTATCTCCGCATGACCGAGGTGGCATTCGTCGGCCGCTCGTTGTTCGAGAACAAGGGTGGCCAGAACCCGATCGAACCGGCAATGATGGGCTGTGCGATCCTGACGGGCGGCCACGTGCAGAATTTTCGCGAGTCCTACCAGAGGCTTGCGCGCAGCGGCAGCGCCCGCATGGTCCGCGACACAGAAATGCTGGCCAAGGGCGTCCATTACCTTTTGACCAACGACACTGCCCGCGCCACCATGATCGAGGCCGGATTTACGGCGGTGCACGAGATGCGCGGCGCCCTGACGGCGACGATCAAGGGGCTGGAACCCTACATCAATCCACTGACGCTGAAAGCCCGGCTGTTGCCGAAGGCCGCGCAGGCTTGAGGACTTCTTGGTGACTGACGAACGACTGGCCGCCATCCGGGGCATCCTTTTCGACAAGGACGGCACGCTGCTCGATTACAACAAGAGCTGGCTGCCGGTGAACCGGCAACTGGCACAGATCGCCGCCGGAGGCGAGGCGGCGCTGGCGGACCGGTTGCTGCTTGCCTGCGGCATGGACCCGGTGTCCGGCCACGTCGTTCCGGACAGCCTGCTCGCAGCCGGCAACACCCGCCAGATTGCCGAAGGACTGGTCGCTGCGGGCTCGACCCTCGACATCGATGATCTCACGCTCCAACTGGACGACCTGTTTTCAGGCGCCGCGCAGTTTGCCGTTCCGGTCACGGATCTCGGAGCCTTTTTCGGCCGCCTGAAGGCAAGGGGATACCGTCTTGGCGTCGCCTCCAGCGACAACCAGACTTCCATCCGCGAAACTGCCCGGCATTTCGGGTTTCTCGACTGCCTTGATTTCATTGCCGGCTATGACAGCGGGTTCGGCGTCAAGCCCGAGCCCGGCATGGTGCTTGGCTTCTGCGAGGCCACAGGCCTGTCTCCGGGCGAGGTGGCCATGGTTGGCGACAACAACCACGATCTCCACATGGGGCGTAACGCCAGCGTCGGGCTCACCATCGGCGTCCTGACCGGCACCGGTTCGCCGGAAAGCCTTGCCGCCGCCGCAGACTATTGCCTCGATGACATCACCGGGCTTGAGCCACTTCTGCCCGACGTCCTGATCTCGCGGTAACCGCTTGCATTCCAGGGCAAACTGCCGTCTCTTTGCCGATAATCGAACAGGGGATCACATGGTATCGGAAGCACCGCCATTCTGGTGGACGAAGCCCGATTGGCGCGCGCGCCTGCTCTGGCCCGTGTCCTACCTGTATGGCCGCATCGCCTGCAAGCGCATGGCCAATGGCCGACGAGCTTCCGTTCCTGTTCCAGTCATCTGCGTCGGCAATTTCACGGTCGGGGGCGCCGGCAAGACGCCGACTGCGCTCAGTCTGGCACGTCAGGCAAAGGAAAAGGGGCTGAAACCCGGTTTTCTCAGCCGTGGCTATGGCGGCTCGGCGCGCGGCATCACCGTCGTCGAACCGGATAAGCATACCGCGGCCGTAGTCGGCGATGAGCCGCTGCTCCTTGCGCGCGAAGCCCTGACGGTGATTTCACGGCGACGCATCGAAGGGGCCCGTCGCCTGGTCGAAGAGGGCGCCGATCTCATCATCATGGATGACGGTTTCCAGAGTGCCCAACTCGCCATCGACTATGCGCTGCTGGTGATCGACGCCAACAGCGGCATCGGCAATGGACATATCGTACCCGGAGGACCGTTGCGCGCGCCCCTTGGCGAACAGCTCCGGCACACGTCCGGACTGCTCAAGGTTGGCAGCGGCAAGGCCGCCGATGCGGTGGTGCGGATGGCAGCCCGCGCCGGCAAGCCGTTTTTCACCGCTGTCCTGAAGGTGCGCGGACGGGAGGGTCTGGCCGGCCAGAGCGTACTGGCCTTCGCCGGTATCGCCGACCCACAGAAATTCTTCCGCACCGTCGAATCCACCGGTGCAACAATCGTCGTGCATCGGCCCTTCGGCGACCACCAGCACCTCAGCGATGCGGCAATTGCCGATCTTCTCGACACGGCAAGACGCCACGACCTAAAGATCGTCACGACATCGAAGGATTATGTGCGTTTGCTTGGCAGATCCGGCGCTGCGGAAAAACTGATTGCCGAGAGCCTTGTCATCGAGGTCGAGATGACCTTTTCGGACCACCGCGCTGCCAATCTCATCATCGACAACGCCTTCGCAGCCTGCCGTAGCCGGAGGCTCGCGGAAGGCACGCCGGGACCTAAGGGCTAGCGACGCTGGTTAGGCAGGACACCGGCGCGCTTGTCGGCTTCAAACGAGGAGACGGCGTCGGCATAGGGTTCCTGGCGCGCGACGCTCCAGTAGCGGAGCTCGTCGAGCGGAATGCGCTGGCCGGTCATGGCGCAGATCACATGGGAGCCGGGCGCCAGCAGCTGGAAGTCGCCGTCGAGATAGCGCACCTTCGCTTCGCGGTTTCCGCTTCCCTCTAAAAGGTTCATTTCCGTCATTCTCCTGCCATCGCCTGCCTTAGCGCGGCGGCGGGCATATTTCCAGCTTTTTCAGCTGCGGCCGAACAGCCGCTCGATATCGCTGAGCTTGAGCTCGATATAGGTCGGTCGCCCGTGGTTGCATTGGCCGGATCCAGGCGTTGCTTCCATCTGCCGCAACAGCGCGTTCATCTCCTCCGGGCGCAGTTGCCGTCCGGAACGCACCGAGCCATGACAGGCCATGGTGGCGGCGACATATTCCAGCTTTGCGCCCAGCAGCGACGACGTATCCCATTCGGCAATCTCGTCGGCGAGCTGGCGGATCATTCCCTGCGCATCGACCTCGCCGAGCATCGCCGGCGTTTCGCGCACTGCGATTGCTCCCGGTCCGAAGCGTTCGATGGCAAGTCCCAGATTGCCGAGGCTTTCGGCGTGCACCATCAGCCGGTCGCAATCCTCTTCCGGCAGGTCGATGATTTCGGGGATCAGCAGGACTTGAGACGGCATCCGCCTGGAATGCAGCGCCTTGCGCATTTCCTCGAATACCAGCCGTTCATGGGCCGCGTGCTGGTCGACGATGACCAGCCCATCTTCCGTCTGGGCGACGATGTAGTTCGCATGGATCTGCGCCCGCGCCGCGCCGAGGCGGTGCTGTGGCTGCGGTGTATCCGGCTGGACGTCGGCATGGCCTCTGTCCACCCGCGCCGCCGGGACCGATAGATCCTCGAATGTTGCCTGCGCCGGTTCGCCAAAGCCGCTCACCACGGACGTTGCATCGTATGGGCGCGATGGCGAAGTCTGTGGTGACCACGGTGCCGCAGGCGGGGATGGCCGCCATGCCGCCTGGGCACCGCCCCGGAAAGAGCGCAACATGCCGTCGGCGCCGGTGGTTGCCGCCCGGTCGCCATCGCGCGACAACGCCTCGCGGATGGCCCCGACGATCAGTCCGCGCACGAGGCCGGGATCGCGGAACCGCACGTCGGACTTCGCAGGGTGGACATTGACGTCGACCAGCGCCGGATCGATGCTGATCGACAGCACCGCGACCGGGTAGCGCCCGGACGGTATTGTCTCGGCATAGGCGCCCCGGATCGCCGAGAGGATTTGCTTGTCCTGCACCGGCCGGCCGTTGACGAAGGCGTATTGATGCGCCGCGTTGCCGCGATTGAAGGTCGGCACACCCGCATAGCCCTTCAGCCCGACATCCTCGCGCTCGGCATCCAGCGCAATGGCATTGTGCTTGAAGTCCTCGCCCAGCACCTGCGCCATGCGCGCCAGCCTGTCGTCGCCGGTTGCGGCAAACTCCAGCGTCGAGCGGTCGGAGCCCGAGAGCACGAAGCGCACATGCGGAAAAGCGATGGCCATCCGCTTCACGACTTCGGTGATGGCCGCTGCCTCGGCACGTTCCGTCTTCAGGAATTTCAGCCGCGCCGGCGTTGCGAAGAAGAGGTCGCGGACCTCGACAATGGTACCGGGATTGGCGGCTGCCGGCCGCAGGTGCAGCAGCCTGCCGCCGGCGACGGCGATTTCCGCGCCGTCCGCGCCATCCGCCCTGCGGCTCGAAATCGACAAGCGCGCCACCGAGCCGATCGAGGGCAATGCCTCGCCGCGAAAGCCGAGGGTGCGGATGTTGTCGAGCGTATCCGATATCTTCGAGGTGCAGTGTCGGCGCACGGCAAGTTCGAGATCGTCGCGATCCATGCCGCTGCCGTTGTCGCTGACCCGCAGCAGTGCCTTGCCGCCACCGGCAGTGGCGATCTCGATACGTGTTGCGCCTGCATCCAGTGCGTTTTCGATGAGTTCCTTGACCGCACTCGACGGCCGCTCGATGACTTCGCCGGCGGCGATCTGGTTGACCAGGGTTTCGGAAAGCTGCTTGATGTTCATAGCGGCATTTTCCCGGATTCGTATCCCCGTGGAAAGGACAAACTGTCCGCTCAGGGCGCCGTCCACCTTATTCCGCGACGCAACATGTTCGCTGCGCCATTAATCGGACCTTAATACTAAAAAGGCAGATTTCCGCTATTGTTTGAAATGATTGCAGGCGGTGCATCGCACCTGATCGCGGCACGTGATGGCCAGCTGGAAACCGTCACATATACTGGCCGGCATTCGTCTGTTTCAAACAGCTTGCCAGCATGCTTACCGCAATTCGGTGCCGGCCAGACCGTGCCCGCCTGAGGGCCTCTCAGTGATCGATGCCATAGGGGAATCGGACGAATGACTGCCGAGTTTGAGAAGGCAGTGCTCTCCGTCAGTGACGATGCGCCTGCCGATGGCACGCTGCAGACGGCGCTTTTCGATGCGATTTGCGAGGGGCTGCAGTCCGCATTCTTCGTCTACGATAAAAACGATACGCTGCTCTTTGCCAGCCGTCAGGTCCTGAATTTCTATCCGATTTCCGAGCACCTGTTGCGGCCGCAGACCCGCCTGCGCGATTTCCTCGGTGCCGTCTTCGACACCGGTATCCGCCAGCGCGACGTTGCCGGCAAGCGACCCGTTCCGAGCAGCCGCGAGGACTGGCTGTCGCAGACGATCGCTACCCACTGGCGCGAACGGTACGAATTCACTGAGCGCCATGGCGCCGACCGCTGGGTGCGCTTCACCAAGCGCCGGCTCTCCAGCGGTTACGGTGTCTGCATCATCACCGATATTTCCGAGGCCCGCAAACGCGAGGAGCAATGGCGGGCGGATCTCGAGCGCGTTCAACTCACGGAGGATATCCTCGACAACCTGCCCTTTCCGCTGTTCGTCAAGGACAGGGACCTGACCTACGTCGCCGTCAACAAGGCGCTCTGCGACAAATACCAGAGGTCGGCAGATGAAATACTGGGTCGCAAGAGCAGCGATCTATTCTCCACCGACGTAGCCGCGCGTTTTGGTGAAAGCGACCGGCACGTGATCGATAGTGGCGACCTTTCGATTTCCCGCCAGCGGCAGATCGATCGTAGTGGCATGGAGCGCGACATCGTCACGCGCAAGCTCCGGATCGGCAAGCCCGGCCGCTATTTTCTCGTCGCAACGATGCAGGACCTGCCGACCGACGGCGCCGATTTCGATGAGTTCGGCCTTGCGTCCGCCATTACCGAATCCGGCGACCGCAGCTATCGGCGGGCCTATGTCCCGGTCGAGACCCTGCAGGCAGCCCTGCACAGACTGCCCGCCATGGAAACGTTCACCCCTGAAACGTTCAACGGCCAGAAGATACTCCTCGTGACGAACGATATCGCGGCTGAATCGACAGCCCTCAAGATGCTTGCCAAATACGGGTTCGAGGCTTGCGTGGTGCGCAGCGAAGGTGAAGAAGCGGCGTTTCTCGATTTTGCAAGCTCGCTCGGTGTTCGCATCGATCTGGTCGTCATCGACAACCAGATCGGCGTGCGCGGCATGGAGCTGGCCGAACGCCAGAATATCCCGGCCCTCTGCCTCGACGGCGCGCAACTCGCCAACGAATTGACCTTCCGGATTGCCCGGTATTTCAACCGCAACATGCGCGGCAAGAGGCTCGCGCCGAAACATCCCGATGAAAAGATCTGGCCGATCTCGATCAGCACGGAAGACAACAGCTGCGAGATCCTGGTCGCTGAAGACAATGCCATCAACAAGATCGTCTTTTCGCAGATCCTCGAAGGCCTCGGCTATAGCTACAAGATCGCTTCCACCGGCGATGAGGCGGTGAGGATGTGGACCGAATACCGTCCCCAGCTGATGCTCATGGACATCACGCTGCCCGGCCTCAATGGGTTCGAGGCAACCAGGCTGATCCGGCAGGTCGAAGCAGGTTCGGCCAGTCGAACGCCGATCGTCGGCGTCCTGACCCAGGCGCTCGACCAGGATCGCGATGCGTGCTTTGCATCCGGCATGGACGACGTCATCCTGAAACCCGTGAGCCCCGACATGCTGCAACTGGTGTTCCTCAAGCATCTCGGCAACGCACAGGCCCGCGAAACGGCCTAGCGACAAGCGCGCGCAGCCTCTCCCGCCCGGTCTCGCCAGGGCGGCGCTATCCATTTTTTAAGACTTAGCCGGCATTCTGCCTCATGGGTGGGAGACGTGTCGGAATTGCAGATGAAATCACCGGATTTGCCGCCCTTGCCCGTTAGCCAGACTGAGCTGCAGGCCATGGCATATACCGATCCGTTGACCGGGTTGGGCAATCGGTATCGCATGCGCGACCGCGTACGGCTGCTCGCGGAAGAGCGTGCCAGCGATCCCGCGCCCTTTACCATCGCCATAGCCAACCTTGATGCCTTCAAGCCCATAAATGACCTGTTCGGTGCGGAGGCCGGCGACGAAATCCTTTGCCAGGTCGCCCACCGTCTCAAGGCATGCATTCCTGATGGCGCAACCGTGACCCGTCACGATGGCGACGAATTTGCCTTCGTCCTGCCGCTCGTGTTCGAGAGGGTCGGCGGCGAGAAATTCGGCCAGATGATCCGAGAGGTGCTTTCGGCGCCCTACGACCTCGGCGACCGCAACGTTCGGCTCTCGGCGTCCTTCGGTCTTGCCATACACCCCTTTGCCGGCGACAACTTCGACGCCCTGCTGAAAAGCGCAGAGACCGCCCTTTACCGGTCGAAGCGTCGGGGTCGCGGCCAGATCACGGTCTATTCCAATGAAATCGCTGAAGAGATGAAGCGGGCGACGCAGCTGGAGCAGGCCCTGCGAAACGCCATCATCTCCGACGCCATCGATGTTCACTTCCAGCCGATCGTTTCGCTCGCCAACGACACCGTGGTCGGCTTCGAAGCGCTCGCCCGCTGGAGCGATCCAGATCTCGGCTTCGTTTCTCCGGCCGTCTTTGTGCCGCTGGCCGAGGAGCGCGGCTTTATCGATGCTCTCTCCGAGACCTTGCTGCGCAAGGCTGCGGAGGCAGCACTCGCCTGGCCGCGCGAATTGTTCCTATCGTTCAACCTGTCGTCCGCGCAGCTGATGGATCCGGGAACCTCCAGCAGCGTGTTGGCAATTCTTGCGCGCGTCGGCTTCGACCCACGCCGGCTCGAGCTGGAAATCACCGAGACCGCAGTCATGACATCGGCCGAGACCGCCCACCAGATCATCACCGACCTGCGCGCCGCCGGCGTCCGCATCTCGCTCGACGATTTCGGCACGGGCCAATCGAGCCTCGGCCGGTTGCGCGAGTTCATTTTCGACAAGGTCAAGATCGATCGCGCCTTCGTCTCGCGCATCAACAGCGACCGAGCCTCCGAACATATCATCAAGGCCATTCTCGCTATGTGCGAAGGGCTGGACCTCGAGGTGGTGGCCGAAGGCATCGAGGACAGCGATGAAGCTGAAAAGCTGCGATCGCTCGGATGCGGAATGGGGCAAGGCTATTTCTACGGCAGGCCTGTCGATGGCGCCTCTACGCTGCGTTATCTGCACGAACGCTATTACGCCCTGAGCGATCATACCAATGCCTGACACTCCAGGGTGTCTGTTTCGATCGCGCCGCTGCGCGACCACCGCGCGCCGCCGATAGGCCTCGCATTCTGCATCCAGCTCGGCAATGATGTCTGTCATGACGAACCCTTGGCATGCAGAGAACACATATCATGGCCGAACCGACTGACCCCCTGCTGCAACGCTATCAGCTGAAGCATCTGACGCTCAAAAACCGCATCATGTCGACCGCCCATGAGCCGGCCTATTCCGAAGGTGGAATGCCCACCGATCGCTATCGCCTGTACCACCGCGAAAAAGCCAAGGGCGGCATCGCGCTGACGATGACCGCGGGCTCTGCCGTGGTATCGCCCGACTCGCCGCCGGCATTCGGCAACCTGCACGCCTACAAGGACGAAATCGTTCCGTGGCTGAAGGCGCTCACCGACGACTGTCATGAGTTCGGGGCGGCTGTCATGATCCAGCTGACCCATCTCGGCCGGCGTACCGGCTGGAACAAGGGCGCCTGGCTGCCGGTGCTGGCGCCGTCGGCGATCCGCGAGCCCGCCCATCGCGCCTTCCCGAAGGAAGCCGAAATCTGGGATATCGAGCGCATCGTCGCCGACTATGCGGCTGCGGCGGTGCGGATGCAGGCCTCCGGTCTCGATGGTATCGAGCTCGAGGCCTATGGTCATCTCATGGACGGCTTCTGGTCACCGGCCACCAACCATCGCGATGATGCGTTCGGCGGATCGCTTGAAAACCGCATGCGTTTTTCCAGCATGGTCACGGAAGCGGTTCGAAAGGCCGTCGGGCCTGACTTCATCGTCGGCATCCGGCTGGTGGCCGACGAAGACTGGGAGAAGGGATTGTCCCGAGAGGAGGGCGTGGCCATCGCCAAGACGCTTGCCGCCTCAGGGCAGATCGATTTCCTGAATATCATCCGGGGCCATATCGACAGCGATGCTGCCCTGAACGAAGTTATCCCGATCCAGGGCATGCGCGCTTCGCCGCACCTCGATTTCGCCGGCGATATCCGGTCGGCTACCAAGTTTCCGGTTTTCCACGCTGCCCGCATCGCCGATGTCGCCACGGCCCGCTATGCGATCGCCGAGGGCAAGCTCGATATGGTCGGAATGACGCGGGCCCACATAGCCGATCCGCATATCGTCAACAGGATCATGGCAGGCGAGGAGGCCCGCATCCGGCCCTGCGTCGGCGCCACCTACTGTCTCGACCGCATCTACGAAGGCGGCGAGGCGCTGTGCATCCATAACGCCGCCACCAGCCGCGAGGCGGAGATCGGCCACGACATCCTGAAAGCCGAAATTGCCCGCAAGGCCATCGTCATCGGCGCCGGACCGGCCGGCCTCGAGGCGGCGCGCGTTCTTGCCGAACGCGGGCATCATGTCGACCTCCTCGAGGCGAGCGGGCAGGCGGGTGGGCAGATCAATCTCCTTGTCCGCAATTCCAGACGCAAGGAAATGATCGGCATCGTCGACTGGAGGCTGCAGGAGCTGGAGCGTCTCGGCGTCATGATCCACTACGACACCTATGCCTCGGCAGAAGAGGTGCTCCCGTTCGCTCCGGACCTCGTCGTGGTCGCGACCGGTGGCATCGCCCAGTCGCCGGAGCTCGAAGCGGGTGATGAACTGGTAACCTCGAGCTGGGATATTCTCGCTGGTGCTGTCAAGCCTGAGGGGAGCGTGCTGTTGTTCGACGACAATGGCGGCCATCCCGGCATGTCGGCTGCAGAAGTTATCGCCATCGCCGGCGCAGACCTGGAGCTGGTCTCGCCGGAGCGGTTCTTTGCGCCGGAGATGGGCGGCATGAACCACGTTCCCTACGCCAGGATATTCGCGGAGAAGAACGTCCGGGTAACGATCAACACACGCCTCAAATCGGTAAGGCGCGAGGGCAATGGGCTGGTGGCCGTGCTGGGGTCGGATTACTCGGAGAAGACCAGGATGGAGCGCCGCGTGTCGCAGGTGGTGGTCGAACACGGAACCATGGCCAATGCCGAGCTTTACGAAGAACTCAAGCCCCTGTCGCGAAACCTCGGAGCCGTGGATTATGGTTCGCTGGTCGCACGCTTGCAGCCCTTGCGGACGAGCAATCCCGAGGGCAGCTTCGATCTGATCCGCATCGGCGACGCTGTCTCCAGCCGCAACGTCCACGCCGCAATCTACGACGCTCTACGATATTGTTCGCTGCTCTGATCTCGCACAGCAAAACGGCGGCGTTTTCACGCCGCCGTCGAAAATTTGTGTCAATCATACCGCTGTCGAGTTACTTGGTGGTCGTGGAGCCGTCAGCCGGAGCAGTCGTACCGCCGGCCGGAGCCGTGGTTGCAGGCGTCGAAGACGACGATTCAGAGGACTGCATCGCCAGTGTCTTGAATTCCGGAGCTGACTTCAGTGTGTCGGCCGACTCGGATGTCGTCAGCTTGACGGTGCCGTCGGTGTTCTGTGCGATCGAAATGTTGCTGATCGGAACCGCAACGTTCTTGGCGCCGATACCCAGGAACCCGCCGACGCCGACCACGGCCGCAACGATGCCGCCATTCTTCTGCATGATGAGGTCGCTCACCTTGCCGATGCTTTCATTGCCGCCATTGTAGACGGACTGGCCGATATAGGTATTGGCACTGACCTGATCGGGCGACTGCTGCGTGATGTAAGAACCCGTTGTGGTTGCGGCCGGCGCGTCTGTCGAAGGTGCCGTTGCCATCGGTGTCGTAGTTGTCGAGGGCGTCGTTGCAGTCTGCGCGAAGGCGACTGGAGCAAAGACGGAGGCAGCTGCAAAGATAGCGCCGGTAGCGACAGTAGTCATAAACTTGGTGTTCATCGTCAATCTTCCTTTCGAGTGGATCGGTTGACCCCCGACATGGGCGGCGCCTGTCTCAGGCTCACCATCATCATGCCGGTTCGTATAGGAAATGGACGAATCTATGCTTTGTTCCTCGAAAAAACGGATGAAATTGGTCTTTTGGGGTGATCTGCAAGAAAGGCCGGAGTGGCGCTAGCTGACGCAAAACGTATGGCTGCAGGGCTTTCTCACCGCGTGCAAAGGGCGCCGGAGAGTCGCCGGCGCCTTTCAAATTCCCGCAAATTAATCGCGATATATTAGAGAATGTAAGCCGGGTCGAACACGCCCTTGACCGTGATCCCAAGCTCCATGAGGGCACCAGCCTGCGGTTGTGTCGCCCGAGCCTCGTCATCGAGCCCTTCCCAGGCGGTCGTCACCACGAGGCGGTCCGCGTTGGAGCCAACGAAGGCCGGGCAGGAGGGCTGCATGGCAGGCACGCGATGGCGCTCGATGCGCAGGCCATCCGGGCTGTAGCGATCGACAAAGCCCGATCCCCAACGAGAGTTCCAGATGTAGCCGTCGGCATCGCAGACCGAACCGTCGATTCCGCCGATATCCTCTGAGCTATCGACCAGCACCGTCGGCTCGCCGATGGGCAGGCCGGTCGCGGGGTCGACGAGGACACGCATCAGCCGGCTGATCCTCGTGTCGGTATAATAGCCGAACGATCCGTCCGGTGAAAAACAGATGGAATTCGGGATGCTGATGCCATCGAAGATCTTCGTTACCTTGCCTGCAGCAACGTGATAGATGGCGCCTGCCTGCATTTCCGCCCGCTTGCCCATGGTGCCGATCCAAAGCGCTCCCGAGATATGCGTCCGGCCGTCGTTGGAGCGGTTTTCCGGCTTGTCCGCTTCGAGCGGCAGGTAGAATGTGAGGGCGCCGGTGGCGATGTCGCGGATGAACAGACCCTGCTCCGTTGCCAGCAATTGCCTGTCAGCGTCGATACGCGCCAGCACGCTTGCCATCATCGGCAGCTCGTGGACTGTCTTACGGTTGCTGGCGAGCTGCAACTCATGCAGCTCTTTTCCGAGAATGTTGAACCACCACACCGTATCGGTCGCCGGATCGTAGGTCGGGCCTTCGCCAAGCACCGATGCGGTGTCGCAGAGGATGTTGCCCTGGAATTCGTGAATGTCCGTCATGTGCCGTCACGCTCCCACTGCTGCATCATAGGCTGAGATGGTAACGCGCGCCCGCTCGGCAACATCGGCGGCGGTCATTCCGGGCTTGTAGAGGCTGGTGCCGAGACCGAAGGCAAGGATGCCAACCTTTGTGTAGTCCGCAAAATTCTGGTCGGACACGCCACCGACGGCAGCAATCGTCAGTTCCGGTGGCAGGATGGCGCGGATGCCGGTGATGCCGGAAGCGCCGAGCACGCCGGCCGGGAAGAATTTGAGGCCGGTAGCACCGGCGCGGGCAGCCGACAGGGCTTCCGTTGCGGTGAAGCAGCCGGGCATGGTCACCATGCCGAGGTCGCGACCACGGCTGATGACGGCAGGTTCGACATTTGGCGTCACCAGCAGCTTGCCGCCGACAGCATCGAGCCTGTCGACGTTCTCGACATCCAGCACGGTGCCGGCGCCGATGAGGCAATCGGCCGGTGCCATCTTGGCGGCCATTTCGATGGAGCGAAACGCGCCCGGCGAATTCAGCGGAATTTCGATGGCCGTCATGCCGGCTTCGATCAGCGCGCCGACGATGGCTTGCGTCTCCTCCGGCTTGATGCCGCGCAGGATGGCGATCAGCGGACGTTTCATCGGCGGGAAGGGGATACGGGTCATACGGCTGTTCTCTCATCGTTTGGCCAGATTGCCTTGGCGGCAGCGGAAAGCCCGCGGCGGACGGCGGCATCGGCGTCGATTGTCTGATAGGATATAGATAAGGATTTGAAAGCAGTTTCATAGAGCGATTGCAGGCCGCCCGAGGCGACCAATGTGATTGTCGCACCGTCGCCGGCCGAGGACAGGGCGCCGGCGATCTCGGCGCCGATCAGCGTTCCGGAAATCCAGGCCTTGGCGCCGGCAGGCGAAAGTCCGTGCAGCAGCTGCCCGGAGCGGGCGCCGAACAGAAGGCTTGTCGCCATCGTCGGCTGCCTGAAAATCGCGCCCACCGCAGCCTCGAACGCTGCGGTATCGGGTTCACCGGCACCGGCTATAGCCTGCGCCAGAATGCTGTGCTTGCTGATGACGTCGAACAGTTCGCCGGTCATGAAGGTCGAGAAGCCGGAAACCGTACCATCGATCACGCGGACCCATTTCGAATGGGTACCGGGCATGCAGACAATTTGCTCGCCGCGACTTTCGCCGGAGAGGGCTCCCAGCAATTGCGTCTCTTCGCCGCGAATGACGTCGGGCGCATCCCGCGAGCGCTGGGCGAGGCCCGGAAGAATGCGGATGTCGCGGTCCTGTCCGGGCACGGACACGGCGCCTGTGAGGATCGCCGAAAGCGAGGTCGGCGTATCGATATAGCCTGCCTCGACCCAGCCCTGACGGGCGCCGGCCATGCCGCAGATGATCACGGGCACGTCGGTTGGAACCGAGAGGCTATCGAGATGCGCCTGCAGGACGCCGGCAAAGCCGAGGCTTGCCGCCGTCGTCATGCCTTCGCCACTGCGTCGCTCGCCGAGAATGCTGCCATCCGTCCCGATCACCCACAGGCGAAAGCTGCTGGTGCCCCAATCGACAGCCACATAGGCTGGTCTTTCCATCAGAAAACGCCTCCGTCAACGATAATGGACTGCGCCGTGATGCCGGCGGCTAGGTCCGATGCAAGGAAAAGGCAGGGACCGACGAGGTCCTCTGCCGTGAGA
This sequence comes from Rhizobium tumorigenes, assembly GCF_003240565.2. NCBI lineage: Bacteria > Pseudomonadati > Pseudomonadota > Alphaproteobacteria > Hyphomicrobiales > Rhizobiaceae > Arminella > Arminella tumorigenes. The sequence goes on from NZ_CP117255.1 coordinate 396,982, forward strand.
ACATGTTTAAGGCACTGGCGGTCGACCATTTGTGCGATGCTTTCGTCGGTCAGCCACAATTCCTTCTGCCGCTCGGTGACGATCATGCCGGGCAGGATCGCGTTGACCCGGATGTCCTCCGGCCCCAGCCGGCCAGCCATGCTTTTGGTCAGGCCGATGATGCCGGCTTTGGCAGTCGCGTAGACCGGTACGTCGGGCATGTTGAGCATGAAGGAGATCGACGAGAAATTGATAATCGCACCACCGCCACCCGCCCGCATCAGCGGCGCGACGGACTGTGACACGAAGAACATCTGCTTCAGGTTGATAGCCTGGCTGTCGTCCCAATCCGCCTCCGATACCGTATCGAACTGATGCCGACCGTCCCATCCGGCATTGTTGACCAGCACCCGGATCGCATCGAAATCGGATTCGATGGCGGCAAAGGTGCTCTTGATGGACGATACGTCGCGCAGGTCGGCATGGTAGTAGGAGACAGGATGGGTCGAGCTGTTCGAGATCCGAGCGGCCAGTGCCCGACTCGCCGTTTCGGCAATGTCGATAAAGGCAACTCGTGCGCCCTGTATTGCGAAACCTTCGACCAATGCTGCCCCGATGCCGGAGCCTCCGCCGGTAATGAGGACGGCCTTGTCCTTGAGATCGGCAATTTGCACAGACGGTGTCTTCAAAATATCCTCCTGTCGCATTGAATTCCATTATTCGGAACTCAATTTGACTATTCGGAATTATCCGACTAGCGTCCAGCTGTGTCAACCGGCGATGCATCCATTTCGTCGCCCTTCGTAAAGGCAAGAGCATGGCGGGGAGCGAGCGAGCGACGACAGCCGATACCGGCACGCTGGGCAAGGTCATGGCGTTGCTGGACATCATTGCCCTGTCGGACACGCCGATGCGCTTCACCGATATCCTCGAGATTTCCGGACAGCCGAGAGGCACGCTGCACCGGCAACTCGGCCATATGGTGCGCGAAGGCCTGCTGGAGGTGGACAGGGATGGGCGATATCGCCCGGGCCTGCGCCTTCTCACCTTCGCAGCCCGCAGCTGGGCCGGAAACGATATCAGGCGCATCGCCGAGCCGCATCTCGCTTTGCTCCACGACCAGACAGGCGAAACCGTCCACTTCGGCATTCTGCAGGATCTGCAGGTCATCTACCTCGACAAGGTCGAAGGCCGCCAGTCCGTGCGCATGTATTCGCATATCGGCAATGCCGCTCCGGCCTACTGCACCGGCGTCGGCAAGGCAGCGCTCTCGACGCTGGGCGATGCCGAGCTCCTTTCCCGGGCCGCGCGGATGGAATTCGTGGCTTTCACGCCGCGCACGCACCGGACGGAGGCGACGCTGCTCGCGGAGATCAGAGATATCCGGATGCGGGGCTACGCTCTGGACCGCGAAGAACATGAGGCTGGCATATGCTGTGTTGCCGCCGCTGTTCCGCCGATAGGCGCGCGGCCGCCGTCAGGGATTTCGGTTACGGGGCCGGCCTATCGTGTCACCGAAGATGCGTTGCGCCAATGGGCACCTCTGGTGCAGGCCGCAGCGATGTCGATCGCTGGTGATATCGATATTCGCCTCGGTCCGCGTGCCAAATTCTAGGCGATGGTATGTAGCGGCCACCGGCAACCGGGAATAGAACCGCGACTGGGGACAAAGACAGGGCGCTAACCTTTTACTTGAATTTGGTAGTTGAGTAATTGCCTCATCTTGGCCATGTTGAGCCGCCGCTTGCTGGCACCCGTTTCAGACGTGCCGGCTCGGGAAATCGTGATGTCGTTTCGATTTTGCGCACAGAAGATAGTACAATGGCACTCATGGATCAGGCGGTACTCGCCTCGCACGATTTCGTTTCTGAAATTGCGGGCTTGAAAACTCAGTTCGACGTCTTCAGATTCTTGAAGCGTGTCGCCGACGCCTATCGTTGCCGCACATTCATGGTCCTGAACCTGCCGCCGACCACCTCTTTCGCTTTACAAAGCAACACAGTCGTCACCAACTGGCCGCCGGAACTCCTGACGCTGTACGACCAGGAGCGTCTCCTGGTGAACAGCACGGTAATGCGGCACTTGCGCAATTCCACTTTGCCGTTTTGTTTCGACTCATCGAGCCCGGATATGGAGCGCGAAGATGGCAAGACGAAAACGATTGTCGGGCTGCTGGTGCGGTTTCGCATTCCGCGCGGCGCATATTTTCCGACGCACGATGCCTCCGGCCTTCGCGGTGCGGTTTCCTTTTCAGGCGACCGTGAAGCGTTCACACTCCACGAGATGCGCGATCTCAGCTACATCGCCATTCATGTCTTCGAGCAGCTCGGCACGATCCGCAATATCGATACGCGCCTGACGGATCCGCTGACCGACCGCGAGATCGGCTGTCTGACCTGGACGGCAGCCGGCAAGACGAGTGCCGAGATCGCCGAAATTCTCGGGCTGTCCGAGCACACGGTCAACCACTACCTCAACCGCACGACCAAGAAGCTCGACACCGTCAACCGCACCCAAGCGGTGGCGAAGGCCTTGCGCATAGGCATCATCAAGTGAAAGTATCTGCATAATAATTATGCAGAGATTTACTGGCCGCCTAAGAATAAGGCGTAACTCCAGATGAATTCTTCTTGCACTGTTCCGGTGCTTCGGCCTGCAGCGCTTGAAATCAATACTTTTTGTGTTTGATCCCCAACTGGCACACTTTCTGCATTCCTTCTTTCAGGTCCAGAGGGGACTGTTCATAACAGCGCCGGCCAACGGGCGCGGATGATACAGGCCGCTGTCGACAACGTGATGCTCCTCCCAGCACCGTTGGAGACAGCGGCCTTCGTATTTTCGAGATCTTGAAACTCTTGTAAAATCGGCACTGCCTCTTGGCAGATGCGCATGAAGGTCTATGACTGGATTGATAAAAGCAGGGAGTTTTGCCGCATGGCCGACGTTACGAAGGAACAGGTTCTCGAAACGTTGAAGACCGTTCACGGGCCAGACACCGTAGAGAACATTGTCGAACTCGGGATGGTCTCGGACATCTTCATCTCCGACGCAAAGGTCTATTTTTCCATTACCGTTCCGGCTGACCAGGCGACCGAGCTGGAGCCGCTGCGCCTTGCGGCGGAACGCGCAGTCAAGGAAATGCCCGGCGCCAAGGGCGCTCTGGTGACGCTGACTGCTGACAAGAAGGCCGGATCCGCACCCCCGAGGCCCACACCCCCAACGCCAGGCCCGGCAAACCCACACAGCCATGGCCATTCCCACGCGCAGCCGGCAAAGGCCGCAGCACCTCCGTCACGCGGCGCAAAGATCGGCGTACCCGGCATCGGAGCCATCATTGCTGTCGCATCGGGCAAGGGCGGCGTCGGCAAGTCGACCACGGCTGTCAATCTGGCGCTGGCGCTCCTCGCCAATGGTTTGCGCGTCGGCGTGCTCGATGCCGATATCTACGGTCCGTCCATGCCGAGGCTGCTGAAACTCTCCGGTCGTCCGCAGCAGATCGAAAACCGCATCATCGTGCCGATGGAGAACTACGGCCTTAAGGTCATGTCGATGGGCTTCCTGGTGGACGAGGAAACCGCAATGATCTGGCGCGGCCCTATGGTGCAGTCTGCCCTGATGCAGATGCTGCGCGAGGTCGCCTGGGGTGAACTCGACGTGCTCGTCGTCGACATGCCGCCCGGCACCGGCGACGCCCAGCTTACGATGGCCCAGCAGGTGCCGCTCGCCGGCGCCGTCATCGTCTCGACGCCGCAGGACCTTGCGCTGATCGATGCCCGCAAGGGCCTCAACATGTTCCGCAAGGTCGAAGTTCCTGTGCTCGGCATCGTCGAGAACATGAGCTATTTCATCGCCCCCGACACAGGCGCACGCTACGATATCTTCGGTCACGGCGGCGCCCGGCTGGAGGCAGAACGCATCGGCGTGCCGTTCCTCGGCGAGGTGCCGCTGACGATCAACATCCGCGAGACGTCCGATGCCGGTACACCCCTTGTGGTCTCCGAGCCGGACGGGGTGATTGCCGGCGTCTACCGTGACATCGCCACCAAGGTTTGGGCGCAGGTGACCGGCCAGCCTCTGCGCGCCGCGCCGGCAATCGTCTTCGAGTAGAACGCACGTGCGCACATGGTGCCGCCTTGTCTTGTCGGCACCCTGTGCTACCCATGCCGTCGCGCGGTTTCTGCGGTCAAAGCGCACGGGAAAAGGGGTTGGACTTGATTCTTTGTCCGCGATGCTGCATATGCGCCGCCGATGCGATGGTCGCCTGAGATGCCTTGTGGCAGCGGGCGGCTTGTTGGAAACTTCGGTTCGCGGCCACGCAAGGGAATTGCGCGCCCGCGAAATTGGTACTGCAACGCAGTGGAGCATGGATACGCCTTCCCGACAGGATCGGCAGAACGCGTCCCGGAGTTTTATGAAATTTTCAGAGATTTCGTCCCTCGGATCGCAGTCGTCGCGCATGCAGCGCCATGATGTTGGCTGTCTGCCGCGCCGTTTCCGGTCCATGGCAGGAGTAGGCCATTGATCACTGCCTACCGTTCCAACTGCAAATCGGTGCCGCGCGCCGATATCGTTGCCGCCAGCACCATCTCGGACTACATCGTCTGGATCGATCTGGTCGACCCGACCCGCGAGGAAGAAGACAAGCTCGAGGCGCTGCTCGGCATCCAGGTTCCGACCCGTGACGATCTGAAGGACATCGAGCCATCGAGCCGCCTCTACAACGAGAACGGTGCCGTCTTCCTGACCGCATCCCTGGTATGGAAAGCCGATTCCGAGCTGCCGAGCCTGACCGACGTCGGATTCATCCTCGTCGGCAACAGGCTGGTAACGATCCGCTATGCCAATCCGAAATCCTTTGCGCTGTTCATAGCAGCACTGCACCGGATCCCGGAAGACATGCGCAGCGGCGCAGCCTTGCTTGCCAAGCTGATGGAAACCATCGTCGATCGTACCGCCGAGATCCTCGAGCAGGCCGTGTCGCGGATCGATGTGCTGTCGACCCACGTGTTCGGCGACAAGGCGCGGAAAGTCCGTCGTCCTTCGAATTATCTCGAGGAAAAGCTGCGCGACGTCGCCGGCCACCACCGGCTGGTGAGCAAGTCGCGCGATAGCTTGATGTCGCTGTCGCGGCTTCTTACCTTCATGCATACGATCCCGGCCGTTCAGCAGGATCGCGAGACCAAGGATCTCTGTCGCAATGTTACGCGGGATGTCCAGTCTCTTTCGGAACATGCGTCTTTCATTGCCGGAAATATCACCTTCCTGCTGGATGCCTCGCTCGGGTTGATCAATATCGAGCAGAATTCCATCATCAAGATATTCTCGATTGCTTCCGTCGTGTTCCTGCCGCCGACGCTGGTTGCGTCTGTCTACGGCATGAATTTCGAACATATGCCCGAGTTGCACTCGACGTTCGGGTATCCTGCCTCCCTCGTGTTGATGGTGGTTTCGGCCGTCGTCCCGTTCTTCTTTTTTCGTTGGAAAGGCTGGCTCTGAGAGCCTAATGGTCCCGAATGTCTCACGAAATCGATCATTCTCCTGACAGGAAGATGAGCCCGCGCAAACTCTTCTACCTGACGCTCGGCTCCGTCGGCGTCGTCTATGGCGACATCGGCACAAGCCCGCTCTATGCCTTTCGCGAGGCACTGAAGCCGGTTGCGGCCGACGGCCTGACGCGGGGCGAGGTGATCAGCCTCGTGTCGCTGATGTTCTGGGCGCTCACCATCATCGTCACCTTCAAGTATGTCCTTTTCCTGCTGCGCGCCGATAACGACGGTGAAGGCGGTACGCTTTCGTTGCTGGCGCTGCTGCTGAAAACCGCCAATGGCCATACCGCCGTGCTGATGTTCCTGGGGCTGAGCGGCGCCGCGCTTTTCCTCGGCGATGCGATGATCACGCCGGCGCTGTCGGTTCTCTCGGCTGTCGAAGGCCTGAAGCTGGTAACACCGCACTTCGGGCCTTACGTGGTGCCGATTGCCGTCGCCATCCTGGCGCTGCTGTTTGCCATCCAGTCGCATGGCACCGGCGCCGTTGCCCGCTATTTCGGGCCGATTACCGCCGTCTGGTTCATCGTCATCGGCGTCGCCGGCCTGCTGCGTATTCCGGACGACTACGGCATCCTCAACGCCTTCAATCCCTGGTACGGCATCACCTTCCTGATGCACGAGGGCATTCTCGGCATCATCGTGCTCGGTGCGGTCTTCCTGACCGTCACCGGTGCGGAAGCGCTTTACGCCGATCTCGGCCACTTCGGTCGCCGACCCATCCAGTGGGCCTGGTTTGCGCTGGTCTTCCCGTCGCTGACGCTGAACTATCTCGGCCAGGGCGCCATGGTGCTGCGCGAGCCGCTCACCATGTCCGATCCGTTCTTCCTGATGTTCCCACACTGGGCGCTGCTACCGGTCGTATTCCTTGCCACCTGCGCCACGATCATCGCCAGCCAGGCGGTCATCACCGGAGCATTTTCGCTCACCCGCCAGGCGATCCATCTCGGCTTCCTGCCGCGCATGGAGATCCTCTTCACCTCGGAGACCAACACCGGCCAAATCTTCCTGCCGTCGGTCAACACGCTGCTGTTCTTTGGCGTGATCTTCCTCGTCTTGAGCTTCCAGACCTCCGATTCGCTATCGACCGCCTACGGGATTTCGGTGACGGGCGCGATGGTGGTGACTTCCGTCATGGCTTTCGAGTTCGTCCGCGTTCGCTGGAACTGGTCGCTGCCTCTGACCATCGTCGTGCTGATGCCGCTGTTCCTGCTCGAGATGGTCTTTCTCGGCGCCAACCTGCTGAAGATCCACGACGGCGGCTACATCCCGGTCATGATCGCCACCGCCTTCACGGTCGTCATGTGGACATGGCGACGCGGCACGGCGATCCTGATGGAAAAGACCCGTCACACGGATATTCCGCTGCCGTCGTTCGTCAGTTCCATCGAGCGCAAGAGCGACCACTCGCCGGCTTCCGTTCCGGGCACCGCCATCTTCCTGACCAGCGACCCCGAATCCGCGCCCGCAGCACTGCTCCACAATCTGAAACACAACCATGTCCTGCACGAAAAGAACGTCATCCTGACCATCCGCACCGTCAACAAGCCAAGGGTCGCCAACAGCGACCGCTACACGGTGCAAAAGGTCTCAGAGCGGTTTTCACGTGTCGAGCTACGTTTCGGATTCATGGAATCGCAGAACGTCTCGCAGGCACTGGCCGCCTTGCGTAAATCCGGATTGAAGTTCGACATCATGTCGACCTCTTTCTATCTCGGACGCCGCAAGCTCGTGCCGGATGCAAAATCAGGCATGCCGCACTGGCAGGACCGCCTGTTTATCGCGCTGGCTAACGCCGCGACCGACCCGTCCGACTATTTCCGCCTGCCGGCCAACCGCGTCGTCGAACTAGGCTCGCACGTCATCATCTGATCGGCGAGGGTTTCGGCAGAATTAACCATCCATCAAGGTTAATCGGACATTATCTGCTAATGTTCCCGTCGGTGATGGAGTGGGTTGCGTCGCATGAGTTCGTACCAGGCCAAGCCTCGCCGGCAACCCAGAAACTGGCTTTCGCCCGCAGTCTTCGGCTGCTGTGCCTGGCTGATTTTTCCCTCCGTATCAGCGCAGGCCGACATTGCCGGGCTGCTCTCCGGCTCGGACGATTCGGGCAGCAACTGGCGCATGGTGCTGACCACCTCGCCTGCAGGCTCCATCCATCAGGCGGAACTTGCCTTCGCCAATGCCGACGAGAGCGGCATCGAGGGTGGCGGCATGCTGTTGCCGGATGGCCGGCGCATCGCTTTCCAGTCCAAGGAGAAGGGCAGCGACCCGCGCCCAGACGAAGAGCGCGTCCGCCGCCGTGACAAGAAGGGCAGGGTGACGGACGTCGTTCCCATGTCGCCGCCGAAAGATTTCACCGCAGGCTCCATCCTGCAGCGCACGACGCTGCTGTTCCACCCGGAACTCGACGTCCCCACCTCCGGTACCGGCGAGCAGACGGCCTTCATCAAGGACGAGATCGGCGATGCCGGCGTGCAGACAGCCTTCCTGTTTTCCAAGCAGGAGCCCCTGACGGCCGATGGCGGTGTCCCGCCCATTCTCGCAAGCCTCGTCACCACTCCTGTCGCCGACAGTCTGGCGCTTGGCTATGCCGAGCCCGGGCCCGACTATGCCACCGTCTCGCCCTTCGACAGCATCCTGAGTAAGCAACCTGCCGACAGCGGCCGTTTCGTGCCACAGATCGGCGCCAAGGACCATCTCTGGGCGGCAAGCGTGTTGCCTGCAGCCGTATTTTCACCGGACGAACAGCAGTGCCTTGCGACGGGCATCTATTTCGAGGCCCGCGGCGAATCGGTGAAGGGGCAGGCGGCCGTGGCGCAGGTCATTCTCAACCGTGTCCGCAACCCGGCCTATCCGAAAACCATCTGCGGCGTAGTCTACCAGAACGAGGACTGGACCAACGCCTGCCAGTTTTCCTTCGCCTGCGACAAGGTCAAGGACCGCGTCAATTCACCCGTTCATTGGCAGATCGCCCGCCAGGTGGCGATGGCGGTGACGGCCGGCAAGATCTGGCTCCCGGAAGTCGGCTCCGCCACCCAATATCATGCAGTCTACGTTAAGCCGCGCTGGGCGGCCGAGATGGTCAAGGTCGGCCGCATCGGCATGCATCTCTTCTATCGGACCTATGGCGGCGGCTGGAGCTGATCGCCCAACCTCCGGACGCGACGCTCGCAGCAGCGGGTGCGACTTTCTGTCGTGATTTCGCAAAGCTCCCTTCAAGCGCATATAAGTCGATGATTTGCCTGCCTTTATTAATGGCGGGACATGTGCTTTCTACGTCTTGACTATGCTTTTCCATAAAACTATGTTCGCCCGAGTTCAAAACGGGCCGAAAGGTGTCTAAGCCTCCAGTTCGTTCTTAGGTTATCGGGGTAGGGTAGCGTTAAGGAACGGCAGCAGGGAGGGCGCCATGGTGGGGGATCAGGACGAAGGTCTTGAAAAGCGTAGGGCGCAATTGGGAGCCGAACTGGCAAGCAAACGCGCTGCGACGGGGGAAGCCGAACGGGGGGAAGCTCGGGCTCAGGCCAGCCGCAAAGGCTATGCTCAAGCACTGAAACTCTCCAGCGAATTCGTTTCTGCCATCATTGTCGGCGCACTCATCGGCTACTTCTTGGACCGTCTGGCTGGCACCGGACCGTGGGGCATGATTATTTTCCTGCTCCTCGGGTTTTGTGCTGGTGTGCTGAATGTCTTGCGTATGGCCGGGAAGGTATCCACCCCAACGGTCGGCGATAGCAAGTCGGACAGGAAATAGGCAACAAGACTGCGCATCAGCGCATGTCTTCGAAGCATGGATATCCGCTGCTGAGGCGGGCAAGTGAGAGAGAACGCGCGGTGGCCAACGGTCCGATTCATCAATTCCAGATCAATAAGATCGTTCCGATCGAAATTGGCGGGCTGGATTTCTCCTTTACTAATTCATCCCTATTCATGGTCGCATCGGTCGTTCTGGCCGGCGGATTTCTCTATTTCGCAACGGCGTCGCGCAGCCTGATCCCGGGCCGCGCCCAGTCTGTCGCCGAAATGTCCTACGAATTCATCGCCAATATCCTGCGTGAAGGTGCTGGCTCTGCCGGTATGAAATTCTTCCCGCTGGTCTTCACTCTCTTCATGTTCGTGCTGACCGCTAACCTGCTTGGCATGTTCCCCTATTTCTACACCGTAACAAGTCAGATTATCGTGACCTTCGCCTTGTCGATGCTGGTGATCGGCATCGTCGTGGTCTACGGTTTCTTCAAGCACGGCCTCGGCTTTCTGAAATTGTTCCTGCCGCAGGGCGTTCCCGCTGTGCTGCTGCCGCTGGTCATCTCGATCGAAGTTATCTCGTTCCTGGCCCGGCCGATCAGCCTTTCCGTCCGTCTGTTTGCCAACATGCTGGCAGGTCACATCACGCTCAAGGTGTTCGCAGGCTTCGTTGCCTCGCTCGGAGCCCTTGGCGCGCTCGGCATCGGTGGTGCCATCCTGCCTCTCATTATGACCGTCGCTCTGACGGCCCTCGAATTTCTCGTGGCATTCCTGCAGGCCTACGTATTTGCAGTGCTGACATGCATGTATCTGAACGATGCGCTGCATCCGGACGGCCACTGAGAAGTAAAGTCGTTGGTGCCGCGTGCACCAGTCAAAGCCAAAACCTATCAATCTAAGGAGTTTCTAACATGGACGCAGAAGCAGCAAAGTTCATCGGCGCCGGTATCGCTTGCATCGGCATGGGTGGCGCAGGCATCGGCCTCGGCACGATTTTCGGCAACTACCTGTCGGGCGCTCTTCGCAACCCGTCGGCTGCCGATGGCCAGTTCGGCCGTCTGATCTTCGGTTTCGCCGTTACGGAAGCTTTGGGCATCTTCTCGCTGCTCGTTGCTCTCCTCCTCCTCTTCGCCGTTTGATTTGTACGGTTTGATGGATCACGGCTTGCGGGAAGCGAGCCGTGATTCTTCGTATTTGCACCACTGGAGGTGAGCATGTTTGTGACTCCGGCTTATGCTGAAGAAGCCGCGCCGGCACCCGGCGAAGTGCACACGGAAACGGGTGTGGCCCCAGGCCATCACGCGTCTTTCCCGCCCTTTGACCCCAAGACATTTCCGTCTGCGCTGCTTTGGCTGGTGATTACATTCGCCATCTTCTACATCGTCATGCAGAAAGTCCTCGTGCCGCGCGTTGGCGGGATCCTCGAGAGCCGGCATGCCCGGATCGCGCAGGATGTCGAAGAAGCCGCACGCCTGAAGGCCGAAGCCGACGCCGCTGTCGCGACCTATGAGCGCGAGCTGGCCGAAGCCCGTTCCAAGTCAAATGCTATCGGTGCAGCAGCCCGCGCCGAAGCAAAGGCAAAGGCGGAAGCCGAGCGCCGTGCCATCGAGGCAAGCCTGGCCGAAAAGATCAAGACCGCCGAAGCACGGATTGCCGAAATCAAGGCGAAGGCATTTGCCGACGTCGGTGCTGTTGCCGAAGAGGCTGCGTCCTCCGTGGTCGAGCAACTGATCGGCGTACCGGCTTCGCAGTCAGAGGTTGCCGCTGCTGTCGCCAACGTCAAGCAGGAGGCATAAGCCATGGAATTCCATCTGGACGAAACATTCTTCGCCCTCGTTGGCCTGCTGCTGTTCATCGCCCTCATCGTCTACATGAAGGTTCCCGGCATGATGGCGAAGTCGCTCGACGAGCGCGCCGACCAGATCCGCAACGATCTGTCGGAAGCCAAGCGTCTGCGCGAGGAGGCCCAGCATCTGCTGGCCGAGTACCAGCGCAAGCGCAAGGAAGCAGAAGTCGAGGCGGCCAATATCGTTGCCTCTGCCGCTCGCGAGGCCGAGTTGCTGACAGCCGAAGCCAAGAAGAAGACGGAAGAATTCGTCGAGCGCCGCACGGCAATTTCCGAGCAGAAGATCAAGCAGGCAGAGCTCGACGCCATCAAGGAAGTTCGCGCTGCCGCTGTCGACTTGGCAATCGCCGCAGCGCAGACCGTCATCGCCAGCAAGGCGGACGCCGGTGTCCAGGCAAAGCTCTTCCAGGCAGCCCTTGGCGACGTCAAGGCAAGCTTGAACTAAGGCTTCAATAGATCAATTTGAAAGGCCGGGCATCGTCCCGGCCTTTTTGCATTTAGGGGGTTTCGTTGGCGAGGGCGTCCTTGCGCATCGGCCGGAAGCTCATGCGGTGCAAAGGGCAGGGGCCGACCAGCTCGATGCTGCTGCGATGAACGGCGGTGGCGTAGCCGGCATGTGCCGCAAAGCCATAGGCCGGAAACACCATGCCGGCCCTGACCATCATCCGGTCGCGCGTTACCTTGGCAAGGATCGAAGCCGCGGCGATCGACAGCGATCGTCGGTCGCCCTTGACCACAGCCCTGCCGGAACAGGGGAGGCCGGGTGGCACGTCGAGCCCGTCGACGAGTACGAAGCCTGCCGGGATCGCAAGCCCGCAGACAGCCCTCCGCATGGCATCGAGGCTCGCCTTGCGAATATCGGTCGCGTCGATGCGCCCGGCGCTGGACGATGCGATTGAGATCGTCGATGTCGCAATGATGAACTCGAACAGCTCTTCCCGTCTGGCAGTCGACAATTGCTTGGAATCGTTCAGGCCATCGGGAATATTATCGGGATCGAGGATGACGGCTGCGGCAACGACAGGCCCGGCGAGGGGCCCTCGGCCTGCCTCGTCCGTGCCGGCAACCGGCCAGTGGCCTGCCTTGCGCGCCGAGTGCTCCAGCGTGAAATCCGGGACGAGCGGCAGGTCTTCGAAGAGCTGGGGAGAATCGGGTGGCGTGCGACGTGTCATGCGGCTGACCCTCGCACGCCAACCCGATTTCCTGCAAGTCCCCCGGCATTGGGGCGGCCAAGCCGGGGGATATCCTTTGGACAGTCAGGGCAACCGTCCGCAGGAATGGGTTTTCAGAGCAGCGACAGTTGAACGCCACTGCCATCCGGGGGAACGAACAGATCGGTGCGCAGTCGAATGCTGCGGCGCGTAAGGCCGAGCCTCTTGGTCGCCATCTCGAACCGACGGCTGATCTGCCAGGCGTAGGGTCCGGCACCTTTCATCCGCTTGCCAAAATCCGCATCGTAATCCTTGCCGCCGCGCATCTCGCGAACCAGCGACATCACATGCCGGTACCGGTCCGGGTAATTCTGCAGCAACCAGTCGCGAAACAGCGGACTGACTTCGAGCGGCAGGCGCAGCATTACGTAGCCGGCCTCCTCGGCGCCCGCAGCCTTGGCCGAATCCAGGATCTTTTCGAGTTCATGGTCGTTGAGTGCCGGGATCATTGGCGCCAGCATGACCGACGTCGGGATGCCCGCTGCGGAAAGCATCCGGACCGCCTCCAGTCTGCGTGCCGGCGTCGAAGCGCGGGGCTCCATCGTGCGCGCAAGCTTGCGGTCGAGCGTGGTGACCGACAGCGAGACCCGCACGAGGTTCTTTGCAGCGAGTTCGGCAAGGATATCGAGGTCGCGCAGCACCATGGCCGATTTGGTGACGATGGACACCGGATGGTTGGCACGATTCAGCACCTCCAGGATCTGGCGCATGATCCGCCATTCCTTCTCGATCGGCTGATAAGGATCGGTGTTGGTGCCGATGGCAATGACTTTCGGCTCATAGCCGGGTTTGGCCAGTTCTCTTTCCAGCAGCTTCGGCGCGTCCGGCTTGGCAAACAGCTTGGCCTCGAAATCCAGCCCGGCAGACAGCCCCATATAGGCGTGCGTCGGGCGCGCAAAACAGTAGATGCAGCCATGCTCGCAGCCACGATAGGGATTGATGGAGCGATCGAAGGGAATGTCCGGCGACGAATTGCGGGTGATCGCCGTCCGGGCTTTCTCGATCTGCACCTCGGTCCTGAAGGGCGGCAGGTCTTCCAGCGATTGCCAGCCGTCGTCGATGCTCTCGCGGCTCGATGGTTCGAAGCGGCCACCGGGATTGAGCCCCGCGCCGCGCCCACGCCGGCGGTCGATGTCGATCCGCAGACCGGACGAAACGACCAGTGCATCAGCCATATCTGCCGTGTTGGCAGGCGAGAATGCGGCCTGCCCTGCAAGGGACTGTTGGTTCATCGGTGGCTCCAGCGGCAGGGGATGCCCGTGCATCCCGATGTCTAACCTTGATTAAATTCCTATCGCAGCAATGAGAACAATGCAAGAACAAAATGCGGAAAACTGCGCTGGCATTCGATTATGCACCGCACTATAAACGAGCGATGTTGACAGTCATAATCGAATGCCGGGACCAGGAACCCGAATTGGCGCAGACGCTTGCGTCCCTCGTCGCGGGTGCGATCGAGGGGCTTGTCTGTGACGTCGTGGTCCTTGACCATGGCTCAAGCGATGGCACCGAGCGCGTCGCCGATGCCGCCGGCTGCCGCTATCATACCGAATGGGATCTCGGCGAGATCCTGCGCTCCGCACGCGGCGAGTGGCTGCTGCTGGTGGAACCCGGCGCGCGCCCGCAGGCCGGCTGGATAGACGAGATCGGCGAGTATATGGCGCTGAACACGTTGCCTGCCCGCTTCACCGCTTCGCGTGGATACAGGCGGCCGTTGCTGCAGCGTATCGGCCGGGCGGTGTCGCCGCTGGAGTTCGGCTTCCTCATTTCAAAGGCTCAGGCCGTGGCCGCTGCCAGAAGCGGCATGACGCTGGCAGAACTTGCCAGGGGCCAAAAGCCCGGAAAGCTGTCGAGCGAGATCATCCCGTCCTGGGTGGCGGCGCGCTCCGTGCGCTGATCGCGCGGCCTCTTTGATCACACGGATTGCCCGCCGCGCTTGAGGTGCTCGTCGAGGCGAGGCATGATCTCGATGAAATTGCAGGGCATGTGACGGTAGTCGAGCTGTGCCTTCAGGATGCCATCCCAGGCATCCTTGCAGGCGCCGGGCGATCCCGGCAGTACGAAGATGAAAGTGGCATTGGCCAGCCCCGCCGTCGCCCGCGACTGGATCGTCGATGTGCCGATCTTGTCGTATGAGATGCGATGGAAGACCGCCGAAAAACCCTCCATGCGCTTTTCGAACAGCGGCTCCAGCGCATCCGGCGTCACGTCGCGGCCGGTAAAGCCGGTGCCGCCGGTGGTGATCACCACATCGACGGCGGGGTCCTTGGTCCAGGCTTCCACGGTAGCGCGGATCTGTGCGATATCGTCGGGCACGATGGCGCGGGCGGCCAACCGATGGCCGGCGTCTGCGATGCGCCCCACCAGAGTGTCACCGGATTTGTCGTCTTCTGTTGTGCGGGTGTCGGAGACGGTGAGCACGGCAATGCCGACTGGCACGAAAGGCCGCTGTTGCGTAGAGCCTGTCATCGGAAATCTCCTGCGGTTGTCTGCGTTGCCTGAAAATACCAGTCCGGCCTGTGGCTGTGAAGCGAAGCGGCTGCAGCCTTGGCTGCATCCAGATCGTCGAACAGGGCAAAACAGCTGGCACCAGAGCCGGACATTCTGACGAGCCTGGGTCGTTGCCCGGCCATCAATGCCGATAGCTCGCCGATCTCGGGGCAAAGTGCACGCGCCGGCGGCTCCAGATCGTTGCGGAGGCTGTCGATCACGGAAAGCCACTCGTTGCTACTCTGCAGTTGCCGGTGTTCGAAACCGAACGGTGAATTGTTCTTCTCAGTCAACCGGCGAAAAACCGCCGGTGTCGATACCCCGACCAGAGGGTTGCCGATCAGCAAGCCAAAGGACGGGAAGTCCGGCAGCACGTCGATCTCCTCGCCGATGCCACGGGCGATCAGCGGCCGGCTCGTCAGACACATCGGCACGTCAGCCCCGAGTTGCAGCGCAAGAGCCTTCAGCTTATCCGGCGTGAGCGTGACATTCCAAAGCCGCATCAGCCCGCGCAAGGCCGCAGCGGCATCGGCCGAGCCGCCGCCTATGCCGGAGGCGATGGGCAAGCTTTTCTCGAGATGAATGAGCACGGGCGGTGCACTGCCGCCAGAGGCCTGCCGCAGGAGATCGCGCGCCTTGGTGACCAGATTGCCGGTGGATTGCTCTTGCGGGCCGAGCGAAGCGCCGAACCGTCCGGATATCTCGAACCTGTCCGCATCGGCGGCGCTGAACCCCAGCCGGTCGCCATGATCGGCAAAAGTCACCAGCATGTCGAGCAGATGGTAACCGTCGTCCCGAAGCCCCGTCACATGCAGGGCAAGGTTGATTTTCGCTGGCGCCTCTTCCGTGAGGTCGAAGGCGCCCGCGTCAAACATCGATGGCATCGGTCGTCAGGATTTCTTGTCGACTGGCGGAGTCTCCACCGGGACTGCTGCCGGCGGCTTGGATTTTTCCGCAGCCTTGGGATCGTCAAGCGGCGGCAGGCCGTTGGTGATCTTGTCCTTCAGACGCGGCAGGTCGGCCTCTTCCGGCTTGTAGGTAATCGCCCGGTTCCACTGGTACACGGCCTCGAGACGACGGCCGACGCGCCAATAGGCATCGCCGAGATGGTCGTTGACGGTGACATCGCCGGCTTCCAGCTGCACGGCGCGTTCCAGTTCCTTGACCGCATCGTCGAAGCGGTTGAGGCGGAAATAGGCCCAGCCGAGCGAATCAACGATGTAGCCGTCGTCTGGCCGCGCATCGACAGCCTTCTTGATCATCGCTAGCCCCTCGTCGAGGTTGCGGTTCATGTCGACCCAGGAATAGCCGAGATAGTTGAGCACCTGCGGTTGGTCGGGGTTTAGCTCGAGCGCCTTCTTGAAGTTCGGCTCGGCAATGTCCCACTTCTTCAGGCGCTCATAGGCGATAGCGCGCTGGTAGAAGATGTTCCAGTCGGCTTTGGTCGGCACTGGGCCGATGATCTCGACCGCCTTGTCGTAGTTGTCGGCCATCGCCTGGTAGTTCTTGGCCTGCGACAGCACGTTGCCATAGGCAAGGTAGCTGCGGATATCCTTCGGATCGGACTCGATCAGCGACTTCAGGTGCTTGAGCGCATCTTCGGACTTGCCGCCCTGTGCCAGCGCCAGCCCGAGTTGCAGTTCAGAGATGCGGGCCATGGGCGATCCCGGCGGCACCTGCTTGTAGAAGGCGATGGCGCGGTCCATCTGGTCCTGCTTTTCAGCGATGCCACCGAGCAGAACCAGCGTGTCCGAGCTCTTCGGGTCCAGCGCATTCGCCGTCTCGAGATACAGCGACACCACGTCTTCCGCGCCATCGCGGTTCAGCGCGGCGGCAACCGAGAACAGCACGGATGCGGCCCCCTGCGAAGCGTTGGTCACGGCCTGTTCCGGCGTTTCACCCTTGCCGATGCTGTCGCGCAGCGCGTTCAGCGGCGCGAAATTGCTGATCAGGCTGTCGCCGACGGAGATGGCGTCGAGAGCCTTCTGCTTGTTGCCTTCCTTGGCTTCGAGCGAGGCAAGCGCCATGACGGCGCGCATGTAGGTGTCCGGTGCCGTCGCGCCGCCGTCCTTGTCGAGCACGGCGCTGTTCAGGTGCGTGCGTGCCGATTTCGTATCGCCGATAACAATGGCGATGGTGCCGGCCTGGTAGTTCTTGAAGATGTCGAACCAGTTCGGGCCCTGCATCTTGTCGACCATCGCCAGCGCTTCCCGCCCCCGTCCGGCGCCGACCTGCGCCCAGGCGGCAAGCAGCCCGTTCATCATCCGGTCGAGGTCGTTCGGGCCGGTGTATTTGAGGATAGCCTGGGCTGCGCTGTAATCGTGGCGGCGCATGGCGTCCATGCCGCGCACGATTGTGGTGATCCGCTCGACCGTCTGGTCGGACTTCAGTTCGTTGGCATATTTGACCCCTTCTTCGATGTTGCCGTTGAGCAGCAGCGAAATCATCAGGCGCTGGCGGATTTCCGGGTTACCCGGTTCGATCATCAGCGCCTTCTTGTAGAGCGCAATGGCGTTGATGTAGTCGTGGTCGACATCGGCCGTGCGGGCGGCAAGAAAAGCGCCGGAAAAAGTATCGACGCGGTCCGGCTCGAACGTCACCGTTTCGCTCGCATCCACTGCCTTCTTGGACGCATCCTCGGCGTGCAGCACGTTGATCGCAGTCACCGAAATGAACGCGGCGAGAGCTGCGCTCGAAAGCAAACGAGTGGCAAGTGTTTGCCGCATTAGAGAACCTTTCCTGGAGGGCAACCGGAAGCCGGTCGCGCCATGCAATCTTTCAGCACTGATTCACAACAGGATGGCTTTTTTGAAGCGGCCCCGCAAGAAATACAGCGCGTCGCCCGTCAGTTAACGCGCTCGATGCAGAAGTCGATGACTTCCATCAGGGCCGATTTCCAAGGGCTGTCTGGTAATGGTGCCAGGGCATCCCGGGCAATCGTGCCGTAGTGAACGGCCCGTCCGATGGTGTCGTTGAGGGCGCCGTACTTGGTGATCAGACCCATGGCCTTTTCGAGATTGGCGTCGCTGCTGTTGCCGTTCTCGATGGCGTCGCGCCAGAAGGCACGCTCTTCCTCGGTGCCACGGCGATAGGCGAGGATGACCGGCAGGGTGATCTTGCCTTCGCGAAAATCGTCGCCGACATTCTTGCCGAGATCGACGGCCTTGCCGCCGTAGTCGAGCACATCGTCAACCAGCTGGAAGGCGAGACCCAGGTTGGTGCCGTAGGATTTCAACGCGTTACGGCCGGATTTGCCGCCATTGGCAACGATCGGCCCGACTTCCGCAGCCGCTGCAAAAAGCGCCGCCGTCTTGGCGCGGATGACCGAGAGATAGTCGTCCTCGGTGGTCTCCATGTTCTTGGCGACGGAAAGCTGCAGGACTTCGCCCTCGGCAATAACACAGGCCGCCGTCGACAGCACGTCAAGCGCTTCCAGCGATCCGACATCCACCATCATGCGAAATGCCTGGCCGAGCAGGAAGTCGCCGACCAGCACGCTCGCCTGGTTGCCCCAGATCATGCGGGCCGTGGAGCGGCCACGGCGCAAATCGCTCTCGTCGACCACGTCGTCATGCAGCAGCGTTGCCGTATGCATAAACTCGACAGAGGTCGCCAGCTTGACGTGGTTTTCGCCCTTGTAGCCAAACAGCGCTGCAGAGGCGAGCGTCAGCATCGGCCGCAAGCGCTTGCCGCCGGAGGAAATCAGATGCTCCGCGACCTCCGGGATCATCTGCACATCGGATCCAGCCTTGGAAAGGATCAACTGGTTGACACGCTCCATATCTGCCTTGGTCAGGTCGACCAGCGGCTTGACGGAGGCCAGTCTGTTTTTGCTTTCTTCAAGCGGTATCACGACGCCCAACGTCCCGAACTCCTGTTCATTTTGTGAAAACGACAATAAGAAGGGGCAGGGGACGCGGCAAGGGGCGAATTGTCCGGTCGCGCAAAATTGACAGGAAACGTCAGGTTCATGCACGAATTGATACGCACCAACGATCCCGTCACGCTTTCATTCGCCGAAAGCCTGATGAAGGATGCGGGTATCCGCTGCATGATTGCCGATGAGGCGATGAGCATTCTCGAAGGCTCGCTCGGCATGCTGCCGCGTCGCTTCCTGGTCGACGGGGAGCGCGCCATCGAGGCCCGCCGCATCCTGATAGACGCCGGCCTTGGCGACGAGTTGCGCGCCGAGCTGCGATGAGCGAACCCGGCGAAACCATCGACGCTTTTCATCGCGGCGCGTTCCATATCGTCCAGCCGAAGGGCCGGGGACATCGCGCCGGCATGGATGCCATGCTGCTGGCCTCACTCGTCGACGACAACCGCGCCATCAGGGTTGCCGATCTCGGCGCCGGTGCCGGCGCTGCCGGTTTTGCCGTCGCGTCACGCCTCGAGCGTGCCAAGGTCACGCTATTCGAACGGTCTCCGGAAATGGTCGCCTTTGCCGAAAAGGGCCTCGCGCTGTCTGAAAACAGCCATTTTTCCGGCCGGATATCCGTCGTCAGCGCCGATGTCACGCTGACAGGCAAGCAACGCAATGATGTGGGCCTGACCGACAACAGTTTTGACCACGTCATCATGAACCCGCCCTTCAACGACGGCAGCGACCGGCTGACGCCCGACCCCCTCAGGGCGGAGGCCCATGCCATGACGGAAGGTCTCTTCGAGATCTGGCTGCGCACAGCCAGCGCCATCCTGGTCCCGGGTGGCCAGCTTTCGCTGATTGCCCGTCCGGAATCGATGGGCGAGATCATCGTTGCCTGCGGCCGGCGCTTCGGCGGGATCGAGATCACCGCCATCCACCCCCGCAACAACGAAAGTGCTGTGCGGATCCTGGTGACCGCGATCAAGGGATCGAGGGCCCGCCTGGCTTTGCGCTTCCCCCTCGTCATGCACGAAGAAGGCGGCAACCAGTTCATGCCCTTCGTCGACGATCTCAACAACGGACGTATTGCCTATCGTCGACGGTAACGGATCTATCTCTTTGTTTTCAAGCATTTCCGGATGCAAAGTTGCCAAGCGCTTTTGCTGGAGTTGCTAGAAGAAAATGTCCGCCAGTAACTTGACGTTCAGAAGGGCAATGGCGAAGGCAATCAGGTAGGCAATCGCGCTCAGCCAGCGCGGTGCGACCAGTGCACCCATCTTCGCCTTGTCGGCGGTAAACATCACCAGCGGGAATACGGCGAAGGAAAGCTGCAGGCTGAGCACCACCTGGGTCAGGATCAACAGTTCCGAGGTGCCCTTGTCGCCGAACCAGATGGTGACGATGGAGGCCGGGATGATGGCCAGACCGCGCGTCACCGCCCGGCGGATCCACGGCTTAAGCCTGATCTGCAGAAAGCCTTCCATGACGATCTGGCCTGCCAGCGTCGCGGTCACCGTCGAATTGATGCCGCAGCAGAGAAGCGCAATGCCGAACAGGGTCGGCGCAATCGCCATGCCCAGCAGCGGTGCCAGCAGCGAGCTCGCATCGCCGAGTTCGACCACGTCCGTCTTGCCGTGGGCATGAAAGGCGGCAGCGGCGAGGATCAGGATCGCAGCGTTGATTAGCAGCGCAAAGGTCAGCGCCACCGTCGAGTCGATCGTCGCGAAAGTCAGCGCCTCGCGCTTCTCCGGCAGGGTCTTGCCGTATTTGCGGGTCTGGACGATGCCGGAATGCAGATAAAGATTATGCGGCATGACGGTCGCCCCGAGGATGCCAAGCGCGAGGTACAACATTTCCGGATTGCGGACGATTTCTGTCGTCGGCAGGAAGCCGCGGATGACGCCGCCCCAATCAGGATCGGCAAGGGCGATCTGGAAGGCGAAGCAGCAGGCGATGACGCCAAGCAGGGTAATGATCAGTGCCTCGATCCAGCGGAAACCGAGCCGCTGCAGATAGAGAATGAGAAACACGTCGAGCGCCGTCAGCAGCACGCCCAGTTCCAGCGGCATGCCGAAGATCAGGTTGAGCCCGATGGCGGTACCGATGACTTCAGCGATATCGGTGGCGATGATGGCGATTTCGGCGAGTGCCCAGAGCGGCACGGCGACATAGCGCGGGAATGCATCGCGACAGGCCTGCGCCAGGTCGCGGCCGCTGGCGATGGCGAGCCGGGCGCACAGAGCCTGCAGCACGATGGCCATAAGGTTGGACAGAAGCGCCACCGAGAGAAGCGCATAACCGAATTTCGAGCCGCCGGCGAGCGACGTCGCCCAGTTGCCGGGGTCCATGTAGCCGACCGCCACCAGATAGCCCGGCCCGGCAAACGCCATCATCCGTCGCAGCTTCGAACCGCTTTTCTGGGTGTCCACCGAACCATGCACGTCGGCAAGGCTGAGATCGAGGCTGTCCTGCCGCCAGCCGGCATCGGTTTTCGGTTTGATCGCGTCCATGGTGTCCTCCTCTATCCTGCTGCAATGCAAGACTAGTTGTTTAGAATGATAATGCAAGTCATTCGCAACAAGAAATTTGTGTGACAGGAATTTTGCGGTGTCGGGGCGATTTGCGGCAACTGAACGATGTGATGATGTCGCTGAACGTGTTGGGGGGGGGGTAGAGCGCGCATTGCCTTCGATCAGCGCCGTGCCGTGATGCGATACCGCCGGATTACCGTGCTGCGAGACCATAAATCGTGGCTATATTCAGCTATGGGCAACATGTTTATATTTATTGTTAACAACTTAGCCGTCATATATTCGTCATCAAACGGTCATGAAGACGCGTCCTTGACCCCTGCGCCCCATGTTCGCGAGGGTTGGCCGGGAAGGGGATCTTTGGCAATCATCTGCTTTGCAAATAGTCGGTCGAAAATCGGAGGGCGCGCTGCCGCTGCCGTAGCGAGCGAGCTATTGAACGAAGGGTTTGGTGCCGCACTTTACGACTGCCTAGAACGGTTTGCTCTGGAAACCCACCTGCAATTTCCGCGCGACACATCCGTGCGAAATCCGGTTTGCGGAAGGCAGTTCATCGAGGAGACCAGAGCCCTCGCCCGAACCCATGAACATCTTGTCATCGACCTCTCCGGTGCCGGGGACCAGATCGCCGCGATCGCCTTTGCCATGGCGGATCTTGTGCTCATTCCCTTCCTCCCCCATCAGCCGGACGCCGCTCCGTTCGTAAGGACAATCGAGCTCCTCGACATACTGTCCTCCCACCGCTCGCAGCCTCTGCGCCGGGCAGTTTTCCTCGCCAGCCACGATACTATCAGTCCACGCGTGCATTTGGAGATTTCCGGCCAACTGATCCGCCGCGGCCTCGCAACATTCCCAGTGTCCTTCCAAGACCCGCCACAGCAAGTCGTGGCAACCGGCAAAGTGCGATGCATCGATCACACCGAAGTCGCTGCCGAGAACGCCGCATCCTTCCCCAAAGCCGACATCGCACGCTTCACCCAATACGCCCTCAACGCAGCTCTCCACCCAAAGCACTCCACCATCACCCGCGCATTGGCGGCCAGCTGATAAGGCTGGGGCCGCGTAAAAGTTAAGGATCAATCGCTTAAGTCCGGACCGCGCTACCTACTTCGCCACGGGAGTAGGAGGCACGTGCGCTACCTTCAGCGTGATTTCATTTTCGCCTAATATCGGTGTGATGCTTGTGGCATGCCGCCTGCCCACTCATCGTCCACGAAGGTGATTGCAATGAAAAACGATTTGCCTTCCCGGTCGTCGCGCTCATGCATCCTGGCAAATCTTGCCGTTCAAACGCTTCTGTGCGCAGCGAGTATTCTAGTCCTCGCTCCAGAAAGCCATGCTGACCAACCCATGGAAAGGGTTGAAAGCATTCATTACGAAGTTGCACCGGATTATACCTACAAGTTCACGATGGTCATCGACGACTTCGTGCAAAAGCAAGCGCAGATCAAGGATCTGTCGCAGTTTGCAATGGCATATGATCCTGCCAGAACGTCGTTTCATTTTATAAAAGGGTGGGTCGATGGACCCGACGGCGTTCGTCACGAACCGGCACCGGATGCCATATTCACCCGTCCCAGTACTGCTTCGCGCGACGCGCCGGGCTTCGTCTCCTCGGTGACGACGACGATCGTCATGCCAGCTGTGACTACCGGCAGCCATGTCCACTACGAGATCGAGGAGGTCATCTCGAAACCCTCCCTGATGGGCTTCAATCCGTGGGCGTGGCTTGATCCGTTCGAAAATGCCAGCGAACACGTCGTGATCGACATCCCTAACACTCTGCCGCTTACCGTCGCCGGACAGGGCGGCTTCGAGGTCACAGATACAACCACGAACGGCATGCGCCACATCGTTGCGGATGCCAGCGTGAGAAACGTTTCGGCCGGCGACAGAGAACAGCACATGGCAGCTCTTCTGGAGTTCGAGCCGCTGTTTTTAGGTGCATCGCTGCACGGTTATGAGGACGTTGGCGACATCTATTATCGCTTGAACAGGAACAAGCCTGCCGTCACGCCGGAGATCGACGCGCTCGCAAAGCAGATCGTCGGAGACCGCAAGGGGGTCGATGCGGCCCGCGCGATTTATGACTGGTGCGCCAAAAACATCCGCTATCTCGCGGTCTACATGAGCGTCGACGACGGGTGGGAATCGCATGACGCGTCAACGGTGTTGAAAAATAGATATGGCGACTGCAAAGACCACGTCACCTTGATGCAGGCACTTCTTTCGGCAGCAGGCATCCGCTCCGAGGCCGCTCTCATCGACTGGAGCGACCGTGCAAATCCCCTGCCGCTGCCGTCGCCCAATGAGATCAATCATACAATCATCTATCTTCCCGACTTCGACATCTTCGGCAATCCAACGAGTTCCTTCACGCCGTTCGGCGTTCTCGATCAGGGGCTGAGCGGCAAGATCGCGATTGTCGCTGGCGAACAGTCCGAAGTGCGCCGCACGCCCGAAATGAAGCCAGAGACCGCGCAATTCGTCACCACGGGCTCCATCCATATTGGCGGCGACGGGACCGTCGTCGGACAGGCGACCGCGACGATGTCGCCGAGCATCGAGGAAGCGCTCCGCTCTTCCCTGCAGAACCCCGACGAGAATAATCGCCGTATCGACAGAAAGCTCCGCAACACGCCCGAAGGCGGCTTCGGCCGCCTTGCAACGAGCGGGCCCTATGACCTGGATCATCCTTTCAAGTTGACCATGAACTGGCATAGTCCGCACGGCATCGATACAACGGCCGGTGCCTTCGTGTTGCCGGCACCGCCCTCGTTCGATCCGATCGATGGACCGCGGTCGTTTCTCGACCGGAAGGGAAGGCGGTTGACGCCGATGGCGGTGCCCGTGCGCGATCTCACCTGGAGTTTCAGCGTTGATGTGCCGCCGGATTTGACAATTTCCAATGCACCCAAGGGCGTTGATGTCAGCAACGACGCCGGCTCCTACAAAGCGGTCTATGAGCGCCGGGACAATTGCCTCGTGGTTCATCGCCAGCTGGTCCTGAAGAAGCGGGAGCTGGAACCTGCCGCCTACGACGACCTGGAGCGCCTCGTCTCCGCAGCTCAGAACGACTTCACAGCGATCGTAACGACAGCGACGGCGGGTGTGTCGTCTGACGTCAGCGCGGATGGTGGCAATTGCCATCCATGACCTGAAGATCAGCTTAGCTCCGATCGTCCCAGCCCGCCGGTCGCAGCACAGATTTGTGCAGTCGGCGACCTTGTCGATATCTGCGGCAGAGGACGTCGACAGCGCCGTGCGCCGTGGGCTTCGGCCTCTTTCCTTTCGTCAGCCATTGCGTTTGCCGTTTCAATCCATACATGCTTGTGACTTGAACGGGACCAAAACAAGGGTTTGACGATGGCTGGACTGCTGAGACGACTGCTGCCGAAGCGATTTCGCAAGGAGGGGACGGTCATCCCCGTTGTTCGCCTCAGCGGCACGATCATGGCAGGTGGCAGCCCGTTCCGGCCAGCCCTTAATCTGGCCAGTGTCGGCCACGCTCTCGACAAGGCGTTTTCGATGAAGGCATCACCTGCGGTTGCCATCGTCATCAACTCGCCGGGTGGCTCGCCCGTCCAGTCGCGCATGGTCTACAATCGCATCCGCGACCTCGCGGTCGAGAAGAAGAAGAAGGTGCTCGTGTTCGTCGAGGATGTGGCTGCTTCCGGCGGCTACATGATTGCGCTCGCCGGCGACGAGATCATCGCCGACCCGACCTCGATTGTCGGATCTATCGGCGTTGTCTCCGGCGGCTTCGGTTTTCCCGAACTGCTGAAGAAGATCGGCGTCGAGCGGCGTGTCTACACCGCCGGCAGCAACAAGGTGATCCTCGATCCTTTCCAGCCGGAAAAGGAAAAGGACATCGACTATCTCAAGAGCCTGCAGCTCGAGATCCACACGATTTTCATCGATATGGTCCGCGAGCGCCGCGCCGGCCTGATCAAGGCGGACGATGATACGATCTTCTCCGGCCTGTTCTGGACGGGAACGCGGGGACTGGAGCTCGGCCTCATCGACGGCCTCGGCGAAATGCGACAGGAGCTGAAGAAGCGCTATGGCGAAAAGACGAAAATCGAGCTCGTCTCGTCGTCGCGCGGCCTGTTCGGAAGAAAGGCGCCAAGCATCGCCTTGCCGGGTCTCGACACCATTGCCGCAAGCCTTGTATCCGGGCTTGCGGAAGCCGCAGAAGAAAAGGCATTATGGGGCCGATACGGATTATAACAACGGAACAGCCCCGGCATGGCGCAGCTCATTTTCATCATCGTTATCGGCAGCGTCTGCTGGCTGATCTACAAGCGCTTCATCAACGCGGCGCAGCGGCTGCAACAGAAGTCGCAGCGCCAGGAGCGAGAGCGCAGCACCGGCGCCATGGGTACGCTCGTCAAGGATCCCTTGACGGGCGAATACCGGCTGAAGAGGGACGAGGAATAGCGGGGCGATTGTTCCAGTTATCGCGTCATGATATACATTCAGCAAGTATATAGGGAGGATCCGATGCAAGTTGCAAAATGGGGAAACAGCCTTGCCATTCGTATTCCTTCGTCTGTCGTCGATGCCCTCGATCTAAAGGAGGGTGACGACATTTCGGTGAGCATAAGCAATGATTGCGCCGTCGAAATCGAGCGTGACGATCGACGGCTCAAGGCACTCGAAAGGATCAAATCCTTCGGCGTCAAGCTGCCGGTAGATTGGAAATTCGATCGTAACGACGCGAACGCGCGGTGACCACCGCCGCTACCAACTTCCTCGACACAAACATTCTGATCTATGCGATTTCGGACGATAGACGCGCCATTCAGGCGCAGGCCCTTCTTGACCTCCCTTTTGTGGTCAGTGGCCAGACGCTCAACGAGTTCGCCAACGTAGCACGCAAGAAGCTTTCCATGTCCTGGCAGGACACCAGCACTGCAATCGAAGCCATTGTCTCGATTTCGACGCTCGTTGTTCCAGTCGACGAGAAGGTCACGCTCGCCGCCCTCAAACTCGCTCCGCTCTACAATCTCTCATTTTACGACGCGGCCATGATAGCTGCTGCGCTGCAGGCTGGCTGCAAGCAATATTATTCCGAAGATATGCAGCATGGCCTGGTTGTCGAAAAGCATCTGACGATCGTCAATCCGTTTCACTAGAGGTCATCTCGACCACGTGCAAACATCTTGACCCCTGTCCCCTCCCATGGCACCTGTCGCGCTTCTTACCGCAATTCGGATCACCATCATGACGGCTGCAGCCATTCCCGATCACATGAACCCGAAGCGCTCGTTCCAGGCGCTGATCCTGACGTTGCATGCCTATTGGGCCGACAAGGGCTGCGCGGTGCTGCAGCCCTACGACATGGAAGTCGGCGCCGGCACCTTCCATCCTGCGACGACCCTGCGCGCGCTCGGTCCGAAGCCCTGGAAGGCAGCCTATGTGCAGCCGTCGCGCCGACCGTCAGATGGCCGATACGGCGAAAATCCCAATCGCCTGCAGCACTATTACCAGTACCAGGTGATCCTGAAGCCCAACCCGCCGAACCTGCAGGAATTGTATCTCGGCTCGCTGGCCGCCATCGGCCTCGATCCGCTGCTGCATGACATCCGCTTCGTCGAGGACGATTGGGAAAGCCCGACGCTGGGCGCCTGGGGTCTCGGCTGGGAGTGCTGGTGCGATGGCATGGAGGTTTCGCAGTTCACCTATTTCCAGCAGATCTGCGGCATCGAATGCGCGCCCGTGGCGGGCGAGTTGACCTACGGTCTCGAGCGGCTGGCCATGTATGTGCAGGGCGTCGATAACGTCTACGACCTCAACTTCAACGGCCGCGAGGGCGACGAGAAGATTTCCTACGGCCAGGTCTTCCTGCAGGCCGAGCAGGAGTATTCGCGCCACAATTTCGAGTTCGCCAACACCGAGATGCTGCATCGTCACTTCATCGACGCAGAGAAGGAGTGCCTGGCGCTTCTGGCATCAGGCGCGCCGGGCGAGGGCAATAACCATGTCCTGCACAAATGCGTCTTCCCGGCCTATGACCAGTGCATTAAGGCCAGCCATGTGTTCAACCTTCTGGATGCGCGCGGCGTGATCTCGGTCACCGAGCGCCAGAGCTACATCCTGCGTGTCAGGACGCTCGCCAAGGCTTGCGGCGAGGCCTTCCTGCTGACTGATGCTGGGGGGGCCAACGTCATGCAGGCGGCCTGAACCGCTTGTATATCGACCCTGAAATGACGCATGACATCGGCGCCGGGAACGCATAGGGTCCGGTGCACTTCTCTGTCGTTCTGGGGGCTTGACGATGTACATTATTCTGGGCGTGGCTGTGCTTGCCGCGATCTACGTGATCTTTGTCTACAACGGTCTGGTGCGTGCCCGGCAGGTGGCCGAAGAAGCTTGGTCCGGCATCGACGTGCAGCTGAAGCGCCGCGCCGACCTGATCCCCAACCTGATCGAAACCGTCAAGGGCTACGCCACCCACGAAAAATCGACGCTGGAGGAGGTGGTCTCCCTGCGTAACCAGGCGCAGGCTGTGCCATCAGGCGATGTCGCTGCTCGCGGTGTCGCCGAAGGGCTACTCGGGCAAGCTCTCGGCCGGGTCATGGCGCTGGCCGAAGCCTATCCGGACCTGAAGGCCAACCAGAATTTCTCCGAGCTGCAGGCCTCGCTGGAAACGATGGAAAGCGAGCTGCAGATGGCGCGCCGCTACTACAACGGTGCTGCCCGTGACCTGAACGTCAAGGTCGAGAGCTTTCCGAACAATCTCGTTGCCGGCCCATTCGGTTTTGCCAAGCGTCCTTATTTCGAGGTCACCAATGAAGCCGATCGCGCCGTTCCATCCGTGAAATTCTAGATCTTTCCCCTTTCGGAATGGTTTTGCGACGGATATGCAGGCGATAGAACCTGTTGCCGGGTTACCGGTTTCGTTGGCAGATGGAAGAGATTGACGATGGGCAGAGCAAAACTCACGATTATTCCGCCGGGCAAGCCGCTCACCGGTCGCGCCGTGCCGCCCGGATCTAAGTCCATTACCAATCGTGCGCTGCTGTTGGCCGGCCTCGCCAAGGGCACCAGCCGGCTGACCGGCGCGCTGAAAAGCGATGATACCCGCTACATGGCTGACGCACTGCGCGCCATGGGCGTCAGCGTCGAGGAACCGGATAGCACGACTTTCATAGTCACCGGCACGGGTGTGTGGTCTGCGCCGGAAAAGCCGCTGTTTCTCGGAAATGCAGGCACTGCGACGCGCTTCCTGACGGCGGCGGTGGCAAGCGTTGCTGGAACCGTCGTCGTCGATGGCGACCAGCATATGCGTAAACGGCCTATAGGGCCGCTGGTCACCGCATTGAAATCGCTCGGCATCGACGTTGAAGCTCCGACAGGATGTCCACCTGTGACAGTGCGTGGCAACGGCCATTTCGGTTCTGGCCGGGTGGAGATCGATGCCGGCCTTTCCAGCCAATATGTCTCGGCATTGTTGATGGCTGCACCGCTGGCATCGCCGGGATCAAACCAGCCCGTCACCGTAACTCTTGCCGGCGCGGACATTGGCGCGCGCGGTTATGTGGACCTGACTCTTGATGCCATGCAGGCTTACGGGGCGAAGGTTGAGCAGCGCGACGGCGTCTCCTGGACCATTCAACCGACCGGCTACACGGCAACTGATTTCCACATCGAGCCGGACGCTTCGGCCGCCACCTATCTCTGGGGTGCCGAGGTGCTCAGCGGCGGGGCCATCGACATCGGTACGCCGGCAGACGCGTTTACACAGCCGGATGCCAAGGCGTATGCGGTGATCTCGGCCTTTCCGCATATGCCTGACGTCATCGACGGATCGCAGATGCAGGACGCTATCCCCACCATCGCCGTGCTGGCCGCTTTCAACGAGACGCCGGTGCGCTTCGTCGGCATCGCCAACCTGCGCGTCAAGGAATGCGATCGCATCCGCGCCCTGTCGACCGGCCTGAACGCCATCCGCGAAGGGCTGGCGACGGAGGAGGGCGACGACCTGATCGTTGCTGCCGATCCGAGCCTCGCCGGACAGCGTCTGGAAGCTGAAATCGATACCTTTGCCGATCACCGCATTGCGATGAGCTTTGCGCTGGCTGGCCTTGTTATCGAAGGGATTACCATTCTGGATCCCGATTGCGTTGCCAAGACATTCCCTGACTACTGGCAGGTACTGGCATCGCTGGGGGTGACTTATACGGACGACGCCAGCTAGCGAAACCGTTTCGCGGCGCGCGTTACACTGGGTTCGGGGGAACGCATCGTGATACGGAGTACCGCACGTCTTTGCCTGCTGTGTCTTGGGCTGCTTGTTGCCTGGGCTGCATCGGCGCAGGAGGTCATCACCGCCTTCCAGCAGGCCATCATCCTCGACAAGGACGCCTCGATGCAGGTGACCGAGACCATCGGCGTCAATGCCGAGGGCCGCGATATCCGCCATGGTATTTTCCGCGATTTCCCGCTGACGTCCCGGGATGCGACAGGCAGTACGGCGACCGTCGATTTGACGGTGCAATCGGTCAGCCGGGACGGTAGCCCTGAGCAATGGCGCAGCGAAAATATCGATGGCGGCGTTCGCATTTATATCGGGTCGGCTGACGCCAACGTCAGTCCCGGTCGGCACGAATATCAGCTGACATACAGCACCAAGCGGCAGATCCGCTATTTCGAGGACTACGACGAACTCTACTGGAACGTCACCGGTACCGGCTGGCTTTTCCCGATCCTGGAGGCGTCGGCAACGATCATGCTGCCCGAAGGTGTGAGGCCGCAGGGTCTCGATTTTGCCACCGGGCCGCTTGGATCAAAGGGTAGGAATGCCCGGGTCAACGAGGACGGCAGCGATGTCGTTTTCGAGACCACCCGGCCGTTGGCGCCAAAGGAAGGCCTGACGATAGCCATCAAGCTGGCAAAGGGCGCCGTCGATGCTCCGAGCGTCGACCAGCAGCGCGCCTGGTTCCTGCGCGACAACAGCGACCTGATCATCGCAGGTATCGGCCTGTTGCTGGTGCTGGCGTACTATGGACGCAACTGGGTCAAGGTTGGCCGCGACCCCGAACGCGGTGTCGTCGTACCCCGCTGGGATGCGCCTGAAGGGACCTCGCCAGCCTTGGTCAACTACATAGACAATCGCGGCTTTTCCTCCGGCGGCTGGACGGCGCTGTCCTCCGCCGCGCTCAATCTCGCCGTCAACGGCTACGTCGTGCTGGAAGATCTCGACAGCAGCATCGTCATCCGCCGCACGGCCAAAACTGCAGCCGGCAAGCTCGATGCCGGCGAGCAGACGTTGCTGAACGCGATCGGCGGCAAGGACGACGCGCTGGTCATCGACAAGGCACACGGCGAAAAGGTCCAGGCAACCGGCGAGGCGTTCCGCGACGCGATCGAGAAGGAACACCGGAACGCTTACTACAAGAGCAACGCGCTCTACACGTTCGGTGGCATCCTGCTGTCGCTGGTGGTGTTCGTCTGCATCGTCGTATTCGGCCGGCTGCACCAAAATGCAATGCCGCTGATCATCGTTCCCGGCATGCTGTCGGTTTTCGGCGTCGCGGTCGCCGCCTTCATTGGAAGGTCGTTCCGTCCCAGTGCAGGCACGGTGCGCAAGGTCTTCGCGGTACTGGCCGTTGCCTTCATCGCCTTTGTCGCCGTCTCTGTCGTCGCCATCCTCTTCGCTGCGCAGACCTCGTCGCCCGCCATCGTCGGCGACCTGCCGCTGACGGTCGCGATCATCGGCATCTTCGCTGCCAATTGCGTCTTCTTCTTCCTGATGGGCGCGCCGACTGCCCTGGGCGCCAGGGTGATGGATGGCATCGCCGGGCTCCGGCAGTACCTGACGCTCGCCGAAAAGGACCGGATGAACATGCAGGGCGCTCCGACCATGTCGCCGAAGCATTTCGAAACCCTGCTGCCCTACGCGGTGGCGCTCGGCGTCGAAAAGCCCTGGACGAAAAGCTTCGAGAGCTGGTTTGCCGCAGCTGCTGTCGGCGGTGTCGCCTATGCGCCGGGCTGGTACGGCGGAAGCTTCGGTGCCGATAGCTTCTCAGACCGCATCGGCGGCTTCTCCTCATCGATGGCCTCGACCATAGCCTCGACGATCCCGGCTCCCGTCTCCACCTCCGACAGCGCCTTCTCCAGCAGCAGTGGCGGCAGCTCATCCGGCGGAGGCGGAGGCGGTGGAGGCGGGGGCGGGTGGTAGTTGAGGTATCCACGGTAAGTGGGGGTATTTACCTCCCCCTTGAGGGGGAGGTCGCGGCGAAGCCGCGGGTGGGGGTGATGGTTGTTGAAACCAGGGGCCATACCCGTTTGTGAGGCGGATCACCCCGCCCCGTCGCTTCGCGCCGACCCTCCCCCTCAAGGGGAGGGTGTGCCATTTGCAAGCTCGCCGTGCAGCGCGTCAAAGGGAGCCAAGCATGCCAAAAAAGCCTTCACAGCTGAGCCGTTTTAAGGTGGTCAACAGCCGTCGGCTCCGCGTCGATGCCACGGATGCGGAGGTAAAGTTATGGCGCCATCTCTGGCGCATTCCCA
The DNA here is from genome assembly GCF_003240565.2 of Rhizobium tumorigenes. Lineage (NCBI taxonomy): Bacteria > Pseudomonadati > Pseudomonadota > Alphaproteobacteria > Hyphomicrobiales > Rhizobiaceae > Arminella > Arminella tumorigenes. Next base: position 428,709 of record NZ_CP117255.1, read on the forward strand.
TTGAGGGTACGCATTTCAGACGGCAGGTCCCTATCGGTAAGTACTTCGCGGATTTTGCCTGTCATCAGATCGGTCTGATCATCGAGCTGGACGGCAGCCAGCATGCTGAAGCCGCCGCCGGGCGATACGATCTCGAACGGACGAGCTTCCTCGAAAGCCAGGGTTATCAAGTTATCCGATTTTGGAATGCCGATGTCCTCTCCGAGCTTGACGCGGTCCTCGACACCATATTTGCCATTGTGCAGCAGCGACAAATTTTGCTAGCAGAAGCCGACCGTTTTCACCCCACCCCGGCACTGAGTGCCGACCCTCCACCTCTCGGGGAGGGTGAGGAATATTGACATGCCCGATCTCCTGCTTGAACTTCGCTCCGAGGAAATTCCAGCCCGCATGCAGCGCAAGGCCGCGGGAGACCTGAAGAAGCTTGTCACCGACGCACTGGTCGAGGCGGGCCTGTCCTACGAGGGTGCGCGGGAATACTGGACGCCGCGGCGCCTGACGCTCGATATTCGCGGACTGACCGCCCGTTCCGCCGATGTCCGCGAGGAGCGCAAGGGGCCGCGTCGCGATGCCAACGCCCAGGCGATCGAAGGCTTCCTGCGCGCCGCAGGGCTGTCGTCCATCGACGAAGCGCAGATACAGAGCGATCCCAAGAAGGGCGAATTCTACGTCGCAATCATCGCCAGGCCCGGCCGCGCTGCCGAGGACATCATTGCCGATGTCATGCCCGGTATCATCCGCAATTTCCCCTGGTCGAACACGATGCGCTGGGGTGCTGCTTCAGCAAAGCCCGGCTCGCTGCGCTGGGTCCGCCCGCTGCAGTCGATCGTCTGTACCTTCGGCACCGAACACGAAGGCACTGTCGTCATCCCGTTCGATATCGACGGTATCGTCGCGTCCGACGTCACCTATGGCCACCGTTTCCACGCGCCCGCAGCGATCACGGTCAAGCGTTTCGACGACTATGTTGCCGGCCTCGAGAGAGCCAAGGTCATCCTCGACGCCGAGCGCCGCAAGGAAATCATCGCCGCCGATGCCGCAAACCTGGCCTTTGCCAGCGGACTGGAACTGGTCGACGATCCAGCCCTGCTCGAGGAGGTTTCCGGCCTCGTCGAATGGCCGCAGGTGCTGATGGGCGAGTTCGAGGCGGATTACCTGACGATCCCCTCCGAAATCATCCGCCTGACGATCAAGACCAACCAAAAGTGCTTCGTCACTCGTCCCCAGGGCAGCGAGACACTTTCCAACAAGTTCGTTTTGATCGCCAATATCGAGGCCAGCGACGGTGGGGCGGAAATCATCCACGGCAACGGTAAGGTCGTGCGCGCGCGCCTATCCGACGCGCTACACTTCTGGAAGCGCGACCAGAGCGATCTTCCCGACCTCGACACGCTGCAGGCGTCGGCCGCAAAATTCAATCTCGACCTCGGCAAGCCGCTCGACCAGCGCATGGCCAAGCTCGATGCCCTCAACGTCACCTTCCATGCCAAGCTCGGAAGCCAGGGCGAGCGCGTCGCGCGCATCCGCCGCCTCGCTGCAGCACTGGCAGCGGTAACCGGTGCCGAGGCAGGTCTCGTAGACCGCGCCGTCGTGCTGGCGAAGGCCGACCTGCGCACCGAAGCCGTTGGCGAATTTCCGGAGTTGCAGGGGCTGATGGGCCGGAAATATGCGGCTCTCCAGGGCGAGGACCCATCCGTTGCTGCTGCCATCGAAGATCACTGGAAGCCGAACGGCCCGTCTGACCGGTTGCCGGAGGACAAGGTCGGACTGACAGTGGCGCTTGCCGACAAGCTCGACACGCTCGTAGGGTTCTGGGCGATCGACGAGAAGCCGACTGGCTCCAAGGACCCCTATGCGCTGCGCCGCGCAGCGCTCGGCGTGGTGCGTATCGTGCTCGAACAGCGCATCCGCCTGCCGATCATGCGTTATCTCAGCGACCACATGGCGATAGTCGATGAATCCGTCGAAATGGCTGGCCTCCGCCAGCAGATGCAGGAGCATCCGGACGGACTGATGAAGTTCGGCCACGCGAACGGCGAGCAGATGCTGGAGCGCGAGCGCGACCTGCTATCTTTCTTCCATGACCGGCTGAAAGTCTATCTGCGCGATCAGGGCGCCCGCTACGATCTGATCGATGCGGTCCTGACACCAGAGACGGACGACCTGCTGATGGTGGCCCGCCGCGTCGAGGCCCTGACCTTCTTCATCACCTCCGAAGACGGCAAGAACCTGCTTGCCGGCACCAAGCGTGCAACCCAGCTGCTTGCGGCCGAGGAGAAGAAGGGTACCGCCGTGGCCGATGCCGTGACCCCGGCTTTGTTAACGCTCGCTGCCGAGAAGGATCTGTTTGCGGCCGTCGCCAAGGCTTCCGGGGAGGCGTCTTCCGCTATCGCCACGGAGGACTTCCGCTCGGCGATGACGGCCTTGTCGACGCTGCGCTTGCCGGTTGATCGGTTCTTCACGGATGTGCTGGTCAACGACGACGACGTTGCCGTGCGCGCCAATCGCCTGGCGCTGCTCCGCCTGATCCGCGAAGCCACCGGCACAGTTGCCGATTTCTCCAAGATCTCCGGCTAAGCGTAAGGCTAAAAATTGGGCGGCCCCCGGTGGGCCGCCGATCCGTACACAAGAATTTACGTCTGGTTCCAGCGGCGGATGACCGGTTCCCCGAGGTCGTGCTCGTACCCGAGCACGCTGATGCTCGCCGTGTCGAGAACAAGCAGCGCGCCGCCTTCTGGCGGCAGGCCGATCCAGCGGGCGCTGAGCACGCGCAGGAAATGGGCGCTGGAAAAGATCAGCACGCGGTCGTTTCGAGCCCTCAGTGCGGCAATGATGCTGTCTGCGCGCGCACCGACATCGGCGGCAGCTTCGCCTTCAGGGGCGCCATCGCGAAACAGATGCCAGTCCGGACTTGTCTTCAGGATGTCCCTCGTCGTCACCCCTTCATAGGCACCGTAATCCCATTCCGCCAGGTCCGCCTTGATCTCCCGCCGGTCGCCAAAACCGGCGAGGGCGCAAGTGTTTGAAGCGCGCATGGACGGGCTCGACCAGACGGCGTCGAAATGCTGGCCCTGCAGCCGGTCGGCCAGTTTCACGGCCGCCGCTTCGCCTGCGGCCGTCAGCGGAATGTCGGACCGGCCCGTATGCTGGCCGGAAAGGCTCCACGCCGTCTCGCCGTGCCGCACCAGGGTGATTTCAGGCCATGCACTGCTCATGTCGCTACCTTTCGCTCATCTGCGGCTGTCGCATCCGATAACCCCATATCGCGGCGGCGGTGCTGCCAAGTCAACTGCCGATGACGTGATGTGCGCGACAGGTCCACCGCAAGGAAAAACCGCCGGATCGCTCCGGCGGTTGTGGAAAGATTGTCGCTTTTTCCGGGCGTCAGGCGGCGCGGCGGGCCTGCTGCATCGTGGGGCGGCCATCGCCGATGCGGAAGCCGCGGATCAGGTCGAGCAGCTCCTCGGTGTCGCTGGCCAGCGTTTCGGCCGAAGCCGTGGTCTCTTCCGCCATGGCTGCGTTCTGCTGGGTGGCGGCGTCGAGCTGGTTCATGGCGGTGGAAATGGAGCGCAGCGTCGTGTCCTGTTCGGAGGCGCTGTGGGCGATCTTCGAGACAATCTCGTTGGCCGCCTTGATCTGTCCGGAGATGCGCTTCAGCGCCTCGCCGGCGTCGCCGACCAGGCGGACGCCGTGCTCGACCTGCGTCGAGGATCGGGCGATCTGCTCCTTGATTTCCTTGGCGGCGGCCGCTGAGCGTTGCGCCAGTTCGCGGACCTCTTGTGCGACAACGGCAAAGCCCTTGCCGGCCTCACCGGCGCGGGCAGCCTCGACACCGGCATTGAGCGCCAGAAGGTTCGTCTGGAAGGCGATCTCGTCGATGACTCCGATGATCTTGCCGATTTCCGTGGACGACTGTTCGATGCCGCTCATGGCGCCGATCGCCTGTGCCACGACGCCATCGCTGCGAGAAGCTTCGATGCTGATGGTGTCGACGCGCTTGCTGGCCTCATGGGCGCCTTCCGCAGTCTGGCGGACGGCAACGGTCAACTCATCGAGAGCTGCCGATGTTTCCTCGAGGCTGGCGGCCTGGCGTTCCGTGCGTTGCGACAATTCGTTGGAGGCGCGTCGGATCTCTTCTTTCGAGACGCCGATGTCGTTGCCCTTGGAGTTGACGCGGCTCATCGCCGCTTCGAGATGCGACAGGGCTTCGTTGAAGTTGTTGCGCAGTCCGGCATAGCTGGCGCCGAGGTCGCCGCAGCGGATGGTCAAGTCGCCCTTCGCCAGTTGTTCGAGCGATTCGCCGATGGTCGCAACAACGCGGGCCTGTAAGTCGGCCTGGTCCTGCTGATGGCGAGCGTTCTCCTGGCGCTCGGCACTGATCTGTCGTTCCTGGGCAGCCTGCAGCTCGGCCAGCGTGTGCCGCTCGCGAATCTTCTGCTGCAGCGATTGTGTCGCTTTCGCCATCATGCCGACTTCGTTGTGAAGGCCGGTGTGCGGGATCGCAAGGGTAACGTCCTCGTCCGCGACGGCATTCAGTGCGCCGCGTACATCGGCCAGTGGCCCGGAGATGCTGCGAATGACATAGAGTGCGGCAGCAATAGCGACTACGAAGACCGCAAGGCCGACCAGCAGCGTTTCAAGGATCGTCGCCCTTACCTGCGCTTCCAGGTCGTCCATGTAGACGCCGGTCGCGAGCGTGATGTGCCATGGCATAAAGACCTTGGCATAGGCGCTCTTGCGGAAGAATGCATCGGCGGGCTGTTGCGGCTTGGGGCCGTAGAAATCGACGACACCACCACCGGCATTGCCGACCTTGACCAGTTCGTCGCGGTACATGTTGCCCTTCGGATCGGGCTTGCCCTTGTTGCTAAGCCCAAGCTTTGAGGTGTCGTAGTGAATTTTCATGACGACATTGTCGTCATAGCCGAAGAGGTATCCGTCCGGTTCGAACCGCACGCGAGAAAGCAGCTCGAATGCCTGCGCCTGCGCCTGCTCGTGTGTCAGCGTGCCGGCCTTTTCGCGATCGTAATATTGCTGGAGAATTGACAGCCCGGACTCGACCTGCGTGCGCAGCAGTGCATAGCGCTCGTGGTAGATGGCTGCCGCAGAACTTTGGATTTGATAATAGGTGACGCCAGCAAAGGCGATCATCAGGCCGGTAACCAGCATCATCAGCTGGGTCGAAATTCGCAGGTTCTTCATCAGGCCTCGCAACGGAATAGGTTCGATTATCCCGGTGCGGTATCCTACCGCTTGATCTTGCGCCGTCGATCATGACGCATCTGTTGCTGCTAATTTGACATGCTGCTTCCGGTACGGCGAAGTTGCATCGCGTTCACCTAACAATGCTTTAAAGCTGTCAATATTTAGGGCTCCTATCGGCTTTAATAGAGATGATTGTCACCGTAACGGCGCATCCGAGAGTTTTCAGCCCCCAATGCTGCGAGAAACGGCGGTGAGAGCGAATATCTCTCGGCATCTGCGAAAATAAAAATGCGCCCCTGCTTCTCTTCAGGGACGCATCTTTCTGCCTTTCGGCGCACCCCTATCGACTGGAGTTCGATAGGGAGGGGAATAAACGGCCTACTGAAGGCGCAACTGGAAATCCGAGGTGTCGAGAGGCTTGGCCAGTGGCGTGGCTGCGGCGATCGCTGCCGTCATCGCACTGCGATCGATGCCGTCAGGCGATACCCCGGCTGCGGCCAGTGCTTCCGGCGACGCCTTGCTGATGAATACGACCGGCGATCCGCCCAGCCAGGCTTCGGTGCGGACGACCTTTTGCTCGCCGTTGATCTGGCGCACCACGGTCGTCTGCGTGCCTACGGGGAGTTCGGGAACCACATAGCTTTTCTTGGCGACCTCCTGCTTGATCGGCGCGCAATCGACGCAGACCTTAGCCTGGATGCTGTCGCCGCTGGTGCGCGTCGTGCCGTCGAGCGTCAGGAACGACGATGCCATCGCGGAGCTGCCGATCAGCATGGCCGAACTGCCGATCAAAACGAATGCTGCAATCAGGATCGTGGGACGCATGAAACTCTCCATCGGATACTGGGAAGAGATTAGCGCGCCTTTGTTTCCATCCGGTCAGAGGAATCGGTAAAACTTTATCGGAAACGCGGATTTGGGGCAGGAAAGGGTCGTCCGATCAGGCCTTTTCGCGCTCGATTGCCCGCCAGCCGATATCGGCGCGGCTGAAGCCGTTGTCCCAGACCACCTGCTCTGCAAGCGAATAGGCGCGCTTCTGAGCCTCGCCGACGCTGCTGCCCAATGCCGTCACCCCGAGCACCCGGCCTCCGGTCGCCACTAGCACACCGTCCTTCAAAGCTGTCCCGGCATGAAACACCTTCGCACTGTCGCTGTCTGCGGGCAGGGAGGCAATGACGGAGTTCTTCTCATAGGCGCCGGGATACCCCTTCGAGGCCATGACGACGGTCAACGCCGCATCGTCGCTCCATTCGGCGGTCACCTTGTCGAGCGTGCCGTTGGCGCAGGCGAGCAGCAGCGGCAGAAGATCGCTTTTCAGCCGCATCATCAGCACCTGGCATTCCGGATCGCCGAAGCGGACATTGTACTCGATCAGTTCCGGCCCCTTTGCGGTGATCATCAGGCCGGCAAAAAATACGCCGGAAAACGGCATTCCGCTTGTCGCCATTCCGCGCATCGTCGGCTCGATGATCTCCTTCATCGTGCGCTCGATCAGCTCGGTCGTCATGACGGCGGCGGGCGAATAGGCGCCCATGCCGCCGGTGTTCGGGCCGGTATCGCCATCGCCGACGCGCTTGTGGTCCTGGGCGGTGGCGAGCGCCAGTGCATGGGTGCCATCGCAAAGGCAGAAGAAGCTGGCTTCCTCGCCATCGAGAAAGGCCTCGACCACGACTTCCGCCCCAGCCGACCCAAAGGCACCGTCGAAACAGTCGTCAACGGCCGCAATCGCCTCGTCGAGGGTCATGGCGACGGTGACGCCCTTGCCGGCTGCGAGACCATCGGCCTTGACGACGATAGGCGCGCCCTCGGCGAGAATATAGGCCTTCGCCTTGCCGGCATCGTCGAAGCGCTGGTAGGCGCCCGTCGGAATGTTGTAGCGGGCGCAGATGTCCTTGGTGAAACCCTTGGAACCCTCGAGCTGGGCGGCGGCGGCAGAGGGGCCGAAGACGGCGATGCCGGCCTGGCGCAAGCGGTCGGCAAGACCGGCGACCAGCGGCGCCTCAGGGCCTACGACGACAAAATCGATGGCTTCCGACAGGCAGAAGGCGGCAACGGCGTCGTTGTCTTCGGTATCGACGGCAACGAGCGTGGCATGCTCGGCGATGCCGGGATTGCCGGGCGAGGCGTAAAGCTTGGTCAGCAGCGGCGATTGCGCCAGCTTCCAGGCGAGCGCATGCTCGCGTCCGCCCGATCCGATCAACAGAACTTTCATCGCCTGCCCCTTTGTTGCCAGAGCTTGGCGGTTAAGCAGCCCTGCCGCAAAGGTCAAGCGGCAATTCCTGTGGAGTCCACCGGAAGCACTGACTGAGATCATTGCCTTGCCGCTTTCTCGGACTATGGTCGCGCCAATCAGACGCAACGCAGAGATCCCCATGGCCGCAGATATCCGCTCCATCGCAGCAATCATTTCCGCCGAGATCAATGCCCGGCCTGAGCAGGTGGTTTCGGCGGTCGGCCTTCTCGACGAGGGCTCAACGGTGCCGTTCATCGCCCGCTACCGCAAGGAAGTGACCGGCGGGCTTGACGACGGGCAGTTGCGGACGCTGGCCGAGCGTCTGGTCTACCTGCGCGAGCTCGAAGCGCGCCGCGCCTCGATCAGCGACAGCATCACCGGCCAGGGCAAGATGACCGACGACCTGCAGCGCAAGATCGCAGGCGTGACCACGAAGGCCGAGCTCGAGGATCTCTACCTGCCGTTCAAGCAGAAGCGCCGCACCCGCGCCGAGATCGCCCGCGAGCGCGGTCTAGGGCCATTGGCGGAGGCAATCCTGAAAGATCGCAGCCGTGAACCCGCGCAGCTTGCCGAAGGCTATGTCGCCAACGAGGTGACCGATGTGAAGATGGCGCTCGAGGGTGCCCGCGACATCATTGCCGAGGGCATCGCCGAAAACGCCGACCTTTTGAAAACCCTGCGTGCGCACATGCGCCAGAATGCCCAGCTGCGCGCCAAGGTCGTCGATGGCAAGCAGGAGGCCGGCGCGAAGTTTTCCGACTATTTCGATCACACCGAGCGCTGGGCAACGGCTCCCGGCCATCGGGCGCTCGCCATGCTGCGCGGCTGGAACGAGGAGATGCTGACGCTGACGATCGAGATCGACGCCGATCTTGCGTCACCCTTCAAGCCGGTCGAGCGGATGATCGCCACGGCCTACGAGATTGGCGCCCAGAAGCCCGGCGACCGCTGGCTGATGGAGGTCGCCAGCTGGACCTGGCGCGTCAAGCTGTCGATGTCGCTGTCGCTCGACCTGATGCGCGAACTGCGCGAGCGGGCCGAGCAGGAGGCGATGCACGTCTTTGCTCGCAATCTCAAGGACCTGCTGCTGGCAGCCCCCGCCGGCGCTCGCGCCACTATGGGTCTCGACCCCGGCATCCGCACGGGCGTCAAGGTCGCCGTCGTCGACGCCACCGGCAAGCTGCTCGACACCGCCACCGTCTATCCGTTCCAGCCGCGCAACGATGTGCGCGGCACCCAGGCGACGCTTGCGGCCCTCATCGTCAAGCACAAGGTCGAGCTGATCTCTATCGGCAACGGCACCGGCAGCCGGGAAACCGAAAAGCTGGTCAGCGACATGCTGCTCGAATTGCCCGGCGCCAAGCCCACCAAGGTCATCGTTTCCGAAGCCGGCGCCTCGATCTATTCGGCATCGGAAGCGGCAGCCCTGGAGTTCCCGAACCTCGACGTGACGTTGCGCGGCGCAGTATCGATTGCCCGGCGGCTGCAGGATCCGCTGGCCGAACTGGTCAAGATCGAGCCGAAATCGATCGGTGTCGGCCAGTACCAGCACGATGTCGACCAGCAGAAGCTGTCGCGCTCGCTGGATGCCGTCGTCGAGGATGCAGTGAATGCCGTCGGTGTCGATCTCAACACGGCCTCGGCGCCGCTGCTTGCCCGCGTTTCAGGCCTTGGTGCGGCCATTGCCGAATCCATCGTCCGCCACCGCGACGAGGCCGGACGTTTCGAAACCCGGCGCGATCTCCTGAAGGTCGCGCGGCTTGGGCCCCGGGCTTTCGAGCAATGTGCCGGCTTCCTGCGCATCACCGGCGGCAAGGAGCCGCTCGATGCTTCCTCTGTGCATCCAGAAGCCTATGGCGTCGCCAAGAAGATCGTTGCCGCCTGCGGTCGCGACCTGCGCACGCTGATGGGCGATAGCGCCGCGCTGAAGGCGGTCGATCCGCGTGCCTTCGTCGATGAGCGCTTCGGCCTGCCGACCGTACGCGACATCTTGGCCGAGCTCGAAAAACCCGGCCGTGACCCGCGCCCGAGTTTCAAGACGGCAGCCTTTGCCGAGGGTGTCAACGAAATCAGCGACCTCAAGCCGGGCATGATGCTGGAGGGCACCGTTACCAACGTCGCGGCCTTCGGCGCCTTCGTCGATATCGGCGTACACCAAGACGGTCTGGTCCACGTATCGCAGCTGGCGGACCGTTTCGTAAAGGATCCTCATGAGGTGGTGAAGGCCGGCGACGTCGTGAAAGTCCGCGTCGTCGACATCGATGCCAAGCGCAAGCGCATCGCCCTCAGCATGCGCAAGGACGCCGGCGATGACGCCGCGCCACCGGCCCGCGAAAACCGCAGCGGTCCCGAAACACGGGTGATGCCGGCAAAGCAGCAGGGCAATCGCCCGGCACCGCAGGCTCAGGGCAGCTTCGGTGCGGCGCTCGCCGATGCGCTCAAGCGAAAATAGTCACTTAGCTTATATATTTGCAAGAATGTCACACTCCGGCAATGTTCGTGCCGGAGTGCCTGTACCGCCGTTCGTAAGCTTGCCAGACTATCTTGAGGGGATAATGTTTCCTGATTGTCTGTCATATGATTGCGAGGCGTCATGGCGTCGTCACTTCTTGCTCTAGTCACCAAAATTATCCGCAAAGGCTCTCTTCAGATCACGCTCTCCAACGGCGAGACGCATCTGCTCGGCGATGGCACCGGGCAGACCGTCGCGGTGCGCAGTGCGGACCGCGAGGCGGAAGACGCCATCGCCACAGATCCTACGCTGAAGCTCGGCGAAATGTTCATGGAAGGCCGGTTCATCCTCGAACAGGGCGACATCTACGATTTCCTGTCGCTGGTGAAGCTCAACACCACGGACGAGTTGTTCGATCTCAAGATCGCCATGAAGCTGATCGGCCGCATTGCCTGGCAGCAGCTGAAGAGCCGCCTTCCGGTCAACCGCAGCAAGCACAATGTTGCCCACCACTACGATCTCTCGGCCAAGCTTTTCGACCTCTTCCTCGACGAGGACTGGCAGTATTCCTGCGCCTATTTCGAGCCGCCGGGTATCGGTCTCGACGAAGCCCAGCTCGCCAAGAAGCGCCATATTGCCGCCAAGCTACGGCTCGAGCCTGGCCAGTCCGTGCTCGAGATCGGCTCTGGCTGGGGTGGAATGGGCATGTATCTGGCGGAATCGACGGAGAATGTCGATTTCACCGGCATCACACTCAGCGAGGAGCAGTTGAAGGTGTCGCGGGCGCGGGCTGCAAAGCGCGGCCTGTCCGACCGGGTGCGTTTCGAACTGCAGGATTATCGATACCTCAGCGGACGCAAGTTCGACCGGATCGTCTCGGTGGGCATGTTCGAGCATGTCGGGATCGGCAATTACCGCAAGTTCTTCAGCAAGGTCTCCGAGTTGCTCGCCGACGACGGGGTAATGGTGCTGCATTCCATTGGCCGCCCAAGGCCGAGCTTCTCCACCAACGCCTTCATCGAGAGATACATCTTTCCCGGCGGCTATATTCCGTCCCTGGCCGAGACGACGCCGGCTCTGGAAAAGGCCAACCTGCTGGTCAAGGACGTCGAAATCCTGCCGATGCATTACGCCTACACGCTGCGTCACTGGCGAGAGCGTTTCATCGCCCGCAAGGCGGAGGCCGTGGCCCTCTATGACGAGAAATTCTTCCGGATGTGGGAATTCTACCTCGCAGGCTCGGAGATGGCCTTCCGCTGGGAGCAGCTTTTCATCTTCCAGATCCAGATCGCCAAGGACCAGTTCGCCGTTCCCGACAACCGGAACTACATTGCCGAAAACGAAGCCAGGCTGAAGGAATTCGAAGCCCGTCGTGCACCACTGGAGAAGGTTGTGTTCTGATCCTCGCGTCTTTGCCATGACGGTCTGCGAGCGGACAGTGTCGTCGCTTGGTTAAGCAAGTGGTAATGCGATCCGGATAAGTTTAGGCATTCCGGGCTCTTGCCTTTTGTGTTGCGTACTAGGATTTCCCATGGCCAAGACCTCGCGTCTGCTGATTTCGTTTGGATTTTTTGCGACAATGGCCGGAGCCGCTACGGCTGGCGACGGTCGTGCCTGGTGGTCTGGCGATTGGTATGTCAGCGTCGGCGCTGCCGGCTTCGTCGGTCCCAAGTTCGAGGGCGCCAAGCACAACAAACTCCAGTTCTCGCCATTGATTTCGCTCGGGAAGCAGGGGCCGGCGCCGCGATTCTCCTCGCGCAACGACAATCCTGCCTTTGCGCTGCTCGATACCGGGACATTTCGGGCCGGCATCGTCGGCAAGTTCGTACCGAGCCGGGATTCGAGCGACGGGCGTGAACTGCGCGGGCTGAAGGATGTCAAATGGGGCGCAGAGGCAGGTGGCTTCGTCGAGGTCTACCCGACCGACTGGATCCGCGCCCGTGCCGAAGTGCGCCAGGGTATCCGCGCCCATAACGGCATCGTTGCCGATGTGGCGGTGGACGCCTTCACCGACATTGCTCCCGATCTGCGGCTTTCCGGTGGACCGAGGGCAACCTTCGCGACGGCGAACTATTTCGATACCTATTACGGCGTCGACGGCAAGGAATCGGCGGCCAGCGGCCTCGATCGCTACAATCCCGGCGGCGGCCTCAAATCCGTCGGTGTCGGCGGTGCGCTGACCTGGCAGGCAACCAAGAATTTGAGCACCAGCTCCTTCGTGGAATATCAGCGGCTGAAGGGTCCTGCAGCCGACAGCAGTCTGGTGCGTGAACGCGGCGACAAAAACCAGCTCGTCATCGGCCTGTCCGCCACCTACCGCTTCGGCTTCACGCTGAACTGATAAGGCGCTCGTCGGAAGAGTTCGGCGAAAGCGCTTGGCGGTTTTGCGTCTGGAAGTGCGTGAGAGCAGATAGGTCGAACATTTTCGCATTTCCGTGAAACGCTGAAATGTTCTAGACATTCCGCATGAGCAACAGCCACGATTTCCGCGACCGAGTCGCCGACGCGCCATCCGATAATTTCGTCTACAAGGCCCTGCCGCCGTGGCTGTGGCCCTATGCCCAGCTGGCACGCTGGGACCGGCCGATCGGCTGGCAGCTGCTGCTATGGCCGTGCTTCTGGTCGGTGACTTTGGCCGCCAATGCCGCCCTGACGCTGGGCGAGTTCGTCGGTCCGCTGCTGTTCTACCATCTCATCCTCTATTTCATCGGCGCGGTGGCGATGCGCGGTGCCGGCTGCACGTTCAACGATCTCATCGATCACGATATCGATGCTTCCGTGGCGCGCACCCGCTCGCGGCCTTTGCCGTCAGGCCGTGTTAGCCGCAAGCAGGCAAAGATATTCATTGCATTGCAGGCTCTCGTCGGACTGTTCGTTCTTTTGCAGTTCAACTGGTTCTGCGTAGGCCTCGGCTTGCTGTCGCTGGGACTGGTGGCGGTGTACCCCTTTGCCAAGCGCTTTACCGACTGGCCGCAGTTCTTCCTCGGGCTTGCCTTTTCCTGGGGTGCGCTGATGGGCTGGGCCGGCATCTTCGGTAGCCTGTCGCTGCCGCCGATCCTGCTCTACATCGCCGCTATTCTCTGGACCATCGGCTACGACACCATCTACGCCCATCAGGACAAGGAGGACGACGAACTGATCGGCGTCCGCTCGACGGCGCGGCTGTTCGGCGAAAAGACGAAGATATGGCTCGTGGGCCTCTATGGCGCGGCAGTGGTGCTGATGTTCCTTGCCTTCGCGCTGGCCGGCGCCGGTCCCATCGCATTTCTCGGCCTTGTCATCGCCGGCGGCATGTTCGCCTACCAGATCGTCGTCCTCGATATCGAAGACGCGCCGCAGTGCCTGATCCTGTTCCGCTCGAACGGCAGGGTCGGCGCCATCATCTTTGCCGGCTTGCTGTTGTCCATGGCGCTTTCCACCCCCGGATGAAACGCAAAACCCGGCGCAGGCGCCGGGTTTCAGGGGAGGGGGACTTGATCCTCAGTCGCGGGCGATGATCTCGCGACCAGCGATCTTGAGAGTGACGCCCATCTTGCCCGATATGCGACGAACCAGGAAACGGGGGCGTCTGTCGGCAAAGAACGAATGGCGGCGGCGCGGCTGCGTTTCGTTGGTACGCACACCGCCGAGATGATCTTCGAGCAGGCGAGCGACGCCATCCGCTTCGACCATCATCATCGGAATATTGAAGGCTTCGGACCAGGTGCGCCAGTCGGCAGCGATGTCGCTGAGATCATGGGCGACGAGCAGCGGGATGCAGAGATCCGGATCGTCATGGTGCAGTTCGAGCGTCACGGTCACTTCGCCGTCGCCATGGTCGATGGCCCGGGCAGCAACGCCCTTGAAGGCGCGCTTCGGCAGGGCAATCGACAGGGGCAATCCGCTCGATGGCAGAACCTTGCGCAGCACGGCGCCGCGGGAGTCGATGGTGATCGTCACGTCGCCGGTAGCACCGCGCATGGCGTAGCTGACATGCTGCGGAAAGCGGTTTGGATCGAGCCGCAGTGTCGTTCCGGCCCAGACAGGCTTCAGGACGGTATTGGTCATCGTTTTCTACCCTTGTCTTATCATGAGAGCCGGTTTTCCGGTCTTCTTGACGGAGAACTTTCGCCCTCTCGATGACCTGAGACTAGGCGCGCCCCCTTCCAGACAGCTTAAAAATTGCGGTTAAGAAAAGTTTGCGTCGTCAAATGGTTAGCAAAAACGAAGCCGCCAGGGTTTCCATAATATGAATATGTGCCGATGCGCGTCGTGCCACTCCGGCGCAGCGTCGTGGCGGCCGATGTAAAGTCCCGGGTAAGGTTTGGGGTCGATAATCGGCAAGATTCGAAAACGGTCTCGAGTGTAGACTTCAAGGTGCGCGCAGATGACATCGACCTATCTGAGCTACACGCTCGATACCAAGAACATGACGTCGACCCTTGCGCGCGTTGCCTCCCAGCCGACGACGAAGCGGGAGGTCGACTACTACAATGCCAATATCGGCAAGGTCAAAACCGTCGACGACCTGATGGACAACTACCAGCTCTACAGCTACGCCATGAAGTCGTACGGGCTGGAGGACTTCACCTACGCCAAGGCGTTCATGAAGCAGGTACTGACCAGCAACCTCAGTGACAGCAGCAGCTTTGCCAATCGCCTGAACGACCCGAAATACAAGGCGATTGCAGCGGCATTCAATTTTGGCGCTTCGACCACGACGACGGCGCAGTCGAGCGATACCCTGACGACGATGTTCGGCTCGACATCGACATCGACTTCGTCCGACACGACGGATGCGGCCATCGGCCTCTACCAGCAATCCTTCACGGACGAAGAAACATCGGCAAAGACTGCCAGCGACGCCTATGACGCGGCTATAGGCTCGGTCAAGAATGTCGATGACTTCCTCAGCGATACCGATCTCAGGGACTATGTGCTGAAAGGCTACGGCATCGACCCGACCAATATTTCGAACAGCTTCCTGAAGTCGATGCTGACCAGCGACGTGTCGGATCCGAACAGCTTCGTCAACGTCAACGGCAGCGCCGCCGACAAGGCGATGGCGGCGCAATTCAGCTTCAATGCCGACGGATCGATCGCCACCACCACGCCGGATGCGGACAAGAGTTACTACGAAGCCAATATCGGCACAGTTACATCGGTGGATCAGCTGGTGTCAGATCCACGGCTGTTCGATTACGTCAAGACGGCCTACGGCATCGATCCGTCGCTCACGGGTGCGAAGTTCGTGGCCTCCGTAAAGGACCCCGGCACCGCTTCGGATAATGGCCTGACCAGCGTGCTCACCGAGTTCAATTTCGGCAGCGACGGCACTGTCGCGACTGGCGCGTCTGCCCAGACCGCCGACCAGATCAGCACCACATCGACAAACTACGCCACCAACTATACCAGCAAGATACAGACGATCAGCCAGAAGGCTGCCGTCATGGAAGCCTACAACAACACCGTCCCGTCATTCGTCACCTCCGTCGCTGCAGCTGACGACGCTGCCTATTACAAGGCGCATATCGGCTCTGTGACGTCGGTCGAGGACCTGACTTCGGATATGCGGCTATTCGACTACGTCAAGATCGCCTACAACCTGCAGTCGCTGGATGCTCAGGCGTCGGACAACACGCTCAAATACGACCTCGAGACATCGGTGGAAGACCCCACCTACGCCAAGCTCGTCGGCTTTTCGGGCGTGGTCGCCCAGTTCAACTTCCAGTCCGACGGGACGGTGGCCTCCGGCACCGTGGCGCAAACCTCCACGCAACTCGCTGCAGCGACCACGGCGTTTTCAGCCAACTACCAGTCGGAGCAGACCACGGCCGAGGCGGATGCCGTGGCAAACTACGAGACCCGCATCGCCAAGGTCAAGAATATCAATGAGTTCTTTGCCAGCAATGCGACGGCTGACTCCAGCGCCACCAACGATAACCTGCCGGAACTCTACCAGATGGCGCTGCGCTCCTACGGGATCGGCGAAAACGAGATTTCCAAGGCGCAGATGAAGAAGATCATGGAGAGCGATCCCTATGATCCGAAAAGCTATGTCAACACGCTGAAGGACGATCGCTTCGTCAAGCTCGCCAAGGCTTTCAATTTCGACAGCGCCGGCACGATCAAGGCGCAGGTAACGGCGCTCTCGACGACGCAGGTCAACAGCTACATCTCCGAATATTCAACCGAGAAGCGTCGCGGATTGACGGGTTCGGCACTGACGGCGGCAACAGCCGCCGTCAAGAAGGATGCCACCTACTTCACCACCAACATCGCCAAGGTGACGAGCGTTTCAGACCTTCTGGCCGACCCGAAGCTGACCGACTTCATCCTCAAGGCCAGCGGTATCGATCCGAAGAAGGTGACAACAGACACGCTGAAAAAGGCCTTCGCATCGGACCCCGACAATTCGAAAAGCTTCGTCAACACCACCGCCGGTGCCCAGTTCAAGGACATAGTCGAAGCTTTCAACTTCGGCATCAACGGCACCATGGTCGATACCAAGCTCGGCAGCGCCCAGAACAAGGGCGCGCTCGACGCCACCAACGAACTCTACCTGCACCAGACCTTGGAATCGCAGGAAGGCGACAACAACCCAGGCACACGCCTTGCCCTCTATTTCCAGCGCCAGGCACCGAATATCAATTCGGTCTACGACATCATGTCCGACACGGCGCTCTATTCGGTCATCACCACCACCTTCAGCCTGCCGAGCGCGATTTCGTCGATGAACGTCGACGACCAGGCGACGCTGCTGAAGAAATTCGTCAACGTCGACGATCTTCGCGATCCGACGAAACTGAACAAGCTGCTGGAGCGCTTCTCGGTCGAATACGATCTGCAGAACAACACCGGCAGCACCTCCTCGTCGGCACTGTCGATCCTCCAGGGGTCCTCGAAGTCTATCGGCATCAGCGCTGATACGCTGCTCTCCATCGCCCAGCTTTCGACTTCCTGATCGCAACGGAACGCCCGCGCCGACCGCGCATGCCGCAGTCGCCGGCGCCTGCCTTGGCGCCCATGGCGGCTAAAATATTTATCTGTGCCAGCCAGCCAAAAAGCCCGCAAAACATGGGTTTTTGCATCCAGCCCTTCAAAGTGCCGCCAATTCGGAAGGAACTTATTAACCGTCCCTGGCCTATTCGATTGGGGTAGCTATCGGCCAATCAATGACTGGATTGCAGGTCTTATGCGTTTTTCCAAAACCAACTTTTCCAACGGCGAAACGGATTTCCAGCGGGACGTCCATGCCGACGCCGAACGTGCCGAAGCGGAACTGCGGGAAGCCCAGCAGATCGCCGAGCGCCGGGCCTACCTGGAGCAGAAGCTGATCCAGGCGCGCGAAGCCAAGCGCCGATCCGAGATCGCCCACCAGCAGCGCGCCGACCAGCTGAAGGCGGCGCAATTGCGCCAGCCACAGGCAACGCCGGTCGCTGCTCCGGATGCAGGCCTTTCCCCGACCGGCCGCACCAACATGCCGCTGGTGCCACCACTGGTGCCGGCCGATGCCGTGCAGGATTGGCAGACCGCCTTTTCGCTGGCACCGAATGTCCGTTTTACTCGGACACCCGAAAGTCTGATCAGCCGCAAGAAATCGCCGGACTCGGACGCTAACGAGACGGAGCAGACCATCCAACAGACCGCAGTCAAACAATCCGCCATCAGCCCCGAGGCTCCAGCCACGTCGCAAGCTGCCGAGGCGGCATCAACGAGCGCACAAACGCCGCGCCACATCGAGACGCCGCGCCCTGCAGCGCCGATGCCATGGAACAACCGGCTCGTCGAGGATATCTTCACGCCGGCATCCACGCCTGTTCCGCCGCTGACCGCCTGGCAGCGCCAGCCCGTCGCCGTCGTGCCCCAGGCGCAGCTGGCCTCGCATCTGGCCAACCTGTCCGACTTCGCCTTCTGGGACGTTATGCCCTTCGACGGCGAACTCGCTCCACCCGTAGCAGCAACGGCACCGGCCTTCATTGCGCCGCCCATGTCCGCTCCACCAACGGAGACGACGCAACAATCCGCAACATCGCTTTACCGCATCATCGACTGGCAGCCCTCCGGGCGCGTAGCTGCACCGGCGCCGGTCGTGCCGGTGCCGCAGGCTGCAGTCGTCCAGCCGAACGAAGTGGCCGAGCCCATCGTCCTGACACCGCTGGCGCCCGCAACCGTTGCCGCACCTCCGGTCGTCGCTGCCGTCGTTCTGCCCAAGCCAGCCGCAGTTGCAGCCCCGGCAAAGCAGGCCCCGGCCGCGCAGATCGTTGCTCCCGCCCCGAAGGCTGGCGTCGTCGACGCTGCGCCGAGCCGCCGCATCCCGGTCGCGACCCGCAGCGACCGCCCGGTCAGCCCCGCGCCGATGAAATGGCGCCCGGTTTCCATCAGCAGCGACGGTGAGTACGAACTGCCGCCGCGCGAACTGCTGCAGGAGCCGCCGGAACGCGTCGGCGTGATCATGACCCAGGAAGCCCTGGAGCAGAATGCGGGCCTTCTCGAAAACGTGCTGGAAGACTTCGGCGTCAAGGGCGAGATCATCCATGTCCGCCCCGGTCCGGTCGTCACCCTCTATGAGTTCGAGCCGGCCCCCGGCGTCAAATCCTCGCGCGTCATCGGCCTTGCCGACGATATCGCCCGCTCGATGTCGGCGCTGTCGGCCCGTGTCGCGGTCGTTCCCGGCCGCAATGTCATCGGCATCGAACTGCCGAATGCAACGCGCGAAACCGTCTACTTCCGCGAGATGATCGAATCAGAAGATTTTGCCCAGAGCAGCTTCAAGCTGGCGCTCGGCCTCGGCAAGACCATTGGCGGCGAACCCGTTATCGCCGAGCTCGCCAAGATGCCGCATCTGCTGGTTGCCGGCACCACCGGCTCCGGCAAGTCCGTCGCCATCAACACGATGATCCTGTCGCTGCTCTACCGCATGACGCCGGAAGAATGCCGCCTGATCATGGTCGATCCGAAGATGCTCGAACTGTCGGTCTATGACGGCATTCCGCATCTGCTGACCCCTGTCGTCACCGATCCGAAGAAGGCCGTGCTGGCGCTGAAATGGGCCGTGCGCGAGATGGAGGATCGCTATCGCAAGATGTCGCGCCTCGGCGTCCGCAACATCGATGGCTACAACGCCCGCGTCGCCATCGCCCGCGAGAAGAACGAGACGATCCTCGTCACCGTCCAGACCGGTTTCGACCGGACGACGGGCGCACCGACCGAGGAGAGCCAAGAGCTCGATCTGGCCCGCATGCCCTACATCGTCGTGATCGTCGACGAGATGGCCGACCTGATGATGGTCGCCGGCAAGGAAATCGAAGGCGCCATCCAGCGTCTGGCGCAGATGGCCCGTGCCGCCGGCATCCACCTGATCATGGCGACACAGCGCCCGTCGGTCGATGTCATCACCGGCACCATCAAGGCCAACTTCCCCACCCGCATCTCCTTTCAGGTCACCTCGAAGATCGACAGTCGCACGATCCTCGGCGAGCAGGGTGCAGAGCAGCTGCTCGGCCAGGGCGACATGCTGCATATGCAGGGTGGCGGCCGCATCTCGCGCGTCCACGGTCCCTTCGTATCCGACGAGGAAGTCGAAAAGGTCGTGGCCCATCTGAAGATGCAGGGCCGTCCGGAATACCTGGATACGGTCACTGCCGGTGAAGAGGACGAGGAAGAGGAAGAAGACGGCGGCGCCGTGTTCGACAAGAGCGCGATGGGTTCCGAGGATAGCGACGATACCTACGAGCAGGCGATCAAGGTCGTCATGCGCGATAAGAAGTGCTCGACCTCCTACATCCAGCGTCGCCTCGGCATCGGCTACAACCGCGCCGCCTCGCTCGTCGAGCGCATGGAAAAGGAAGGCCTCGTCGGTCCCGCCAACCACGTCGGCAAGCGCGAGATCATCTCCGGCAACCGCAACGCCACGCCGATGCCGCCTGTTGACGACATGGACTGAGCAACAGGGGGCAGCGCGCCTTCGTCGCTGGCCCCTAGACCACCACGACCTTGCCAGGGTTCATGATCCCGGCAGGGTCGAAGCTTTTCTTGATCCGGCGCATCAGTTCCATCTCGATCTCCGGCCGGATCGATGCCAGCTCGTCCCGCTTCAGCTGGCCGATGCCGTGCTCCGCCGAGATTGAGCCCTCGTGCTTCATCACCAGCCCATGGACGATCTGGTTCATCTCCCGCCAGCGACCGATGAATTCCGCCTTGTCGGCGCCGACAGGCTGCGAGATGTTGTAGTGGATATTGCCGTCGCCCATGTGCCCGAAGGCGCAGATGCGGGCGCCCGGCATGGCCGCCATGACCGCTTGCTCCGCCTCGTGCATGAAAGCCGGTATTTGTGAGACCGGCACCGAGACGTCGTGCTTGATCGAGCCGCCCTCGGGCTTCTGGGCGCCGGACATGCTTTCGCGCATGTGCCACAAGGCCTTCTGCTGCGCTTGTGAGCTTGCGATCGTCGCATCCTGCACCAGCCCGGCCTCGAAACCCTGTTCCAGCAGCGCCGACATCATCCGCTCGGCCGTCTCCGCCGAATCCGAGGTGGAGATGTCGATCAGCACATACCACGGGTGGACGGTCTCCAGCGGATCGCGCACGCCGTCGATGTGGCGGGTGGTGAACTCGACGCCGATGCGCGGCATCAGCTCGAAGCCGGTCAGCGCCGGACCGCAAAGACCCGATGCATTCCTGAACAGCGACAGCGCATCCTCGACCGATCGTATGCCGGCAAAGGCGACCTGATGCCCCAGCGGCTGCGGAAAAAGTTTCAGCACCGCGCCTGTGATGATGCCGAGCGTGCCCTCGGCGCCGATGAACAGGTCGCGCAGGTCATAGCCGGTATTGTCCTTTTTCAGCCGCCGCAGCCCGTTCCAGATTTCGCCGGTCGGAAGCACGACTTCGAGGCCGAGGCAGAGTTGGCGCATGTTGCCATAGGCAAGCACGGCCGTGCCTCCGGCATTGGTGGCGAGATTGCCGCCGATCCGGCATGATCCTTCCGAACCCAGCGACAGCGGAAACAGCCGGCCATGCTCTTCCGCCACCTTCTGCACGTCGGCTAGGATGCAGCCGCCATCGACCACCATGATGCCAGCGACGGGATCGACCTCGCGAATGCGGTTCATCCGTTCCAGCGAGACGATCACATCGGCGCCGTTATCGCGCGGCGTCTGGCCGCCGACGAGGCCGGTATTGCCCGTCTGCGGCACGATCGCCGTTGCCGTTTCCGAAGCAAGCTTCAGGATGGCCGAGACCTCTTCGACCGAACCGGGCTTCAGCACCAGCGACGAGGCGCCATGATAGAGCCCGCGATTTTCGACGAGGCGTGGGGCGATGTCGGCCGCCTCGCGCAAGACATGGGCAGCGCCGACGATGGCGGCAAAGCGGTCGAGCAGGGCAGGAGAGGGAATGGCCATGCGTGCTGGTCCTTGTCTTGCAGTCGGAAACGTCTTGCAGTCGGAAACGTCTTGCAGTCGGAAACTCTGGTCTAGTCGCGGGGTGCCGCGGCGCGGCGCAGCCGGTCGTTGATCGCTTCGCCGAGACCGTCTTCCGGGATGGTGGTGAAAGCCATCCCGATAACGCCCGTGGCGTCGGCACGTTTCATGAAGTCGAAAAGATTGGCCGCAGCTTCGGTGAGATCGCCGGAGGGGCTGAGGTTGAAAATGACGGACGCTTCCTCCTCGCCAGCCACCGGCTTGCTTCCGAAACGGATCAGCGCTTCGCCGGCGGTGACTTCCGTGGCGTCCAGCCTGACCATTGCGTGCGGCGCATAGTGGGAGGCCATCATGCCGGGCGCCTCTATCGCCGGGCTAGCGCCTTCCTTGCGCGTCAGTGGAATGCCGGCCACGCGCTCTATATCTTCTGCCGCCAGGCCGCCCGGACGCAGCAACCGCATCCCGCCTTTATCGATCTTGACGATCGTCGATTCGACACCGACGTCGCAGGCGCCGCCATCGAGAATGAGCTCGATCTTGCGACCGAGATCGGCTTCGACATGGGCAGCGCTGGTGGCGCTGATACGGCCCGATGTGTTGGCACTCGGGGCCGCCAGCGGCCGGTCGAAGGCGCGGATAAGGTCGGCGGCAAAGCCATCGGGAACCCGGATGCCGACACTGTCGAGGCCCGCGGTCGCCAGCGCGTGGATGTTGCTTTCCGGTTTCAACGGCAGCACCAGCGTCAGCGGCCCCGGCCAGAACGCTTCGGCCAGCTTGCGCGAGATCGGGTCGAATACCGCGTGCCTCTCCGCCATGGCAAGATCGCTCATGTGGCAGATCAGCGGGTTGAAGCTCGGGCGCCCCTTGGTCTCGTAGATACGGGTGATCGCCACCGGATTGGTCGCATCGGCGGCAAGCCCATAGACGGTCTCGGTCGGCAACGCGACCGGAAACCCGTCGGCGAGCAAGGCCGACGCCCGAAAAATCGCGCCGTCCCTGTCGTGGAAGATGTCGATGATCTCTGCCATGCCCGACCCGTTTCCTGATCGATCTGTCCTTAGGCCTTTCCGGTGGTGGAGGGCAAGTGCCAAGAGGTCGCCGGGTCGTTCGAAGCGCCAAGGTCAGTCGGAGCCTGGAACCCTCGCCAACAGCCATCAAGCAAATTTGATAAGGTGAAGCCCATTGCCGCCTTGCTGGTCGCAGCAATGATCCTAGCATGGATTTCACTAAATGCTTGATCCCAGCCGCCTCAGAGGAAAAATCACAATGAACCAGCACACCGGCGATTTCGTCGTAACGGGCAATGCCGTCATCCGCAACGAGATCACCGGCGTTACCTACGTCAAGCCGGGCGGCAACCTGGTTTCACGCGGCAGGCTGTCAGGCGGACTGATCGTTGAAGCCGGCGGAAACGCCGTCATTTCCGGCGAGGTGGGTCGCAATCTGCTGAATGAGGGAAATCTGGTTCTCAACGGCCATGTCGCCGGAAAGCTCATTGGCAACGGCGCTGTTGTGATGCAATCCGGCGCCACCGTAGGTGGCAACGATCTTCCTCTCGAAAATGTCTCCCAAAGTTCAACGACCTAATCGAAGGCAATGAGCGGGCTCACCTGCTCGACGCAAAGCCATCCAGCGCGATCCGCATCTGACTTCTTGACTGTGGTCCGCCGTGGCCTTCCTGTTCGACAATGAGCAATCTGCTGTTTGGCCAAGCTTGATGCAGCCGCCATGCCGTTACGAGCGGTCCGCTAAAGTCTCGGCGACCGTGGATCAGAACGGCGGGGATATGCTGGATCGAGTCCATCCTTTCGAGAATAGTATCGCCGCCCCGCAGGAAGCCGTCATTGGCCCAGTAGTGGGTGACCAGGGTTGCAAAGTTTGCTGCACGTATTTCGTCGAAGCGCCGGGGATGCGGTGCCCAGTTCGGATCGAGCGAGATATGAGTGGACTCCCAGTCGTTCCAGCAGCGAGCGGCGGCCCTGTGATCGTCCTCGTCCGGAGAAGCAAGCCTGCGTGCATAGGCGTCGACGGGTCGCTCGGTTCCGGTGCGCCCCGAGGCTCGTTCGAACTGATCCCAGGCTTCCGGAAACAGGCACCCGACACCTTCGGTAATCCAGTCGACTTCTGCTCGGCTCGTCGTCGTGACTGCCATGAGAACAAGCTCGGAAACCCTGTCCGGATGCGACTGCGCATAGGCCAGAGCCAAGGTCGAACCCCAGGAGATCCCCGCGACCAGCCAGCGTTCCACCGCAAGATGGTGCCGCACCGCCTCGATGTCTCTTATCAAAGCCTGTGTGGTGTTTCCGGAGAGTTCCTTCAGATCGTCGATCGCCAGCGGTCGGCTGCGTCCGCATGCTCTTTGGTCGATACCGATAAGGCAGTATCCTGCGGGATTGAAGAGCTCCCGGTAGCTCCCCGAGCCGAGGCCGCTGCCGGGTCCGCCATGCAAATAGAGGGCGCATTTTCCGTCTGGGTTTCCCGATTTCTCCCAGTAAATCTCGGTCTTGTCGTCAACCTTCAGCAGGCCGTGAGCCAGCATATTATCTATCGGGTCGCTCATAACTTAGTAGTCCAGGGTTTTGAAGGGCTGTTTCCAATGTGCATTGGACAGCGCTGTCGCCCGCCCGATGCACCCCATCGCCTCCGCTCAAAGCTGGCGGATGATGTCGCGCACTTGTTCGTTGCGGGCCCCAAGCAGTAGGACGTTGCGGATTGCCGTTTGCGGATCGACGGTGCGAAATAGTACGCCGTTGCCGCGCACGGCGCGGTTGATGCCAAGAGCCTTGTCATCGCTGCTCTGCATCTGCTCGACGGCGACCGCGAAGTACATGCGTGGATGCCGCTGGTCGATCTTGACGAAGCTGGCCTCGCTGTCGTCGATCTCGGCGTAGAAATTGGCGATGTAAAAGGCCCAGCTGACATTCTTGTATTCGGCGAACTGGGTTCGCGCCGCCGTCACGTGGCAGTAGCCGAGGTGCGGCCTTTCGGCGAGTGTCCGGTGAAAGACCAGTTTTGGAAACTGGATCGATCGATGGAAGCCGTTAAGCCGCTCGTGCGTCTTCTCGCCGGCGGCCTGCAGGCGGAGTGCGGTGCGCTCGGCGACAGCATCGTAGCTGAGATATCGCCTGTCCTTTTCCCGCCGGTCTTTTTCGCGCGTGATGCGGCCGGTCCGCAGGAACTCGCTGTGGACGGCAGCCGGGGCTGGCGGCTGGACTGCGGCTTCTGCCTTGGCATCGAAATATCTGAGCTTGGCCATGCTGCGCGCTCGCGGTTCAAAATCGTGTCCGCAGGCTACGCTATCATCGTTAAGAACGCATGAAATTGCCTTGCCCACGGTGCTCCACCGAATGCATCCGAGTGAAACGTATCTGCGGCGCGCCGGGTGCCATTATGTCGCAAACAGGCATTTGCCATGACGGCGTTCTGAACGTGGAAGGAGCGCGTGTCTTTCCGCTATCCTCTATTGGTCGTAAACGCTTGTTCTGCAATGCATGCGGTGCCGACACATGCGGATCCCGGGCAGCTTTTTCTCTGTCGTCAATTTCCGTGCTTATGTCGCATAGAAGCCACGTCGCAATCGGGCGCGATGTTTATATGGGAAGGCATCGCAGGAAACTGTCCCCAAGAGCGTTTTGCGGGCAGTGTGGTCGAAAACGACAAAGGGTCGGGGTGTGCAATACGCCTCTGGTCGCAAGTCCGGAAAGGCGGCATGATGTCTCGTCAGGCGAATCTCGTGCTGGCGCGGTGTTTGAGGCAATGCGTTTTGAAATGGGCCGCAGTCGGCGGTCGCAAGGTCACAGGGCAGGCCGGTCTCGGCTCGTTAAGTTCATTTTATCCCGCTGGTCGGCGATAGGCACGAGGACATCAGGATGGATATTCGCAACACGATGCTGCGTCAGCTGAAGAACCGCCGCGAAGGCTTCAGCCTCGAACAGCCTTTCTATATCGACAACGACTATTTCAAGATCGATATGGAGATGATCTATTATCGTGACTGGCTGTTCATGGGCCACGATTGCGAAGTGCCGCGCGCCGGCAACTACATCACCGCCCAGGTCGGCGAGTATCCGATCGTCATCGTCCGTGGCCGCGACAAGATCGTGCGCGCCTTTCACAACAGCTGCCGCCATCGTGGTTCGCGCGTCTGCTCGTCGGACCGTGGCTCCGCTGCCAAGCTGGTCTGTCCCTACCATCAGTGGACCTATGATCTCGACGGTTCGCTGCAGTTTGCCCGCCAGATGGCCGACAGTTTCGATAAGAGCCAGTACGGCCTTAAGCCGATCCATTGCGAAAGCGTCGGTGGCTATATCTTCATCTCGCTGGCCCAGACCGCGCCTGACTTCCAGCCCGTTCGCGACAGCATCGCGCCCTACATGATGCCGCACCGCCTGAGCGAAGCCAAGATCGCCTTCCAGAGCACCATCATCGAGAAGGGCAACTGGAAGCTGGTCTGGGAAAACAACCGCGAGTGCTACCACTGCGCCGCCAACCACCCCGAGCTTTGCCGCACCTATCCCGAAGCCCCGACGGCAACCGGCGTTCAGGGCGCCGGCGACGATCCGGTCATCGCTGCCCACTGGGCGCATTGCGAGGCCGGCGGCCTGCCGAGCGAGTTCAAGATGGACCCGACCGGTCAGTTCCGCGTGGCCCGCATGCCGCTGATCGAGGGTGCCGAGAGCTACACCATGTCCGGCCAGCGCGCCGTCAAGAAACCGCTGTCGGACGACGTCACCATGAGCAACATCGGCACTATGCTGCTGTTCCACTATCCGTCCACCTGGAACCACATGCTGGTCGACCACGCGATCTCCTTCCGCGTGCTGCCGCTCAACGCCGAGGAAACCGCCGTCACCACCAAGTGGCTGGTCCACAAGGATGCGGTCGAGGGCGTCGACTACAATCTCGAGGAACTGACCCACGTCTGGACCGAGACCAACGACCAGGACCGCCGCATCGTCGAGGAAAATGCCTTCGGCATCCACTCGCCGGCCTATGAGCCTGGTCCTTATTCGGAGTTGCATGAGGGCGGGGTGGCGCAGTTCGTCGAATGGTATGCAGACTTCATGACCGGCCGTCTGCAGGGCGAGCAGGCCAAGCTTTCGGTCGTGGCCTGAGCATGAGCGTAGCGGGAACAGGGCGTCACCTTCACCTTGACCAGATGCAGCCCTGGAGCGACAGGCAGCACCTTCTCGAATGCCTGTCGGTGACGCCGGAGGCGCCCGATGTGATGACCTTCACGTTCCGATCCGACAAGGACAACTGGTTCCGCTATCTGCCGGGCCAGTTTGTCACGCTGGAACTGCCGGTCGGGCCGGATCCGCTGATGCGGACCTACACGCTGTCGTCGACCCCGACGCGGCCGTTCTCGGTCGCCGTAACCGTCAAGGCGCAGAAGGACAGCATCGGCACCCGCTGGATGTTCGACAACCTCAAGCCCGGCATGCGTATCCGCGCCTTTGGACCGCTCGGCGATTTCACCCACATCAAGCATCCCGGCGAAAAATACCTGTTCATCTCGGCCGGTTCCGGCATAACGCCGATGATGTCGATGACGCGCTACATGAGCGATGTCGCGCCGCTTTCCGATATCTCGTTCATCAATTGCGCCCGTGGCCCGTCGGAAATCGTCTTCCGATCCGAGCTTGAATACCTCGCCCGCTTCATGCCCAACCTCAACCTCGGCTTCATCGTCGAGGAGCGCGGCCAGATGGAGCTGTGGTCCGGTCTGCGCGGCCGCATCGACAAGGCCAAGATAGCGCTGCTGGCCCATGATTTCCTCGACCGCACGGTGTTCTGCTGCGGCCCCGACATGTTCATGAATTTCGTCAGTTCCAGCCTCGAGGCCGCCGGCTTCGACATGAGCCGCTACCACCAGGAAAGCTTCCGCCCGGCCTCTGCCGATCTCGAGCCTGAACCCGCCGTGGGCGCGGATGGCGAGGTCGCCACTTCGATCCGCTTCACCATGGCCGGCAAGGATGTCGCCTGCGCGCCCGGCCAGACGATCCTGCAGGCAGCCCGTGGTGCCGGTATCCGCATCGGTGCCGCCTGCGAATCCGGCCTTTGTGGCACCTGCAAGGTGATGAAGCTCTCTGGCGATGTCGAGATGAACCACAATGGTGGTATCCTCGACGACGAGATCGACGAGGGCTATATCCTCGCCTGC
Organism: Rhizobium tumorigenes; assembly: GCF_003240565.2. Taxonomy (NCBI): domain Bacteria; kingdom Pseudomonadati; phylum Pseudomonadota; class Alphaproteobacteria; order Hyphomicrobiales; family Rhizobiaceae; genus Arminella; species Arminella tumorigenes. The sequence continues at coordinate 456,164 of NZ_CP117255.1, forward strand.
TGCTCGCGCCCGAAGACAGACGTCCAGATCGAAGCCTGAGCGCAGGACTCGTCAGAAATCCTGATAGTTCAGCGCGGTGACCTGCATTTTCGCTGCCGGGCCCGGTGCCGATGCCAGCATCGACGGTGTATCGATGCGCGGCGGCACGAGGTCTCCCTGCGGCCATATCCTTGCCAGCTGCGTCTTGGTCATCGACGCCATGTTCACATCGATGTCCGGCAAAGTTCCGGCCACGCGGTACGGGCAGCGGCGCGACGAGCAATTGTCGGCGGAGGAGAACTGCCACATCGCATAGCCCGTCCAGTTGCCGAGTGGAAACGTGCCTTCGACGTCGGGCTTGTAGCGCGCATACCAGAGCGGCAGGCGCGACAGGATCTGGTAGTCGTTGCGGTGGTCGGCGATAAATCTCGCGACCACATCGTTGGCATAGAGGATCGGGTAGCGGCCTGTGCGCTCCTTGATATGGATCGAAAAGATCTGGGCGTCTGCCAGCGACATGAATTGCTGCGGGTCCAGACCGTCGATGTCGAGCACCATAAGCTCGTCTGCCTTCGGATCGGCATAGTCCAGGAAATGGTTTGCTTGGTCGATGGGGTTGCCGGGGCGGCCGAGGTGGTAGGCCCCCCACAATATCCCGTTCGATTTGGCAATGAGCCGCCGGGTGCGAAAGAGTTCGCGGCTGACGGCATATTTGCGCCACATCGTCTTGCAGTGGCCGACCGTATCACCGGAATGGTCGCTCGTTTTGCAGGCATAATCTTCCGGCAGCCCGTCGGAGGCCTTCGAGACGAAGCCGCTGATGCGCGTGTCCTGCAGCAGTGCATCCCAGTCGATGCTGTTCAGCTCGTAGGCGTCGATGATGAGCGCGTGTTCGGGATCGTTCCAGGGCTGGCGTTCGCCGGCCAGCGCCAGCCTGTTTTGCGCCGGGAGCGCCAGGATCAGAAGAGAACCGACAATCAGGGTGAGAAGTGTTCGCTTTCCCATGGTCTGTCGAGGGTAGGCGTATATGGTTAATGCGCCGTTAAGGGTTTTTGCGTTGGCTCTTCACGAGCGTCAGCGCTGGAACTTTGGAGGCGCTCGTTCGTTTGCCAGATACTCAATTTATGGAACGGAGACGACAATGTTCAACATGCGTACCAGAGCCGTCACGCTCGCGCTGACCGCGGCCGTTGCTCTGACGAGTTTCTCGCCCTCCTTCGCGATGCAGATGCCCGCCGCCCCGGCCACGCCAACGGCTGAGGCAACGCCGTTGCCCGGCGTCCAGCAGGTGCAGTACTGGCGCCACCGGGGTGGCGGATATTATCATGGCGGCGGATACGGCGGCCGTGGCTACTACGGCGGCTATCGGGGATACAACGGATACCGGCACGGCTACCGCTACCACGAAGGTTACTGGTTCCCGCTGGCGGCCTTCGGTGCCGGTGCCCTGATCGGGGGTGCGATTGCCAGTGAGCCACGCACCTATGCTCGCCCTTCGGCCGGCATTAATCCGCGTCACTACGAGTGGTGTGCAAACCGCTATCGCTCGTACCGCGGATACGACAACACCTTCCAGCCGAACAACGGTCCGCGCCAGCAGTGCCTGTCTCCCTTCTATTGATCGCCATGCGTTCTGACTGCAACGTGCCCGGCTGACAGCCGGGCATTTTTTATGCGCTAAAGAATGCGGACTCGCCGCAGCAGCCACCAGGCGAGCAGGATGGAAGCACCGATGATCGAGACCGCATAGGCAGTCCCGTGCTCGCTGCCGGCGAAGGGCAGGGCCGTCGTGTTCATGCCGAAAAAGCCGGTGACCAGCGTTGGCGGCAGCAGGAAGGCCGTCATCAGCGACAGTATGTAGAGATGCCGGTTCGTCTCGGAGGAAAGCTTCGAGTCAATTTCCTCGTGCAGCAGTCGAGCCCGCTCCTGCAGGGCGTAAACATCGTGATCGACAGTCTCCAGCCGCGTTGTCAGCCGCCCCGCCACATCGTCGAAACCATCGGGCATTTCGTCGTCGTCGGAAGCCGCTGCCCGGCGCATCAATGACAGGATGGTGCGCAGGTGCCTGTGGACGCGGACGATGGTGCGCCGTACCGGCGCCAGTCGCCGCCGCTCGTCGCGAAAAGTCGCATCGTAGACCACGTCTTCGATCTGGTTCATTTCCTCCGTGGTCTCGATGACCAGCGCGATCAGCGTCCGCTGGAACTCGACGACCAGCGCCTCGAAGATATCGAGAGGACGATGGAACCGGGCAGGGTTCTTCTCGATGGTGGCGCGCACCCGTTCGACGCTGCGCAAAGGCTGCAGGCGTGTCGTGACGATGAAGCGCTCGGAGATGGCAAAGTGCAGCCAGCCGATGTCGCGCGTGTCCTGGTCGAAATCGAGCTGGAAATCCACCAGCGTGCCGAAGATCACCTTCGCGTCGACGGTGATGGTGGCGTGCGTATCATGCGTGGTCAGCGCCTGGCGCATATCGTCGGTAAGGCCCGGGAAATCCTCCAGGAAAGCAGCGACACGGGCATCGACGAGATTGAGATGCAGCCAGACGAACCCTTCCAAAGACAGCAGGGAAGAGCGTTCGATGGTGTCGGGAAGGCGCTCGGATTGACCTCTATCGGGCGAAAGGTGGTGTGCCCAGACAAAGCCCGGAATGGTCGGATTGAATATTGTCGTCATGCTGCATCGCCGTTTAAGGTAAACATGTGCATAGGCCCTGCTTGTGACAGCTTCTTAGCAGCTGCGCGACCCACCTGCAGGAAAAAACGGCGGCCGGAGGTGGTCGGCAGCATAGGCATGATCGGGAGGAGACCGAATGTACAAGGCGCCTGTCGCGGAAATCGCATTCACGCTTCGCCACGTGGCCGGGTTGGACCAGGCCATCGACAGTGGCTCGCTTGGTGATCTTACTGCCGATGTCGCCGACGCCATCCTGGGGGAAGCAGCCCGCTTCACCGACAACGAAATCGTACCGATGGCGGCCATCGGCGACACCGAAGGCGCGCGACTGGTCGACGGCGCTGTCGTCCTCCCCGAAGGCTGGCCGAAACTCTATCGCGACTGGGCGGCGGGTGGCTGGAACGGCCTGACGGCGTCGCCGGATTTCGGCGGTCAGGGCCTGCCGCAAATGCTGAATGTCGCGACGCTGGAAATGTGGAACGGCGCATCGATGGCCTTCGGCCTGGCGCCGACGCTGACAATGGGCGCCATCGAGGCCCTGTCGGCCCATGGCAGTCCGGCGTTGAAGGATCGTTATCTTGCCCGCATGATCTCCGGCGAATGGACCGGCACCATGAACCTGACGGAGCCGCACGCCGGCTCCGACGTCGGGGCGCTGACCAGCCGTGCCGAACGCCACGAGGACGGCAGCTACCGTATTTTCGGCCAGAAGATCTACATCACCTGGGGCGATCACGACGCGGCAGACAACATCATCCATCTGGTACTCGCCCGATTGCCCGATGCTCCCCCGGGCACGCGGGGCATATCGCTGTTCCTGGTGCCGAAGTTCCTCGTCGGAGCGGACGGGTCGCTCGGTGCCCGCAACGATCTCTTCTGCCACTCGCTCGAGCACAAGGTCGGCATCCATGGCTCGCCGACCTGCACCATGATCTACGGCGATGGCAGGTTCGGCGAGACGCCCGGCTCCATCGGTTGGCTGGTCGGCGAGGAAAACCGCGGTCTAGCCTGCATGTTCACGATGATGAACAATGCGCGGCTCGCCGTCGCCATGCAGGGCGTCGGTGTCTGCGAAGCCGCCACGCAAAAAGCCGTCGCCTATGCCCGCGAGCGCCGGCAGGGGCGGGCGGCGGGACATAAGGGCGGATCGATGAGCCCGATCGTCGATCATCCCGATGTCGCCCGTATGCTGCTGACGATGAAGGTGCTGACACAGGGCTCCCGCGCCATCACCTATGCCTGCGCCCACGCGATCGATCTTTCCCATGCAGGCATCGACAAAAACCATTGGCGATCCCGTGCCGCGCTGCTCACCCCCATCGCCAAGGCCTTTGCCACCGATTGCGGGGTCGACGTCGCCTCGCTCGGCATCCAGGTGCATGGCGGCATGGGCTATATCGAGGAGACCGGCGCCGCGAGACTTTGGCGCGACGCCCGTATCGCGCCGATCTATGAGGGCACCAACGGCATCCAGGCGATTGACCTCGTCACCCGCAAGCTGCCGCTGGACGGCGGCCAGGCTGTGCACAGTCTGATCTGCGAACTGCAGGCAATTTGCGGGAGTGTCGCGGCGTCTGGATTGCCGGTCTTCGGCGCGACGGCGGACAGGTTGCGGATGGCGATTGCGGACCTCGATGCTGCAACCAAATGGCTGCTGGCAGCGCAGGCCGGAGACCGTGTCGAGGAGGCGCTTGCCGGGGCGACACCCTATCTGCGGCTGTTCGGGCTGGTGCTATCAGGCTGCTATCTCGCCAAGGGAGGGATGGCCGTCGCCGACGACGGGGAGGGTGAGGCGCGCATCGCACTTTGCCGCTTTGCTGCAGAAAACCTGCTCCCTGAGACCGCAGCGCTGAAAGATCAGGTGATGCGCGGTGCTGACAGCCTCATTGCCGCTCGCGCCCTGCTGACATGACCAGCTAAATGAGGAGCCATTCATGACGGACCATATCCTGATCGAAACCCCGGAAGCCATGCCGCATGTTAGGGTGCTGCGGTTCAACCGGCCGGAAAAGAAGAACGCCATCACCCGCGCCATGTATACCGCCATGACCGAGGCCCTGCAGGCGGCGAGCGCGGATACAAGCGTTCACGTCGTCGTCTTTCTCGGCCAACCCGGCTGCTTTTCCGCCGGCAACGACATGTCCGACTTCCTGGCTTTTGCCATGGGCGGAGCGATGGGCACGGAGGTTCTCGATTTCCTCAATGCGCTCGCCGGCTTCGACAAGCCGCTGGTTTCTGGCGTCGACGGTATGGCCATCGGCATAGGCACGACCATCCACATGCATTGCGACCTGACACTGGCATCCGGACGCAGCCTGTTCCGCACGCCCTTCGTCGATCTGGCGCTGGTGCCGGAGGCTGCTTCCAGCCTCATCGCGCCACGGCTGATGGGCTACCAGCATGCCTTCGCGCTGCTGGCCGCCGGAGAACCGCTGACGGCCGAGGAGGCGCGGCGCGACGGGTTGATCTGGAAGGTGACGACAGAGGAAGCTCTTGAGGAGGAGACTCTGGCGGTCGCCGCAAAACTGGCCGCCAAGCCGCCTGGCGCCCTGAAAATCGCCCGCGACCTGCTGCGCGGCCATCAGCAGGATATCACGGCGCGGATTGCAGAGGAGGCGGGCCATTTCGAAGCGCAACTGCGCACCGCAGAAGCCCGCGCCGCGTTCGAAGGCTTCTTCAAACGCTGAGTTAGGACGAAATCTCGCTTACTTCTCGAGCGAGACCACCACTTCGACGTGGGATGTCCAGAGGAACTGGTCGATCGGTGTCACCTTGGTGATGCGATAGCCGGCCTCGACGAGGATGGCGAGGTCGCGCGCAAGGGTCAGGGGATTGCAGGATACCGCGACGATCTTCTTGACCGCTGAACGCGCCAGTTCCTTGACCTGCGCTTCGGCGCCCGCGCGCGGCGGATCGAAGACGACGGCGTCAATATATTTGAACTCCGCCGTCATCAGCGGCCGGCGGAACAGGTCGCGACGCTCCGTGCTGACGGGCTTCAGGCCCTGCGTGGTGCGGGCGGCAAGATCGAGTGCCGCCAGCGCCTTGCCGTCGGATTCGGCGGCATGGACGCGGCCGAGACGGGCAAGCCGCAGCGCAAAGGTGCCGGAGCCGGCGAACAGATCGACGATGCGCTTGGCCTTGCCGATATGGGCGACAACCAGATCGGCCATGACGTCTTCGGCCTGCTTGGTCGCCTGGGTGAATGCACCGGGCGGTGGCGAGACCTGCACGCCGCTGAAATCGATCATCGGCTTGGTCTTCTCGAGGATGATCTCGTCGTTCAGCGAAATGCGGGCGATGCCGCGAAGCGACAGGATGGTTTCGATGGCGGCGCGGCGCTGCTCGTCCGAGAGCGCCTTGATGCCGTCGACGGAGATGTCGAGGCCGGCCGGCGTTTCCAGCACGCTGATGCGGAAAGCTTCTGCGTTGATCGACAGCGCCTTTGCCACCATGCGGATCGCCGGCAGCTTGCCGACGATATCCGGTGACGAGATGGGACATTCCTCGATGGCGACAATGTGATGGCTGTCAGCCTGGTTGAAGCCGATCAGCACGTCCTTCTCGGTGCGGCGTGCGGCAAACACAACGCGCCGGCGCTGGCCCGGATGGGCCGCCACGAGGTCGTCGACCTCAGGCGTCAGGCCCTTCGATTTCAACGCGTCGATTACCAGCTGCCGCTTGAACGCCCGGTATGGCACATCGGCGTAGTGCTGCAGCGTGCAGCCACCGCAGGTGCCGTTGATGCCATCGGGACCGAAGTGCCGGCACGGCGGCTCCTGCCGGTCGGGCGACGCCTTGAGGACCGACATCAACGTGCCCTTGTCCTTGATCCGGGCAATCGCGACGCTCTCGCCGGGCAGGGTGAAGGGCACGAAGATCGGGCCGTTGGCATCATGGGCGATACCATCGCCCTGGCCGCCAAGCTTGTTGATGGTAACTGTTTCGGCGCTCATGGCTTGCGTCCCGCCAATAGGAATTCGTGATTTCCGTCGCCGCCGGCAATCGGCGAGGGGATAAGGCCAAGCGTTTCCCAGCCCATTTCGTCCACCAGCCAGCGCTCGAGGTCGGCCGCCACATCGGGCGCCGTTTCCGGCAGTTTCAAAAGGCCCGCCTTGCTGACAGCTTCGCGCCCGGCCTCGAACTGCGGCTTGACCAGCAGCACGCAGAAGGCGCCGGCTTCGGTAAGCTCGAGGGCCGGCACCAGCGCCAGCTTCAGCGAGATGAACGATACATCCGAAACGATGAAGGTAATGGCGCGATTGTCGATATCGTCCGATGTCAGGTAGCGGGCGTTAAGGCCCTCGATGCTGGTGACGCGCTCGTCGCCGGCGACGCGCGGATGGATCTGGCCGTGGCCGACATCAATGGATGTGACATGTGCGGCGCCGCGCTGAAGCAGCACTTCGGTGAAGCCGCCGGCGGATGCGCCGACGTCCAGACAGTCGTGACCGGCCGGATCGAGCTTGAAATGGTCGAGCGCCGCGACCAGCTTCAGCGCCGCGCGCGAAACGTAGTCCTGTGCGGGATCGTCGATTTCGAGCACGACATCGTCGGCAAACGTCATGCTTGCCTTGGTGATGACCTTGCCGTCGACCTTGACGGTGCCGCGCTGGATGGCGTCACGGGCGCGCGACCGGCTGGCCACGAGGCCTCGCGACAGGACAAGCTGATCGAGACGGTGCTGGGGAGGGAATTGTTCTGACATGGCCTGTCCATGACCGCCAATGCCCTCAGTTGCAAGCTTTTTATATGTCTCAAGCCGATCTCAGCCTGTTTGCAACGCCTGCCGGCCTGGAATCCGCTTGCGTCACGAACTGACCGGCAGGGGATATAGGCGCAGGCATCACGAAGTCCGGGCGACGACCTCCCCAATGACCGCGATGGCTTTCGTGTCTGCCGGAATGCTCGGGGATCGTGCTGCGGCGCAACCGGTGCGCAACCGAAGTTAAACGATTGGAAAGCTATGAGCGTTAACGTTGCGGCCAATGCGATGGTCTCTTAAGGGCCAAGCCCGCCATGATGGCATCTGCCAGGTCGCGCCTATCCGATCATGTTTCATCAATTTGACCTTTCGTCGTGTCCCAGGGCGCAGCGAGGGATGTTCTCCGAGGACAGCGCTCAGGAGGCGCTTGGCGATGTCTGTTAAAAATCTTTCCCTGAATGGCAAGCTGGCGATTACTTTCGTCGCGCTCATTCTGCTTTTCGTTTCCGTCTCGGCCTTCGTCTATTCGAAGGCACGCGTCTCGGCCGCAGCCGCCATCGAACAGGCGCAGTCACAGAAATTCGTCAACCTCGTCGACGACTCCCTGCAGGCCATGCTGGAGCAGGCGGTCAATCTGCGCGGCTTTCTGCTGTTCCGCAGCAACAGCACCTATGGCGATCTCTTCGCCAACCGGGAGCGCATGCTGAAAAGCATCACGGCTGCCAAGGATGCCGCCGGCGGCCATGCCGATATGCAGCAGGCCCTCGATACCATGCAGAAGACGGCAGACCTCTATTTCCATCAGCTGGCCGAGCCCCAGGCGAAGGCCCGCAAGGAAACCGAGATGCCGGTCGACCAGATCGTCAAGATCGGTGTCAATGAAGCCAAGGGCCAGCTGGACGGTTTCCGCGATGCCGCAGCCAAGGTCAAGCAGATTGCCCGCACCCAGGCCGATGTACTGGCCGCGACGCAGGCGAAAGCCAACAGCGACCTGAGCTGGACGCTGATCCTCGGCGGTATCGTTGCCTCGCTTGCTGCCGCTATCCTCGCCTTTCTCCTGTCGCGCACCATCGTCAAGCCCATCGTCGGCATGACGGCGGCCATGGGTCGGCTGGCCGGCGGCGACAATAACGTCGAGGTCCCTGGCTCCGGACGCGGCGACGAGGTTGGCCGGATGGCCGAAGCGGTGCTGGTGTTCAAGGACGCCGCAATCGAGAAGCTGCGTCTTTCCGGCGAAACCGAGCGCATGCGCAGCGACGCCGAGCGCCGCCGCCACATGGACGACGACCAGAAGGCCCGCGAAGAGGCAGAACTGCGTTTCGCAATGGACGCGCTGGCCGCCGGCCTGTCGACATTGGCAAGCGGCGATGTCGCTGCCCGCCTCGAGCAGGTCTTCGCCCCGCAATTCGACAGCGTCCGCATCGACTTCAACAATGCCGCTGAAAAGCTCGACGTGACGCTGCAGTCGGTCGGCGACAATGCCTCGGCCATCAGTGCCGGTGCCGACGAGATCCGGACCGCCGCCGATGACCTTGCGCGCCGTACCGAGCAGCAGGCAGCCTCGGTAGAGGAGACGGCCGCAGCGCTGGAGCAGGTGGTGACGACCGTGCGCGACTCCGCCAAGCGCGCCGAAGACGTCGGCCATCTCGTCGAGCGCGCCCGCCTTGGCGCCGAGCGCTCCGGCGACGTCGTCCGCAAGGCGGTTTCGGCGATGCACGAAATCGAAAAATCATCGGGCGAAATCAGCAACATCATCAGCGTCATCGATGACATTGCCTTCCAGACCAACCTTCTGGCTCTCAACGCCGGTGTCGAGGCTGCGCGTGCCGGCGAGGCTGGCAAGGGCTTTGCCGTCGTCGCCCAGGAAGTCCGCGAACTCGCCCAGCGCTCGGCAAAAGCTGCCAAGGAGATCAAGGCGCTGATCAACACGTCGGGCACGCAGGTCAACGCCGGCGTTGCGCTCGTCGGAGAAACCGGCAAGGCGCTGGAGGCGATCGTTTCCGAAGTCCGCGAGATCAACCAGAACATCGCCGCGATCGTCATCTCGACCCGCGAACAGTCGACCGGCCTTCAGGAGATCAACCTCGCCGTCAACGCCATGGACCAGGGCACCCAGCAGAACGCGGCCATGGTCGAGGAGCAGACGGCTGCAAGCCATTCGCTCGCAAGCGAAGCCAGCGCCCTCGACGACCTCCTGCGCCAGTTTAAGCTGAGCAGGGGTCGTCTGCCACAGATATCGAAGCCCGCCGCCTTCGCCCCGAAGCCTGCAATGGCACCCCGGCCCGCTGCGTCCAGAATTACCGCCGCCACAGACCGCACCCGCGCGGTAACCTCGCCGGCACGGGCCCTTGGCCAGACCCTCGCCAAAGCCTTCAGCGGCGGCAAGCCATCCCCCGCCAGCGCCCCGGCCCAGGAAAACTGGGAAGAATTCTGAGAACTGGCTGATAAATCCGAGTTCAACGAAAAGGGCGGTGCAGCAGCATCGCCCTTTCTAGTTTGGCGCGGCGGGTGTGGCGGTGCCGCGCATCCGTGCCACGTCGCGCCGGGGCGTCTCCCGATGGGTGCGGCGATAGTCGCGGCTGAATTGCGATGGGCTGTCGTAGCCCACCCGAAAGCCAGCTTCCGCTGCCGTCAGTCCTTCGATCATCATCAGCCGCCGTGCCTCCTGAAGACGGATCTGCGTCCGGAATTGCAGCGGGCTCATCTCCGTCGTCGTTCGAAAATGCTCGTAGAAAGACGACGGGCTCATGCCGGCGATATTCGCGAGATCCTGGATCGCGAACGGTGCTTGAAAGTTCCGGCAGATGTAGTCGATAGCGCGGCCGATCTGGTTGAGGCGGCTTTCGCCATTGGCAATCTGCCGCAGCATGGCGCCCTGCGGCCCGCTCAGGAGGCGATAGAGGATTTCCCGTTCGACGAGCGGTGCCAGCGCCGCCGCTTCCTCCGGTTCGTCCAGCAGCATCAGCATCCTCGCGGCAGCATCGATGAGCTTCGGCGTCGTGGCGCTAAGGCGTGCCGCCGTGACACTGTCGGCACGCGCCGGTGTCATCGACACCATCTCGGTGAGGATGATGGCGTCGAACTCGAGCTTGAAACAGAGATACGGTTCGCAGGCGCTGGCCTCGATAACGGCGCCGATGACGGGCAGATCGATGCCGACGACCAGATAATGCGCCGCGTCGTAGACAAGACTGATCTCGCCGATCACGGCCCGTTTGCGACCTTGGGCGACTATGCAGCAGGAGGGTCGATAGAGCGTGTGGACGGGCTTCGTTTCGGCCGAAGAGCGGATCAGCCCGACCCGGGGGATAGCAGTATCGTAGCTGCCGTCTTCCGGTGCGTGGCGGTCGATCAATCCTGCGAGTTCGGCAATGCTCTCCATCGTCGCACTCTGTCCCGGCGAAAGCTTGTTGCCAAGACCATGGGGACGCTTTCGGAGGATCGTGCAAGAAATTCGGAAAAGCTATCTACCGCCATCTTGGTATTGAAGTCAGTTTGTGGCCAGCGAAGACGGCAATTCCGCCGTCTCATTGCTGGAAGGACATTCGAATGACAGGCATCAGGGACAAGGTGGTTCTGATCACCGGCGCAAGCAGCGGCATCGGCGCAGCCGTGGCCATAGAACTCGCAGCAGCGGGCGCACGCGTCGTTATCGGCGCAAGGCGCAAGGACCGGCTCGACGCGCTGAAGACAGAGATCGAAGCCAGCGGTGGAACCGTGCTTTCACAGGCTCTCGATGTCACCAGTCGAAGGAACATGGACGCTTTCGTGGCCGCCGCCATGGACGCATTCGGTCGTGTCGACGTGCTCGTCAACAATGCCGGGATCATGCCACTGTCGCCGATGGCGTTGCTTAAGGTTGAGGAATGGGACCGTATGATCGATGTCAACATCAAGGGCGTCCTATATGGTATCGCCGCCGTGCTGCCGATCATGAACCGGCAGGAGACAGGGCAGATCATCAATGTCTCGTCCATCGGTGGGCTCGCCGTGTCGCCGACAGCCGCCGTCTATTGCGCCACGAAATATGCCATCAGGGCCATTTCCGACGGCCTGCGGCAGGAAAACACCAAGCTGCGCGTCACCTGCGTCTATCCGGGCGTTGTCGAGTCGGAACTGGCGGATGCGATAACCGACCCAGCCACGGCCGAAGCCATGGTCGCCTATCGCAGCATTGCGTTGAAGCCTGAAGCCATCGCCCGGGCTATTCATCATGTCATCGCCCAGCCCGGGGATGTCGACACGAGCGAGATCGTCGTCCGCCCGACGGCCGCCGCATGACGCAGATCCTTCAGGAAACAAGGAGCTCCGGACAATGCCCCATCCCTATGTCGGCTTGTGGATGACTGCGGATGGCCTCATCCGACACCGTCTTCTCCCGGACAACCGCTACGATGAAGCCCGTGGACGGCGCGAAAGCGCCTATTGTGGCCGCTACGAGGTAAGCGGCAACCACATCGAATACTGGGACGATACCGGCTTCACGGCCGATGGCGATTTCATCGACGGCGTGTTGCATCACGCCGGGATGGTGCTCTACCGCACCGGCTGACGGAGCACTCGCCTTCCATATCAGCCGGCGATGCCGGCGATATTCGGACGTCCGAGCGCCTTGAAGACGGTCTGGACGATGTTGGCGCGGTCGAGGCCGGCATAGGCGAGCATCGCCTCGGGCTTGGCCTGCTCCATCCAGATGTCGGGCATGACGAGCGAGCGGATCTTCAGGCCGATATCGAGCAGGCCGTCTGTAGCGAGGAACTGCAGCACATGGCCTGCAAAGCCGCCGACGGATCCTTCCTCGATGAGGATCAGCACCTCGTGATGGCGGGCCAGCTGGCGGATCAGCTCGTGGTCCAGCGGTTTTGCAAAGCGGGCGTCGGCGACCGTCGTCGACAGGCCGGCGGCATCGAGGTCTTCGGCGGCCAGCAGGCTATCGGCCAGCCGCGTGCCGAACGACAGCAGCGCCACCTTCGAGCCCTGCTTGACGATGCGGCCCTTGCCGATCTGGAGGATCTCCCCACGCTCCGGCAATTCGATGCCGACACCTTCGCCGCGCGGGTAGCGGAACGAGATCGGACCGTCGTCATAAGCGGCGGCAGTGCGCACCATATGCTTGAGCTCCGCCTCGTCGGACGCGGCCATGACCACGAAGCCGGGCAGGGTCGCAAGGAAGGTGGTGTCGAACGAACCGGCATGGGTCGGCCCGTCGGCGCCGACGAAGCCGGCCCGGTCGATGGGGAAGCGCACAGGCAGCCCCTGGATCGCCACATCGTGCACCACTTGGTCGTAGGCCCGCTGCAGGAAGGTCGAATACAGCGCCGCAAACGGCTTGAAGCCTTCGGTGGCAAGACCTGCAGCAAAGGTCACAGCATGCTGCTCGGCGATGCCGACGTCGAAACAGCGCTTCGGAAAGATTTCCGCCAGCTTGTCGAGGCCGGTGCCGTTCGGCATGGCGGCGGTGATGCCGACGATCTTGTCGTCGAGCTTTGCCTCCTGAACGAGGGCGTCGGCAAAGACGCTGGTATAGCTCGGTGCGTTCGGCTTCACCTTGGCCTGCGTCCCGGTGATGACGTCGAACTTGTTGACGCCGTGATACTTGTCGGCAGCAGCTTCGGCTGGCGCATAGCCCTTGCCCTTCTGCGTCACGACATGGATCAGCACCGGCCCTTGCGCATTATCGCGGACATTGCGCAAGACCGGCAGCAGGTGCTCGAAGGAATGCCCGTCGATGGGGCCGATATGATAGAATCCCATCTCCTCGAACATCGTGCCACCCGTCACGTAACCGCGCGCGTGCTCGACGGCGCGGGTGATGGCGCGGTCGACGTTCTTGCCGAGATAGGCGGTCAACTTCTTGCCGATTTCGCGCATGCCCATATAGGTCCGGCCTGAGGCCAGACGCGCCAGATAGGCACTCATGGCGCCCGTCGGCGGCGCGATGGACATGTCGTTGTCGTTGAGGATGACGATCAGCCGTGCGTCCAGCGCGCCGGCGTTGTTCAGCGCCTCGTAGGCCATGCCGGCAGACATCGCGCCATCGCCGATGATGGCGATAACCTTACGGGCAGTGTCGTCGAGTTCTGCTGCCACCGCCATGCCGAGGCCGGCCGAGATCGACGTCGAGGAATGGGCCGCGCCGAAGGGATCGTATTCGCTCTCCGCCCGGCGGGTAAAGCCGGACAACCCGCCCTCCTGACGCAACGTGCGGATACGGTCGCGGCGCCCGGTGAGGATCTTGTGGGGATAGCACTGGTGGCCGACGTCGAAGATCAGCCGGTCGTTCGGCGTATCGAATACCTTGTGGATGGCAATCGTCAACTCGACAACCCCGAGGCCCGCACCGAGATGGCCGCCGGTGCGCGACACCGCGTCGATCATCTCGTCGCGCACTTCGCGCGCAAGCTGCGGCATGTCTCTGTCTTCCAGCTTGCGGAGGTCGGCGGGAAAGTCGACCTGATCCAGCAGCGGCGTCTTTGGCGATGATGTCACAGGCTGGAGCCTCTTCTTATGTTCTTGGACGGGCGGCCCGCCATATCCCAAAATAGATCGTTGCGAAAGAAGGCGTTTCAAGGGGCTGCGGCAAGTTGGTCCCTTTCAGCCTTCGGGCATGGGCCTAGTCAGTTTCCGGCCGCGGCCTCATCAGCCTTCCGGCAGTGGAATGAATTCTTCCTCGTCGCCAGGGACGATATCGAAGCGGCCGGTGCGCCACTCTTCCTTCGCCTGTTCGATGCGTTCCTTCGAGGAGGATACGAAATTCCACCAGATATAGCGTTTCGAACTGAGTGCCGCACCCCCGAAAAGCATCAGGTGACAGCCTTTTTCAGTGGCCGTCAACGTGATCGCGTCTCCCGGGCGAAAGACCAGCAGTTGATCCGCCTCGAAACGGTCGCCAGCCACCATCAGCGCGCCCGACAGAATGTAGACGGCGCGCTCCTCGTGGTCGGCGCCAAAGGGAAACGAACGGCCGGGTTCGAGCGCGAGATCGACATAGAGTGTGTCGGAAAACACCTTCACCGGCGATGCCAGGCCGTCGAAGTTGCCGATGATCACCCGCCCGGTGGCGCCGTCGCTGTCGATGACAGGCATGGCGCTCTTGTCGGTGTGGGAGAAGGAAGGGTCGATCTCTTCCTTGTCTTCAGGCAAAGCGAGCCAGGTTTGTACGCCCGAGATCGACAGCGGGTGGCCGCGCAGGTTGTCGGGCGTCCGCTCGGAGTGGACGATGCCCCGGCCTGATGTCATCAGGTTGAGATCGCCGGGCCGGACAATCTTCTCCGTACCGAGGCTGTCGAGATGGCGGATTTCGCCATCGAACAGGTAGGTCACTGTGGACAGCCCGATATGGGGATGCGGTCGGACGTCCATCGCCTGATCAGCCCGCAATACGGCAGGTCCCATCCGGTCGAAAAATATGAACGGCCCGACCAGTCGGCGTCGGCTTGTCGGCAGAGCCCGCCGCACGGAAAAACCGCCGATATCCGCCGTACGCGGAATGATCAGCTGTTCAATGGCGTTCGAGGCACGGGCATCGCCGGGAAGAGGGTCTTTGCCGGGGAAAAAGGACATTGGGATCTCCTGTCGGTGACGGCAGATTACCCGCACATCCGTTGCACGCCCAGCAGAACTTTGCCGCACTTACCGCGCCTGTCGTAAAAGGCAGTGTTCGGGCTCGCCGACAGATCTGCAATTTGCAGCGCTGCGTTAGCGGAGGCCGGGTGGGATATCGTGGGAAGCGTTACTGGCTGTCCAGCGGCTCGACGCCGACAGGCTTGCCGGCTCGGTCCAGGCGGATTTTTTCTATGCGATTTTCAGCGGCCGATAACAGCGCTTCGCAATGCTTCTTCAGGGCTTCGCCGCGCTCGTAGATCTCGATGGATTCATTCAGCGCCACGTCGCCGCGTTCCAGCCGCGCGACAATGCTTTCGAGTTCGGCAACGGCCTTTTCGAACGAGTAGTCGGACACATCCGGCTTGGCACTGTCAGTCATCGTCAACCCTTCATCATACGCAGAATATGCAGGCCCGCCGATTCGGCCAGCCCCTCCAGATCATATCCGCCTTCGAGCAGGCTGACGACCCGGTTCTTGGCGCTCTTGTCGGCCATTTCGAGAACACGCCCGGTCGCCCAGTCGAAATCCTCGCCAGTCAGGTTGATCTGCGCCAATGGATCGCGGTGGTGGGCATCGAAGCCGGCCGAGATGATGATGAGGTCCGGCCGGAAGTCGTCGAGCGCTGGCAGCACGCGCGACTTGAACGCCTCGCGGAAATGGTCGCTGCCGCTGTTTGGCGACAGGGGCGCATTGACGATGGTGCCTTTGCCGCCGGTTTCCGTCTTGGCACCGGAGCCCGGATAGAGCGGCATCTGGTGCGTCGAGCAGAACAGCACGGATGGGTCGTCCCAGAAGATGTCCTGCGTCCCGTTGCCGTGATGCACGTCCCAGTCGACGATGGCAACGCGCTCGGCACCGTAGGTCCGCTGCGCATGGCGCGCGGCAATGGCGGCGTTGTTGAAGAAACAGAACCCCATCGCCTTGTTCTTCTCGGCATGGTGGCCGGGCGGGCGCGATGCCACGAAGACATTGTCGGCAGCCCCGGTAAACACGTCGTCCACCGCAGCCATGGCACCGCCGACCCCGGTCAGCGCCGCCTGCAGGCTTTTCGGGCTGGCATAGGTGTCCGCCTCAAGCTGGTTGATTTGGCCTTCGCCGTCTTCAGCATCGGGAATTGAGCGCATGACGAAGGCCAAGTGCTCCTCCGGATGCGCCAGCAGGATGGCATCCTCGTTCGCCTGCGGCGCATCGCGCCGTTCCAACCGGGCGAAATTGGGATGCTCCAGGGCGATGTTAATCGACCGCAGCCTGTCGGATCGCTCCGGATGGCCGTCAGGCGTGATATGCTCCAGGAAAATCGGATGTTCGTAAAGACGTGTGCCCATGCGGTCAGCCTAACTATGAAACATCTCATCTAGCACGGCAGATGGGAGCGATCACCACAATGTCAACAAATGCGCTTAACCACGAGCGGGCAAGGCCCGTTTACTTTCGGCCGAGGCGGTGCTTAAGCTTTCATTAAGGACAGCGTGTCCGTCAAGGTTGTGTAATGAGTAGAGCCCAGCGAGCAGACATCACCGAAATGCGCGTACCACCGCGCGATGTCGACAGGTTCGGCCAGATGTTCATGGCCTCCTACATTTCGGAGGCGGAAACCGCGCTGTCGAACTTCTGGCGTGAGCGTCCCGAAGTCCGCGACGAGCCGATATACATCCCCACCCGCGCCTCATGCTCGCTACACAGGGGGCTCAGATACGACGAGTTTGCACGCTTCTCGGTGACCGTCAACAAGATCGGCGGCAAGTCGGTCGGCTTCATGGTGATGGTCGAGGCGGGCAACGAACTGGCGGCCGAGGTGGAAATCCTCTGGCTCGCCGTCCGCGGCGAAGAGCACGAGCCGTCGCAACTGCCGGAAGACACCCGCGACTGGCTGTACAGATATCTCGATTGATCAGTTCCTCTGTGGCAGCAGCGGATAGCCGGCCATGACTGCACGACCGACCAGCGCTGCGACGACCGCCTTGACGATATCGCCGGGCACGAAGGCCAGCGAGCCGAAGAAGGCCTTGCTGAAGCCGATATTGGCGGCAATGGCGAGATAGGCGATCCCGAAGGCATAGAGCACCACCACGCCGCCAGCGACGGCGGCGATGAAGAAGCCGATGCCCTGGGCGATACCCGATTGCTCAGCCTTGACAAGTCGCTCGGAGAGCATGCCGGTCACGAACGCTGCGAAAATCCACCCGACGAGGAAGCCCGCTGTCGGTGCCACGAAGACCGCGAGGCCACCACGCCCGCCCGACAGCACCGGCAGGCCGATGGCCACCAGCAGCACGACGATCAGCGCGGCGATTGCCCCCCGCTTGGCCCCCAGCACGACGCCGGCCATCATCACGCCCAGCGACTGCGCGGTGATCGGCACCGGAATGACGCCGAGCGAAATGGGCGGCAGAAGTCCGAGCGCCACGATAATTGCTGCGAAAAGGGCGGAGAGGACGAGGTCGCGGGTGTTCATGGGGGGCTCCAAAATCAGCTGTTACTTTTTCAATGCCGCCGAATGCCGCGCGCGTCAATCGCTGCGGCGATGGCGTCTGCGTCCCGTAGTGTCAGAATGATCAGGGGCACCAGCGTTGTCCGCACCCGGATCGTCAGCCCGCGCGCCTGATGCGCCTCCCGGATCGCCGCATAGCGACCGACGATCTCAGGCACGAAGCGGACCACAAGACCGACCGCAAGACCGATATCGGCAGCCTTCACCAGCCCTGTCCGTTCAAGCGGCATCGCCGCCCAGGTGATTTCGTCCATGAAGTCGGCAATGGTGGTCGTCGCCGTCACCGTGGCGGCAAACAACGTCAGCGTCACCAGCCTGAGAATGGTAACCAGTGCCTGTTCCCACGGATTGAACAGCAGGCTGAACAGGCTGACGAAGGCAATCGTCAGCAGCACCGGCCGCAAGCGCTGCAGCGCCTCCCGCCATCTCATTCCGCAGGTGAAATAGAGAGTTGCACTTGTCAGCAGCGCCACGCCCAGCACGCCGAGGTGACCGGTCGCAAACAATGCGATACCGAGCAACGCCATCATGATCAGCTTCAGCCGTGCGGAGAGGCGATGCATCCAGCTGTCGGCATCGACATAGAGCGATTGCATCAGCGGGCGATCTCCCGGTAGAGCGCAATGCTGTCGCCGGGCGATCCATCGGCGACGAGCCGTCCCTTGTCGAACAGCAGCACGCGCTCGAAATTCTCGATCAGTTCGAGGTCGTGGCTGATGACGATGACGTTTTCCGGCAGTTCGCCGATCATTCTCTCGACCCGCCCACGGTTTCTGAGGTCGAGCTGGTTGGTCGGCTCGTCGAGGATCAGGATGTCGGGCCCGGTGACCAGCACCGAGCAAAGCGCCGCCAGCTGCAGTTCGCCACCGGAAAGCTCGTGGGCGCGCCGGTCGGCCAGGTGCCGGGCGTCAAGGCGGTCGAGCACGGCATCGACGGCAGCCGCAATCTCCGGCTTGCCGAGCCCCCGATTTTTGAGGCCCAGCGCGATATCGTCACGCACCACCGGCAGGATGATCTGGTTCTGCGGCGACTGGAAGATGAAGCCCACCTTGCCGAGCACCGCCTTGGCATCGGCGGCGGTATCGAGCCCATCGACCACCACGCGGCCCGTCGTCGGCTTGGCGAGACCGTTGATCATCCGGGCGAAACTGCTCTTGCCGGAGCCATTGAGGCCGATAATGCCGATGCGCCGCTCGATCAGCGTCACGCTGAAAGGCTGAAGCGCGACCTGCTGGCCGAACCGCAGTCCCGCCTGCTCGAAGCGAATATCCAATGTAGGCCCTCGTGGAACAGAGACGCTGTCCTATAGCCGGTAAATGCGGGGTGGCAAATATAGAAGGCTGCCGTTTGATATGCCGCCGATAAAGGGCCATCCTCTTCGCATGACGATTCTGATTTCAAACAGCGACGCCCGCCGCGTCTTCCTGGCCCGTCAGGGGCTGGCGACGCCACCCAACCGCGCGCTCGACAAAGCCGGGCTGCTGCAACTGATCAAGGACATCGGCTTCGTCCAGGTCGACAGCATCGGCACCGTCGAGCGGGCTCATCACCAGATCCTGTTTTCCCGCAACCAGACCTATCGCCGCGAGCACCTGACGGAGCTTCTGGAAAAGGACGGTGCGCTGTTCGAGCACTGGACCCACGATGCATCCATCCTGCCGAGCGATTTCTTCGTCTACTGGAAGCACAAGTTTCGCCGCGAGGATGCCGTGATCATCGAGCGTTGGCGCAAGTGGCGGGGCGAGGGGTTCGAGGCTGCGTTCGAGGAAACTTACGAGCGTGTCGCCAATGGCGGCGCGATCATGGCGCGCGAGATCAAGGCGGACGGCCATGTCTCGGGCGGCTGGTGGAATTGGCATCCGAACAAGACGGCGCTGGAATATCACTGGCGCACCGGCAAGTTCGCCATCGCTGGCCGCCGCAATTTCCAGAAGATCTACGATCTCGTCGAGCGCGTCATCCCCGCCGAATTCCTGGCTGGAGAGGTCGACAACGAGGCCTTCGTCGACTGGGCTTGCCGCAGCGCGCTGCAGCGCCTCGGCTTTGCCACGTCAGGCGAGATTGCCGCCTTCTGGAACCTGCTGACGCCCCAGGAGGCCAAGGCCTGGGTCGATGCCCACGGCCAGGAACTCTGCGAGGTGCTGATCGAACCGGCGCTCGGCGGCAAGCCGCGTCCTTCGGTTGCTTTCGCCGGTTTCGAAGAGACCCTCAACGACCATCCGGAGCCGCCGGCCCGCCTGCGCGTGCTCAGCCCCTTCGATCCGGCTCTTCGCGACCGTGATCGCACGCAGCGCCTGTTCGGTTTCTTCTATCGTATCGAGATCTTCGTACCAGAGGCCAAGCGCGAATATGGCTACTACGTCTTTCCGCTGCTCGAAGGCGACCGGCTGATCGGCCGCATCGACATGAAGGCCGATCGCAAGGCCGGTACACTGGAGGTCAGGCGCCTATGGCTCGAGCCTGGCGTGCGCGCCTCCAGCGGCCGGCTCGAAAAGCTCGCGTCTGAACTGGAGCGCATCGCCCGGTTTACCGGCGTCGAGCGCGTGGTGCTGCTCGACGGCTGGCGCGGCTGACGCTGTCCGTCCCTCTCTTGCTCATACGCCTGGGCGCGCAGAAGCGCGCCGCAGTCTTGTCAGGTGACCTCAGCAGATCTCGGTTTGGGCGATCTTGATGCCGAAACCTTCGAGCCCGACATAGTGGCGCGAGCGCGTCGTCAGCAGCTTGATCGAGGTGACGCCAAGATCTTTCAGGATCTGCGCGCCCAGTCCGATTTCCAGCCATTCGCTGTCGCGGGTCTGGGCTTCGGCATGGGCCTCGCGATCTTGACGTGCCTTGCGGCCATTGTCGTGATGACCGACGCCGACGGAGCCTTCGCGCAGGTAGACGATGATGCCGCGGCCCTCGTCAGCGATCTTCTTCATATAGTGCTCGACCGGGCGGCCCTTGCCGAAGACATCGCTGGCAACATTCTCCGGATGCAGGCGCACGGGCACATCCACGCCGTCCCGGATATCTCCGAACACGACGGCGAGATGCTGCATGGTATCCCATGGCAGCGAATAGGTGTGGGCGCGCGCCTTTCCGAAGGCGGTCTCGATGTCGAAGCTAGAGCCGAGTTCGATCAGCGTTTCCTTGCGCTGGCGATAAGCGATGAGGTCGGCGACCGAGATCGACTTGAAGCCATGGGTTTCGGCAAAGGTCGACACCTGCGGGCCACGCATCACGGTGCCGTCGTCGTTGACGAGTTCGCTGATGACGCCGATGGGTGGCAAGTTCGCCAGCCGGCATAGATCGACGGCAGCTTCCGTATGGCCGGAGCGCATCAGCACGCCGCCTTCGCGGGCGATCAGCGGGAAGATGTGGCCGGGGCGGACGAAATCTCCGGGGCCAACATTCGGGTTGGCGAGGTTGCGGACCGTCAGGTTGCGGTCATCGGCCGAGATACCCGTCGTCGTGCCGTGCTTGAAATCGACGGACACGGTGAACGCGGTGGTGTGGGCCGAGTCGTTTTCCGCCACCATGGCGTTGAGGTTGAGCCGCTTTGCTTCCTCGCGCGGCATCGGCGTGCAGACGATACCGGAGGTATGACGGACGATGAAGGCCATCTTTTCCGGCGTGCAGTGGACAGCGGCGACGATCAGGTCGCCTTCGTTCTCGCGGTCGTCGTCATCCATGACGACGACGATTTCGCCGGCTTCGAAAGCTCTGATGGCATCGACGACGCGCTTCTGGTCGTAGGGCATGGAAACGTCCTTATGTCAGCCGGCCGGTCTGGCCTCGGTCTCTCAGATAATGATCGGCGATTGCACAGGCAACCATCGCCTCGCCGATCGGCACTGCGCGGATACCGACGCAAGGGTCATGGCGGCCCTTGGTGCGCAGGTCGACATTGCGTCCGTCCTTGTCGATCGTCTGGCGTTCGGTGAGGATCGACGAGGTCGGCTTGATGGCGAAGCGGGCAATCAGCGGCTCGCCTGTCGAAATGCCACCCAGCACGCCGCCGGCGTGGTTGGAGAGGAAGATCGGCTTGCCGTCATTGCCCATCCGCATCTCGTCGGCATTTTCCTCGCCGCTGAGTTCCGCTGCCGCAAAGCCATTGCCGATCTCGACGCCCTTGACGGCATTGATCGACATCAGCAGCGAGGCGACATCCTGGTCGAGCTTGCCATAGATCGGCGCGCCGAGGCCGGCCGGAACGCCTTCGGCGATGACCTCGACGACGGCGCCGATAGACGAGCCGGCCTTGCGGATGGCGTCGAGATAGTCTTCCCAGACGGGCACGATCTCCGGGTCGGGCGCAAAGAACGGGTTCTGGTCAACCTGTGCCCAGTCCCAGTTGTCCCGGTTGATCTTGTGCTTGCCGATCTGCACCAGTGCGGCGCGCACGGTGACGCCGGGCACGACGAGGCGGGCAATGCCGCCGGCCGCAACCCGTGCTGCCGTCTCGCGGGCAGAAGAGCGGCCGCCGCCGCGATAGTCGCGGATGCCGTATTTCAGGTCGTAGGTATAGTCGGCATGGCCGGGACGATACTGGTTGGCGATCTCGCCATAATCCTTGGAGCGCTGGTCGGTGTTCTCGATCAGCATCGAGATCGGCGTGCCCGTGGTCGTCATGGTGACACCGTCATCGTCCAGCATCACGCCGGAGAGCACCTTGACGATGTCGTCCTCGCGCCTCTGGGTCACGAACCGCGATTGGCCGGGCTTGCGCTTGTCCATCCAGACTTGAAGTTCGGCCAGCGTGAAGCGCAGCCCCGGAGGGCAGCCGTCGACGACGCAGCCGAGCGAGGGCCCGTGGCTTTCGCCCCAGGTGGTAACGCGGAACAGGTGACCAAACGTATTATGCGACATGGGGAACGACCGGATTGCCTTTGGGCCTGCCTGTCAGTGCGACGGGCGCGGCTTGATCTTTGAATTGCGGCACACTCTTAGGACAAAATCATGCCGAGGCAAAAGGCTTTCTTTGCCAGAGAACTGTTGGAGAAATACAATCTCGAGCACTTGCGGAGGGGCATGCCACTTGTTGCAGCATGCCATCATCGTCGCAAGCCAGGCGCTGCAATCATAGTTTGAAGTGCCGTGGCCGTGACCGATTGCGAAATTGCCTTACCCGTCGTCGTTTGACGTTTGTCGACAAAGCCTGCCGCTGGTTAATCCGAACTTAATGAAATGCTTAAAGACGATTCATCATTAAGGCGGTAAAAGCCTTTGTTACGAGCAACTTCAGCCATATTCGGAAGGCTATTGGTCAACATCAGAACGACCGAATTTGGAAGAGGTTGGTAAAATGCGATTCTTTGTTGCCACATTATTGGCCACAGCCAGCTTTCTTGCGCCGGTTGCAGGCTTTGCCGAAAGCGCCGACGTCGAGGCCATCATCCGGAAGGTCGATCTGAAGAACCGCAGCCTGACGCTGGACGACGGCAAGACCTACCAGGCCCCGCCCAGTTTCGACTTCAACGGTCTCGAGGTCGGGCTCAAGGTTATCGTCTTTTATACCGAAGTCGACGGCAGGCGCGTTATCAACGATTTGGATATCGTCTAGCGACAGGCGGCAGGATCAGTCGATCCAGCCGATGGTCCTGTCCTGCAGTTCGATCCTCAGGATCTTGTCCTGGGGTATCTCGCCCTCGGCCGCTTCTTCCTTCGGAATCTCGGCGACGAGGCGGAACAGCGAGCGTATGACGCCGCCATGGGCGACGCAGACGGTCGGTTTGTCGACGGATTGCAGCCACGAGCCGACCCGCCATGACAGGATCTCGTAGCTCTCGGCATTTTCGCCCGGCGGGATGAAGTCCCATTTGCTGGTATTGCGCTCGACAAGTCGCTCGGGCTGGGTGATCTTCAGTTCTTTGAGGGTGGAGCCTTCCCAGGCGCCGAACGACACCTCGACCAGCCGCTCGTCGGTGCGATAATCCTCGGGCGGGAGCCCCATTGCCGCACGAGCGATTTCCATCGTTGCCCTCGTCCGGGCAAGCGGGCTTGCCACGTAGTCGAAATTCAACGCTTCATCACCGAGCAGGGCAGCCAGCGTCAAACCGTTGACGCGGGCCTGCTCGCGGCCGATATCGTTGAGATCGATGTCGCGCTGGCCCTGAAGCCGGCGCTCGGCGTTCCAGTCCGTCTGGCCGTGGCGGATGACGTAAAGCGTCAAAAATGCATTCCTGTCTGAAATCAGTCCTTGATGACGGAAATATCCGGCGCATCGACGGCCTTCATGCCGACGACATGATATCCGCTGTCGGCGTGATGGATTTCGCCGGTGACGGAGCGCGACAGGTCGGAAAGCAGGTAGAGGCCGACATCCCCGACTTCCTCGATGGTCACGGTGCGACGCAGCGGTGCATTGTACTCGTTCCACTTGAGGATATAGCGGAAGTCACCGATGCCCGACGCGGCCAGCGTCTTGATCGGTCCGGCCGAAACGGCGTTGACGCGGATGTTCTTCGGTCCGAGATCGACGGCCAGGTACTTGACGCTGGCTTCGAGTGCCGCTTTGGCAACGCCCATGACGTTGTAGTTCGGCATGACCTTTTCGGCGCCGTAATAGGTGAGTGTCAGCATGGCGCCGCCATCGGTCATCAGCTTTTCGGCGCGACGGGCAATCGAGGTGAACGAAAACACCGAAATCTGCATGGTCTTGGCAAAGTTGTCGGCAGACGTATCGACGTAGCGGCCGGTCAGTTCGTCCTTGTCGGAAAAGCCGATGGCGTGCACCACGAAATCGATCTTGCCCCAGAGCTGTTCGACATTTTCGAACACGGCGTCGATGGTGGCTTCGTCGGAAACATCGCAATGGCCAGCCAGATGACCGCCGATTTCGGCTGCCAACGGCTCGACACGCTTCTTCAGCGCATCGCCCTGATAGGTCAAAGCAACCTCGCCGCCCTGCGCATGGATTGCCTTGGCAATTCCCCATGCGATAGAGCGGTTATTTGCCACGCCAAAGATGACGCCGCGTTTGCCTGCCATCAGGCCTGTTGCTTGAGCCATAGTCTGCTCCCTTGAACTTCAATCGACCCTGCCTATGGCATAGGCGGTTCGAGGGTTCAAGCTAGGCTAGCATCATCAACTGTTAGGGAACGTAATAAAGGGTGCTCGCGCTACCGAAATGTTACAGAAACAATCCATCCTTCATGCTGCGCATCAGATCCGTCATCTTGTGATCGGGTTTTTCCCAAAGCATCAACCGCAATTCGACCACCAGATCGCCTTTGCCGCCCTCGTCATTGGCAAGGCCTTCGCCCGGAATGCGGATGGTGTGATCTGAGCCGGACCATGGGGGCACGCTGACGGCAAGCCTGCCGCGCGGGCCCTCGATCGAAGTTTCCCATCCGAGTACGGCGTTTTCGATCGTCACGGGCAGGGTGGTGTGCAGATCGAAGCCCTTGACGCTGAACCGCTCGTGCGGTTCGAGATGCACGGTAACCGCCACGTCGCCCCGCAGCATGCCTTGCAGCTTCAGCCCTTGCCCCTTGAGGTGGACGACCTGGCCGTCGCTCATGCCGGCAACCGCCTGGAACCGCACTTCCTTGCCGTCGGCAAGCGGCACGGTGATCCACTGCGCCTTGATAATGTCGTCGAGCGTGATTCCGGCTTCGGCAGCAATCTCGGGGGCTTTTTCCTGAATCGGGGGAGCAGCTCCGGTGATGCGCCGGACGAGCGATGTCAGCATGCCGAAAGGCGGCAGGGCGATGATGGCTGCGAGGGTGCTTGTCGCAACCGCCGGCTCGGTCTCGGGGGGGACCGGCTCTGTAGTCTCCGGCTCGGGAGCGTCCGCCGCCTTCTGTGCCGTCGTCGGCTTTTCCGTCTGGGCTGCGGCGCGGGCACCAAAAATGCGTTCGACCATATCCTCAGCTGTCTCCGGGGCAGCGGTGCTATCGGCAGCCGGAGGCGGGGAGGCGGATGGCTGGGCGGCAGAGGCAGTCGCTGCTTTCTGAGCCTTCTGGGCGTTGGCGCGCTCCAGTTCTTCCATCAGCCGTTCGGCTTTGGCGCGGGCCACCTTGGCGCGTTCGTCGGCTTCGCGCGCGGCCTGGCGCTGCTGCATGATGGTCGGACCGTTGCCCTTGGCTGCTGACGACATATTGATCACCTGATCGTAGCGGCTGCGTTTCTTCGGATCCTTGAGGGTCTCGTAGGCGCGGCCGACCTCGGCGAACCGGGCCGTCGCCGTCGGGTCGTCGCGGTTGTGATCCGGATGGATGGCCTTGGCCATGGACCGCCAGGCTGCCTTGATCTCGTCCACGTCGGCGTCCTGTCTGACGCCTAAAGTCTTGTAAGGATCACGCATGTGTTCGATCGCCGCTTTTTGCTGGTACGCCACGTCAGACATGCCGTTCCCACTTCATTGACGCCTCGGTCGCTCCCGCCGAAGCGGAATCCGTGGCGTATATATTGTGATCCTGCGGGACAGTTGCTAATCAGGTGTTACGGTGGACGGTTAGCGGCCTGCGATCTCCGGCAATGGTTATTCATTCACTAAAAATTGGGGTAATAACGCACCGGACTGTTAAGGATGCGGGCGTGATTTGCCGATTTGACGCATTCGGCGCCTCTCGCGCGGGGTCCGGTCAACTCTTGAGCAGGACGGCCTATGCAGGAAATCTGGATCGACTATCTCAACGCCTTTGACGTCAAGGCGCTGGCCCTCACCGACGACGATATCCTCAGTGCCGTCTCGAAAGCCCTGGACGCGCAGGGGCGCGGCGACACCGTCATCGAACCGCGCGTCCATCTCGTGCCGGAAAGCTCCGACAAGGGGCACTTCAATGTGCTGCGCGGCTACGTCAAGGCGCTCGGCTATGCCGGCGTCAAGGTGGTCGGGGATTTCGTCCACAACTACAAGGTCGGGCTTCCCTCGGAGATGGCGGTGCTCAATCTCTTCGACCCGCAGACCGGCGTGCCCAAGGCCATTGTCGATGCTACCGCCATTACCGACATGCGCACCGGCGCCGTGACCGCCATCGGTGCGCGGCACCTGGCCCGCAAGGATAGCAAGATCCTCGGCCACATCGGCGCCCGCGGGACATCCTACTGGAACGTCCGTCTGCTGGACCACATCTTCGATTTCGACGAAATCCGCATCCATTCCCGCCGCCCGGAGAGCCGCGATGCCTTTGCCGCGCGTCTCGAGCAAGATCTCGGCAAGAAGATCGTCGTCACCGACACCTGGGAAGATTGCCTTGACGGTGCCGACATCATGATCGAGGCGAGCCGCCTGCCGGAACCGACACCGCTGTTCAAGACCGCCTGGGTCAAGAAGGGCGCCTTCGTCGTGCCCTACGGAACGATGAGCGCGCTGGAGTTCGATCTCACCGACATCATGGACAAGGTCGTCGTCGACGACTGGGGCCAGTGCGGTCCGGGCCGGCCCTATGGCGCGTTGCGCCGCCATGTCGACGAGGGCAAGGTCACGGCGGAAAACCTGCATGCCGAAATCGGCCAGATCGTCTGCGGCGCAAAGCCCGGCCGCGAAAGCGACGACGAAACCATCCTGTTCTGGCATCGCGGCCTGTCGACCACCGACATTGCGCTGGGGGCTGCCATGGTCGACAAGGCGCGGCGGCTTGGCATCGGCCAGCGCCTGCGCTTTGCCTGAGGATTGGAAGACATGGAGGTTGGCAAAGGCCAGGCAGGCGTGATCTTTGACCGCAGCGGCGGCAGTGTCGATGCCGTCTGCGCCATCGCCCGTCGGGAGGCCGCCGTCTCGGTCGAGAGCGGCGCCATCTCCGGCATCGACGCCGCCTATGCCTGCCTCGTGCGTCATGCCGCGCACGGCGAGGCCATCTACGGTGTCAGCACCGGCCTTGGTGCCGCCGTCGATACGCGCGTCGATCCGTCGGAGGGCTCCGGCCAGTGGGCTATAGCGCGCCCGCGGGCAGTCGGCGTCGGCCGGCTCGCAGAGGTCGCGGAAGTCCGGGTAATGATGGCGACCCGGCTTGCCCGCTTCTGCCTCGGCTATTCCGGCGTCTCGTCTCCTGTCGCCCTGACGCTCGCCGAAATGCTCAACCGGGGCATCCATCCCTGCGTGCCGATGACCGGCTCCATCGGCGAGGCGGATCTCGCGCCGCTCGCCCATATCGCCTTGACGATGTCGGGGGAGGGTGTCGTCCTCTCCGGCGAGGGCAAGCTCCAGTCGGGTGCCGAGGCCTTTGCGTCGGCCGGCCTGGATCTGCCCGCATTCGGCATCAAGGACGGCCTGTCGCTGGTTTCGTCGAATGCTGCATCTGTCGGGCTCGCCTGCCTGCTGCTTGAAGACATCAGGTACGTCTTCGATGCCCATGTCGGCGCAGTGGCGCTGTCATTCGAGGGTTTTCGCGCCAGCATTGATCCGCTCCATCCCCTTTCGGACCGTCTGCGGCCGGGCCCCTGCCAGGGCGAGGTGGGCGCCGCGATCCGCGCGCTGCTCGAAGGCGGCGATCTCGTTGCCGGCACCGGCGCAAGGCGACTGCAGGACCCCCTCAGCCTGCGCTGCGCACCCGCCGTTTCGGGCACGGCGCTGCATGCCTTCCGGGCGGCCTTTGCCGCCACCGAACTCGAACTTCGCTCCAGCGACGACAATCCGTCGGTCATCGCCGATCAGGACATCGTGCTCCCGACCGGCAATTTCGATCCGACCCACATGGTTCTCGCCTTCGATACGCTGGGCCTCGCACTTGCGCGTCTGGCGGCGATGGCGGCGGAGCGGATGATGAAGCTGCTATCGCCCGGCTTCTCCGACCTGCCGCGCTTTCTCGCCCCGGCGCAACCTGGCGCCAACGGCTTTGGCGCGCTGCAAAAGACCATCGCCGCGCTGACTGCGGAGATCGGCCATCTCGCCATGCCGATGCCATTCGTAGTGACGCCGGTGGCGGACCGCGTCGAAGACTATGCCTCAATGTCGATGTCTGTCATCGACAAGACGAGGCAACTGGTGGCGAAGTGGCGCTATCTGACCGCCATAGAGCTGATCGTCGCCGCCCGTGCCGTCGATCTCAGGGACGGCATCGTGCTTGGACACGGCGCGCAATCGCTGTTTGAAAACATTCGCGCCGTCGTGCCCCCGCTCGTCGCGGATCGCTCCTCGAGCGACGATATCCATGCGCTCGCCGACGCCATAGAGGCGGCCAAGCTTCTTCCGCAACAGGCACCAGGTAACGCAACAGCTTAGTTACAAAAGAAACGCCGCCGTAAAGTCTCGGGTAAGCTTACGCTGCTACAATAAACAATCCTATTCGATCTGACGCAAGCTGTGGGGCCACGCGATCATGACATCGACCTATCAGAGCTTTACGCTCGATACCCGTAATATGACGTCGACGTTGTCGCGAGTTTCCTCGCAGACGACGACCAAGCGCGACATCGACTATTACAATGCCCATATCGGCAATGTGAAGACGCTCGACGATCTCATGGGCGACTACCAGCTCTACAGCTACGCCATGAAAGCCTATGGCCTGGAAGACTTCACCTATGCCAAGGGCTTCATGAAGAAGGTCTTCTCCAGCGACCTCAGTGATGCCACCAGCTTTGCCAACCGCCTGAACGACCCAAAATACAAGCAGATTGCCGCCGCCTTCAACTTCGGTGCATCGGGCACGCCGGCGGCGCAGACGGCAGCGACCTCGACGAAGATGTTCGGGGCAGCTGCCACCAAAACGACCGATGCTTCGATCGGCCTCTACCAACAGTCCTTTGCCACGGAAGAGGCCGCGGCGAAGACCGAGACGGACTATTACGACGCCAATATCGGCTCCGTCAAAACAGTCGACGACTTGCTGAAAAACACCCGCCTCAGGGACTACGTGCTGAAGGGCTACGGCATCGATCCGACCAACGTCTCGAACAGCTTCCTAAAGTCGATGCTGACGAGCGACCTCAGCGATCCCGCGAGCTTCGTCAACGTCAGCGGCAGCGCGGCGGGCAAGGCGATCACCGCGCAGTTCAACTTCAATGCCGACGGCACCATCGCCACCACGACGGCCGATGCGGACAAGGCCTACTACGAGGCAAATATCGGTGCGGTGAAGTCGGCGACCGATTTCGTCTCCGACCGTCGGCTTTTCGACTATGCCAAGGCAGCCTTCGGCGTCGCCTCGAAAGTCACGGACGTGCAGTTCGCGGCATCGGTAGCCGACGCTGCCACGGCGGAACGATACGGTCTGACCTCGACGCTGGCGCAATTCAACTTCCAGGCGGATGGAAAGGTGGCCGATGGCGCAGTGATCCAGACCGCCGACCAGATCAGCACGACATCTGCAAACTATGTCGCCCAGTATAAAAGCCAGGCCCAGACCCTCGGCCAGCGCTCGGCGGTCATGGACGCCTACAACGACACGGTCCCCACCTTCGTTACAGGCGCCGGTGCGGCCGACGATGCCGCTTATTACAAGGCCAACATCGGTTCGGTGACGTCTGTCGAGGAACTGACACACAACAAGCGGCTTTTCGACTATGTCAAGATTGCCTACAATCTAGAGGGGCTCGACGGGCAGGCGACGGAAAATACACTGCGCTATGACTTCGAGACGGCTATGGAAGACCCGACCTATGCCAAGCTAATCGGCTTTTCCGATGTGGTCGCGCAGTTCAACTTCCAGTCCGACGGCACCGTCGCAGCCGGCACACAGGCCCAGACGGCCACCCAGCTCGCAGCCGCGACAAAATCCTACACCACCAACTACAAGGCGGAACAGGCGGCAATCACCGTCGATGCCGTGGCCAACTACAAGACCCGCATTGCGGCTGTGAAGACCATCGACCAGTTCTTTGCGAGCAACGCCACCGCCGACAAGAGCAAGACGAACGACAATCTTCCCGAGCTCTACCAGATGGCTTTGCGCTCCTACGGGATCGGCGAGACCGAAATCTCCAAGGGCCAGATGAAGAAGATCATGGAGAGCGATCCCTATGATCCGAAAAGCTATGTGAATACCCTGAAAGACGACCGCTTCGTCAATCTGGCAAAAGCATTCAATTTCGACAGCGACGGCAAACTGAAACTGCCAGTCACGGCTCTCTCGACGACGCAGATCAACGCCTACATCTCGGAATATTCCAAGGATACAAAGCGTGGACTGACTGGCCCCGCTCTCACCAAGGCGGTCGCCCAGATTAAGACCGACGCCACCTATTTTGCGACAAAGATGGCCGATGTCACCAACCTGTCCGACTTCCTGAAGGACAGCAAGCTGACGAACTTCGTGCTGACGGCCAACGGCCTCGATCCGAAGAAGATCACTGCCGACACACTCAAAAAGGCATTCACCTCGGATCCCGCCAAAGCCAACAGCTTCATCAATACTGCGGCGGGCGCGCAATTGAAGCCCATCGTCGATGCGTTCAACTTCGGCATCGACGGCAAGCTGGTCGACACCAAGCTGGGCTCGGCGCAGAACAAGGGCGCCCTGGATTCGACGAACGACCTCTATCTTCATCAGACCCTGGAAAAGCAGGAGGGCGAAACCAATGACGGCATCCGGCTCGCGCTCTATTTCCAGCGGCAGGCGCCTGCCATCAATTCCGTTTACGACATCATGGCCGACAGTGCGCTGTATTCGGTGATCACCACCACCTACAGCCTGCCAAGCGCCATTTCATCCATGGATGTCGATGCGCAGGCTAAGCTCCTGAAGAAATTCATCAACATCGACGACCTGCACGACGGAAAGAAATTGAACAAGCTGCTGCAGCGCTTCTCGGTGGAATACGATCTGAAGAACAACAACACCGGATCGTCGTCGGCGCTCTCCATCCTGCAGCCGTCCGGATCCTTCGGCGTCAGCGCAGACACGTTGCTGTCGATCGCACAGCTCAAGCGCGGCTAGTCTTATCAAGGGATAGGCGGTCGCGGTCCACAATCCGCAAGGGCTCGGCCGCGCCGTTGCGTGGCTCGACCCGGTCGGCTAGCCCTGTGGCTGGAAAGCCAGAACCTGCCACTCGTTGTCGCCGACAAGGCATGTCTTGCCGTAGAAGTTCGCGATCCCGTCATAGGCATGGCGAGTTGTGCGGAATTGCCGGCAGACCTGGCCGGTCGCATTGTTTTCGACGATCGTGTCGATCACGCCGGCGCTGCCGGTCGAGGCATTGGCCCAGGCCAGAGGCTGGCCCTTGAGCTTGCTGAGATCCGCCGATGTCACGGCGTTGCGCACAGTGACTTCGTCGGACACCGTATCGGATGCAGGCGGCGTCTTCGAAACGGCACCTGTGGTCACCGACCTATCCACCTTGGCGGAGCTGAAAACATCCATTCCGCCGGTGGTGCATCCGGTAAGCGACAGAAGAGCTACGCCCGCAGCAGCGATGATGCCGCGCTTTGACAGCAGGCCCTTTGTATAGACTGTCGATCTTGCTATGACTTCCACCGTATATTGCTAGCCAGACAAAACTGGACACTTTGATTAAAATCCGGAGCGCTTAACCAATATGTCGGAAAACGAGTTAACAAGCAGTGACTTCACCCTGCAAAACGAGCCTTTTGTGCTGTTTTCGAGCTGGTTGGAAGAGGCGCACGCCTCTGAGTTGAATGATCCGAATGCGGTTGCGCTGGCAACGGTGGATGAAGATGGTCTGCCAAACGTCCGCATGGTCCTCCTGAAGGGTTTCGATCACCAAGGATTCGTATTCTATACAAATTTCGAAAGTCAGAAAGGCCAAGAACTGCTTTCGGCGAAAAAAGCGGCCATGTGCTTTCACTGGAAATCGCTGCGACGCCAGGTGCGGTTGCGCGGTCCCGTCGAGGTGGTGACCAACGAAGAGGCCGACGAGTATTTCAAATCCCGGCCGCGCGGAAGCCGAATCGGCGCCTGGGCGTCGAAACAGTCACGGCCGCTGGAAAGCCGGTTCGCGCTGGAAAAGGCTGTCGCGGAATTTACGGCGCGCTACGCCATCGGCGAAATCCCGCGTCCCGAAAACTGGTCCGGCTTCCGCATCCGCCCGCAGTCGATCGAGTTCTGGAAAGACGGAAAGTTCCGGCTTCACGACCGTATTGAGTTCCGCCGAACGGCCGAGGATGCGGCCTGGGACAAGGTACGCATGTATCCCTGACCGGTCATCCCTTTCCGATCATCCGCATGGGAATGCCGGAAGCCAGAGCCTCGACGTAACGGGGCTTCTGGTAATATCCGTTCAGGGAAATCCGCGGCAACAGCGTCATCGGCGCTGCTGCCGTTGAAGGCACGGTCCCCGGTCGCGTCGTCACGCCGACGGTAAAGCCAAGGCTCGCCGCGATCTGTCCCTCGCGCGCCGATACCGCGCTGGCTGTGCCGTAGGGGTAGGCAACCGTGGTCGGGCGTCGGCCGGTGATGGCCGCCACATAGTCTGCCGATTCGCGGATCTCGAAGGCGACTTCCGCGGGGCTGAGCCTTGCGAGCGCCCGATGGCTGACCGTATGGGCGCCGAGCGACACCAGCGGGTGGCGTGCCAGCGTCTGAAGCGCGCCAAAATCCATGATCAGCGCGCGCACGATCTCCAGCGGCTGGATGCCTTCATCCTCTGCCAGCCAGTCGATGGCCGATACTGCCTCCATCTCGTCTGTTCCCTGCACGAAAGCTGCAAACCGCTCGAAGGCCAGTTGCTTTTGCGCGAGGTCGCCGAGGTCAAGCCGTTCTAGGCCCCGGCCGAAATCGAAGGCCAGCGTCTCGCGCTCCCTGAGGAGAATGGAAAGCGTCTCCCACCACATGCTGTGGGTTCGTTCGGAAAGCCCCTTGGCAACGAAGATCGTCACCGGCACGCCGTGCCGCTCGAACACGGGCAAAGCATGCTCGACATTGTTGCGGTTGCCATCGTCCAGCGTGAATGCGGCAAAGCGGGTGGCCCCGCCAGCGGCTATGCGTTGCGGCAGTTCGTCGAGGGCCACGAAGATCCGACCCTCGGCCTTCAGTTCGCGGATTGTCCGGTCGAGAAACTGCGGTGTGATTTCAAGGTGCCGGTTCGGCGCGAAGGGGAGGGGACTGTACGGTCGCACGTGGTGAAGGGTGAAGATCGCGCCGACACCGGCGGCCGCCTTCATCGCCCCGAGCGATTTCAGCAGCAGGGCAACATCCAGACCTGCGCCGACAGCCGTCCGCTTGAGCCGGCGTCGGAGCTCTAAGCTGATGAGGTTTGCCATGATGTCGGTCCGGCTCTGGGGTCATGGCCAGGTTCGGCCGCGTCCAGAATAGGCCGATGCCACT
Source organism: Rhizobium tumorigenes (assembly GCF_003240565.2). Lineage (NCBI taxonomy): Bacteria > Pseudomonadati > Pseudomonadota > Alphaproteobacteria > Hyphomicrobiales > Rhizobiaceae > Arminella > Arminella tumorigenes. The sequence goes on from NZ_CP117255.1 coordinate 489,772, forward strand.
TAACCCTTGCTAAATTATGCTTAAATTCCTCGATATTAACCTGCCCTTTACCGTGACACGTAAAATTAGACGTCAAGCGCGATCAATGCCTCGATATCGCGCCAAAATCACGCTTTTGTCGCATAATTGCACAGCGGGCCGTCGCGGCGAGCTGGCATTTGTTTCGGTTGGGGACAGGTATGAAGAAAATTTGGGTGGCTCTCTCGGCAGCGGTCGTGCTGGCGAACTCGTCTATTGCCGCCTATGCCGGCAGTGCCTACTTCATCATGGATGCGAAAAACGGCAAGGTTCTGGCGTCGCAGAGTGCCGACGAACTTAACCACCCGGCATCGCTCACCAAGATGATGACCCTCTATCTGGCCTTCGAGGCGCTGCATCGCGGCAAGCTCGGCTGGAATTCCGAACTGAAGGTTTCCGGCAACGCCGCCGGCAAGAGCCCCACCAAGCTCGGCCTGCGCCCCGGCAGCACCGTCACCGTCCGCGAAGCCGTCAACGGTATGATCATCAAGTCCGCCAACGACGCAGCCACCGTCATGGCCGAAGCTCTCGGCGGCAGCGAAAGCGGTTTTGGACGGATGATGACGGCCAAGGCGCGTCAGCTCGGCATGAGCCGGACTACCTTCGTCAATCCATCGGGTCTCCCCGATCCCCGCCAGATCACCACTGCCCGCGACATGTCGACGCTCGCGGTCGCGCTGATCAACGACTATCCGACCGAGTATCGCCTGTTTTCGCAGACCGGCTTCGTCTATCGCGGCCGGCCGATCCGTGGCCACAACAACCTGATGTACCGCTACAAGGGCATGGACGGCATCAAGACCGGCTACACCAATGCCTCCGGCTTCAACATCGTCAGCACGGTGCGCGACGGCAATCGCCGCCTCATCGGCGTCGTCCTCGGCGGCCCCACGGCACGTGCCCGCGACGACAGGATGGCCGGATTGCTCAATCGCTACATGAGCCAGGCATCGTCCGGCGGCAGCAGCCGTCTGGTGGCCAGTATCGGCGGTCGCAGCAATATCAGCCGTACGCCCGAAGTCGAAGTCGCATCCGCATCGCCTGACATCGATGTCCCGGCTCCCCTGGCACCGCGCCGTACCACCGTCATCACCCGCACGGTCGCCACGGCGACCGGTCTTGCCGTGCCGATCGAACGGCCGCAAGCGATGCAGGAAATAGTCAACAGGGCCGAGGCTGAGGACGATGCGCCGTCGGCTGAGATGACGGCATCGACCGCCTCGTCTGGTGGTGCCTGGCAGGTGCAGATCGCCGCCACGCCTTCTGCCAAGGCGGCCAAGGATCTGCTGGCGACAGCACAGGCGAAGACCGGCGGTGCGCTGCTCAACGCCTTTGCCTATACGGAAGAAGCCGGCAAGGGCTCGAAGAAGGTCTACCGCGCCCGCTTCGTCGGCTTCGAAAGCCGCGCCGCCGCCGACAATGCCTGCAGCGCGCTGAAGAAACACGATTTCAAATGCATGGCGATGCCGGGCTGACTTAGGCTACGTCCGCTGTCGTCTCACCCGTCGGGATAGACGCCGACGGGTGAATCATGCATCTCTTCATCAGAACGTATGGAGAACACAATGCTTGGCGATCTGTCTGCGAAATTCGAAGAAGCGTCACGGTCTTACGCCGAGCAGAACGGCATCATCCGCGACCCTGAGTGGTTCTTGCTGAAGCTGCAGGAAGAGGTCGGGGAACTGACGCAGGCCTTCAACCGCAAGACCGGCAGGGGCCGTCGAAAAGGCCTGTCGGACCAGCAGCTCGCAGAAGCCATGGAAGATGAAGCCGCCGACGTGCTGGGCCACATCCTGCTCTTTGCAAAAGCCCACAATCTTGACATTGCAGCAGCTGTCGAGCGGAAGTGGCGGTTCAAGCCCGATGTTCTCTGAAAGCCGTCACGGCTAGACCACATCCGACATCGCCCACCGGATCGATTTCCAAGCCTTAAGCCTTCGTCCCGCCCACAGTCACCTGATCCATCCTGAGATGGGGCTGGCCGACGCCGACGGGGACCCATTGGCCGCCTTTGCCGCAATTGCCGATGCCGGTGTCGAGGCTGGTGTCGTTGCCGATCATAGAGACGCGCTTCATCGCATCCGGGCCGTTGCCGATCAGCATGGCGCCCTTGATCGGCGCGCCGATTTTGCCGTTTTCGATCATGTAGGCCTCGGTGCATCCAAACACGAATTTGCCGGAGGTAATGTCGACCTGGCCGCCGCCGAAGGAAACCGCGTAGATGCCCTTCTTCACGGAGGCGATGATTTCTTCCGGTGTCTTGTCGCCGGACAGCATGAAGGTGTTGGTCATGCGCGGCATCGGCACGTGGGCGTAGCCCTGCCGGCGGCCGTTGCCGGTCGGCTGCATGCCCATCAGCCGGGCGTTCTGGCGGTCCTGCATGTAGTTGACCAGCTTGCCGTTCTCGATCAGCACGTTGTAGGCCGACGGCGTGCCTTCGTCGTCTATGGTGATCGAGCCGCGACGGTTTTCGATGGTGCCGTCGTCGACCACAGTGACTCCCGGCGCGGCGACCATCTCGCCCATCAGGCCTGCGAAGGCCGAGGTCTTCTTGCGGTTGAAATCGCCCTCCAGCCCGTGCCCGACGGCCTCGTGCAGCATGACGCCCGGCCAGCCATTGCCGAGCACGACATCCATCGTACCAGCCGGTGCTTCCAGCGCGTCAAGGTTCACAAGCGCCTGGCGCAGCGCCTCGTCGGCGCCGTGGTGCCAACTGTCCTCGGTGATGAAGTCGCCAAAGCCGACTCGACCGCCGGTGCCGTAAGAGCCGGATTCCTGCCGGTCGCCGTCGCCAACCATCACTGAAATATTGATGCGCGTCATCGGCCGGATATCGCGGACGCGGTGGCCGTCGGCGCGCAGGATGTCGACCACCTGCCAGGAGGCGGCGACCGATGCGGTGACCTGGCGAACCTTGCCGTCCTTGTCGCGCAGATAGCTGTCGATCTGCTGCAGGAGCTTGGCCTTCTCCTCGAAGCTCGGGCTGCCGATCGGGTTCTCGTCGCTGTAGAGCCGAGTGTTGGTGCGCTGCGGGGCCGCGGCGTAGGAGCCGGCATAGCCGCGCGTCACGGCGCCGACGGCATCGGCCGCGCGCTTCAGGGCGGCTTCCGAGAGATCGCCGGCATGGGCATAGCCGACCGCTTCGCCGGCGACGCTGCGCAGGCCAAAGCCCTGTTCGGTGTTGAAGCTGCCGCCCTTCATCCGTCCGTTGTCGAATGTCAGCGATTCCGACTGGACGTGTTCGACGAAGAGTTCGCCATCGTCGGCGCCGTTGAGCGCATCGGAGACGATGCTGCGCAGCTTGGTTTCGTCGGCGTCAAACAGGGTAAGCAGATCGGTGTTCATGAAATTGGTACTCCGTTCATGCCGATGTAGGTCCGGCGCGCAGGCAGAGCAAGCCCGGCGATCAGGGAAGGGCCGTATAACCTTCGGCAAAGCCTTTCAGGTCGACGGGAATGCCGATGCCTTCTTCCTGCGTCTGGAAGACGGTGAAGGTCGCGGTCGTGCCCTTGCGCAGGGTGCCGAGCAACTGCTCCTCGAGCACGACTTCTGCATAGCAGCCATCCGAGAAGCAGCGGGCGAAATAGGCGTTGCCGATGTCGGCGCCATCGATGTAGAGGCCGAGACCGTTCGGCAGCAGCACGCTCAGCGGCGCCTGTACCCTGAGCAGCCCGGTCTTGCCGCCCGGCGCCTTGGAAACGGCGACGGAAATCTGCATCTCCGGCCGCTCCTGCGACACGACGCTCTGCATCAGCACGCATTTCTTGTCGGGGCTGTTGTCCGCAGTGCCGCAGACTTCCGTCCAGGCACCGAAGGTGGTCTTCGCCTGGCTGGAAGCGGGTGGAGGCGTGGCGGGTGCGGGAGCCGGCTGTGCGGGCGATGCTTCAGGGGCGGGGGCAGGCGCTGCCGGTTGCGGGGCGGGCGTCGTCTGCGCCGTGGCGGGTACGGTGGCGACCGCCCATGCAAGAAGCGCCGCGGCGACAGTGCGGTGTACCCAAAAGCCGGCAAGTGAACCAAACCGCATTGAAGCCTCTTCCAAGAAGGTCGCGCGCCCCGCAGAACGGGACGCCATGAACCGTTAAGTCCCTGCAATCAAGCCGGAGACATCACGGCAGGACATCGTAGCCTTCGCCAAATCCCTTGAGATCGACGGGGATACCGATCTTATCCTTATCCGCAGCCTCGCGTACGGAAAAGACCGCAGTTGATCCGGAGCGCAGCATTTTCAGAAGATTATCGTCCAAAGCGACTTCCGCATAGCAACCATCGGCAAAACAGCGCACGAATTGCGTCTTGCCGAGGTCTTTTCCGTCAACGATCAGCCCGAGGCCGCCGTCGGTCGGCTGGAACGGATTGAGCAGAACGCCGAGCGGCGCCAGCACGCGCAGGATCTTCGCCTTGCGGTCTGCGGTTTTCAGCACCACGACGGAAAGCCCGACTTCCGGCCGGTCCTCGGCGATCACATTCTGCATCAGCGCGCACTGGTTGGTCTGCGCGCCGGCAGGCTTGTCGCAGATCACAGACCATGCGCCGTGCATCGACTGGACGGTGCCGGGCGGCTGCTGTCCGCCCTGCGGCACAGGCACTTGTTGTACAGGCACCTGCGCCGGCGCCGGTGTCGGCGTGGCGGTCTGCGGCTGCTGGGCGAATGCGGGCAGTGAAGCCGAAACGGCGATGCCTGCCGCCAGCAACCCAAGCCGCGCGAGGGAACGAAAACCCATGGAAACCCCTAGTTTCGAATCATTGCGGCCATTCTTGCGGGTGCACCCGTCAAATGAAAGCCCTGGACGCTGGATTCCATTTTCACTGCGGCGGAAATAGGACCTGCAGGCGCTTTTGTCCAAGGCTCCTGCATTGCAGGTCGGTGATTTTTCGTAGAGTTGCACAATAGTTCGCGCATCTTAGCCCTGCCGAAAGATTAGACCGAGCAAAAATGCCGCACAGGCAAACACTCGGGAATTGTTGCTGCCACCGTGAAACTGTGGTTTGAAGAAGATGAGGAATGGTGGGATTCTGCGTTTGAACGGAGAGGGTTCAGGCGCTTTAGGGAGATACATCGTCATGAAGAGGACCAATGCAGTTCTGGCGTCGCTCGCCTGTCTGCTCTTTACGACCCGTAGTTTCGCCGATCAACCGACGCCGTGGCAGATGGGGATGCAGCCCTCGGCAACGCCGATCATGAGCCAGGTGCGATGGTTCGAGCAATATACGCTCTGGTTTATCGTGCCGATTACGCTGTTCGTGCTGGCCCTCCTCATCATCGTCATGGTCAAGTTTCGCGCCAGCAAGAACCCCGTGCCATCGCGCACCAGCCACAACACGCTGATCGAAGTTGCATGGACGATCGGACCGGTGCTGGTGCTGCTGTTCCTGGCCGTCCCATCCTTCGACCTTCTGACCGCGCAGCTGACATTCCCGAAAAATCCTGACGTCACTGTCAAGGTGACGGGGACGCAGTGGCAGTGGAACTACGAATATGAGAACACCGGCGATACGCCGCTGGCCTTCGACTCCTATATGCTGAAGGATCCCGACCGCGCCGCATCCGGCAAGACTGACAAGGCGCTCTATCCGCGCCTGCTTGCCGTCGACAACGAACTCGTGCTGCCGGTCAATAAGGTCGTCCGCGTGTTGGTGACGGCGGCGCCGACCGATGTCATCCATTCCTTTTCCATGCCGTCATTCGCCATCAAGACCGACGCCGTGCCCGGCCGCTTGAACGAGACCTGGTTCAAGGCCGAGCGTGAAGGGATGTTCTACGGCCAGTGTTCGGAGCTCTGCGGCAAGGACCATGCGTTCATGCCGATTGCCATCCGGATCGTCTCCGAGGACAGATACAAGCAATGGCTGACCGTCGCTTCCAGCGACCTGGGCAAGGCCAACAAGGCGCTGATGGCCGAGGTCGATACGCCGTCCAAGACGGTCGATGTCGCCGCGAACGTCGCGCAGTAATCCGGGGGGAGATGATTAACATGGCTGGTTCTGCCACACACGATAAGCTGTCCGATGCTCACGGTCACGACGACGCCCATGCGCATGGCGAACAACACGCGCACAAGCCGAGCTTTGCCAATCGGTGGCTGTTCTCGACCAACCACAAGGACATCGGCACTCTCTACCTGATCTTCGCGATCATCGCAGGCGTCATCGGCGGTATCCTGTCGGTCCTCATGCGCATGGAGTTGCAGCAGCCAGGCATCCAGATCTTCAACGGCCTGGCCGCCATGGTCTATGGTTACTCCGGCGATGCCGCCATTGATGGCGGCAAGCAGATGTACAACGTCTTCACGACCGCGCACGCGCTGATCATGATCTTTTTCATGGTCATGCCGGCGATGATCGGCGGTTTTGCCAATTGGATGGTGCCGATCATGATCGGCGCGCCGGACATGGCTTTCCCACGCCTCAACAACATCTCCTTCTGGCTGATCGTACCTGCCTTCATCCTGCTCCTGATGTCGATGTTCGTCGAAGGCCCGGCGGGCGCCTATGGGGCGGGCGGCGGCTGGACGCTCTATCCGCCGTTGTCTTCCACCGTCGGCCATCCCGGACCGGCAGTCGATCTGGTTATCTTCGCGCTGCACATCGCCGGTGCCTCGTCGATCCTCGGCGCCATCAACTTCATCACCACCATCCTCAACATGCGCGCGCCCGGCATGACGCTGCACAAGATGCCGCTGTTTGCCTGGGCCGTGCTGATCACCGCATTCCTGCTGCTGCTGTCGCTGCCGGTTCTGGCCGGTGCGATCACCATGCTGCTGACGGACCGCAATTTCGGCACGACCTTCTTTGCGCCTGAAGGCGGCGGCGATCCGGTGCTGTTCCAGCACCTGTTCTGGTTCTTCGGCCACCCGGAAGTCTATATCCTGATCCTGCCCGGGTTCGGAATGATCAGCCACATCGTTTCGACCTTCTCGAAGAAGCCGATCTTCGGCTATCTCGGCATGGCCTATGCGATGGTCGCCATCGGGGCCGTCGGCTTCGTTGTCTGGGCGCATCACATGTACGCTGTCGGCCTGTCGCTCGATACGCAGCGTTATTTCGTGTTTGCCACCATGGTCATCGCGGTGCCGACCGGGGTTAAGATCTTCTCCTGGATCGCCACCATGTGGGGCGGCTCGATCTCGTTCCGCACGCCGATGATCTGGGCTATCGGCTTCATCTTCCTGTTCACCGTCGGTGGCGTCACCGGCGTGCAGCTTGCCAATGCCGGTTTCGACCGTCCGGTCCACGATACCTACTACGTTGTCGCCCACTTCCACTATGTCCTGTCGCTCGGCGCCGTGTTTGCAATCTTTGCGGCCTGGTACTATTGGTTGCCGAAGATGTGCGGCTACATGTACAATGAGAAGATTGGCAACCTGCACTTCTGGGTGATGTTCGTCGGCGTCAACATGGTGTTCTTCCCACAGCACTTCCTCGGCCTTGCCGGCATGCCGCGCCGCTACATCGATTATCCGGACGCCTTTGCCGGCTGGAATTTCGTGTCCTCGATCGGCTCCTATATCTCCGGCGTCGGCGTGTTGATCTTCCTTTACGGCGTCTACGACACGTTTGCGAAAAAGCGGGTTGCCGGCGACAATCCCTGGGGCGAGGGCGCAACCACACTCGAATGGCAGCTTTCGTCGCCGCCGCCGTACCACCAGTGGGAAGAACTCCCGCGCATCAAATAATCGCTTTCGGAGCGCCGCCAGACGGGCGGCGTTTTGATCGAGACAAAACTGGACTGTGTAATGACCGTTATCGACAACCACGAGATCCTGGCTTCCGAAAGCGACCTCGGCCTGTCACAGGCCAGTGCGCGCGATTACTTCGAGCTTCTGAAGCCGCGCGTGATGCAGCTCGTGGTTTTCACCGCGCTGGCCGGCCTGGTGCTGGCGCCAGGTCATATCAATCCGTTCATTGCCGTCATATCGATCCTCTGCATCGCCGTTGGCGCCGGTGCCTCCGGCTCGCTCAATATGTGGTATGATGCAGACATCGACGCCATCATGACCCGCACCGCGAAGCGGCCCATCCCGTCCGGCCGCGTGACCGGCTCGGAAGCACTCGGCTTCGGACTGGTGCTGTCCGGCTTCTCGATCACCATTCTGGCGCTCGCTGTCGGCTGGCTGCCGGCCGCAATCCTCGCCTTCACGATCTTCTTCTACGCCGTCGTCTACACGATGTGGCTGAAGCGCTCGACGCCGCAGAACATCGTCATCGGGGGCGCCGCCGGCGCTTTTCCGCCAGTTATCGGCTGGGCTTGCGTCACCGGCACCGTACCGATGGAAAGCATCGTCCTGTTCCTCATCATCTTCCTCTGGACACCGGCCCACTTCTGGGCGCTGGCGCTGTTCAAGATGAAGGATTACGGCTCCGTCGGCGTTCCCATGCTGCCGAATGTCTCGGGTATCCCCACAACGAAGAACCAGATCGTCGTCTACGCCGTGCTGGCCGCCGTTGTCGGGGTCGTGCCGACGCTGATGGGTTCGGCATCTATCGGCTACGGCGTCGTTGCCGGCGTGCTTGGTGCCATCTTCGTCTACTGTTCGATCACCGTCTGGCGGATGCCGGAGACCGATGTGAAGATGGTCCCGGCCAAGCGGATGTTCGCCTATTCGATCTTCTACCTCTTTGCCATCTTCTCGGCCCTGATGATCGACCGTCTGGTGACGGTGCTGGCTGCGGGCACCGGAGGCTGGTTCTGATGGAAACCGTCAAGCTGAGCGATGCCCAGAAGAAATCGAGACGCGGGCGCAATGTCGCTCTTGGGCTGGTGCTTGCGGGGCTGGTGGTGATTTTCTACGTGATGACGATCATCAAGATCGGCACGGGACATTAAGGGAGAGGCTCTTTGGAGGAGGAGACGTCTGGGAGAGCAAGGTCGGTCGGGCGCAACAACGGCCTGATCGTGCTGATGTGCCTGAGCTTCGTGGTCGGCATGGGCGCGATGAGCTATGCCGCCGTGCCGCTCTATCGCATGTTCTGCCAGGTTACCGGCTTCAACGGCACGACGCAGCGCGTCGAGCAGGCCTCGACTGTCGTGCTCGACAAACGCATCCGCGTCACCTTCGATGCCAATGTCGCCTCGGGCGTGCCCTGGGATTTCAAGTCGATGCAGCGCGAGGTCGATCCGAAGATCGGCGAGACGATCATGATCAAGTTCGTCGCCGAGAACAAATCAGACCAGCCGACCCGTGCGCAGGCCATCTTCAACGTCTCGCCGATCGAGGCGGGCGCCTATTTCAACAAGGTGCAGTGTTTCTGCTTTAACGAGACGGATCTCGCGCCGGGGGAAAAGCGCGAGATGCCTGTGGTTTTCTACGTCGATCCGGAAATTACCAAGGCAGCGGAAACCAAGGACATCGGTACGCTGACGCTGTCCTATACGTTCTATCCGCGGGATGACGCCAAGCCCGTGGCATCGAACGATGCTGCGGCCAAGGCCGGGGTAAAGAAGCTTTAGGGAGGAGGGCGTCCGATTTACCGGCCGCCTTAAGGGAAAAGTTACTCGGGGATTGCTGATATGGCTGACGTACACCGGAAGAACCACGATTATCACATCATCGATCCGAGCCCTTGGCCGATCCTTGCAGCGATCGGCGCGCTCGTCATCACCTTCGGTGGCGTGGCCTATATGCGCTATCTCAACAACAGCCCGTTCAAGCTGTTCGGCGTCGATTTCGCTAGCCCCTGGCTGTTCTTCATCGGCCTCGCCGTCATCCTCTACGTCATGTACGCCTGGTGGGCAGATACGGTGAAGGAGGCCCATGAGGGCGCTCACACCCGCGTCGTGTCGCTGCACCTGCGCTATGGCATGATCATGTTCATCGCCTCGGAGGTGATGTTCTTCGTGGCCTGGTTCTGGGCCTATTTCGACGTCAGCCTGTTTCCGAACGAAGCCATCCAGGCCTCGCGCGTCATATTCACCGGCGGACAATGGCCACCGAAGGGTGTCGCGGTGCTCGATCCCTGGCATCTGCCGATCTACAACACCATTATTCTCCTGCTGTCGGGCACGACCGTCACGTGGGCCCATCATGCGCTGCTGCATAACGACCGCAAGGGCATGATCACCGGCCTGGCGCTTACCGTCGCCTTGGGCGTGCTGTTCTCCAGCGTCCAGGCCTATGAATATGCCCATGCGCCGTTTGCCTTTAAAAGCTCGATCTATGGCGCCACATTTTTCATGGCCACGGGTTTCCATGGCTTTCACGTGCTGATCGGCACCATCTTCTTGGCTGTCTGCCTGATCAGGGCGATGCGTGGCGACTTCACGCCGACCCAGCATTTCGGCTTCGAGGCCGCCGCCTGGTACTGGCATTTCGTCGACGTGGTCTGGCTGTTCCTGTTCTTCGCTATCTACATTTGGGGCGGCTGGGGCGCACCCGTCGCCGGGTGACGAAGGCGACGCGGCACGTCCTCGACGCTAGTGACTGTTGGATGTCGCCCTAAGGCGAGTAGAGTTTTGCGGGCTGCGGGAGCAAGGCTTTTCGTATCCCGCCTGGAAGGCATGACATCATGGTCAACGACACTGCCCACTTCCCGCCGGTCGATCCCATCAGGGTCGGCCTCCGGGGTCGCTGCCCGCGATGCGGACAGGGTGCGTTATTCGATGGTGTCCTGGCGCTGAAGCCTCGTTGCGCTGCCTGCAACCTCGATTTCTCCTTCGCCGACAGTGGCGATGGCCCGGCTGTTTTCGTCATCCTCATCGTCGGCTTCATCATCATCGGCCTGGTGCTCTGGCTGCAGGTCAATTACGGCCCGCCGATCTGGGTCCACGGGATATTGTTCGGCCCTCTGACCATTCTCCTGTCGCTTTTGTCTCTGCGCTGGAGCAAGGGCATCTTCGTGGCCCTTCAATACCGTCACGATGCCAGCGAAGGACAAATCGAACGTGACTGACGTGTCGATCCAAAAGCCGAGGGCAAATGTCGCCTGGCAGGTTTTCAAGGTCCTGCTGCTTCTCTCGGTTCTTGCCGTGCTGCTTGCACTCGGCACCTGGCAGGTCCAGCGTCTCAAATGGAAGGAAGGCCTGATTGCCGATATTACCGAAAGGCAGGCCGCAGCGCCGGTCCCGCTAGGCGATATCGAGGCGATGGCTGCCCGCGGCGGCGATATCGAATACCGCCGCGTGACGACGTCCGGTCGTTATCTCAACGACAAGGAGCGCCATTTCTTCGCCACCTATAACGGCTTGTCGGGCTTCTACATCTACACGCCGCTCGAACTCGATGGCGGTCGGCTGCTCTTCGTCAACCGGGGCTTTGTTCCCTACGACCAGAAGGAGGCGAAGACCCGCGAACAAGGCCAACTCTCCGGCATGCAGGCCGTGGCCGGCCTTGCCCGCGCCAAATTGCCCTCCAAGCCGTCTTCGCTGCTGCCGGACAACGACACTGCCAAGAACATCTTCTACTGGAAGGACTTGGACGTGATGGCCTCCAGCGTCGGGCTGGATGCCGTCAAGTTGCTTCCGTTCTTCGTCGATGCCGATGCAACGCCCAATCCCGGTGGCCTGCCGGTCGGCGGCGTCACCATTGTCGACCTGCCCAACGACCATCTGCAATACGCCGTAACCTGGTATGGCCTGGCGGCTGCACTGGTCGCCATCGTCGCGATTTCCTGGCTGCGCAAACGCCATCCGGATGCGCCGGCGCAGTAGGCACGTTTCGCGCACCCTGTGCGGATGCAATAGAATTGCTTCAATTCATCGGCACTTTAGGCTAGATGGGCGGGCAGGGCGCACCTATCTGTGGTTTGCCCCTGTCCCCGGGCTTTTGGAAAAGACATGAACATCGCCGTTTCGAAACCTGCCCTGACCATTCGCCTCTGCGGTCCCCGCGGCTTCTGCGCCGGCGTCGACCGGGCCATCCAGATCGTCGTGCTGGCGCTCAAGGCCTATGGCGCGCCGGTCTATGTCCGCCACGAGATCGTCCATAATCGCTACGTCGTCGAAGGCCTTGAGGCCAAGGGCGCGATCTTCGTCGAGGAACTCGGCGAAATCCCACTGGAGCACCGCAAGCAGCCGGTCGTCTTCTCTGCCCATGGCGTGCCGAAATCCGTGCCGGCCGATGCCGATAGCCGCAACCTCTTCTATCTCGATGCCACATGCCCGCTGGTCTCCAAGGTCCACAAGCAGGCCATGCGCCACAACCGGCTCGGCCGCCATGTGGTCCTCATCGGCCATGCCGGCCACCCGGAAGTGATCGGCACGATGGGGCAACTGCCGGAAGGCACGGTATCGCTGGTCGAGACGATTGCCGATGTCGATGCCTATGTGCCGGTCGATCCCGACAATCTCGGCTACGTCACGCAGACGACGCTGTCGGTGGACGACACGGCCGGCGTCATTGCCCGGCTGCAGGAGCGCTTTCCGAACCTGACCGCGCCGTCTGCCGATTCGATCTGCTATGCCACCACCAACCGCCAGGAAGTGGTGAAGCAGGCAGCACCTGGCTGCGATCTCTTCATCATTGTCGGCGCGCCGAATTCCTCCAATTCCAAACGCCTTGTCGAGGTGGCTTTGAGGGCGGGTGCAAAACAGTCCGTTCTGGTCCAGCGCGCGTCGGAAATCGACTGGGACAATATCGGCGATATCGCTACGGTGGGCCTGTCCGCCGGCGCCTCCGCCCCGGAGGTAATCGTCAACGAGATCATCGAGGCTTTCCGGCAGCGCTACGATGCGGCGGTCGAACTTGCCGAGACGGTCAAGGAAACCGAGAACTTCCTGGTCAATCGCGAGCTGCGGGATGTCGAATTGACGACGGCCGACATGGCTTTCGTCAACGGCGAATAAACAACATCAGCGACGCCAACCCAGGAATAATCCGTGGCCGTTTACACCGACATTACCGAAGACGATCTCAAGACCTTTTTGACCCAGTATGATTGCGGCGAACTCACCTCCTACAAGGGGATCGCCGAGGGCGTCGAGAATTCGAATTTCCTGCTGCACACGACGCGCGAGCCGCTGATCCTGACGCTCTATGAAAAGCGTGTCGAAAAGGACGACTTGCCTTTCTTCCTGGGCCTGATGCAGCATCTTTCGGCGCGTGGCCTGTCGTGCCCGCTTCCCCTGCCGCGCCGCGATGGCGCCCTTCTCGGCGAACTCTCTGGCCGCGCTGCCGCATTGATTTCGTTTCTCGAGGGCATGTGGCTGCGCAAGCCCGAGGCGCGCCATTGCCGCGAGGTCGGCATCGCGATTGCAAAGATGCATGTCGCCGGCGAGGGCTTTGCCATCGCCCGGCCGAACGCGCTCTCCTGCGCCGGGTGGCAGCCGCTGTGGGACAAGTCCGAAGCCCGCGCCGACGAGGTCGAGCCCGGCCTGCGGGATGAAATCCGGTCGGAGTTGGCTTTCTTCGATGCAAACTGGCCGAAGGGTCTTCCCACGGGCGTCATCCATGCCGACCTGTTTCCCGATAATGTCTTCTTCCTCGGCGACCAGCTTTCGGGCCTGATCGATTTCTACTTCGCCTGCAACGACATGCTGGCCTATGACGTGTCGATCTGCCTCAATGCCTGGTGCTTCGAAAAGGACGGCGCTTACAACGTCACCAAGGGTCTGGCCATGCTCGACGGCTACCAGAGCATCCGGCCGCTCAGCGACGCCGAGATCGAGGCGCTGCCGACGCTGGCAAGGGGCTCGGCGCTGCGCTTCTTCCTGACGCGGCTCTACGATTGGCTGATGACGCCGGCCGGAGCCATGGTCACCAAGAAGGACCCGCTGGAATATCTGCGCAAGCTGCGCTTTCATCGCACGGTTGCCACGGGCGCCGAATATGGGTTGGCCAAAGCATGAAACATGTCGATATCTTCACCGACGGCGCCTGCTCGGGAAATCCTGGGCCGGGCGGCTGGGGCGCCGTCCTTCGCTACGGCGATACCGAGAAGGACCTCTGCGGCGGCGAGGCGGATACCACCAACAATCGCATGGAACTGATGGCGGCGATCTCGTCGCTGGGTGCGCTCAAGGATGCCTGCGAGGTCGATCTCTACACGGACTCGAAATACGTCATGGACGGCATTTCGAAGTGGATCCATGGCTGGAAAAAGAACGGCTGGAAGACCGCCGACAAGAAGCCTGTGAAGAACGCCGAACTCTGGCAGGCGCTGGACGCAGCCTATAACCGCCACAAGGTCACCCTGCATTGGGTCAAGGGCCATGCCGGCCACATCGAGAACGAGCGCGCCGACGAACTCGCCCGCAAGGGCATGGAGCCGTTCAAGAAACGCTGACGCTGGGAGCGAGAAGGACAACAACGATATTGCCGCCAGTCGTATTCCCGGTATGGTGCGGCTGTCACCCGGGAGGTTTCACATGATCCTGCACTGCGTTTTTCTGCGCTTCAAGGCCGCTGTCACGGCGCCGGAAAAGCAATCCATATTTGAAGCGATCGTCGCATTGAAGCAGGTTATTCCAGGCATTCTCGACGTAAAATATGGCCCGAATGTCTCGCCGGAAGGCTTGCATGGCGGCTTCGTCGATGGCTTCGCCGTGACCTTCGAAAGCGGCGCTGCCCGCGATGCCTATCTTGTCCACCCCGAGCATGTCGCCGTCGGCGAGCGCATCGTCTCGTCCACCGATGGCGGCCTGGCCGGATTGCTGGTGTTCGATCTCAATATCTGAAAATGGTTCAGGCAGAAGGAACTGGAGGGATGTCCGGCATCCCTCCAGCTGTGCCTGATCAGAGCTGCCCGATCATCGTTGCTGCGGCCGAGACCGTCGCTTCGCCGGGGTTTTCCTCGACGTTCAGTGTCTTGACGACGCCATCTTCCACCAGCATCGAGTAGCGCTTCGAGCGCACGCCAAGACCGCCGCCCGAGAGGTCGGCGTCGAGGCCGAGTGCCTTGGTGAAGGCGGCATCCCAGTCGGCGAGGAAATGGATCTTGCCCATGCCGCCCGATTGCTGTGCCCAGGCGCCCATGACATGCCAGTCATTGACAGAAACGACGGCAACCTCATCGACGCCCTTCGCGAGTATGGCATCGAGGTTTTCGAGGTAGCCCGGCAGATGGTTCAGCGAGCAGGTTGGCGTGAAAGCGCCGGGGACGGCAAAAAGCACGACGCGCTTGCCCGAAAACAGCGTGTCCGTCGAGATCTCGGTCGGGCCGTCGGTCGTCTTTTCCTTGAACGTGGCGGCGGGAATTTTCTCGCCGATGGCAATAGTCATGAGGCTCTCCTGGTTTTTTCTGTCGCGTGCGTCCGAACGCCCGTCGATATCTATGATCGCTCTACTCCATGGCAAGCGTCGTTTCCATCGCGCGGCTGCCGTTCACGACCAGTATGCCCCAACTCTTGCCGTGTACAACATAGGTCTTCGGCAATTTGCCGATTGTCAGTGCGACCTCGACATCGCGACCGCTGCGGCTGGCGCTGGCCTGCTTGAAGAACACATAGCCGCTGGGCCCGGTCACGTAGATCTGGGGAATAGCGTCGCCGGCGTCCGGGAGCGTCAGATGCAAGGACAATGTCTTGCCGTCGGGCGCTAGGCTGTGGCTCTTGACGCCGAAATCGGCCGAAGGTTTCTGTGGAAGCGCTGCCTCGGCCGCCGTGACGATGGCTGCATCCCCGGCATCGGCGGACGAACCCGGCGGCGGCAATGCGACGCTCATGGTTGCCTGGAAGGGAACGCAGATATCCTTGCAGACGCCGATAAAGGCCGTGATGTCGAGTTTTCCCTCGCCTGCGGCATCGATATCGAGCGGCATGCTGATGGGTGCATCGTAGCCAACCTCGTCGACATTGCCGAGCGAGATGACCTTTGGCACCGGATAGCCGATAGTGTCGATTGTCGCCTTGCTTCCCGCGGGCAGTGTAAGTTGCGGCGGGATGCCGCTTTCGCCAGGCTCGCGCCAGTAGGTGATCCATCCGGGACCCGGCTCTATCTGCAGCGCAGCCTTCACATGGCCGCTGGCGTCGGCGGGCATTGCCACCAACCGCATCCGGCCGCCATCGCTGGTGGCCCAGCCGCTTGTCGTCGCATGGGCAGCGGACGAAAGCATCACGGATACCGCAAAAATGGCTACGGCCGGCATCGGTATTCGGAAAGGTCTGGGATAGGAAATCATGAAAACAGCGTTAGACGAAGGCAGCCGCACACGCACCATGCGATTTTAAGCAATCGATCATTTTCAGTTGATTGATCACCTGCATTACCCCATCTTTATCCGGGGGCATGATCAAGAGCAGTGAGGAGACAGGATGTCGTTATCGACGCTTAAGTACAAAGGTGCACGCGGCTTTCTCGACGGTCAGTTTCTGATCGCAATGCCGGGGATGGCGGACAGTAACTTCGCCCGGACGGTTGTTTATATCTGTGCCCATTCGGATGCCGGAGCGATGGGTTTCATTATCAACCGGTCGCAGAACCTCAGCTTCACCGACGTTCTTCTGCATCTTGACATGATCAAGACTGACGATGCCATCATGCTGCCGGATCGTGCCCGCAGTTTCCCGATCCAGACCGGCGGCCCGGTCGAGAGCGGTCGAGGCTTCGTTCTGCACTCCGACGACTACAAGAGCGAGAGCAGCATCGCTGTCACCGACGAAATCAACCTGACGGCAACACTCGATATCATCCGCGCCATTTCCAACGGCAACGGCCCGAAAAAGGCGACGATGCTGCTCGGCTATGCCGGCTGGAGCGCCGGGCAGCTTGAGGCCGAAGTCACCAACAACGGCTGGCTGAATTGCGCGCCGAGTGAAGACCTCATTTTCGACCGCAGCCTGGATGATAAATACGAGAGGGCGCTGGCGCTGCTTGGCGTCACGCCGGCGATGTTGTCGAGCGAAGCAGGCCATGCCTGACCCATGACTGATAAACCAACCCCGCAATTGGAACGAAATCAAATAGCTGACGTTTTTCCTGCACGACGTACGCATCGTTCGTCGCCAACCAGGGAGTGAGACACATGGGTAGCACCAGCGACAAGATTTCCGGTAAGGCCAACGAATTGACCGGGAAGGCAAAGGAAGCCGTCGGCAAGGCCACTGGCGACAACGAGACGCGTGCCAAGGGCGCCGTTCAGGAAGCCAAGGGCAAGGCACAGGTTGCAGAGGGCAAGGCCAAGGACAAGCTCAAAGACGCCGTAGACCGCGCCTGAGCGAATTGAATAAAGACCTCAAGCCTGCCGCGCCAAAGCGTGGCGGGCTTTTCGATATTTAGACCGTCGTCGAAAAGGACCGGGCCCATGCGATTGTTTGACTGCGATTCCTGTGGACAGTCGGTGCATTTCGACAACCGCCAGTGCGTCCGCTGCGGCCACCGCCTGGGTTTCGTTCCAGACCGGCTGAAGATGTATGCCCTGGAACCCGACCAGGAGCCGCACTGGCACATCGTTTCGGAACCGGCTCGATCGCTGCGCTTTTGCTCGAATGCCGCTTTGGACCTCTGCAACTGGATGGTCGATTCGGACGATCCGCAAGGCTACTGCGCGGCCTGCCGCCATAACAGGCTGGTGCCGAATACCGGGACATCCGAGGGTGTGGACCGCTGGCGTCGCATCGGCCAGGCACAGCGCCATCTGTTTTATTCCCTGTTGCGCCTCGAACTGCCGCACCCCGATCGCAACGAAGATCCGCAGGGCGGGCTGGTGTTCGATTTCCTCGAGGACAAGATCAACAGCGCCGGCTTCGTCGTGCCCGCCATGACCGGCCACGACGACGGCCTGATTGCCATCCGTGCCGCCGAGGCGGACGACGTGACGCGCGAAATGGCGCGCATGTCGATGCATGAGCCATATCGAACTCTGCTCGGACATTTCCGCCACGAGACCGGTCATTTCATCTGGAACAAGCTTGTCCGCGACGTCAATAATTTCGATGGCTTCCGCGAGGTGTTCGGCGACGAGCGCGAGGACTACGGCGCAGCGCTGCAGCGTCATTACGAGAACGGAGTCCGTCCGGACTGGCAACGGAGTTTCATCAGCGCCTATGCCAGCTCCCACCCCTGGGAAGATTTCGCCGAGTGTTTCGCGCACTACCTCCACATCGTCGATACGCTGGAGACAGCCCGTGCCTTCGGCATCGCGGTCGATCCACGCGGTCATGAGGAGATGGCGTCGGAAGTGGATTTCAATCCCTACAGGGCGCACGATGCCGAGCAGCTTGTATCCGCCTGGGTGCCGCTCAGTGTTGCCGTCAACAGCATCCAGCGCAGCATGGGGCAGCCGGACTCGTACCCGTTTGTCCTCTCCCCGCCGGTCGTGAGAAAACTCGATTACGTGCTGCGGCTCATCCGTGACGCAGCTGCAGGTCAGACACTGCAGGCGGCCTGACCAGCCAGAGCGAGGAGGCGAGGCGTGCCTCAGGCGCGCCTTGTCAGCGGAAAGCGTTCCTTCAGCAATCGCAGCACCGATTCAGAGCCCATCGGCGGTCCGAACAGGAAGCTCTGGCCATAGGTGCAGCCCATCTTGGCGAGTTCCAGAGCATCTTCCTCGGTCTCGATACCCTCAGCGACGACTTTCATCCCAAGTTCGCGCGCCATCGAGATGACGGAGCGCAGCAGCACGGATTTCTTGTCGCTCTCGTCGCGCACCAGCCCCTTGTCAAGCTTGATCGTGTCGAAGGGGAAGCGGGTCAGGTAGGAGAGCGACGAATAGCCGGTCCCGAAATCGTCGAGCGCGAGGCCAAGGCCTGCTTCACGCAACTTCGCCAGCACGAGGCGCGCCTGTTCCGGATTTTCCATGACCATGGTTTCCGTCAGCTCGAGCTTGATGCGGGCCGGATCGCAATGGGTCTTGGCAAGCAGGGCCCGTACGTCGTCATAAAGCTCGTTGTTAAGCAACTGGGCGCTCGACAGGTTCACGGATACGAACAGCGGCAACTCCCCCGTCTGACGTGTCCAGGCCATCAGGTCGTTTGTCGCCTGCTCCATGGCGAACATGCCGAGCGGGCCGATGATGTCGGTCGCCTCGGCAATCGGAATGAATTCGGTCGGAGAAATGTTGCCGCGTTTCGGATGCTCCCAGCGCATCAGCGCCTCGAAGCCGGCGATCTCGGCATCTTCCAGGCGGACGATGGGCTGGTAGACCATCGACAACTCCTTGCGCTCGACGGCGCGACGGAGATCGGATTCCAGCTGCAGGCGGTCGGTGCCGAAGTTGCGGAAGGCCGGCAGGAACGGTTCGACCTTGTTGCCGCCGGCGCGCTTGGAACGATACATCGCAAGCTCGGCGTCGCTGAGCAATCCGGCAGCGCTTTCCTGCTGGTCGACCCAGGAAGTCAGCCCGATGGAGGCGGTCAGCACGATTTCGCGATTGGCAAAGTTCAGCGGCACCATGATGGCCTTGCTGACGGCATCGGCGAAATCCGCCACCTTGGTCGGATCGCGCTCGGACACCAGGATCAGGCCGAACTGGTCGCCGGAAAGCCGTGCCAGCGTATCCTGCGGTTTCAACAGGCGGCGCAGCCGACGCGTCAGGGCGACAAGGATATTGTCTCCGGCGGCAACGCCCAGCGCGTCGTTGACCATCTTGTACCGGTCGATATCGATGACCATCACCGTCGGCCGCACCAGATCGCCGGCGGGGGCGAGCGTCAGCACGGCCTGCAATCGGTCGAGGAAAAGCTGGCGGTTCGGCAGCCCGGTGAGGTTGTCGTGCAGCGCGTCGTGCAACAGGCGCTCGATGGAATTCTTTTGCTCTGTAACATCGACCACGGTGCCGACGCAGCGGATGATTTCACCGTTCGATCCCAGCACCGGCCGGGCGCGGATGGCCAGCCAATGGAAGTGGCCGTCCTCGGCGCGGATGCGGAACTCGTGGTTCAGCCTGCCACGACGATGTTCCAGCAGCACGTCCAGCGTCGCGCGGAAGCGGTCGCGGTCGTCGGGGTGCAGGCGTGGCAGCCAGTTGCGCGCCGCGCCATGCATGCTGCCCGGCGAAAGGCCAAGCTTCTGGGAGATGTCGGGAATGGTGACGACCCGGTCGCGGGCCACGTCCCAGTCCCAGACGGTATCGCCGGAGCCGGTAAGCGCAAGCGATTGCCGCTCCAGATCGGAAAACAGGCCCTGCTGGAAGGCACCGCCGGCAAAGGCGTGCTGCATGACGGTAAAGCCGATCAGAAGCACGATGAGCACGAGCCCGCCGCCGAGTGCCGGCTGGATTATGTCGTTGTCGAGCTTGCCGGTGACCGTCAGCCAGGCGCCGAACAGCCAGACGAGAATCAGCGCCCAGGCCGGCACCAGCAGGATCGCCCGGTCGTAGCGGTTGATCCCGAGATAGACGATGAGCAGGATACCCGCGGTCGCCGTCAGGGCCATCGACAGGCGTGCGATGCCTGCCGCAATCGACGGATCGTAGATGGCGACGCCGAAAAGCAGTGCCAGCCCCAGTATCCAGGCAAGCGTGACATAGCCGAGATGGGCGTGCCAGCGGTTGAGATTGAGATAGGTGAACAGGAAGATCACCAGGCTCGAGGCCAGCGCCACCTCGACGCAGGCCCGCCATATTCGCTGGTCGCCGGACGTGATGCTGATCAGCTTGCCGAGGAAGCCGAAGTCGACGCAGATGTAGCCGAGCACCGCCCAGGCAAGCGCTGCTGTCGCCGGCAGCATCGATGTGCCCTTGACGACGAACAGGATGGTAAGGAACACCGCCAGCAGGCCGGAAATGCCGAGCACGATGCCGCGATAGAGCGTGAAGGCGTTGACCGTATCCTTGTAGGCGTTCGGCTCCCAGAGATAGATCTGCGGCAATTCCGGGGACGACAGTTCGGCGACGAAGGTGATGACAGCGCCGGGATTGAGTGTGATGCGAAACACGTCCGCCTCGTCGCTCGGCTGCCGGTCAAGCGCAAAACCTTCACTCGGTGTGATAGCGATGATGCGCTGCGAGCCGAGGTCGGGCCAGAACATCTTTGAATTCACCAGGCGGAAATGCGGAGCGACGATGACGCGCTCCAGCTGTTCTTCCGAGACGTTGGCCAGTGCGAACACCGCCCAGTCGCCCTGATGACCCGGCGAACTCGAGCGCACCTCGATGCGGCGGCGGATACCGTCGGCACCAGCGGCCGTCGACACCTGGAAGGCCTCGCCCTGGTTGGCGTAGATCTCGGTTGTTTTCGTCAGGTCGAGCGCCGTGTCGTCGCGCGAGATCTTCACCGGCTCCGCAGCCCGCGCGCCGGTCGCAAGCATGGCGGTCATCGCAAACAGGGCAACAAGGAACGCGATCAGGGAATGGCGAAGGAAGTGTGGTTGGGAAGGAGTGTCGGCAATCATCAGCGTGTGGTCTTCCCGAGCGGGTCCGTGTCTGTGGCCAAGCGAGAAAACATCACGTGATCACGCCATTGCCCGTTGATTTTCAAGTAGCCGCGCAAATGGCCTTCCCGTTGGAACCCGGCCTTCTGCAAAAGCCGCACGCTACGCTCATTCTCCGGAATACAGGCTGCCTCGATACGGTGCAACTCCAGCCCGGAAAAGATATAGGGTATAACTATCTCAAGTGCGGCGAACATATGGCCTTGGCCGGAATAGCGCTCGCCCATCCAGTATCCGATCATGCAGCTCTGCGCGGCACCGCGCCTGATATAGCCCACGGTGAGCCCGCCGAGCAGCGTGGAATTGTCGCGCTTGAAGACTAGCAGCGGCACCGCCTGGCCGGAGTTGTACTCCTGCTTGCCCCGCACGACGCGGGCCCGATAGGCGCCCTCGGTCAGTTCGTCGGTACGCCAGGTCGGTTCCCACGGTTCCAGGAACCGGCGGCTCTCGGCTCTTAGCTTCTGCCACTGGCTGAAGTCGGAGTTGCGCGGCAAGCGGAGAATATGGTCGGCGCCCTCAAGTTCGATCGTGTCCGGCTGCCGAGACAGAAACCGAAAAACCGACTTTGGCATTCGTCCATGTCTCCCGGAACTGGATCGCGAGGGGCCTCCGGCTGGGATCAGCCGTTGGCGGCTTTGGATGCCTGGCGTGGGGTGGCCAACGAGGCGATGATGTCTTCCATCGGCGCCAGTTCGTCGAGCGGACCGATGGCGGAGAGGGTCGGCACGGCGTCGAAGAACAGCCGGCCGGCGAGATCGGTCAGCCGCTGGATGGTGATGCCTTCCAGCCGTTCCATCATCTCTGGATTGGGGATCGGGCGGCCATAGAGCATCATCTGGCGGGCGACCTGTCCGGCTCGTGCGGCAGGACTTTCCTGACCCATGAGCAGCTGGGCCCGGATCTGGGCGCGGGCGCGGTCGATTTCCTGCTGGTGGATCTTGTCGGCGGATTTGCGCAGTTCATCGACGATCACAGGCAGCAGTTCCGGCAGGTTTTCTCCGCCGGTTGCGGCATGGATGCCGAAGATGCCCGTGTCGGAAAAGCCCCAATGGAAGGCATAGACCGAATAGCAGAGCCCGCGCGTCTCGCGCACTTCCTGGAACAGCCGCGACGACATGCCCCCGCCAAGGATATTGGCAAGGATCTGCGAGCAATAAAAGTCGCGCGCATGGTAGGCGCGGCCTTCGAAGCCGAGAAGGATCTGCGCATCCATGAGGTCGCGCGTCTCGCGAACGCTGCCGCCGATATAGCGGGCTGTCTCGATAACGGGCGCTGCCGATGGTGCTGTCGGAAGGCTCGCAAAGCGGGTCTCGACCTGCTTGACGAAGCTGTCATGATCAACGGCGCCGGCTGCCACCACGAACATCCGGTCGCAGGTGTAATTGCGCCCGAGATAGCCGCGGATCTGCTCCGGCGTGAAGCCGAGCACGGTTTCCGGCGTCCCCAGAATGGCGCGCCCGAGCGTCTGGTCGCGATAGGCGACTTCCGAGAACTTGTCGAACACGACGTCGTCCGGCATGTCGTTGGCAGCGTTGATTTCCTGCAGGATAACCTGCTTTTCACGCTGCAATTCGTCCTCGTCGAAGGCCGATTCCGTCAGGATGTCGGCGAGAATATCGACGGCGAGCGGCACGTCTTCTTTCAGCACGCGCGCGTAATAGGATGTCGTTTCCGTCGATGTCGCGGCATTGACTTCGCCGCCGACATTCTCGATTTCCTCGGCAATTTCGCGTGCCGTGCGGCGAGCCGTGCCCTTGAACGCCATGTGTTCCAGAAGGTGGGCGATACCGTGTTCGGCTTCGGTCTCGTTACGCGATCCCGACTTGATCCACACACCGAGGGCGACGCTTTCAAGATGCGGCATCAACTCGGTTACTACCGTCAGCCCGGATTTCAGCCGGGTGCACTCAACTGTCATATTAGATCTTTCTGCGCTTAACGTCTTGAGGCCTGAACATGGTCACCGATAAAGCTTTCCACGGCTTTGAGGTCGGGATCCAGGATGTCGAAGCGCTCCTCCCTATGCATCAGATCAGCAAGCCACGTCGGAAGCGCCGGGTCAATACCGGAGGCTGATTTTACTGCGGCGGGGAATTTGGCGGGGTGGGCGGTGGCCAGCGTCACCATCGGGCTGTTCGGCTTTTCGAATTTACTGGCGACGAAGACGCCGATCGCGGTGTGCGGGTCCAGCAGGTAGCCGGTGTCGGCATAGGTCTGGCGGATGGTCTCGGCCACCTGCTTCTCGGTCGCCCGGCCGGCACGGAAATCGCGCTTGATGAAGCGCATGGCTTCCGGGGCGATGTCGAAACCGCTCGACTGCTTGAGGCTTTCCATGGCGGCCCGTACCCGGGAGGCATCGCGGCCATTGGCCTCGAAGAGCAGCCGTTCGAAGTTGGACGAGATCTGGATATCCATCGACGGCGAGGTCGTCGCCTTGACGGACCGCATCTCGTAGCGACCGGTCTTCAGCGTCCGCGCCATGATGTCGTTTTCATTGGTGGCAACCACCAGCCTGTCGATCGGAAGGCCCATCTGCTTGGCGACATAACCGGCAAAGATATCGCCGAAATTTCCGGTCGGTACGGTGAAGGAGATCTTCCTGTCCGGGCTGCCGAGCGCCACGGCGGTGGTGAAATAGTAGACCACCTGCGCCATGATGCGCGCCCAGTTGATCGAGTTGACGCCGGAAAGGCCGACGCCGTCGCGGAACGGCGCGTCGTTGAACATCGCCTTCACGAGGTTCTGGCAATCGTCGAAATTACCGTTGATGGCCAGCGCGTGAACGTTGGGAGCCGTCGAGGATGTCATCTGCCGCTGCTGCACCGGCGAGACCTTGCCATGCGGGAAGAGGATGAAGATGTCGGTACGATCGCGACCGGCAAAGGCATCGATGGCCGCGCCGCCGGTGTCGCCCGATGTGGCGCCGACGATGGTGGCGCGCGCCCCGCGCTCGGCCAGCGCATAGTCCATCAGCCGCGCCAGCAGCTGCATGGCGACGTCCTTGAACGCCAGTGTCGTGCCATGGAAGAGCTCCATGATAAAGCTGTTCGGGCCTGTCTGCACCAGCGGCACGATGGCCGGATGGCGGAAGGTGGCATAGGCCTCGTCGATCATGCCACGGAATATCTCTTCCGGAATTTCGCCGTTGGTAAACGGCAGCAGCACGCGGAAGGCAATTTCCTGGTAGCTCTTGCCGCGAAAGCCCCGGATGTCCTTCTTGCTCAGCTGCGGCCATTCACGCGGAACGTAGAGGCCGCCGTCGCGTGCAAGGCCTGCCAGCAGTGCATCGCAGAAACCGAGGGCAGGGGCTTCTCCCCGGGTTGAGATATATTCCAAGGTCTTTACCTCTGATGTGGACGGTCGGACGGAAGATGTGTTGTCTGAAGTCTATGCCGGAAACGGCCCGCAGATGCGCCTTTTTGCGCCAAATCCGCGGCCTGGTTTTCGCAACCGTACGATTGTGCACACCTGCGTCGAAGCGCGCCGAAAGCCGTTGCAGCGGAGGGATTTCGAAAATTGAACCAAAACGAAGCGTACCCAATCGATTTTTCGAAGCGCCGCTGATATAGACCATCGCCAAGTGCGATGAAAGGCCCGCAATTCAACCCGGGCTTGGCAAATTCATATTGTGTACAGGGTGATTTATCGTGTCAGGCAGAGCTTCGCGTCTACTTCTCGCCGTATCGTTGACAGCAGCATTGAGCGGCTGCAGCTCGCTCGGGCTCGGCAGCAAGGACAGTAAGGACCCCGCAACGCAGATCAGCGTCGCGCCGGAGGGAACGGCATCCGCTACGCCTGCCACCCAGCCAGTGGGGCAGGCCTACGTCGCCGGCAAGTGCCCGCAGATCGTCATCCGCGACGAGGGTGCGATTTACAAGACCTACGCCAAGGGTGCCAAGGACGATGCATCGCAGCTCGCCTACCAGGCGTCTCTGGTGCAGGGCACACGCCAGTGCACGACCGACGGCACGGCACTCAACATGACAATTGTCGTCCAGGGCCGCATCGTTGCGGGTCCGATGGGCGGTTCCGGCAGCGTCAACCTGCCGATCAAGGTCTCCGTCATGGATGGCCAGACCGTGCTCTACAGCGACACGACGAATTACCAGGCCTCGATCCCGGCCGGCGAGGGCGCGGCGCAGTTTCTCTACACCGACAACAAGATCCACGTGACCGGCGGCGCTGCCGGCTTCGTCAGCGTCTACGTCAGCTTCGAACAGTCGCCCGCAGCCCCGACCAAGACCGCCCGCACCGTTCGCAAGAGAAAATAACGGCCGCCGCCAGTGCCACAGACACGTAGGTCGTATCCCAATGGATGATGCCCGCACCGAGCGGGCATCTCGTCAAGGAACCGGTGGATATCCTAGCGAAGGATATCGAGTCCTTTACGCTCAACAAGATCGAGAATCTTGATCGCGGTGCTATTCGGTTTCTTGCTTCCCTGTTCCCATGCGGCAACGGTTATCTTCTTAACGTTGATAAAGCTCGCAAATACAGCTTGGCTTGCCTTTGTAGCTGCCCTGATCTTCTTGATTTCATCGGGAGAATAGTCACGCAACGGAGGGAGGCAAAGCGCGTCGAACTCTCTCATCGTCATGTCGTCCACGAAGCCTGCTTCGTGCATTCGCTCAGCAGACTTATGAACGTTTTTCAGAATCCGGCTCATTGCACTCAATCTCCAGTATGATGTTCTTTTCAAGCATCTCAACGAGCTTCTTGTCATCCGCGCTCATATAGACATTGCATAGCTTTCGAAGGGCGGCCTTCTCATTCTTCGTAATGTTATCAGTCTCGTTCTTCGCGAAACCGTGTACAAAAATGAGCCTGTCAGCTTGCCGATGGCCAACGAGAGTTCGATAACCTCCTGACTTGCCTCGGCCTGGCGCGGCAACCCGTTTCTTTATAAGAAACCCACCGAGGCGGGCATCTACGAGGCCGTCTTCAATCTCTTTGGCCGCCGCGCATAGCATAGCATCCGTCACGCCATATTCGACGGCCCAGTTGTTAAACTCAACGTCCTTAAAGACTCTCACGGGATTTATGTATCACTCCGTGATATAGTCATCAAGGTAGTGTCGCGATAAGCTCATGCGGCTGTGGCGGTCGCCACATCCTTGAGCTGTTGTATGGCGCTGTACAGAAAATTGCTCGAATCTTCGCAATAGAAAGATGTGCGAGAAGTAGCCCGACAAAGCGTCGATTGCTCACTTAATCTGCTTTATATTTCCGCGCCTCAACGGAACTGTCAGCCTATATCCAGAGCGCAAGCTCAGAGGACGCCGTCCCATTCGGCGAGGGCTGCAACGACGCCCGGCAGGTCCGTCATTCGCGAAATCACGGTTTCAGCACCGGCATCGGTCAGCCGGTCGGCGTGCGACGGGTAGGTGTGGGAGGCGCCGGTAAAGCCGATTACCCGCATGCCTGCTTCGCGGGCGGCGTGCACGCCATGGACGGAGTCCTCGACGACGACGACCTGCGACGGCGAGAGATCGAATTGCGCTGCGCCATGCAGGAAGATGTCCGGCTTCGGCTTGACGCGGTCGGGGCCCAGATCCTTGGCCGAATAGATATGCGGCGCGAAGGAGGAGTGCAGGCCGACCTTGGTCAGCATCATCTCCAGCCTCGCAGAGCTCGAATTCGAGCAGATGCAGCGCGGCAGGTCGATGCGTGACAGGGCCAGTTCGATGCCGGGAATGGCGGTCACGTCGTTGGCAAGGCGCAGGTCGAGAAGTTTTTCCGAGCGTTCGAGCAGCGACGCCGAAAACGGAATGCTCGCTTCCCGCTCGACTTCGAAGAGGATGTTCTGCCAAGTCATGCCCGAGAAGCGCTCGCCCATTTCCTCGACGCTGATCGGGTATCCTGCCTCGGTCAGCAGCTTGGATTCGACCTCCGCCGCGATGATTTCCGAATCGACGAGGACGCCGTCGCAGTCGAAGATGATGAGGTCGAAGCCAGTGTTCATGTCGATCAAGCCTTTGGATGAGCAGCTTTGGATGAGATGGTGCGGCTTTACACGACGGGGTCCGAAAGCTCAACCGACGCGCGGGCATGCCTGGCCTGCGGGTGAGGGGAGGCTTTCTCTTCTCGACAAGGCTCCGGTGCCTCAGTAAGGATCGCCGCATGGCCCGGGAAAAAGACGACACCATCGCAAACCGCATCAGCCGGGTGCTTGCCGAGCGCATCATCCATGGCGAGCTTGCGGCCGGCCTGCGTCTCCGGCAGGACCACATAGCCGAGGAATTCGGCGCCAGCCACGTGCCGGTGCGCGAGGCCTTTCGCCTGCTCGAGGCGCAGGGGCTTGCAATAAGCGAGCCGCGCCGCGGCGTGCGGGTCGCCTCCTTCGATCTGCGGCAAGTCCGCGAAGTGGCCGAGATGCGCGCCGCCCTCGAGGGGCTTGCCCTCAAGCATGCCGCACCGCATCTGACGCCAGCGATACTCGATGCCGCCGAAGAGGCGACGCGGGAGGGCGACGCGGCTGCCGACGTCCGCGCCTGGGAGGCCGCCAATCGCCGCTTCCACCGCCTCATCCTGACGCCTTGCGGCATGACGCGCCTGCTTTCCGCGATCGATGACCTGCACGCCGCCAGCGCCCGCTTTCTTTTCTCCGCCTGGCAATCCGGTTGGGAAACGCGCACCGACCAGGATCACCGCGCCATCCTCTCGACCCTTCGTCACGGCAGGGCCGACGATGCCGCCGCGATCCTCGGGCAGCATGTCCTGCGCATCGGCAAGGCGCCATCTCGCGCCCCCGGCGGCACCCCGCAAGAAATTTTCGTCATCGTCGGCTGATTTAAAATTATAGATAATCTTGTTCCTCTACAGCCGTTGCGAGGCTTGGATGTGTCACTTCCTGTGCTCATATGCTCGCTTAGTGCGGAAAAACTCTCCCATGACACTTGCGCATCCGCAAATTCCTGCGCATAAAATAGATAGTCAAAAAAATTATCTATAATATGGAGCAATCATGTCCCAATCCCCCACCATCTCGATTTTCGATCCACTGCGGCTTGGCAGTCAGTCGCGCCCGATGCAGGCGCTTTTCGTGCTGGCAGGCACGATGGTCCTCGCCCTCGCATCGCGCCTCTCGGTGCCGATGGTACCGGTGCCGATCACCATGCAGACCTTTGCTATCACCATGATCGGTGCGCTGTACGGCTGGCGCCTGGGCGTCATCACTGTGCTTGCCTGGCTCGGGCAAGCCGCCGTCGGTCTTCCCGTGCTCGCCGGCGGTGCTGGCGGACTTGCGCCGTTCTTCGGCCCGACAGCCGGTTATCTCGTCTCGTTTCCGATCATCGTGGCTTTGGCCGGTTGGTTTGCTGAAAAAGGCTGGACCGGCGCCCGCTATGTCCGCAGCTTCCTCGCCCATCTGATGGCCAATTTCCTCGGCCTTGCCATCGGCGGTGCATGGTTGGCAGTGCTGATGGGCGCGGAGAAGGGCTGGTTGTTCGGCGTGGCGCCCTTTATCCTCGGCGGTGTGCTCAAATCTGCCCTTGCTGCGGCGATCCTGATGGCCATCGGCAATCGCAGCAGCGAGACTGACGCGAATTGACGGTCAGGCTTCGGCTCCATCACCTTTTGTGCATGCTGACCTTTATCGGTGAAGGCTACGATCCGGCCTTCAGCCGGAACTACCGCAACATCGCGCGGCGGCTGACGGAAGGCGAGGACATCCTGCTCGTCTCCGGCCCGGACGATATCTGCGCGCCCTTGCTGGATAGCCCGGATGCCCACTGCCTTCTTGCCAGCGTGGATATCCGGGATAACGCAGCAGCCGCGTCCATCTCTGCGCTGCTGGGCCGCGAGGTAGGGGCCGGTTCGACGTTGCTGCCGGATGCCGCGTTGCTCGCCGCTCTCCGGACGACTTTTGCAGAAGGCACGATACGGCAGGCCTGTAGCGGTTGCGAGTGGGACGGGCTGTGCAGCCGCATCGCCTCCGGCTGCTATTCCGGAATACTCGTCGATCCCGCCAGTTGATCCACGGGGAAGTGTTTGAGAAACTGCCGCTCTCCGGCGGCGGAAAACAGGATCGAGCGGCTGCCTTCCGCGCGACGCGCCCAGCCTTCGTCGAGAAACTGGCTCAGCAGCGCCTTGCCGAGGCTGCCGGCCAGATGCGCCCGCCGTTCGCTCCAGTCGAGGCACGAGCGGCAGACCGGCCGCCGCGATGCCTTGAGCAGCGACGCATCGATGCCGATACCTCTCAGCCGGGTTTCACCCGTCGCTGTCAACGACAGTCCGTCGCCGAGCGTGTCGATCGCTCCGGTGGCGATCAGGCTGTCGAGCATCCGCACACCGTAGTCGCCGGCCAGATGGTCGTAGCAGATGCGCGCCTTCCGCAGTGCCGGCTCTTTCGGCCCCGGCTGATGGCGCAGATGCCCGCGATCGGCCGCAAATCCCATGATGCTTTCCAGCAATTTGCCGACGCTCTCGTCTGCCAGCGTGAAGTAGCGATGGCGACCCTGCTTCTGCTGGGCGAGCAGCCGTCCTGCTTCCAGCTTTGCCAGATGTGAACTTGCCGTCTGGACGGTAATCCCGCCCGCTGCCGCAAGCTCGGTTGCAGTCAGCGCCTTGCCGCCCATCAGCGCGGTCAGCATGTTGGCGCGCGCGGGATCGCCGATGAGCGCGCCGATCTGGGCAATGTCTGGTCCTTCTTTCATACTTCGACCGTAGCCGAAGCATTGTCGTTTCGCAACATGGCAAAACGGCGGGGCAGAAAAGGAGCGTCACCATGATCACCTGTTTCATCCGCTACGAAATCGACCCCTTCGGCGGCGAGGCATTTGCCGAATATGCCCGCAACTGGGGCCAGGCAATTCCGCGCTGCGGCGCCGATCTCATCGGCTATTTCGGACCGCACGAGGGCTCGGCAACGACAGCCTACGGGGTCTATTCAATCGAAAATCTCGCCGCCTATGAGACTTACCGCGCCAGGCTGGCCGCAGACCCTATCGGGCGGGAAAACTATGCCTATGCCAGGCGCGAGCGCTTCATCCTGAAGGAGGACAGGATCTTCCTGAAGAACGTATCGCTGCCGCATGCGGCAAAGGTGCAGCCATGATCGCCGTCATCTTCGAAGTCCTGCCCTATCTCGGCGAGCGCCACACCTATCTCGATCTTGCCGGCAACCTCAGGGAGGAACTCGAAAAGATCGACGGTTTCCTCTCGATCGAGCGCTTCGAAAGCCTGACGATGCGCGGCAAGCTTTTGTCACTGTCCTTCTGGCGCGACGAGGAGGCGGTCAAGACCTGGCGAAACCTCGAAGTCCACCGCGCCGCCCAAAAGGCCGGCCGCAACGACATCTTCGCCGACTACCGCCTGCGCGTCAGCCACGTCGTGCGTGATTACGGGATGAAGGAGAGGGCGGAGGTGCCGGAAGATGGATTGCGCTCATAGTCGCAACCGACATACCATTTCAAACTGCATTCATCTCGTCTTGAATTGCCTTTACTGCTACCTGCAGCCTGGGCAATTCATCAGTTAGGGCTTTCCAGATTATGTTGTCTGAAAGTCCGTGGTATTCATGGCGGAGAACATTCCCGATGCCCTTGATGCGCTGCCACGGCACTTCCGCGCGCATGGCCTTGAAATGGTCGGGGATATGACGGCTGGCCTCGGATATAATCTCGACAGCTCGCTCCATGCCTAGGCGAAACACTTGATCTTTCTGGAAATCCACAAAGGATTTTCCCTTAATCGAAACATCGACAAGATCGATCATTTTAAGAATATCTTTAACGAAGTGCAGGCTTTCGCGCGCCATCAGAATACCTGCAGCGCTGATTGCTCGATACGATCTTTGAGCATTGGATGCAGGCTGTCGCGTGTCGTGACATCGACGGGCACTTCGAATTCATCCTCTAGAAACAGCTTGATGCCCACAAGGTCGAAAGCGTTGAACCGGCTCGTCCTGTCATAATCAATAAACACATCGAGATCGCTCGTCGGGCCGGCCTCGTTGCGGGCTACCGAGCCGAACAGGAAAAGCGAGGTCGCGCCGAGCGCCTTCAGCGCATCAGCCTGCTGTTTCAACGCTTCGATGGCCTCATCTCGGGTCATGGCGGCATCATAGCAAACAAGCCGATCTCGTTCCACGCCGAAATAAATTCCCAAATCGGTCCGCGCTTCAGTGTTTGGTAACCAACTTAGGTAACCATACCCGACAGTTAAAGCGTAATGCGTAAGCGTAAGAGCGAGTATCACATGGCGTCAGTTTTCCCGCTTGCCGACCTCAAGATTTCCGAGAGGCCGGGGTCCTGGATCGACACGATCATCAAGGGCGACTGCGTCGCCGCGTTGGAGGCCCTGCCCACCCATTCCGTCGACGTGATCTTTGCCGACCCGCCCTACAACCTGCAACTCGGCGGCGCGCTCCACCGTCCCGACCAGTCGCTGGTCGATGCGGTCGATGACGCATGGGACCAGTTTGCTTCCTTCGAGGCCTATGACGCGTTTACCCGTGCCTGGCTGCTTGCCTGCCGCCGCGTGCTGAAGCCGACCGGCACCCTCTGGGTCATCGGCTCCTACCACAACATCTTCCGCGTAGGCTCGATGATGCAGGATCTCAATTTCTGGATCCTCAACGACATCGTCTGGCGCAAGACCAACCCGATGCCGAACTTCAAGGGCCGTCGGTTCCAGAACGCCCACGAGACGATGATCTGGGCGAGCCCCAGCGCCAAGGCCAAGGGCTATACCTTCAACTACGATGCCCTGAAGGCCTCGAACGACGACGTGCAGATGCGCTCCGACTGGCTGTTCCCGATCTGCAGCGGTGGCGAGCGGCTGAAAGGTGAGGACGGAAAGAAGGCCCATCCGACCCAGAAGCCGGAAGCGTTGCTGGCCCGCGTCATCATGGCCTCATCGAAGCCCGGCGACATCATCCTCGACCCGTTCTTCGGCACAGGCACGACCGGCGCCGTCGCCAAGCGCCTCGGACGTCACTTTGTCGGTATCGAGCGCGAGCAGGAATATATCGACCACGCCGCAGCCCGCATCGCTGCGGTCGATACGCTCGGCAAGGCGGAACTCGTCGTCATGACCGGCAAGAAGCAGGAGGTGCGCGTCGCCTTCAACGTGCTGGTCGAGAACGGCATGATCCGCCCCGGTCAGGTCCTGACCGACAGCCGCCGTCGCTACAGCGCCATCGTCCGCGCCGACGGCACGGTTGCATCCGGCGGAGACGCCGGTTCGATCCATCGCCTTGGCGCTAAAGTCCAGGGTCTCGACGCCTGCAACGGATGGACCTTCTGGCATTTCGACGACGGGAAGTCCCTGCGCCCGATCGACGAACTCCGTTCCATCATCCGCGCCGATCTGGCGAAAGCCGAAGCCTGACGGCCTCGCCGGATCCCACGCTCACCGCCTGCCGATTGTACCTCCAGTTGCGGCAGGCGGCGCGAGGACGCCCAGGGTCACAAACCCTGGGCGTCCTGCATTCGACTCCCTTGTTCAGAACGCCTGATAATCGGTGACTGCTACGCTGACCACCTGGCCATCCTCGTTGAAGGTGATCGTTTCCTCGCCTTCGCGCACCAGCGGCTTGCCAGTCACCGCGTGGGTCGCCCGCACCGACCAGACGGCGCGGCCGGACAGCGGCGTCAGGGTTTCGACGAGGCTGTTTACGCCCACCTGATCCGGGTAGGTCTCGAAATATTGGCGGATTGCCGCAAGCACCGCCTCGCGGCCAACAAGGCTGCCGACGCCGTTCGAGACATAGGTGGCTTCGGGCGCGAAAAACCGCTCCATTGCTGCATAGTCCATGCCGTTAACGGCTTCATGGAAAAGTTCGATGCGTTCTGCCGGATCGAATTGCATGGTCTCAAACCTCGATGCCAAATGTTGCAAGATCGGCGCGCAGCTTGTCGGCACCGGTGAAATGAACCGCGTTCCAGCCCGCAGCCTTGGCGCCCTCGACGTTGGCAAGCGAGTCGTCGATGAAGATTGTCGATGCCGGATCGAGGCCGAAGCTCTTCGCATGGGTCTCGTAGATCGCCACGTCCGGCTTGATCAGCTTGATGTCGCCCGACACCGTGACGCCGCGTGTCTTGGTGAGGAACGGAAATCGCTCCTGAGCTTCGCGAAACGTGTCGGATGCGAAGTTTGTGAGCAGCGTCACGTCGCGCCCCTCCGCAATCAATTTCTCCATGATAGAGACACTGTCCTCGTAGTGGTGCGGCACCATCTCGTGCCAGTGCTTGCGAAATGCGCGGATCTGCTCGGCCCGCTCGGGATGCTCGGCGATCAGCAGGTCTTCTGCATCCTGCCACGTGCGGCCGCGGTCCTGCTCGATGTTCCATTCGTGGGTGCAGACATTGGCAAAGAACCAGTCGCGCTCCGCCTCATCGGGAATGACCCGGGCGAAGGGGAGGTTTGGATCGTAGTGGATCAGGACCTTGCCGATATCGAAAACAATATGCTGGATATGGGTCGTCATAAAAACCTCTTATGCGCTAATCGAAAGCACGGGGAATAGCCTGGGCGATTGCTTTTTTCATGACCGTCGGCAAGGCCTGTGCGTCAAGATTTGTAACCGGCTCCCACCATCCGTCATTGCTTTTGGATCTGGCGCCGACGGAAGCGCGGAAAATCGAAAGCCGCAATTCGAAATGCGTGAAGACGTGGACGACGGTGCCGCAGGCCTGCCAGTTGGCGGCAAAGGGTGCGGCATCTACAGTCATGTCGCCGTCGATGCGGGCCGTCCAGGCTGTTGTCGGCACCTCCGTCATGCCGCCGAGCAGGCCGCTGTCGATCCGCCGTCGCAACAGGATTTTGCCGGCATCGTTGACCGCGACGAAAGCCGCACCCTGGCGCACCGGTTTCGTCTTTTTCGCCGCCTTCACCGGAAAATGCTCCGGGTCATGCAGTTGCAGGGCTTCGCAACTGCCGTTGAACGGACAGAGCGCACAGGCCGGCCGCTTCGGCGTGCAGATGGTGGCACCGAGGTCCATCATCGCCTGTGCGAAGTCGCCGGGTCGAACGGGTGGCGTCAGCGCCACGACCTTCTGCTTCATCAGCGGCTTTGCTGCCGGCAAGGGTGTCGAGATGGCATAGAGCCTGGAGATGACGCGCTCGACATTGCCGTCCATGACCGCCGCCTGCCGGTCGAAGGCAATGGCGGCGACGGCTGCCGAGGTATAGTCGCCGATGCCGGGCAGGGCCCGCAATCCCTCTTCCGTATCGGGAAAGCGGCCGCCATGCTCGCTGGCAACGGCATCGGCGCATTTTTTCAGGTTGCGAGCCCGGGCGTAATAACCGAGGCCTGCCCATGCAGCCATGACGTCATCGACAGGGGCTGCCGCGAGATCGCCAACTGTCGGCCAGCGACTGACGAACTTGGCGAAATAGGCCTTCACCGCCGCCACTGTCGTCTGCTGCAGCATCACTTCTGACAACCAGATGTGATAGGGGTCAGGCAGAATTCCCCTGGCGGCCATTGAAGGCGAAACACGCCAGGGCAGGTCGCGGTGATGCCGGTCGTACCAGGCAAGCAGCACTGCGGCGGACGGAAGCGTAAGCTGTTTCAAGGTCATCATTTGCCGCATCAGGGAGATATGGCCTATACTTGGCCGAGCTGCGTCGGCGGATCAAGGTCCGCAGCGCCAAACAATGACCCCCGAGGCGTGCTGTCGATGAGTTATCCCCGCAAAGGCGCCAAGCAGATCTCCGAAGTGGCGAACGGCCTGATCGATCCGGTGCTGGCGCGCCGGGCTGGAATCAGCACCGCCTTGCTCGGCTCGTGGGACGATATCGTCGGCGCTGATTTTGCCGATTGCACCCGGCCGGAAAAGATCGCCTGGGCCAAGCGTAACGGTCCGGGGGAGGGCGGCTACCAGCCCGGCGTGCTGACCATCGCCTGCGAAGGCGCCCGCGCCTTGTTCCTGACCCATGCCCAGGGCGAGCTAATCCAGCGCATCAATGCCTTCTTTGGCTTTTCTGCCATCCACCAGATCCGCATCGTCCAGAAGCCTGTCTCGCAGCACGCCAAGCGCTCGCGCACGCCGGTGCCGCTGAAAGGCGCCGCTGCTGTGAAGCTCCAGGGGATGATGGAGGGAATAGAGAGCGACAAGCTCCGGGCAGCCGTCCAGAGGCTCGGGACGGCTGTGCTGGGTAAAAAGAGATAACAGCCGGACTAATGAAATATGCTGGTGCCAAACGTTGCATTTTCTTATGACACTGTCATACTCACGCCCGGTAAGCGGAGTTTTTATATGCGC
Organism: Rhizobium tumorigenes; assembly: GCF_003240565.2. Taxonomy (NCBI): domain Bacteria; kingdom Pseudomonadati; phylum Pseudomonadota; class Alphaproteobacteria; order Hyphomicrobiales; family Rhizobiaceae; genus Arminella; species Arminella tumorigenes. The sequence goes on from NZ_CP117255.1 coordinate 525,239, forward strand.
AGCAGCCGTCCAATTTCAGTCACACTCGGAACGCAGCAGCAAAGCGTTGATGCTCGCGTTAAATCAGGCTCCTACAACTCTGCGAGCGAAGTTATCAGGGCCGCGTTGCGCGCTCTTGATCGCGAGGACGAGGCGCTTAGCGAGATCATGCGCTTGAAAATTCAGGAGGCTATCGATGATCCGCGACCGAGCCTCGATGCGGCAGAGGTCTTTGAGCGAATCGAGAAGCTTCATGCCGAGCGAGTGAGGGCTTCGGGCAGTGAAGCTTAGGGTCGTCTACCGGCCCCTTGCCGAAGATGACCTGGTTGCAATCTATTCCTTTTTTGCGGATAAAAGTCCTCTTAGCGCAATCGCATTAATCCGGAGAATCCGGGCGCAATGCGCTACCTTGGAAACCATGGCAGAACGTGGACCACTGCGTGAGAGTTTGGGCTTAGGAGTTCGAATTTTCGTGATCGACAGGATGGTCACCGTCGCTTACCGGATCGAAGCCGGGCGCGTCCAGATAATGCGCGTTTTTTACGCCGGCCAAAACATTCCGGAAAATGTGGTTGACGATTAATGCCTGACGACATTTGCTACATTGCCCCACCGGTCACAATTCTTTGAAGAAAGTTCCGCTCCCCTGCCTTGTTCGCGGCACGGAGCCGTTATATCGCAGATATCAACAGACGATCTTCTCTCAACACGGGTGATATATGCCGATGTCCGACATGCTTCTGACCAAACGCCATCTTCTCGGCGGTGCTGCCCTCGGCGCATTCGCAATGGCGCTGGCCGCGACCGGTGCCGGCACCGCGGTTGCCGCAACTGCGCCCACGCCGGAAGGCACGGTCGACATGGCGCAGGCGCTGCAGCCCGGCAAGTCGCCCGATATGGCGGTGGGCGACCCGAACGCCAAGGTCAAGATCATCGAATACATGTCGACGACCTGCCCGCACTGTGCCCACTTTGCCGCGACCACCTTCGATCCGATCAAGACAAAATATATCGACACCGGCAAGGTCTATTTCATCATCCGCGAATTCCCGATTGCCAGCCAGGACCAGGATCCGGCAGCCTATGCCGCTTTCATGCTGGTACGCTGCGCCCCGAACGGCCCATCCGTGCCGCTGCTCGAGACATTCATGAAGCAGCAGATGCAGTGGGCTGGTCCCACGGTCACCGATGTTCGCGCTTCTCTGCTGCAAATCTCCAAAATCGCCGGTTTTACACAGGACAGCTTCGAAGCCTGCTTGAACAACGGCGCACTTGTGGATGATATAAATGCCGTGCGGGCTCGCGGCGTCACCTTCGGCGTCAACGGCACTCCCACCTTCCTGATCAACGGGAAGCGCTACTCCGGGGATATGTCGGTTGATTCTATGTCGGCCATCATCGACAGCATGCTCTGACCCGCGCCACGTTCCAATGACGGGCAGCGGCAGCAGTGCTGCGCCCGTCGTTTATTGCGAAAGGGGAATGCTCTCGAGGGGGGGGCATGGCCGTTTGCCACGCGTTGGGACAACCCCGTTTGGCCGCCTTGTTTCCTCCCCTCATTCCTGTGCTCGTCACAGGAATCCAGCCAAGGCGCGTCTGCGCGTTGAGGGGACTCTCCCACAGCCCAATCCCCTCCCGCGCCCAAGGACTTGGGCGCACTGGATTCCCGTGACGAGCACAGGAATGAGGGAGGAGAGGGTGGCACCCTTTCATGTCCAATCGAGACCAGGCGCGCCAGCTTTCCGGCCTATCTCGCAGATGCGATCGCCTTACGGGCGACATGCCATTCGAGCTGGCAGAGGCGGGTACACCACCCCGACCTCGCAATGAAATTCAACAAGCTCCGTCTCGTCGGCTTTAAGTCCTTCGTCGAACCCTCGGAATTCGTCATCGAGGGCGGCTTGACGGGCGTTGTCGGGCCGAACGGCTGCGGCAAGTCCAATCTTGTCGAAGCCCTTCGCTGGGTAATGGGCGAGAATTCCTACAAGAACATGCGCGCCTCCGGCATGGACGACGTGATCTTCTCCGGCTCCGGTCATCGTCCGGCACGCAATACGGCAGAAGTGGCGCTCTATCTCGACAATGCCGACCGCACCGCGCCTGCCGCCTTCAACGACAGCGATGAAATCCAGATCACCCGCCGCATCGAGCGCGAGCAGGGCTCCGTTTACCGGATCAACGGCAAGGAAGCCCGCGCCAAGGATGTGCAGCTGCTGTTCGCCGATGCCTCGACCGGCGCGCGCTCTCCGTCGATGGTCGGCCAGGGGCGCATCGGCGAATTGATCCAGGCCAAGCCCCAGGCACGCCGCCAGCTGCTCGAGGAAGCCGCCGGCATATCCGGGCTGCATTCCCGCCGCCACGAGGCCGAACTCCGCCTGCGCGCTGCCGAAACCAACCTTGAACGCCTTGACGACGTCACCACCCAGCTCGATAGCCAGATCGAGAGCCTGAAGCGTCAGGCCCGCCAGGCCAACCGCTTCAAGATGCTGTCGGCCGACATCCGCGCTCGCGAGGCGCTGCTGCTGCATATTCGATGGGTGCAGGCCAAGCAGGCCGAGGGCGAGGGCGAAAGCGCCCTGAACCAGGCGACGGTCATTGTTGTGGAAAAGGCGCAGGCCCAGATGGAAGCGGCAAAGGCGCAAGCCGTCGCCAGTCTGAAAATGCCGGAGCTGCGCGAGGCCGAGGCCAAGGCTGCGGCCGCGCTGCAGCGTCTGCAGATCGCCCGCACCCAGCTGGAGGAAGACGTCGGCCGCATCCTGCGCCGTCGCGACGAACTGATGCGCAGGCTGGCCCAGCTCGGCGAAGACATCAAGCGCGAGGAACAGCTGGTGGTCGACAACGCCGCCATCCTGGAGCGCCTCGATGCCGAAGAGGCTGAGCTTTCCGACATGCTCGCCGATTCCGGCCGGTTTTCGGAGGAGAGCCGCACCGCATTCGAGGCTGCAGCCACGACGCTTGCCGAAAGCGAAGGGCTGTTCGCCCGGCTGACGGCGGAGCGCGCCGAGGCATCAGCCGTCCGCAACCAGCTGGAGCGCGCCATCCGCGATCTCGGCGACCGCAAGATGCGGCTCGAGCGGCAGATGGCCGACGCAAACGGCGAACTTGCAGCCATTGCTGAGAAGATGGCAAGCGTGCCGGATCCGGACGAGCGGCGCGAGCAGGTCGAGGCCGCCGAAATCGGTGTCGAGGATGCCGAAATTGCCGCCCAATCTGTCGAGGCGGCGCTGGCAGAAGCCCGCAGCACCGAGGCCATGGCCCGGCCTCCGGTGGAGCAGGCCCGCACCCGCCTCAACGCTCTCGAAACCGAGGCCCGTACCATTGCCCGCATGCTCGATGGCGGCGGCGCTGCTGGCGGTTTTCCGCCGGTTGCCGACGATATCAGCGTCGATCGCGGCTTCGAGACGGCGCTGGGGGCGGCGCTGGGGGACGACCTCGACACGCCGCTCGACCCTGACGCGCCGGCCCACTGGTCTGACAACGGCGATGGCTCCAACGATCCTGAGTTGCCTGAAGGCGCAACCCCGCTGACTGCCCATGTAGGCGCACCATCGGCTCTGAAACGCCGGCTCCGGCAGATCGGCCTCGTCGCCGGCGGAGATGCCGTGCGGCTGATGGCAGTTCTCAAACCCGGCCAGCGGCTGGTCACCCGCGAAGGCGCTGTTTTCCGCTGGGACGGCCACATCACCGGTGCCGATGCGCCGAGCGCTGCAGCCCTGAGGCTCGCCCAGCGAAACAGGCTTGCCGAGTTGCAGGCGGAAGTCGAGCTCGCCGCCGAGATCCTCGCGGAAGCCGAGGCGCTGTTGGCGGCTGCAGCCGACGCCATCCGCGCGGAGGAGCGTCGCCTGGCTGAAGCCCGGGAACGTAGTCGCATCCTGGCACGTCAGCTTTCGGATGCCCGCGAGGCATTGGCAGCAGCAGAGCGCGCTTCTGGCGATCTCATTCGCCGTCGCGACGTTCTCAATGAGGCCGTGAGCCAGCTGACGGCGCAGATCGAGGATCTGGCGATACAGGACGAGAATGCCCGGATCGAGATCGAGGATGCACCCGACCTCACCGTCATCGACGCGCAATTGCGCGACCAGCAGGCGACTGTTGCGACTGACCGTGGCGTGCTGGCCGAGGCCCGCGCCCGCTACGAAGGCCTTAACCGCGAGAACGAGGCACGCCAGCGTCGGCTGATAGCGATCGGTCGGGAACGCGAGACCTGGTGCCAGCGCGTGGCGAGCGCCGACGGCCACATCCAGACGCTGCGCGACCGCGAATCTGAGGCCCGCGAGGAAGCCGCCGAACTGGAGCTTGCGCCCGATGAGTTCGACGACAAGCGCCGGGCGCTGATGAGCGAATTGCAGAAGATGGAGGAGGTCAGGCGCGGGGCTGCCGACCGCCTGACTGAAGCCGACATTATCCAGCGCGAGGCCGACAAGCAGGCGACGACGGCGCTCTCTGAGCTTGCTGAAAGCCGAGAGCGGCGTGGCCGGGCCGAGGAACGGCTGATGTCTGCCCGCGAGAGGCGGCTGGAAAGCGAAGCCCGGATCCGCGAGGCCCTCAACGTCGCCCCGCACGAGGCGCTGCGCATCGCCGGCAACCCGACCGGAGGCGAGCCGGACCTGCGCGAAGTCGAGCGCGAGCTGGACCGGCTGAAGATCGAGCGCGAGAGGCTGGGCGCCGTCAACCTGCGGGCCGAGGAAGAAAGCAAGGAGCTCAGCGACAAGCTGGCAGCGCTGATCAAGGAGCGCGACGATATCATCGACGCCATCCGCAAGCTGCGCGGCGCTATCCAGAGCCTCAACCGCGAAGGCCGCGAACGGCTGATCGCTGCCTTCGATATCGTCAATGTCCAGTTCCAGAGGCTCTTCACCCATCTGTTCGGCGGCGGCACGGCTGAGCTGCAGCTAATCGAATCCGACGATCCCCTCGAGGCCGGCCTCGAGATCCTCGCCCGCCCGCCCGGCAAGAAGCCGCAGACCATGACGCTGCTGTCTGGCGGCGAACAGGCACTGACGGCGATGGCCCTGATCTTCGCCGTCTTTCTGACGAACCCCGCACCGATCTGCGTGCTAGACGAGGTCGATGCCCCACTCGACGACCATAATGTAGAGCGTTACTGCAACTTGATGGACGAGATGTCCGCCTCGACAGACACCCGCTTCGTGGTCATCACCCACAATCCCATCACCATGGCCCGCATGGACCGCCTCTTCGGCGTCACCATGGCCGAACAAGGCGTCTCCCAACTCGTCTCCGTCGACCTGCAAACCGCCGAGCGGCTGCGGGAAAGCGCTTGAGCCTGCGCATTGCATTTCCCAGTACGGGGAATTGCCGGCGAGACTACCAGGACAACACTCCGCAAGACTGTCGCGACGAACTCTCAAAGCTCGAGATGGGGTGTCCACCCGGCGATCCACAGCGCCCGCAGTCGGTCGCCATCATTTTTGAAGTGGTTTCCGGTCGGGCTGCAGAGTGCCACGCGGTCGGCGCGGAAGTTGCGGATTGCCTGACGCAATTCACACCAGCCGACGATGACCGCAACCTCTGAATAGTAAATCAGCGCGAGTGGCCGTATTGTCCGGGTCGTTGTCGATTGGTGTTCGTCACAATAGTCGATCGCCAGTTTTTCTTCATCGCGGATGGCGCGCCGGACGATCCCGAAATCGGCGGCTTCAGGAGCGGGGGTGATGCTGCCCCATGCATGCAGCGCCTGTGAGGAAAAGGCCTGACGCATCGGCGGCGGAACAGCGGCAGCAATCTTGGCGACCACCTGTGCGGAGGCTTTCCTCAATTCCAGGTCGCCGGTCCGCTCTATCAAAGCCATGCCGAGCACGATCGCCTCGATTTCTTCGGCCGTGAACATCAGCGGCGGCAGGTGAAATCCCGGCCTGAGGATGTAGCCGAGGCCGCGTTCGCCCTCGACCGGCACACGCATTGCCTGAAGCGCTGCAATGTCGCGGTAGATCGAGCGTTGGGTGACCTCCAGTCGAGCGCCCATAGACGCCGCTGTGACAGGTGCTCTGGCGAGCCTCAAGATCTGGATGATTTCAAACAGTCTCGACGCCTTGCGCACCACGTTCGCCTCATCACAACTGACACATCGCTGTCAGTTGGTGTTCTGTATAGCACGGCCGAACACCATGAGAACCGCCGAGTTCCAAAGGTGAACGAACGGACAGCGCGAGACGTAACTGACATGAACTACGATCAAAATCTCTGGCTGTTTTTCATTCTGCTGACAGGTATCATTGCTGTTCCCGGCATGGATATGGTTTTCGTGCTTGCCAATGCACTCACGGGAGGACGAAGGGCTGGCCTTGCGGCAACCTTCGGCATGATGGTTGGCGGTGTCTGTCATACGCTGTTCGGCACCGTGGCGGTCGCTGGTCTGAGCGCAGTGCTGCCTGCTGTTTCCGGGCCGATGGTGATGATCGGGGCTGCCTATATGATCTGGATTGGTATCACGCTCGTTCGCAGCGCCATCGTGGTCGACGATATCGAGGGACGGGGGCCGAATTCTTTGGCAAAGGTGTTTCTCCAAGCCGTCGTCACGTGTCTCCTCAATCCGAAGGCGTGGCTTTTCATTCTCGCGGTCTATCCTCAGTTCATGAAGCCGGCCTATGGCCCGCTATGGTCGCAAGCTGTTGTGATGGGCGCCATGACGATCCTTGTGCAGCTTGTCATTTATGGCGGCCTTGCATCTGCCGCCGTGCTCGGGCGGGATCGTATCGTGTCAAATCCCCGCGTTACGATCTGGCTTGGCAGGGTCTCCGGCATCTGCCTCGTAGCAATTGCATCGTTCGTTCTGGTAAGGGGATGGAAGGCTCTTTGACAGCTGCAGGCCCGGTCTCACTCAGAGCCGATATCCCTGAGTGTTGGGCCACTGAGTGAGATGGAACCGTTTTGCCGTTGGACCGTTATCTTTTCAGCAGTTGACCTCTGCTTCAAAACAACCGGTTTCCCCTGACCGGTCGCAAAAGCCTCGCAGTAGCGGTAAGCCGTTCTGGGAGGCTTTTTTTATCGCGAGTTTACCGATGAAGTTTGCTGACCATTGGAAGCTCGACTGAGTGTTCGATCGCGAACCGGGTGACCCGTCCGACAGTAAGTTGGCCGCAGTGGTCGATGGCGAGCCTAAACGGGCCGCAGCCATGGCGGTGTCGCATCCGATGACCTGCCAGCCTAAGTCGCCTTGCCTGCGCGTCTCGGACATTCCATCCTCCACAGCCCGGTAAAGTTCCCAATCACATACGGAACTCAGCGCGCTGCAGGTTCCGTGAGTGTGTACGGCTTGAAAGGTCATGACCGTCGACTAGTTGAGTGCGCACCGGCTTTGCTTCCAATCCGTGTCAGCCTCCCAGAAAAGAATAAAGGAACGGCAACATGAGACCCAGACGTCTCGTCGTCATTAGTGACTTTCAGGGTGGCGATTATTTTGATGGTGCTGTTCCCACGGTTGCTGAATTCTACGAGCAGTGGATTGAGGGAAGACGTGGGGAAAGTCCCGGAACTACCTCTCGGCAGGATAAGGTCGAGGTAGGGGGCGGCTATATCGAGCGGCTGCCGCTTGCGGCGATGAGAGCCGAACTTGTAGATTGCGCGGAGGTTTGGACCCACTGGCGCGGGGAAACGCCACCGCTCGACAGGGCCGATGCGGCCAGCCCCTGGCTCACCCGCCGCGCCTTCCGGCTGAATGGTCCTGATGCGCCGTTCGCATCGAATGACATGCTCGCCCATATACAAGCCTTCGGGCCGCCGGAAATCCTGTGCGTCTGGGGTCTCGGTGTCAGTGAAGAAATCCTTCTCGCATGTTCCGACAGTTTCAAGATCTACAATTCCATAGATGCGCCGGCCCTGCGTATTCCCCCTGAGGTGAGTCGCCATTTCGACCTCGTTCTGACGGGCGCTGACTGGCAGTCCGAGGCGGTGCGTGCCCGCCATCCCGATATGAAGACCGTGATCATGCCGGTCGGTCCCGAATTCGCATCCGATCTGACGTTTCGGCCCTTGGACCTGCCGAAGATGTATGACGTCATCTATGTCGCGGCCGCACAAGCCTACAAGCGCCACGATATCCTGTTCGATGCGCTGGAGAGGATGCCGCGCAGCATACGTGCGCTCTGCGTCTTCGGCTATGGCGAACTGGTAGACGAATTGCGCCAACGGGCCGAAGCATCGGGTTTGAACGTCGACTTCGTCGGGCCGCCCGGCGTGGACTTCGAGGAGGTCAACCGCTTGATGAACCAGTCACGCATGGGCGTCGTCTGTGGCATCGATGACGGGGCGCCCGCCATACTCACGGAATATATGCTGGCCGGCATTCCGGTTTTGGCCAACGACGCGCTCAGTTGCGGCTTGCAGTACATCACAGATTTGACAGGGGCGACCGCCAGTTCCGTACGGTTTCACGAGGGAATCTCGGAGATGCTGGCGCGACTGGATACCTTCACCCCGCGCGAAATTGTCCAGGCAAACTGGACATGGCCTCACACCATCAGGAGGCTTGTCCCGTTTCTTCATAAATATGAGAGGGCGGCTTTGAACGGGTGGAACTAAGCAATTTCTAGCTGGTTGCAGGTTTCACTACTCAAAGAGGAACCCCATGAACCTGCTGAATCCCAATTCGCACACGTCGGAATCCCGCGACCTTACGGGCCCGCTTGTCTGTTTTTCTCATCTGCGGTGGGATTTCGTTCTGCAACGACCGCAGCATCTGATGCAGCGATTTTCGCAGCATCGGCAGGTTTTCTTTTTCGAGGAATATATCCCTACCGACCATCACCTGGCCTACCTCGAGATTCACCCGTTCTCGGGCACCACTGTCAAGTCGGTGCGGCCGAGGATCCCTCACTGGTGGAGCGAGACCGACCGTCAGGAGGCGCTCGGCCACCTGCTCGATGAACTCCTCGAACTTCATGGCGGGGGGAAGCCCATTTTCTGGTACTACACCCCGCTGATGTATGCCTTTTCCGCGCATGTCGACACTGCAGCCGTGGTTTACGACTGCATGGACGAGCTCGCCAATTTCAGATTTGCGCCGCTGCAGCTCAAAGATGCCGAAATGGAGCTGATGGCGCGCGCGGATATGGTGTTCACCGGCGGAGTCAGCCTTTACGAGGCAAAGCGTCATAAGCATAGAAACATCCATGCCTTTCCCTCGAGTGTCGATATCGAGCATTTTCGCGCCACTCGCGACGGCGTTGCGGAACCGGCAGACCAGGCCGGTATAAAAGGGCGGAAGCTCGGCTACTACGGGGTAATCGATGAGAGGCTCGATATGCAACTCGTCGCCGCAGTTGCCCAGGCGCGGCCCGATCTCTCGCTTATATTTCTTGGTCCTGTCGTCAAGATTTCGCAGGAGGATCTGCCACGCGCCCCGAATATCCACTATCTCGGGCTTAAATCCTATGCCGACCTGCCGGCATATCTCTCCGGTTGGGACGTCGCCCTTATGCCGTTTGCTCTCAATGAGGCGACGCGCTTCATCAGCCCGACGAAAACGCCGGAGTATCTCGCGTCGGGTCGACCAGTCGTGAGCACGCGGGTCATCGATGTCGTTCGTACCTACGAGGACGTCAAGGGTGTGTTTCTCGCCTCAGGTGTGGGGGACTTCGTTGGCGCTTGCGATAGGGCAATCGCGTTGGCCGATGGAGGCACCGAGTGGCTGCGGGACGTGGACGCGATGCTGATGCGTTCCTCCTGGGACAAGACTTTCAATCTTATGTCGGACATCCTCGCCCGATCGCTTATCGGCAGCGCGGGCGCGCCTGCTCGCCTCTTCACGCATCATGCCTTCGCAGAAGACATCAGCTCGACAGCTACGGTCAGGGGGTAGCTGATGCCCCGCATCCTACTGGCGACCGACAGCCTTGATCCATCTGGTATGGGGGAGCACATGCTAGCCCTCGGTCGAGCCTTGGACAGGCGATGGGACGTGACCCTGGCATTGTTGTCCGAAGATTACAGTCCTTTGCTGATGCGAGCACTCAGGCATGGCATGAGCGTGAAGCGCCTGCATTCCAACGATCATTTTGCCGCCTGGCTCAACGAGCAAGCCTTCGATGTCCTGCACGTGCATGCCGGTATCGGGTGGGAGGGTCATGGGCTCACTGCTGCCGGCATAGGGGGCGGCATCCCTGTCATCCGCACAGAGCATCTTCCTTATCTCCTGACGGATCCCGATCAGGTCGAAGAGTACCTCCAGCATATCAAGGGTATCGGTCACCACATCGTCGTCTCTGACGCGTCCAGGGAGAGCTTTGTCGATCACGTGGCAGAGGACCGAATGAGCGTCGTCAGAAACGGCATCTACCCGCTGCATCCGCAGGAAGCAGCAGCCGAGGTGAAGACGGAGATGGGTCTGGATGGGCGCACCGTTCTTCTGACCGTGGCGCGGTTTTCGACCCAAAAGGATCATGCGACGCTGATAAACGCTCTGCCGAAAGTACTGGAGGCCCATCCGTCAACAGTGCTGCTGCTCGTTGGCTCCGGCGACGAGCTAGAGGCCACAGAAGCGCTAGCCTCGTCGCTGGGGATTTCCGACCATGTGCGTTTCCTCGGCCATAGACAGGATGTTGCCGACATCGCGAACATAGCCGATCTCTTCGTTCTACCATCGCGCTTCGAAGGCCTGCCATTGGCGGTCCTCGAAGCCATGTCCCTCGCTATCCCTGTGGTCGCGACCCGTGTGGGCGGCACGATAGAGGCACTCGGCGAACATCATGACTTTTTCGCGCAAGCTGGCGACCCCGCATCCCTTGCCGCCGTCATCAACAAGGCCCTTGCCGACACCGACAGGGCGACCAGCTCGGGCAATGCAGGCCGCTCGCGCTTTGAAGCGGAGTTTTCCGCAGAGCGGATGGCTGAGCAAACTGCCGCAATTTACGACCGTGTTCTACAGGAATCGGCGATACATGATAAGAAGGATACAACCATGAAAAGGACCCGTCTCGCCTTCATCGGCGTCGGAGGCATTGCCCAACGGCATCTGGACATTCTGGCCACGTTCGACGATGTCGAACTGGTCGGCTTTGCTGATCCGGATCTCGAACGTGCCGACCGGGCAGCCATGCGTTTCGGCACAAGGTCTTTTCGGCACCACAATGACATGCTCGACGAGCAGCGCCCAGACGCGGTCTATGTTTGCATTCCACCGTTCGCACATGGCGAACCGGAGCATGACCTAATTGCGCGAGGCATCCCGTTCTTTGTCGAAAAGCCGGTCTCTCTCGATCTGAAGACGGCCGAGGCGATTTCTGCAGCGGTTGAGGCGAAGGGCATCATCACGGCGGTCGGCTACCACTGGCGATATCTCGATACGGTCGACGAGGCGCGCGCGCTGCTGGTCAACAACCCTGCACAGCTTCTTTCAGGCTATTGGCTCGATTCAACGCCGCCGCCGCAATGGTGGTGGAAGCAGGACAAGTCGGGCGGACAGATTGTCGAGCAGACAACCCATCTTCTCGACCTCATCCGCTTCCTCATTGGTGATGTCCGGGAAGTCTACGGGCGGGTCGGCCATACCGACAGGGCGGAGTTTCCGGGTCTCGACGTCCCGACCGTGACAACGGCAAGCCTCACCTTTGAGAACGGCGTGGTGGCCAACATCGCCTCAACCTGCCTGCTCGGGTGGAACCACCGCGTTGGTCTGCACATCTTTGCCGACCGGCTTGCGATCGAATTGACCGACCGCGACATCATGGTCGATACCGGGCGAGGGCGGCCGACGCGCGGCGCGGACGGCGATCCCGTGTGGCGCGAGGACCGCGACTTCATCGACGCCGTCAGCGGCGGGGAGAATCGCATACGTTGCCCCTATAGCGATGCCGTGGCGACCCACCGCCTGGCGCTTGCCATCATGGCATCTGCGCAGAGTGGCGAGCCTGTGCGTCTCGACCTGCCAGACACAAAGCGGACGGCACCGGCGCCCCTGCAGTTCCAGCCGCGCCCTGAAGAGCACCATGGAATGCCGCCTGGCCACCGCAAGATCCGCTCGCTGGGCATTGAGGGACCCGGAAGGCCCTATTTTTTCGAATACGAGGAGGGGCCTCCGGCCGATGGCCAAGTGAGGCTGGAGACGCTGTTTACGGGCCTCTCGGCCGGAACCGAGTTGACGTTCCTCAAAAACACCAATCCTTATTTCCGTTCGCGTTTCGACAGCGAGCGCGGCGTCTTCGTGGGCAACGAGCCTAACCTCCACTATCCGGTGCCATTCCTGGGCTACATGGAAGTTGCGAGGGTGTCGGAATCCCGGGCGACAGGTTTTGCAGAGGGCGCCATTGTCGCGTCCGCCTATGCCCACAAAACCGGCCACACCTCCAACCCTTACCATGACGTGCTCATCGCCATGCCTGACGCCATCGATCCGATCCTCGGCGTGCTCGTCGCGCAGATGGGGCCGATCGCCGCCAACGGCATCCTACACGCCGACGCGGTTGCCTACGGGGCCCACGTGCCGGCGTTCGGGGCAGGCGTCAAGGATCGTCCTGTTCTCGTGGTCGGTGCAGGAACCGTCGGGTTAATGACGGCGCTGTTTGCACAGGCGCATGGCGCGTCTGACGTCGTCATCGCTGACCCATCCGAATTTCGCCGGCGGAAGGCTGAGGCGCTGGGCTTGACGGCCATGACCGAAGATCAGGCATGGAACCATGCGAAAGCTCGCTGGCACGATGGCGCCATGGGGCGCGGCGCGGACCTCGTCTTCCAGACCCGCGCCCATTCGGACAGCTTGCACATGGCCCTGAAGGCGCTGCGTCCGCAAGGGACAGTGATAGACCTTGCGTTTTATCAGGGCGGCGCCGATGGCTTGCGTCTTGGTGAAGAGTTCCACCACAACGGCCTCAATCTTGTCTGCGCTCAAATTAATCGCGTGCCGCGAGGCCTTGCCCCCCTGTGGGACAGGCGTCGGCTTGCCCTGGCGACGATCGACCTGCTGACGGCGAGGGGAGCCGAAATCCGCGAACACATGATCACCCATGTCATCCCGATTGACGACGCGCCCGGCTTTCTGGTCGATCTGGTCGAGAACAGGCCGGATTTCCTTCAGGTCGTCTTCCAGGTGGGCCAATGAGTTCGAATGAAGCCCCGGTCAGAATACTGTTCGTCTTCGCCTGGCTCGTCGTTGGCGGAGAGGAGACAGAAGTACGCCTGCTGGCCGAAAATCTAGATCGGCGGCGCTATTGCATCGATGTTGTCGCGTGCTTCCGCATGGAAGGCATGCCGGAGCAGACCCACGAGCAGCTGCGAGCTCTCCGCGTCGATGTCGACACAAGACCTTACGAGCTGTCCTTCGACGATACGGTCAGATACCTCTCAGAAAAAGCAGCGGGATATGATATCGTCGTCTCCTGCCAGAACGTCGCCGACATCTACCCCGCTCTTGAACGGATGCATCTGAGGCCGTTGCTGATTGAACATGGCGGGTTGGTATCGGAGGCGCTGGCCGGGCCGAAACACCTTACGAGCCGTTATGTCGGCGTCTGCCGCTCGATCCGGGATGCGGCAGCTGCTATCATGCCAGGGCGCGAGGAGCATGCCATCGAGATCCCCTCGATGGTGGACTTGAAGGCGTTCGATACGACCCGTCGTTCAGCGCTGAGGGCGAGCCTTGGCATCACAGAAAGCCAGACGTTGACCGGTTGGCTTGGGCGGCTTGATCCGAAGAAGAACGTGGCCGACTTCATCGAGGCAGCTGCGCTGGTGTGCGCCAATGATGACAATGCCCGCTTCGTGATTGTCGGTGGCCCCGACGCCTTCATGCCGGACTATGCGGATGATCTGCGCGAACTGGCGCAGAAACGTGGCCTCGGTGCCAGGCTCGCCTTTCTTGGCGACCGCAAGGATGTCGCCGATCTGCTGTCGGCCTTTGACATCTTCGTCTGGCTCTCCGAGGGGGAAGGCATGCCGCACGTGATCGCCGAAGCTGGTGCGGCGTCCTTGCCGGTCATTGCAACGCCCGACAACGGCGCGTTGCAGCAAATCGACGATGGTGTTTCCGGCATCTTCGTGCCCTACCGCGATTATGTCGTCGTGGCCGAGAAAATCGCGTACCTAATTTCAAATCCGACGGTCCGACACCAGTATGGCTCCGCCCTGCGCCGGAAAGTCGAGGAAACCTATTCCGTCGCAACCGTTATTCCGCAGTGGGAGAGATTGTTTGCCGGAGTGCTTGCGGAACGCCGGCCGGCGTCGCCGACTGGCCTGTTCAAATCCTTCCTGCAGGGCGGCTTCGAATGTTCCACCCATAGGCTCAAGCCGCAAGAGGGCGAGGGCCGGCGGCTTGACATGATCGAAGCCATTGAGCACGACCGTTACGCCGAGCAGGATTACCGGCAATTGGCGCGTTACGGTATCCGCACGGTACGCGACGGTTTTCGCTGGCATCTGATCGACAGGCATGGCGGTTACGATTGGTCGAGCATCAGGCCAATGGTGAGGGCCGCCGTGGCGACAGACACTCAGGTTATCTGGGACCTGCTGCATTACGGCCTGCCGGACGATGTCGACATCTGGTCACCGGCATTCGTCGACCGCTTCGCGCGCTTTGCTCGGGAATGCGCGCACATCGTACGGGAGGAAACTGCCGAGATACCGTTCTATTGTCCCGTCAACGAAATCTCGTTTTTTTCATGGGGCGGGGGGGACGCCGGTTACCTCAACCCATTTGCCCATGGGAGGGGGTTCGAGCTCAAGGTACAGCTCGCACGCGCCGCCATTGCCGCCATGGACGCCATTCTTGCAGTGGATTCCCGCGCTCGTTTCGTGCATTGCGATCCGATCATCAACGTCGTCACCGATCCATCGCGCCCTTGGGACGCTGGCGTGGCCGGCGGTCACCATCAGTCACAATTCCAGGGTTGGGACCTGCTTTCGGGCCGCATCTGGCCACAGATAGGAGGCGACGAGCGCTATCTCGACATCATCGGCGTCAACTACTATTTCAATAATCAGTGGATCCACGGTGGTCCGCCCATCGATCAAGGCCATCACCTCTACAAACCGCTCAGCAAGCTTTTGGCGGAAACTTATGCGCGTTACGGACGACCCATCCTGATCGCGGAAACCGGGATCGAGAATGACCGACGCGCATCATGGTTCCGGTATGTGTCAGAAGAGGCCCGTCGGGCGCTGCAGCTGGGCGTTCCGCTGGAAGGTCTCTGCCTCTATCCCGTAGTCGACCATCCCGGCTGGGACGATGGAAGATACTGCCACAACGGTCTCCTGTCTTCGCACGTCACGTCAGCAGGCCGCGTTGTACATCAACCGCTGTGGGATCAGTTGACAGCCGCATATACCTAAAAAACGGGTCGCCACCGCGACCAGGCTGTGAGACTGCGGTGGCTGCTAGGCGGTGTGGACGGATTGCCGCATGTTTAATTTCTGCGATTGAACTAAGCCGCTGATCGCGGCGATTTGCGGCGGGCTTTGACGAGAGCGCCCTGACTGAGAGGATGGTTGTGTTGCAACCCACCCTTCAGACAGGAGGCCCCGATGGCTGAGATAAGCCCTCTTCGCCGCCGGATGATTGAGGACATGACGATCCGCAATTTGTCCCCGGCAACCCAAAGATCCTACATCAGTGCAGTCCGGAAGTTCAGCCGCTATTTCTCCCGATCACCTGATCGGCTTAATCTCGACGACATTCGCACGTTCCAGGTTCACCTTGTCTCGACGGGGATATCGTGGGCATCGTTAAATCAGATCGTGTGTGCTCTCCGATTTTTCTATGGCATTACCTTGGCCCAAGACGATGTCCCTGAGCGGATTCCATACGCGCGCAAACCCCGCAAGATCCCCGTTGTTCTGTCGGCGGACGAGGTGGCCCAATTTCTTGAGGCCGTCTCCAGTCTCAAGGCGCGTGTAGCGCTGACCACAGCTTATGCCGCTGGCCTCAGGGTCGGCGAGGTCTGTGGTCTGAAGATCGAGGATATCGACAGTTCCCGGATGGTGATCCATGTTCGTCATGGCAAAGGCGCCAAAGCCCGATACGTCATGCTGTCAAACGAGCTGCTGGGCATTTTACGCAGTTATTGGCGTCTATCGCGACCCACCGGGTTCCTTTTTCCAGGGCGCGATGCCGACAGGCCGATCGAACCGACCGTTTTGAACGCCGCCTGTCGTTCAGCGGTTGCCGCTACTGGCCTTTCAAAGCGGGTCACCGTCCATACGTTGCGGCATTCCTTTGCAACGCACCTTCTGGAGAACGGCACCGATATCCGGATCATCCAGGTCTTGCTTGGCCATGCCTATCTATCCAGCACTGCGCATTATGCACAGGTGTCCACCGACACCATCAGGTCGACCGCCAGTCCCCTTGACCGTTTGCGATTGGAGGTGACCCCGCCGGAAGCGTAGCAGGTTGCGTCCCGCCTTCGAAGTCGCCGACATCTTTCGGTGGCATGGTGGCCCTTACAGACGCGAGAACGCCGGTCATCTTGGCCGCAGCGAACGACGCGTCATGGGAGCAATAGAAGCCTGCCGGACACCCAGGCTCGGGGGTCATGTCGATGCTTGCGATCAGTGCGGCAGAACCCGCATCTCCTATAACTCATGTCGTAATCGCCACTGCCCAAAGTGTCAGGGAGCCGCTCGCAAGGATTGGGTCGACGCACGCATCGCCGATCTCTTGCCGGTCCCCTATTTCCATGTGGTCTTCACGCTACCACGTGATGTCGCTGACATCGCCTTCCAGAACAAGGCGGTCGTCTATGCATTGTTGATGCAGATCTCGGCCGAGACCCTGCAGACCATCGCAGCTAACCCCAAGTGGCTAGGCGCAGAGATCGGCGTCACCGGCGTACTTCACACCTGGGGCCAGGCGATGACCCACCATCCCCATGTCCACTGCGTCGTACCGGGCGGAGGCCTCTCACCAGACAGAACAAGGTGGATCAATTGCCGATCGGGCTTCTTTCTACCCGTGCGCGTGCTGTCACGTCTGTTTCGCCGACGCTTCCTGACAGCTCTCGCTGAAGCCTTTGCCAAAAACGAACTCCAATTCTTCAACGAACTCGCTCATCTCAACGATAGCAAGACATTCGCCCGCCATCTTGCCCGCGCTCGCAGCATCGAATGGGTGGTCTACTCAAAGCCCCCATTCGGCGGTCCAGATCAGGTACTTGCCTATCTTGGCCGCTACACCCATCGTGTTGCCATCGCAAACAGCCGCATCGTCCATGTCGATGACGACCATGTCGCCTTCAGATGGAAGGATTATCGTGGAGACGGTCGCGACCGTGAGAAGATCATGCGTCTTCATCCCCACGAGTTCATCCGGCGCTTTCTCCTTCATGTGCTTCCGGATGGCTTCCACCGCATGCGCCACTTTGGCTTCCTCGCCAATTGTCATCGGCGCGATCGTATCGCTCTCTGCAGAAGCCTCCTCGGCCAACCATCACCGACAGGCGAGCGATCCCATTCGACAAAATCTCAGCAGGCCCATTCCTTCGAATGCCCCGATTGTCAGCGTCCCATGCGTCGAACTGGCGTCACCGTTGCCCCTGTACCACCGCCTCGGCCATCATCCTTCTGGTGCGATACTTCATGATGTCAGACAACCGCAAACATCACAGCATATTCCCACTCGTCCAGCGCTGTGCCGGCGATCGATATCGCTCGACCCCCGCAAGATCGAACCGCTTCAGATCCCGGTACATTTGGCCCACAGGTTGCAAGGTCTCCGGCAAAACGCTCCCGAATGTCCATTCTCAGGATCAGCGACACCCTCGGAGCAATCGGGACGGCATGGTTCCGGCTCCGCCGACATAGGGCCGCTTCTCAATTCCCCATAGCAGCGTCCAACAACCCGCGTCTTAGTTCAATCCGGCTTACATGAGGCCGCCCGAACCCGCCGCGCTGTCCCATGCGACCTCAAATAACCCTCCAGATTCCCAAATCAGTATTTGAATGATTCATGGGTTGCCGGTTTCAGAGGAGATCGGCGATGCTGACGAAGATGACAGAGGCGGACTGGGCGGTCGCACTTGAGGTTTTCCGCGTCTCGCTTCCACGGCGGGGCGACAAGGGTCGAGATGACCGGCTGTTTTTGGAGGCCCTGCACTATTTCTCCGTCAACAATATCACCTGGCGCGGTCTGCCGGAGCGCTATGGACATTGGAACAGTGTCTGGAAGCGCTTTTCCCGATTGAGCAAGGCGGGTGTTTTTGAGATTTTCTTCGAGCACCTTGCCAGCCTGAGCACGTCGGCCGATCTGGTTCAGATGTTCGACAGCACCGTGGTGCGCGAGCATGTTTCGGCAGCGGGAGCAAAAGGGGGCAATATGGCCAAGCGCTTGGCCGCTCGCGAGGCGGCTTCTCGACCAAAATCCACCTGAAGACCGATTTCGACGGACATCCCATCGCCTTTGGTCTGACCGGGGGCGAGAAAGGTGACGCTCCGCACTTTCCAATCCTGCTTGGCCTTGGCCCCGATGTAGATCCCCGCGCCGCCACGGGCGACAAGGGCTATGACAGCAAGGCTAACCGGCAGACCGCAAGAAGACGGGGCGCGGTTCCCGTCATTCCTTATCGTTCAACGGCAAAATCAAAGCCGACGTTCTTTCCCAAAGCGCTCTACAAAGGTCGCGCCCGCATCGAGCAAGCAGTCGAAAACTCAAGCGCTTCAAGCGCGTCGCGCTACGATGCGAGAAGACCAAACAAAATTTCTCCTCCATCGTCGCAATCGCCGCAGGCTTCATCTTGATCAAATCCGTCCACACTGACTAGGCAGCAATGGGGGTGAAACCGACTTCTTTCAAATGATATTGCATCTTCCAGAGAATGATGTCGCGCGGATTGCTGGTCGAAACCAAGACCCAGGACATTGATACATCGCCGACGACGAGTTGAACGGATGATACAAAAATTTCCGAGAACTTTGACAACGCTTCCTCCGCATCAAGGCCCAGTCTTTGAAAATCGGGAGTCTCGTAGGCGAAATACATGTCCGCTTTCGGCATCTGAACTAGAAGCTTCTCAAGGTGATCAAGCGAAAACAGTCTGAGTTCTGAAGACGGGGATGCCTGGTGGGGTTGGTTCTGATTGTAGCTCCAGGCTGAAAAGAGGTTTTTCCGATCTCCATTGTCGATACTTGAAGAATGTGTTTCCACCCGCAACGTTGCCGTTCCGCGCATGACATCGCAAATGAGTTTCGTTGCCAGCTTCCAGTCAGCTTCTCGTTTGAACATTATGTCGCTCTGCTGTCGAAGCTCTTAAGTCTCCGATGAGGAAGTTCACGGGTATAGACCGATGCCGTGTGTAAGAAGAAGACCCCTGCAATCGGCTAGGGGCTTGATCGAAGTAGTTGAAAAGCAAGCTTTCCTTCCATATCGCTAACCCTTGGCCTTGGACTTTGTTCCGATCAACGCGCACTGTCTGGGGGCGGTCACACGACCAGAAGAGCACTAACCGGGCGCGCAAAGGTCACGCTCGTCATTGCACCGACTTCCACGGGGAGGATGGCGGCGGTTGCAATAAATGCGCAAGCTATCAGTTAGCTGGCGTTTCCTGTGCGAACGGGCATGCCCGTTAATTCCCCACGAGTCGACCGAACATTTGTGGCCGACTGGAAGATAGGTGTGTTACTTATAGTTGTTGAGGCAGTCTAACCGGAGCCCAAAGAGCGTTCGGCTGGTTATTAAACGAGGAAACTGAAATAGATACTGAAACCGTGGAGGATCAAACCTGGGGCATCGACGAACTTCGGCGCGCCATCGAAGCGGCGGGTGTTGCCCTGTGGACATGGAATGTCGATGACAACACGTTAGTCATGGATGCACGAGGATATGCGCTGTGGGATGTGCAAGGTCAGCGATCTGTCAGCTTGGAGCATCTTTCTCTCAAAATACATCCCGCGGACCGAGATAGGGTCAGAGCAGCCTTTTCCGCGACCAGAGCTGTCGTGGGTCCTTACGAGATCGACTTTCGCATCATGGTTGGGCCAGATGTCAGGTGGATATCTGCGCGCGGGCAGGGGAACGATGCCGGAATACTCCGGAGAACCATGACGGGCATTTTCCTGGATGTGACGGGTCGCAAGCAAGCGGAAGAGAGCCACGAGCTGCTGGCGGGAGAGATGAGCCACCGCGTCAAAAATCTTCTGGCTGTTGCCAGCGGGCTCACGCAAATCACGTCGCGCTCCTCGTTGTCCATCGAAGATATGTCCCGGCAACTGACGCAAAGATTGAGCGCCCTTGGCCGAGCACATGATCTAGTGCGCCCCCTCCCGGGAATTCAGGGCAAAGCTGCTCTACTTGGAGACCTGGTTACGGTGCTGCTTGCGCCCTACGACGAAACGGGAGCATTCGCAGGACGCATCCGCGTGGCAGTTCCCCGTATGGGTGTCGGTGACAACGCTGCGACAGCGCTAGCACTCATCGTCCACGAACTGGCAACGAATTCGCTAAAGTATGGCGCCCTTTCAGTCGCCACCGGAACGCTGGACGTGTCTGGAACAATGGTCGGAAACGACGTGGAAATAGTGTGGTCGGAGCAGGGAGGTCCGGAGGTTAAGCCGCCGACTGGACCAAGCGGTTACGGAAGCAAACTCGTTCAACGAACTATCTCGTCTACGCTCGGAGGCGTGATCTCGATCGACTGGACCAGGAGCGGAGTGCTTGTGACAATGCGGATCGATGGCGACAAGGTATCGCGTTAGGATGCCGTGCGCTTCTTCCTAGCCGTGAGATTTCACCGACGGTCAAGCGATTGACGTTCAATCTGAAAACGATCAAATCCGATTTCAGGTTGAAATACCGCAAGGTTTCAACGGGCTGGCCAGTTAAAAACCATGCGGCGCCGCCGCATGGCGTGTCTGTTATCTGCAAATCAGCCTTCGGCTTTCTGGTTGACCACCTTCGTCGCGATCGAGGTGAGTGCGATGTCCGTGGCTTGCTCCTCGTCTAGCGTGGTCTGAAGCAGTTTGGCAGCATCTTTCAATCCCAGTTCCAAGGCCCAAGTCCTAAGGGTGCCATAGCGGGACATTTCGTAATGCTCGACGGCCTGAGCGGCGGCGAGAAGGCCAGCATCGAGAGCGGGGGAACCCTCGTACTCTTCCATGATTTCGGCACCTTCATCCGTGATGCCCATGATCGCGTCGCAGGTCTTTTGCTCGGGTTTCTTTCCAATGATTTTAAAGACTTCTTCGAGCCGCTCGACGTGCACCTTGGTTTCAGCCAGATGCTTTGTGAAGGCATCCTTGAGCTGTTTGCTCTTAGCGGCCTCGTTCATCTTAGGGAGTGTTTCGACGATCTTGTTCTCGGCGAAATAGACGTCTTTAAGCGTGTCGTGAAACAGTACGTCGAGTGTTTTGACAGCTTTGGCCATGATTGGCTCCTTTGTTTGAATTTCCGTTGGCAGGGGGTATCGTTCAATACCCGATATCGCTCGAACTGCAGGCGGACGGATAATGCGATCATGCTTTTGCTGGCTCTGATCAGCATTGTAAGCTGGTGTCCTCCTCCGTCAGGATCGATCACGCGTCCGTGAGCAAACAACTTTTAGGAGTAGGAAATGTTCCCCGTCGCGGATGGTGCAAGTGGGTCTGTTTCCCAACCGGTGTCTCTAGCAGCTTGCTTGGCCACGGTCAGAGACATCGGGAGACACGGATCGACACGGCTTCAGTAAACCGTCAAACTGCGCGAACGGGATGTGACAAATCGATCGACGATCGCATCACGTTCAACCCGACCAAGACGCGACTGATATGAAATGAAGCTACAAGACCGTCGCTGGAAAAGCCGCCTGCAAGGCCGCCGACAGTGCCTTCACTGATGCCGGCTTTCTCACGACAGGAGCAGATGCAAAGTCTATCGGTATACCTGTGCCCTCGCGATACCCGGTCGAAAAAATGAACGGAATGTTCCGTGCGCGCAGTTCCACCGCAATCGCTTCGGAAGTCTCCTTGCCGAGATTGAAGTCAAGGACCGCAGCGTCGGGCCTGGATGCTCGCAAAACTTCGAGGGCGTCGTCCAGCCGATGCGATGTGATGACCTCCGAGGCTCCGATTTCAAGCAGCATTTCCTCCATGTCCATTGCGATGAGTGCTTGATCCTCCACAAGCAGGATGGACAATCCCAGCAAAGGCTTCACGTTGGCGTCTGCAACGGTTCTTTGCAGCGCTCGAGGAGCAACCAGATGAAGGTGAATCGCAGGCACCCGAAAACTGGCGCGCAATCCGATCGGGTCGTAATGCAGATCGGCGGTTCCGCCGAGATCGGTGACGATCGTTTTGTCTATAAGGGTCGATCCAAACCCCTTTCTGGTTGGAGGGGTGACTGTAGGACCTCCCGTTTCTCTCCATGTAAGGACACAGTCGCCATTCGTTTCGAGCTGCCACGAGATTTCCAAGACCCCTGTCGCGGCTGACAGGCTGCCGAACTTCGCGGCGTTGGTCATCATCTCGTGGAGGAGCAATGCGAATACGCTGAACGCATGGGCGGATAGAGCGATGGAAGGACCCCTGATGTAAAATCGGTGAGGGAGCTGCTGAAAGCGGTGCATGCTCGCCTCGGCATCGATCAGCGCGCGCAACTCGCCGCCGTCATGGCCAGCGAATGACATGTCGTGAGCGTAAGATAGTGCATCCAGTCTTCCTGCGAACGACGTCGCAAATTCATCGTAGCTCGAGGTATGGATCCCGGTTTGTTTGGCGATCGATTTTACCAAGGCCAGGACATTCTTGTTGCGGTGGTTCAGTTCGGCGTTGAGCAGTTCGCGCTGGCCATCAGACCTCGATCTTTTCGCCTCTGCGGCTTCCAACTGGCCAGTGACGATATCACGAAGATAGCTGCGCACACTTTCTGCAACGACCTTGTTGTCAATGGTCCACGGCAGCGAACGGCCCCTGACATCCTCTCGCCAGGTCTCAAAGCTTGCGCGCGGCGTTAGTCGATCGCCGAACGGACTTGAGATCGTCTGCTTGCCGGGTTCGCCCGCCCATTCGATCTCGTGGGCTTCTTCACTGCGAAATAGCAACAAATAGGTGTCCCTTGTGGCGGAGACGGGTATGGCAAGCAGTCCCGCTACCCTGCCGCCGAGGGCGGACTGCGGAAATCGTGCGCTCAGTTCCTGTGTTTCCCAAATATGGTTGCGAGCTTCGATCCTCAGAACGTCCATGATCGGTTCCACCTCTTCCTGCGAAGGAACCGTACCCAAAGCCGTCCATTCGCCGTGCGACCAGATGGCAGCACCGTCACAGGCAATGAGCGTCGACAACTCCTTCAATCGCTCATGCAGTGTTTCCTCGATAGACCGCCCTGGATCGATCGTCGTCACGATCGCATCGAGCCGACGGTTTGCGTAGGCCGTAGCGCGCTGGAACTGTCGACTTTCGGCCGCTGCAATCTGAAGGGAAAAGTATTGCGCAAAAAGCTCGGTAGCGACGCGCAGCGGGATCGAAAGTTTCTTGGGGCTGTCGTGGTGGCATGCGATCAGACCCCACAATTCGTCACCGATCACGACCGAAATGGACATGGATGCAGAGACACCCATGTTCTGCAGATATTGGCAATGTATGGGCGAAACACTTCTGAGGTGAGCGTAAGACATGTCAATCGGCGACTGCCCGTCTGTCAGCAGAGGCGACAGGGGCACCGGCTCGAACGAAACGTCGGCGATCAGGCGCGTCCAGTTTTTCCGATAAAGCTTGCGCGCTTGGGCCGGAATGTCGGCATAGGGAAAATGCTGCCCGAGAAAGCTTTGCTGTTCCGGAGCCTTGGCTTCCGCAACCACACGGCCTGCTCCATTGTGCAGAAACTGGTAGACCATGACCCTGTCGTATCCGAGCAGCGCCCGGACGAGTTTCGCGACAGATTTGACGAGATCATTGACCTCGTTGTCATTGTCGATCCGCCGCACGAGAGCTTGCGTCATGCTCAGGGCGATTTCGGTGTCGCCGATGGACGCTGCAGCCTCGAACTCGACGAAAATTCTATTCTGGTGTTTGTGAATGGTAATGTCGGCGAGACGCCCGCCAAGAGGTACGCTGAGGACGACGCCCGCCACATGACCGTAGCCAGCTTTTGCTGCTGCATTGCCGATCTGATGGGCGACGTCGGAGCCAACGACCGCATTCAAGGTTTGGCCGATGACCAGCTCGATTTTGGTGTCGAGGTATTCAGCAATGTTGACAGACGCGAACTGCACGACGCCTGTTGCCGCCTCGACGACCAGCATTGCCCCATGGGGTTGAATGCTGCCTGGAATATGGATCGGCTCCCTATCGCAATTCGACAGGTTGGTATCGGTTGTCTGCGTATCCATTCAAAATCCCCCGAAAACCCCGTTCAGTCATGACGGTGTCTCTTGCAGGGTCTTTCTCTATAACCAATGCAACCCGCAGCATTCTCTGGCCATGAGCAGTTGTAGTACTCGCCATTCGACGAATTTCCTAGCGATGGTTTCAAAGCATCGGAACCAAACACTGATCGGCAAGTACGGATGAACTGAGTATGCCGGAGAAAAAAGCGGAAACGCCCTTGGATGATCATGCCCGAGGAGGGAACGTGGCGTTTCGGATCGTAGATCACGAAATTATAGGCACTTCAAATGCCGAGCGTACCGGCCGAGAAGCCGACACATCGGTGTTCGGCAACCGGCTCCGATTGTCCCATCCCGGACAAGGTTTTGATCCGACTCTGAATTTGCGCCGATGTAAACGTCTGACGAAGGGCACCCATGCCGCCATCGCTGCGGCAAACGGAAGCGTCACGTCAAGCGTGGGCTTTCTTGCTGGCAAAGCTGACGGCAAGAACGGCGAAGATGAGCAATCCTGTTCCGACCTGCTGCCAGTAGAAATTCAGGTCGCTGAGCAGCAGGCCGTTGGCAACGATGGCGAGCAGGAGGACGCCCAGAACGGTGCCGGGGATGTTCGGGCGGCCGCGTGGACTAAAGGTGGTGCCGATGAAGGTCGCGCCGATTGCGTTGAGTAGGAAGGCATTCCCGGATGAAGGGATGTAGACGCTGACGGTCGCTGTCAGGATCAGGCCGGCTGCGGCAGCAATCGTCCCGACCAGGATGAAGACGACGGCGACATGGGCCCGGATCGACAGGCCGGAATAGCGCACTACGCTGGGTTGGATGCCGGATGCCAGCAGCACGCGCCCGAACCGGCTGCGGGCAAGTAGGATGGCTGCAGCCATGATGATGAGGAATGCGACGACCAAAGGTGTCGGCACGCCAGCGATTGTGCCATGGCCGATGAAGCGGAAGGAATCGGGAATGCCGTTCGGAGGAAGATAGACCGGGTTGCCACCGTTCGTGAGCATCTGCTGGATACTGCGACCGATAAACAGCGTTCCCAGCGTCGCCAGGAACGGTGATATGCCAATGCCGGAAATGAGCAGCGCATTGAATGCGCCGACCAGCCCGCCGGCGACAAGCCCGGCCAGTGCAGCTATCGCGACCGGCTGCCCCGCCAGCACCACCGAGACGAAGGCAAAACTTGCCATGTCGACCGCCGTGCCGACGGATAGATCGATGCCGCCTGAGGCGACTGCGAAGGTCATCGCCACGGAGACGATGGCAAGCAGCGTGAAATTATTGACGAGTACGCTCTGCAGGTTGGCGATGGTCAGAAAGGTCGACGTTGTGAGGCTGAAAACGGCAAAGACGACAATCAGCGCCAGCACCAGTCCATAGCGACCGATGTTGCGCGGGATGCGCCGGGCCGAAGCAGCTTTTGCAATAGGCAACTGTGCGGTGAGGGGCATCGATCAATTCTCCTGTCGACGCAGCAATGTGGTCGCGGACACGACGATAAGGATCAGCGCGCCCTGGACGCCGCTGACCAGTGTGCTCGAGATGTTGAGCAGTTGAAACCCGTTGACCAGGAAGCCGACCAACAGCGCCGACAGTAGCGTTCCCGGGATGGTCGGCACGAGACGACGAGAAAAGACGGATCCGAGCAGTGCGGTCACAACGACCGGAAGCAGCATCTCGCCAGCGCCCGTCGTGCTCCCGCTCAGGTAGGAGACCGAAAGGATTCCAGCGAGGCCGCCGCAGACGCCGCTGGCCACAAATGCTCCCGCCACCAGCCGCTTGAGGGGCAACCCGGCGGCCCGCGCCGCCTCGGCAAATTCTCCGACAGCGTAGAGGCGCAATCCGAGTGGCGTGAATTGCACGATGCCGGTCACCAGCAGTGTGAAGCCGAGCAGGACATAGGCGAGAACGGGGATGCCGAACGGGTCTGTGGCGGAAAGGAGGGAAAGAAACGGCGTCGATGCAGGCAGCACGGTGTTCTGGGTCAGCACCAGTTCCAGGCCGCCGACAACATTCATCACCGCCAGCGTTGCCAAAAGCGGCACGATGCCTGCAAGCACGACTGCGGCTGCATTGACGGCCCCGATCAACGCCCCGGTCGCGATGGCGGCCACGATGGCCGTTGCATCGCCGAAACCGAGCTGGATCAGGCTGGCATAGACTGCGGCACTGAGACCCATATTGGCTGCCAGCGACAGGTCGATGCCACCCGTCACCACATTCGACCCGCCGGCGATGAGAACGAGGGTAAGTCCGATCGCCAGCACGCCCGATATGGCCGACTGGCCAAGCACATTGCCGATATTGCCGACGCTCAGAAAATAAGGAGCGGTCAGCGAAAAGATCACCAGGATTGCCGCAAAGGCAAGGATCGAGCCGCCACGAAGGGCCGCAGTCGTGAAATTCCGACCGACCTTCGGGCGTATGTCTTGCGCCTGTTCGAAATCGATACCCGCATAGTGAGCGTCAGCCGACATGGCGCAGTTCCTCCTTCGAGCCGGTCGATTGGGCCAGCACGGCATCGGGCGTGGTCTCGCGCGACGCGAATTCGCGCACGATGCGGCCTCGGAAGAAGACGAGGATGCGGTCGGTTATCCCGACCAGTTCGGGCAAGTCCGAGGACAGCACGATAATGCCGGCGCCCCTTTCGGCGAGGTCGCCGATCAGCGTGTAGATCTCGACCTTGGAGCCGATATCGACGCCGACGGTCGGCTCGTCCAGGAGGTAGATCTCAGAATGCCGGCTCAGCCATTTCGCGATGGCGACCTTCTGCTGGTTGCCGCCGGAAAGCGTCCGAACCAGCGCCTCGCGTCCTGCGGTCTTGATCTCGAGCCGCTGGATCAGCCGCTCCGTTTCGGATGCCTCCCGGCTCCGGTCGATCAGTCCAAACCGGGTGAAACGCGGGAGGGAGGCGAGGCTGATGTTCTCGCCGACATCCAGATCGAGCGCCACTCCATTGATACGGCGGTCCTCTGGCACCAAGGCTATTGCGCGGTCGGTGGCTTCAGACGGATCGGCAGGTTGTATTGTCTTGCCGAGCACCGCGATGGTACCGGCGGTGGCGGTCTCCAGGCCGAACAGTGTGCGGATCAGCTCCTTCGCGCCCGAACCGAGCAGCCCCGTCAGCCCGAGAACTTCTCCACGCCGGAGTGTGAAAGAGACATCGGCATATTTGCCGGGTGATGTCAGATGTTCCAGCTGCAGCAGATCCTCGCCGACAGTCACCACTCGTTTTGGAAACATGTCTTCGATGTCACGCTCGATCATCAGCCGCGCAATTGCGTTGGCGGAGGTGCTCGCCATCGGTAGCGCGGCAACGGTACGGCCATTGCGCAAGACGGTGACATCGTCGCAGATAGCTTCGATTTCGGCGAGGTAATGCGAGATATAGATGATTGTCACGCCTTCGTCGCGGAGGCGGCGGATCAGCTGGAAGAGGATTTCCGCTTCCCGGTGCACGAGCGCGGCAGTGGGTTCGTCGAAAACGAGGATCTTGGGCTGGTTTAGCAATGCCCGGGTGATCTGGACGATCTGCTTTTCCGCAGTCGACAGTTCGCCGACCAAGGCGCCGGTGGGCAAGTTGATGCCAAAATAATCCTCGAGTATTGCGGCTGCGCAACGCTGCATGGCACGGCGATCCAGAAACGGCGTTCCTGCGATACGGGGCTCCCGCCCGAGGAAAAGCGCCTCGCCGACGGTAAAGGTCGGAACCAGCAGGCGGTCCTGGTGGATGAAGTGGATACCGAGCTCTTCCACCAGATGCGGCGTCAGCTTTTCGAATCTCTGGCTGTCGATGACGATGCTCCCGGCGTCTGGCTGGTGCAGTCCCGCCAGCAGCTTGATGAGCGTCGACTTGCCTGCCCCGTTCTGGCCTACGAGGCCGTGGACGGTGCCACGGCGGACCGAGAGCGACGCCCCGGACAGCGCCTGTGCCCCACCGAAGTGCTTGTCGATACCTTCGAGGCGGATGATTTCGCGGCTCTCAGGCGTAGTCGTGGATGTGGTCGTCATGGAACCCTCGCGCGGCCCGCAGCCTCGGAAATGATCTGCGGCCGGGCCGCAGATCATGGATGACCCGAGATCAGCCGATGCCGAGCTTCTTGGTGATTTCGTTGACATTGGCCTTATTGGCGAGCAGAGCCGGGACGTAGGTTTCGCGCGGCAGGGTCTGGCCGGCGAGCAGCTTTGCGACATTGTGGATGGCTGTGCGTCCGATCTCTGCCGGTTGCTGTGCGACATCGGCGCCGGCCGGCGAGTTCGGATCTGCGACGAGCTGCAGCACTTCCGGGCTGCCATCGACACCGTAGGTCCTGATTTCCGTGCGGCCGGCAGCCGCCAGCGCCTGGGTGGCACCGAGTTGCGGGATATCCCATGCCGACCAGATTGCCTTGATCGATCCCTTTTCCGGAAACTTGTTGAGCAGGGCGGTGACCTGGGTGAAGGCATCCTGCACTGTATTGGGGATGACGTCGCGCAGTTCCGGCTGGAGGATTTTCACCTTGGGGAAATATTTAACGACATTGACCAGCTGGTCGTAGCGGATGGCGCAGGGCGTGACGCCATAAAATCCGTTGAAGGCGACGATGTTTCCTTCACCGCCGATATCGGAAATCAGCTGCAGTGCCAGATCCTTGCCGATGCCCCAGTTGTCCGAGGTCGTGTTGTTGAGCGAGTTGGTGGAGCCGACATCGATCGTCAGCACCGGTATGCCGGCGTCGCGAGCCTTCTTCAGCCATGGATCGATGACGCTGAGCGTGCCGAGAATCTGGACTATCGCATCCGGCTTCTGGGCAATCAGAGTTTGCAGCTGCGACACAAGCTTGCCGTCGTTGCGGCCGGCATCGACGGCGATCGGCTCGCCCCCAAGGCGCTTCACTTCGGCAATCTGGGCGTTGTAGGCCTGGAGGTCGAAGAAGTGATCCGTGCCCGTGGCACTGATCGCGATGCGCTTGCCCGTCAGCGACAGTTCGCCATCGGCGGCCGATGCCGGCGCCCGCCCGACCAACGTCGCTCCCGCCACCGCAGCTCCGGCTATTGCCGACAGCTTCAACAGATCACGCCGGCCAATTCCGCCGCTAGAATGTTCGTTTCCCATATCCCGCTCCTTATGAATATAATCTATAGACTAAGTATTCTAAGGGTGCAGGCGAGGAACAGCTTTTCAAATTTCAGCGGAACCGGGCAATGTCCGCATCGAATTGCGCCCGTGTTTTGGCGTAATACGCCTCGCACCCAGAGGCGCGTCAGCCGCTCGCCCGCAGCTGTTCGAAGTCGCGAGCAAGATTGCGATATCCGGCCCCCGGATGGGGTGCTGCCAGTCGCGGTCCCCCGGCGCCGAGTTTTTCTCGCAACGTCCCGGCCGTGTACTCGGTTTTGTAGACCCCGCGCTTCTGTAACTCCGGCACCAGCAGGTCGACGGCATCCTCGAAACTTTCCGGCGTCACGGCGTAGGCGAGGTTGAAGCCGTCGACATCGGTGTCCTCGACCCACTCCTGCAGGAGGTCGGCGACGGTCTGTGGCGAACCCACGAACACCGGACCAAAGCCGCCGATGCCAACCCAGTCGGCCATCTCGCGCACCGTCCAGACCTTGTCGGGATCGATGGTGGTAAAGGTTTCGACGGCCGATTGAACGGCATTGGTATAGCGATGCCGCAGCGGCTCGTCGGGGCCGAACTGGCTGAAGTCGATGCCGGTCCAGCCGGAGATCAGCGTTAGCGCACCCTCGTAGGAGACGTATTTCCGGTATTCGTCGAACTTCTTCTTCGCTTCGGCGTCGGTTTCTCCGAGGATGACGGTCTGCAGGTTGAAGGCGAGGATCTCGCGCGGATTGCGGCCGTTGCGCTCTGCTGCCTCCCGCACATTGGCAACGTAGCGCTTGAGCACCGGCTTCGATGGCGCGGCTACGAAGATGCATTCGGCGTGCGCCCCGGCAAAATCCTTGCCTCGGCTAGAGGCGCCTGCCTGGTAGAGCACCGGTGTGCGCTGTGGCGACGGTTCACTGAGATGGATGCCCGGCACGGTGAAGTGCTTGCCGGCATGGCCGATCGGGTGGACCTTCTCGGGGTGGGTGAAAATGCCGGTCGCGCGGTCGCGGACAACGGCGTCGTCCTCCCAGCTGCCCTCCCAGAGCTTGTAGCAGACTTCAAGATATT
The DNA here is from genome assembly GCF_003240565.2 of Rhizobium tumorigenes. NCBI lineage: Bacteria > Pseudomonadati > Pseudomonadota > Alphaproteobacteria > Hyphomicrobiales > Rhizobiaceae > Arminella > Arminella tumorigenes. The sequence continues at coordinate 555,611 of NZ_CP117255.1, forward strand.
CCTCCGCCAGGTCGTAGCGGTCGTCGTGCTTGGACTGCGCCTGCTGGCCGATGTTGAGTGCGCCGCTGTTCAGATAGGAGGTGACGATATTCCAGCCGACACGGCCCTTGGTCAGATGGTCGAGCGTCGAGATACGGCGGGCGAAGGTGTACGGGTGTTCAAAGGACAGCGACGCAGTCAGGCCGAAACCGAGATGCTCGGTGGCGTGCGCCATGGTCGGGATCAGCTGCAGCGGATCGTTGACCGGCACCTGTGCGGAGTGGCGCAGCGCCGCATCGACATTGCCGTTCAACACGTCGTAGACGCCGAGCACGTCGGCGATGAACAGTCCGTCGAACTTGCCGCGCTCAAGCGTCTTTGCTAGATGCACCCAGTAGTCGAGATCCTTGTATTTCCACGACTGGTCGCGCGGATGGGTCCAGAGACCCGGCGACTGGTGGCCGACGCAGTTCATGTCGAAGGCATTCAGCCTGATTTCGCGGCTCATGATATTGGTCCTTTCGCAGTAAAACGATGCTACCGCAGCAGTTGCTAGCTTCAGGCATTGCTACGGTTGAGGCCGTAGGTGAGGGCGAGGGCACCGACCAGCACGGCGCCCTTGACGAAATCCTGGGTGTAATAGGGGGCATTCAGCATGGTGAGACCATTGAGCAGCACGCCGACGAAGACGGCACCAGCAATGGTGCCGAGCACGTTCGGACGGCGCAGGCCGAGCACTGCATAGCCGATCAGCGAGGCCGCAACGGCGTCCATCAGCAACGATCCGCCCGAAGACACGTCACCGCGGCCAACCCGGGCGGCAATGATGATGCCACCGAGCGCCGCAAGCGTGCCGGAAATCACGTATGCCAGCGTTTTCAGGCGCACTGTCGAGGCGCCGGCCAGTCGCGTGGCCACTTCGTTGCCACCAGTAGCAAACAACAGCCGGCCGATGCGGGTCCTCTCGGTCAGCACGTAGAGAGCAAAGGCCACCAGCGCCATCAGGACGACGGAGACCGGTACGATGCCGAACAGGCTGTGGCGGCCGATAAGCAGGAAAGAAGGGTCGTAGGCGCCGGATGCCTTCGATCCATCCGGCAGCACCAGCCCCGCCGAGATCGACCGACCGGCCGTCGGAATGAGCTGCAGGCCGGACAAAAGGAACATCATGGCCAGCGTCGCCAGCAGATCCGGCACCTTCAGCCTGACGATCAGCAGTGCATTCAGCAGGCCGACGACAGCGCCGAGCGCCAGGACCAGAGGGACGGTCTCGTAAACGTCGAGCCCCCAGACAATCATAGCATAGCTGGCCGCCATGACGCTCGAGGCGGCGACGGCACCGATAGAAAGGTCGAAGCCGCCGACCGCAAGCGTCACCGTGACGCCGGCGCCGAGGATGGCAACGACGGAGACGGCCTGCAGGATGCTCATCAGGTTGCCAAGGTTGATGAAGGCCGGCTGGGCGCTGGTGAAGATGACGATAAGCGCGGCGAGAAGGATGAAGACGGCGCCAGTGCGCACAAATGAGTGAAGGCTGGCGATCCACCCGCGACCGCCGATGCGCTGTTGTTGGAGGCCGTTTTCCGTTTCGAAAGATCTGCTGTCGGTAGCGGTCATGCCGGTACTCCTTCTCTGGTGTCTGCGTTGCGGTCTGGCGCAAGCGACTGCAGCCCGTGGCGATCCATGACGAGGATGCGGTCGGCCACTTCAATCGCTTCTTCAGGATCGGAGGTGGCAATCAGCGTGGCGCGATCTTTGCGGGTGCGGATCGCCTGGATGATGTCCTGACGTGCACCGACATCGACACCCTGGAAGGGTTCGTCGAGAAGCAACAGGCGGCTCGGTTCCGCCTCCCACCGAGCCAGCACGACCTTCTGCTGGTTACCGCCCGACAATGTCCACACGGATGCTGAGGGTCCGGTGGCCTTGATCCGCAACCGGTCAATTGCCTTTTCACCCTCGCGACGCTCGCGGTCGCCATCGAGGAACCCATGCCGGGACCATTTTGCCAGATGCGGCAGGCTGATGGTTGCAGCGATGCTGTTGCCAGGCCAGGAGGGCGGCATCAGCGACGAACGGTGCCGGTCCTCGGCAGCCATGGCGACGCCGGCGGCAATGGCGTCGGCGGGGCGTTTCGGGCGGTAGGGCAAGCCGCCGAGCGCCATTTCGCCAGACGAAAGCGGCAAAAGTCCGAAGATCGCCGACAGGAGCCGGCTCTTGCCGGCACCAAGGACGCCGGTTATCGCAACAACTTCTCCGGCCGACACGTCAAGATCGAAAATTGGGCTTCCGGGTAAAAGGCGCGCGCGCCGCATCGTGAACACAGCTTCGCCTTGCGCCACCCCCACGCCCGGACGCACAGACCGAAGCGGGCGACCGATCATCGCCTCTATGGCGCGGTTAAAGTCGATCGGTTGCCCGAAAGCGCCGACGATGGCACCGCCGCGCATGACCAGTGCCCGGTCGGCAATAGCCTGCAGATCCGCCGTGCGATGGGAAATGTAGAGGATCGCGAGCCCCTTCAACCGGGTTCGCCGCAGGATATCGAACAACCGGCTGCTCTCGTTCGCCGACAGGCTGGCAGTGGGTTCATCCAGGATCAGCAAATCTGCCCTATTTGCCAAGGCTCTCGCAATCGCCACAAGTTGACGTTCCGCGGCCGACAACTTTCCAAAATCTCGGTCAAGTGGCAGCTCGAAGCCGGCGATGTCCAGGATTGCCTGCGCCTGTCTGCGAATGCTGGCTCGCGAGACGAAAAAGGGCAGGCTGCCATCGGCGAAGCTGTTGAGCAGAAGCGCATCAGCCACCGTTTGCCCTGGTGCGCCGACAAGATCGGTCGATTGGTGCACCGTCACTATACCGGCCATGGCCGCCTCGGCCGGGCTGCCGGGCGCAAATTTCTGCCCCTTGAGCCGCATTTCGCCGCCATCGGCCGGCAGCACACCAGCCAGTATCTTCACCAAAGTTGATTTTCCGGCACCGTTCACTCCCATCAAAGCGACGATCTCGCCGGGCTCGATGGACAACGAGACGCCATCGAGCGCCTTCGTCTCGGCAAAGCTGCGGCGGAGGTTGAGGACATCGACTAGAGGCACGGGCGAACTTTCGTTGTTTCGACAATTCTGCCAGCTGCGATGCCGATGAGACAGGCAAAGCCTTGCTGCCAAGAAGCTGCCCAGGAAACAAACAATCTCCTTCAGCCGGAAACAACGCATCAAACAGTCTACAAATTCAATAGGGAATTCGATCTACTGGAATCGCGTCACCTGGGCGGTCAAACGGTCTGTCGCACGACGCCCGATGGACCCGACGGACATGGAAAAGGAATGCGAACATGAGATCTTATCTACGGCTCGCCGCCGGCGCCGCCATCCTTCCACTTCTGATGAGCCAGGCGTCTATGGCCGGTGGCATCACCGGCGCTCCTGCGCCGTTCGACAAGGGTGGCGTCAAGCTGGCCCTGATCAGCTACATCTCCGCCGGTGACTTTTTCCAGGCCTACCAGGCCGGGGCAGTGGCCCAGGCCAAGGCGCTCGGCATCGACCTTCGTATCTTCCCGGGAAGACAGGACGCATCGGAGCAGCGCGAGCAGATCCTGCAGGCGATCAATCTTGGCGTCCAGGGCATCGTCGTCGACCACGGCCTGCCGGAATCGCTCACAGACGTGGTGCAGCAAGCACTCGACAAGGGCATCAAGGTGGTTGCCTTCGACGTCAACCTCAACAATCCCAAGATCCCGCAGGTAGAGCAAAGCGACCATGCTCTCGCCAGGCAGGCGCTTGAACTGGCCGCAAAAGAAAATGGCACCGCGTTCAATGCCGCCTACGTCTATGTTGCCGGTTTTGCGCCTCTCGACCGCCGCAATGAGGTCTGGGAAAAATTCAAGGCCGACAATGCCGGCGTCGTCGAGAAGGCGCGTTTCGGCAATGTCAGCGACACGACGGCGACGACGACCGCTGATCAGGCAAAGGCGGCCCTGACGGCAAACCCGGACATCAAGGTGGTCTTTGCGCCCTACGATGAATTTGCCCGTGGCGTAAAGCTGGCGGCCGGCGATCTCGGCATCAAGGACAAGATCCGGATCTATTCCGCCGACGTGTCGACAGCCGACATCCAGGAGATCACCGAAGAGGGTAGCCCATGGGTTGCCACCGTCGCGACCAACCCGGCAGTCGTCGGAGCGGTCTCGGTCCGCGCGGCGGCCCTGGAGATTGCCGGTCAGCCCGTGCCTCACCAGATCACGGTCGAGCCTACCCTTTTGACCCAGGCAGCTCTCCGCACCGCCGGCGTCAAAACAATCGAAGACCTGGCTGCCAAGCTGCCGGCCTTCAATACGAGCGGCGCGGCCACTGCCAGCTGGATCCCGCAGGCATTGTTCTGATCATCGGCGGCGAGGGCAGGGCGTTTCCTACGCCTTGCCCTCCGCATTTTTCAATTGGAGGATTTGAAATGAGCCAGTCGAATGTCGTCTTCGCCGCAACCCACGGCATCGGGCGCGAAGCACTGTTTTCGAGGGCGGTCGAGCTTTCCGCAGATTTCGCCCGTCGCGGTGCGGAACTTGATCGTGATGGCCGGCCGCCTATCCCCGAAATTGTCCGGTTGAAGAACGCCGGTCTTCTCAATGCGCTGCACGCGGCCGAGATCGGCGGGGGCGGCCTAGACTGGATCGATGCGCTGAAGCTTGTGAGGATCATTGCCCGTGGCGAAAGCTCGCTTGGGCAGCTGCTTGGCTATCACTACGTCAACAGCCAGTCGATCTACTGGTCCTTCGCCGACCAGTCGCGCGCCAAGGCGCTTGGCATTGAGACGGTTGCGCGCAGCCTCTACTGGGGCGCTGCCGTCAATCCCCGAGATCCGGGACTGGTGTTAACGTGGCGCGGCAACGGCTATGTGCTGAACGGCCGGAAAACGTTTTCGACCGCTGCACGCGTCTCCGACTACATCAACGCCAATGCCCTGCTCGATGGCCAGATCGTCAATTTTGCCGTTCCGACCGACCGACCCGGCTATATCGCCAATGACGACTGGGACAACATGGGCCAGCGACTGTCGGACAGCGGCAGCGTGGAGTTCCGCGATTTCCCGGTCTATGAGGGCGATTTCGTCGCGCCGCCTGCGGATGCCGATGCGCCGCCGCCCGTGCTCGCGACCTTCAATACGCCGCTCATTCAGCTGGTGTTCGTCAATTTCTACCTCGGCACCGCCGAAGGGGCACTGGCTGCGGCGCTGGATTATGTTCGCACGACCACGCGTCCCTGGATCACCTCCGGCGTTGCTCGCGCTGGCGACGATCCCTATATCCTGGAGCGGGTCGGCGAATTCACGGCATCCCTGAAAGCCTCGGTCGCACTTGCGGATCTCGCCGCAACGGCCGTTCAGGCAGCCCTGTCCCGCGGCCACGATGCAACCGCCCGTGAACGCGGTGAAGCGGCGGCAGAGGCCTACGCTGCCAAGGTTCACGCAACGCATGTTTCGCTCGACATCACTTCGAAAGTCTTCGAGATCATAGGCGCGCGCGCAACGGCCTCGAAATATCGTTTCGATCGCTACTGGCGCAATGTGCGGACCCACACCCTTCACGACCCGGTATTCTACAAGGCCAGGGAAGTCGGTGACTTCGTGCTCAACGGGACGATCCCGGAGGTCAGTCTCTACAGCTGATCTACATTCGAGAAAAGTTGGAAGGCCTCGTTCGCGACAGCGAGCGGGGCCTTCTGAGATCGACGCTGTCCGACACATGGAGCTTCCCGCGATCTGCGGGGAGGCTTTTTTCTAGGCGTGCTCTATAGCGCGCCGCTCCTCGGCGGCTTGACGCCGTTCAGATGATAATTGCCGATGACGTGATATTTCCAGCGGACGGGGTCGTGCAGCGTATGGGTGCGCGCGTTACGCCAGTGGCGATCCAGATTGAGACCTGCCCGGGTCGATGACGTACCGGCGAGCTCGAACAGCGTCGTCGACGCTTCCAGGGCAATTTCGGATGTCAACACCTTGGCTGTCGCGACTGCTAGGGTCGCGTCGATGGCATTTGCTTCCGTCGGGTCGATTTGGGCGATGTCGATCTTTCGCCCGGCCCGTTCGACAACGGCAGACGCAGCCTCGATGCGGATCGCGATCTGGCCCAGCTTGGCAATGGTCAAAGGGTCGTCCGATGCCTTGTCGACACCGCTGTTCGTCCATGGGCGTGACTGGGTATTGACGAACGTGATGGTGTCCTGAAAGGCAGCGCGGGCGATGCCGAGATCGATGCCGGCGTGAATGATCTGGCCGACAGAGCCGATCGTGGTCGCCCGTTCGAAACCTTTGTGGTGTGCGACGACGGCATCGGCCTGCACATAGACGTTGTTGAGGATCGTGGTGCCGCTGCCGGTGGTTCGCTGGCCAAAGCCATCCCAGTCATCGATAATCTCGACGCCTTCCGTGCCCCGCGCCACGAATGACATGGTCAGCCTGTCGTCGGCATCGAGCGCGAAGATCGTAACCCAGTCGGCAAAAAGAACGCCCGTCGAATAGAACTTGCGACCGTTGATACGATGGCCGATGCCGTCCCTGGTAATGCGGGTGTTGTAGTGGCCGACCGTCTTGGTGCCTTTTTCCGATAATGCATTGCCGAACCGGTCGCCTGCCAGCGCCCGACCGAAGAAAAAGCGTTTCTGCTCTTCGCTGCCGTCGACCCGCAGCGCTTCAAGAATATAAAAATGGTTCTGGGGAATCTGCCCGATCGACGCATCCGCTTCGGCAAGGATGGCAGTGACCTCGGCCAAGACAGCATTTGAGACATCGAGACCGCCATATTCGGATGGCACAGTGATCGCGAGCAGTCCGGAGCGCGACAAGGCATCCAGTTCGGCAAAGGGCATCGTCCGCTCCAGATCTCGAGCGGACGCCGTTTGGGCAAAGACCTTTGCCAGCGTTCTCGCGGTCGAAATCGCGTCTTCCTCGCTCTTCAGCGCGAGCACCGGTTCCGCACCGTCTCGGTTAAGCAGCCGCAGTTCACCCATAGGCTTTCCTCCCGTCGCATCTTCCTGCAAAGGTACGGACGAGCCGTTCGGCTTAAAAGTTAAAACCACCTATTTTATAGACCTAGTGAAGAAATTCTGACTTCATTGTACCGACTTTCCAGTCGGTGCACCGGGATGCGAACGTTCCCAGTCCGTCGCTTATCAACATGATTTTCGGCCAGACGTGCTTTGGCGACGAACTGCCTGCCCAAGCGATGGTGTTCAACCGAACCCGGCGGGCAGCCGAAAACCTCGACTGGTGATATTTGTACGTATTCAACATGCGTGGGATATCCGCGCACAAATGGAATCCTCAACCAGGCTCCTTTGTTTCAATCATTCCACTATCAGCGCCGTTCAAGGCAAAGCCCCCGACGAAGGTACCCCCGATGTCTGATTTCACTGCGTCGCTCCGTGTTGTCGAACCCTATCCCGGCATTTTTGCCTATTACGACGGACGGATCGAGGGCAGGCGGCTTCATTCGACCAAGCCGAACTGGCTGGACGACGGGGCCTATTCGCTGGGGATTGCCTCCTATGCCATCCTCGATGGGACCGAGGCGCTGGTCTACGACACTCACATGTCGCTGGCCCACGCAGCTGTCATCCGCGATCATCTCGAGGCGCTGGGTGCAAGATCGATCCGCGTCGTGCTCAGTCACTGGCACACCGACCACATCGCCGGTAACGCCGTGTTTGCCGACTGCGAGATTGTCGCGCTAAGGCTGACGGCAGATGCGATGGAGGCCAATCGCGAAAAGCTGGAGAGCGGCGATCCACCGATTGCGCCATTGGTCATGCCCACCCGGCTTTTCGAGACGAAACTCGAGCTGACGGTCGGCAGGCGTCGCATTGAACTTCATCATTTCGACATCCACAGTGCCGACGGCAATGTTCTCTGGTTGCCGGATGAGGGCATATTGCTCGCCGGCGATACGCTGGAAGACACGGTCACCTACATTTCCGAGCCGCAGAATATCGCCACGCATATCCGCGAACTCGCGCGGATGTGCGAATGGCCGATCAAGCGCATTCTTCCCAATCACGGCGCCTTCGAGCGCATCGCCGACGGCGGCTACGCGCCCACGCTGATCGATGCCAACCGCCGATATCTCGTCGCAATCAGCGACGTTGCGGTCGGAAAAACGGTGGCGGATGATGATCTCGCAAGCTTCGTCGCCGATGACATCGCAACCGGCGCAATCCTGTACTTCGCGCCCTACGAAGCCGTGCATGCCGAAAACAATGCAGCCGTCCTATCCGGGAACAAGTCGGCAAGTTAAGAGCAGTTTTGCAATAGCCATCTGTCAGGCGACACTTGTCCCGCAATAGGCCGCTTCCATTGCCATCTTCGGCGACAAGCCATAGAGAATATAAGTGTTTTCGTAACTATTCACGGATAGTGTTTTCGCATGAAAAATCATCGCGTTAAACCGAAAGAGGAAGGAAATCGGGACTCCGAGCAGCTCAGGCTTGAAACGCTGGAGATGCTGGGTTTGCTGGATCCCGTGGCCGAACGTGACTTCGATGTCCTGATCTCGATGGCGCGCCGGACACTCGGCTGCAGTATCGCCCTGCTTTCTCTCGTCGGCTCCGATCGCCTGTTGTTCAAGGCAAGGGCCGGCATAAAGTTTACCGATACCCCGCGTGAACATTCGTTCTGCTCGACGACCGTGGCGCTTGAAGAACCGCTGATTGTTCCGGATGCCAGTCTCGATCCGCGTTTCGCAGAAAGTCCGCTCGTGAAGGGCGAGCCTCATTTCCGTCTGTATGCCGGCGTGCCCATACGCGCTAAAATCTCCTACGGCAGCGATGTGTCCGTCGCGATCGGCACCGTGTGCGTCATCGATGACAAGCCGCGTGTTCTCAGTGCGGAAGAACTGGAGTCCATCTCGGACATTGCGCATCTCGTCGAGTCGATCATCAATGCACGCCTGACCGCGCTGTTTACCGCGCAGATTGCCGATGAAAGCGAAGGTCTCGTTCGCAGTCTCTATCGCGAGCAGATACAGCTCAAGCAAGCCGAACGCATGGCCAATATGGGCTCATGGCGGTTGATGCTCGGCAACAATCGACCGGAGTGGTCCGATCAGGTTTTCGCCATTCACGAGTTGCCGGTGGGCCAGATGCCGCCGCTTGAAAAGGCATTGGACTTCTATCCGCCGCATGCTCGCGAGACGGTGTCCGCGGCTATAGAGCGAGCAATCAAGACAGGCGAACCCTTCGAAGTCGAGACCGACTTCATCACTGCCAAGGCCAATGCACGCAGGGTCAGGTGCGTCGGGGAAGTCGAGCTTAGAGAAGGCAACCCGGTGGCAGTCATCGGCGTCTTTCAGGACGTTACGGCTCGATACGAAATGGAGCAGGCTCTCCGCCGCATCGCCGGCACCGACGACCTGACCCAGCTGGCAAATCGGGCGCAATGCAATCTGGTTCTCGACGCGCGGCTCGATCATGCGCGGGCGCATGATGAAACACTGGCGTTGCTGCTGATCGACCTCGATGGTTTCAAGGCAATCAACGATCAATGCGGACACCTTGCGGGCGACGATCTCCTGCGCCTCATCGGCGACCGGCTGAAAGCACCTTATCTCTCCCGTTGCTTTGTCGCGCGCCTTGGCGGCGACGAGTTCGTCGTCGTTGTTTCGGACCCGGCTGATGTCGCCGACTTCGAAAAGCTGCTCGAGCGTTTGCTATCCGATTTGAGACACACCGTCATCAAGGGGAACGGACTGCTACAGATATCGGGCAGCATCGGCATATGCTGGCTGGATGACACGGTCACCAGCCGCAGCGACCTCGTGCAACGCGCCGACGTCGCCCTATATGCCGCAAAACAGACACAGCGAGGCACCGCCCAGACACACGCCCCAGAGAAGTGGCAACAGTCGCTGGGGCTGTAGAAACGGCTCGAAGCTTCATTGCGTATGAAGGAGAATGCTGGAGCGGCCAGTTGCCTCTGCGGGCCGACGCGAACAATCTCCATCGCCGGGACAGCCGGCTATTCGCCCAAAAGCAAATGTTTCTACACGCTAAGAGTGAGCAGGGCGGGCGTAGAGGTCGACAAAAAAAACACTGCCGGCTGAGCCGGCAGTGTTCCAGAGGTGCTGACGCGTGAATGCGAGCCGAGCACTCTTGCTTAGTATTGATCGTCGTTTGATCGATCAGACGAGCCGCTCATCTTTTCGATGATCTGCATCAGCGTATCCGCGCAGACCTTGGTCGGTTCGTCGTCCGCGCACTTGACGTCTATCTTCGTTCGACCGTCCTCGATCCGGAAATGTGCGGCCTTCGACGGTGGCGGTGGCGGACGGTGGTGCCCGCCCATACCCATCTCGCGAGGACCGGGCGGCGGCGGTGGCGGCGCATCGCGACCCGGCATTGGCGGAGGTGGAGCGTCGGTGGCGTCGCTCATGACTTCCGGCACTGCGGAATGCGGCGGTGGCGCCATCTTTTCCTGTGCTACCGGAGGAGCAGGCGGAGCCGGCTGCGGCGAAGCCGTCTGGGCAAAGGCCGATGTCGTCAATGCGGCGATGGCTAATCCGGTCACTAAAATGGACTTCATGGGGTTTTCCTCGTGCGTTGATAGCACCGGTTAACCCGGGGGACGCCGTTTCGTTCGAGCGGGATGGAGATTTAGTCGGGGAGGCCGGCTCATCTATGCGGCCGGCGTCAAGCAGGGCTATTCTTTGGGGCATAAATAAAGGTAGCCGAACTTGATTTAAGGACGTTGGAGCCTAATGATCGCTCGCCGTAAGTGCTACCACGGCTGTTACCAGGCATGTATCAGCTGCAACACCGAGGTAACGTCATGCTCAGACCTTTTGTGCCTTCGCAAGATTACGAGCGGTCGAGGCAATTCTACGAAGCAATCGGATTTGAAGCCCATTATGCAGACGCAAGAATAGCCGTAATGTCCAACGGAACGGACAGCTTCATCCTGCAGAATTTCTACGTGAAAGAGATGGCGGAGAACTTTGTCTTGCAGTTAACTGTTCCGGACGCCAACGCATGGTGGGCCAAATACGATCCCACCCATGTTGCCAAGCGGTTCAGAACGAAACTGCCTACGTCACCGATCTTGCAACCTTGGGGCATGATTGTCGGATTTGTTCACGATCCGTCGAGTGTCCTTTGGCAAGTGACTGAAGCGAGGCTATGATCCGCAGACGGTACGCCGGATCACTGCGGAACCGTCCACCTCGCACTCGCAAGCACAATATTCCCATCAACGACGCTAAACCTCCCATCTTTATACCGCATCGCAACATTCCGCCGTATTTGTCGCCTTTCAATTCTTCTGGGATCGATTACGATTGGCCTTCGAGGGGCATGCGCAATGGTCAAGTGGGTTTACACATTCGGCGAAGGCAAGGCGGAAGGCCGGGCCGGCGATCCAGAGCTTCTGGGCGGCAAGGGTGCCAATCTGGCGGAAATGTGCAGCCTCGGCCTGCCTGTGCCGCCTGGGCTCACCATCATTGCCGATGCCTGCTGCCTGTACCTCGGCAATGGCCGCAATTTTCCCGACGAGATGAAGCGCGAGGTCATGGCGGGCCTTGCACAGATGGAAGCGATTGCCGGGCGGCGGTTTGGCGGCGCCGAGCGTCCGCTGCTGGTGTCGGTGCGCTCCGGTGCCCGCGCCTCCATGCCGGGCATGATGGATACCGTGCTCAATCTCGGCCTCAACGACGAGGCAGTCGAGGCGCTGGCAATCGATTCCAGCGATCCGCGCTTTGCCTGGGACAGCTATCGCCGCTTCATCCAGATGTATGCCGATGTCGTTATGGGCATCGACAACGAGGTGTTTGAGGAAATCCTCGAGGACGAGAAGGGCCGGCTCGGCCACGAATTCGATACCGATCTGACAGCCGGCGAGTGGCAGGCGGTGGTCGTGCGCTACAAGGCCGTCATCGAGGAGGATTTCGGCAAGACCTTCCCGCAGGATCCGCATGACCAGCTCTGGGGCGCGGTCGGCGCCGTGTTTGCCAGCTGGATGAACCCGCGCGCCGCCACCTATCGGCTGCTGCACAATATTCCGGAAGCCTGGGGCACCGCCGTGACCATCCAGGCCATGGTGTTCGGCAATCTCGGCGACGAATCGGCAACCGGCGTCGCCTTCACGCGCAATCCCTCTACCGGCGACAAGGAGCTCTACGGCGAATTCCTGGTCAAGGCGCAAGGGGAGGACGTGGTCGCCGGCATCCGCACGCCGCAGAGCCTTACCGAGGCTGGCCGCATCGCCTCCGGCTCCGATCGCCCTTCGATGGAAAAGCTGATGCCGGCAGCCTTCGCCAGCTTCAGCCGCATCTGCGCCGAGCTCGAGGCCCATTACCGCGACATGCAGGACATCGAATTCACCGTCGAGCGCGGCAAGCTTTGGATGCTGCAGACCCGCGTCGCCAAGCGCACGACGCAGGCGGCGATGAAGGTCGCCGTCGACATGGTCGCGGAGGGCATCATCAGCGAGGACGAGGCCGTTATCCGCATCGATCCATCGACGCTCGACCAGCTTTTACATCCGACCATCGATCCGCGCGTCTACCGTGAAGTCATCGGCAACGGCCTGCCGGCATCGCCCGGCGCTGCGACCGGCGCCATCGTCTTTTCCGCCGATGAAGCGGTGGCTGCAAGGGCAGAGGGCCGAAAGGTCATCCTCGTGCGCGTCGAGACCAGCCCGGAAGATATCCACGGCATGCATGCGGCGGAGGGCATCCTCACCACGCGCGGCGGCATGACCAGCCATGCGGCAGTCGTCGCGCGCGGCATGGGCATCCCTTGCGTCGTCGGCGCCGGCAATCTCCGCCTCGATGTCCGCAACGAGCGGCTGATCGCCCCCGGCATGTCGTTCGGACGCGGCGACATCATCACCATCGACGGTTCGGCCGGCCACGTCGTCAAGGGCGCGGTGCCGATGACCCAGCCGGCGCTGTCCGGCGATTTCGCCCGCATCATGGCCTGGGCCGACGGAACACGTCGCATGACGGTGCGCACCAATGCCGACACGCCGGCCGATGCGCGTGCCGCACGGGCGTTCGGCGCCGAAGGCATCGGCCTTTGCCGCACCGAGCACATGTTTTTCGAGGGCGACCGGATCCATGTGATGCGCGAGATGATCCTTGCCGAAAACGAGGCCGGACGCCGCACCGCCCTCGACAAGCTGCTGCCGATGCAACGCTCGGATTTCACCGAGCTGTTTGCGATCATGCACGGTCTGCCCGTTACCATCCGCCTGCTCGATCCGCCGCTGCACGAATTCCTGCCGAAGACCGATGCCGAGATCGCCGAGGTCGCCGCCGCCATGAACATATCGCCTGTCTTCCTGCGCCAGCGGGTCGATGCGCTGCATGAATTCAACCCGATGCTCGGCCATCGCGGCTGCCGGCTGGCGATTTCCCACCCCGAAATCGTCGAGATGCAGGCCAGGGCCATCTTCGAGGCGGCGGTCGCAGCGGCGCGCGCGACCGGGGCTGCGGTGGTGCCGGAAATCATGGTGCCGCTGGTCGGTCTCAAGTCCGAGCTCGACTACGTCAAGGCCTGCATCGATGAGGTTGCCGCCGCAGTGATGGGCGAGGCGGGCATGAGCATCGACTATCTCGTCGGCACGATGATCGAATTGCCGCGCGCAGCCCTCAGGGCCCACGTTATCGCCGAGGCTGCCGAGTTTTTCTCCTTCGGCACCAACGACCTGACCCAGACGACCTTCGGCATGTCGCGCGACGACGCCGCGGCCTTCATCCCCACCTATCAGCGCAAGGGGATCATCGAGCGCGATCCGTTCATCTCGCTGGATTTCGACGGGGTTGGCGAGCTGATACAGATTGCCACCGAGCGCGGCCGGCGCACCCGGGGCGATATCAAGCTCGGCATCTGCGGAGAACATGGCGGCGATCCCGCCTCGATCCATTTTTGCGAATCGATCGATCTCGATTATGTATCCTGCTCGCCGTTTCGCGTGCCCATCGCAAGGCTCGCGGCCGCCCAGGCAACGATCAAGGGGCGGAAGTGACGATGCGAGGCGTTTCGTTTACCAAAATCGTGCTCTAAACAGAGGCTCGATACTGTCCTTTCCGGCCGCCGATCCGATGAGCCCCCGATGACCATTCGTTTCGATCGACCTATCTCCGGTGCTGCAAAAGCGGCGCGACTGGTCGCGGCCTTCGCGCTGGTGCTGTGCATCCTGGCGTTGCTCGACCATCGCTTCGGGCCGTTGACCACGCCCTATCTCGCTCTCTTCTTGCTGGTATCGGCAGCCCTTGCAGCCGTGGCGGTGCTTTTGGCCGTCATCGGCCTGGCGCAGCTCTGGAAAACCGGCGCGGTTGCCGGTGTCTCGTCGATGAAGGCGCTCGTCTATGCCGCCCTGCCGCTGGCTCTGCTTGGGCTTGCGACGCAGCGATACGTTACCCGCCCGCAGCTTTTCGATGTGACGACCGATCTTGCCAATCCGCCGGCCTGGCTTGCCCAGTCGCGCGTCGACGCACTCTGGCTGGCAAGGGACGCAAGGATCACGCCCGCTACCCGCGAGGCGCAGGGCATGGCCTATCCGGAGCTGACCGGCAGGCGCTACGAGGGGGCGATGGACCGCGTGCTGCTGGCGGTGAGGAAAGTCGCCCGCCAGCGCGGCATCGCCTTCGTCAAGGCCGAAGGCACGGAGATCCGCGACCCCACCATCGACGACCTGCCGGTCAAGCCGCAGCGCGGCGGGCCGATTGTCATGGCCCCTGATATCGGCCCCATCCCGATGAAGCGGCCGGAGGGCGTGCTGGAAGGTGAGGATCCGATCGCCACGCTGATCCAGCGCGTCACCGACGTGACGCTGCAGGGCGAGACACGGACGAAAATCATCGGCGTGCCGCTTGACGTTGTCATCCGCCTGCATGAGGAGGCGGAGACGACGCTGGTCGATATCCGCGTTGCATCGCGCTACGGCGCCCATGATCTCGGCGTCAGCGCCGGCGTCGCCGAGGCCTATCTGAAGGCGCTGGATGCGGAGCTACTCGGCATCGCCGGTAACTGAGCGCTACGACAGGAACCGCGCCCGCTCCTGCGGCGTCGGCACGTAGCAGCTCTCGCGCCTTCCGGCGATATCGAGGCGGTGGCGGGCGATGAAGCCATAAAGGTTATCGCGCCATCCGCGTGGAACGATGCGCGCCACGCCGGCCAGCGACCACGGCAGGCCGAGCCCGGCGAGGACGCGCAGCGTCGCATCGGATTTCAGATAAGCCCGACCGTTCTCGAGCAGCATGTTCGTCTCGTAGTCGCGGGTCTCGAGGCCGTAGTGCCGGTAGAGCGCATCGCCGAGCGGCGTCTGCGCGGCGATGAACCGGTAGCGATCCCTGCGGTCCTGGTTAAGCACGAAGCGGACCCAGGCCGAACAAAAGACGCAATGGCCGTCGAAGACGATGATCGGCCGCCCGTCGTCGAAATCGGGAACGGCAGCATCGTCGCGATAGCTGAAGTCTCGTGTGCGCGACATGGTCATCCCTCTTGTCCGGGCGTTTTATAGGGGCCTCAGGCGGCCGGGCGGTACGTGCCGAGCAGCGATGGCGGGCCGTCGGTTGCTACCATTCCCTTTTCCACCAGATCTTCCAGATGCGCCAGCACGGAAAGGGCGGCAGCGCCATGCAGGCGAACATCGGTATCGCGGTAGATGGCTCGCACCATGTCGAAAATCAGCCGGTCTCCGGCCTTGATGCGCTCATGGATCGCCCTTTCGCGCATCCGCCGATGCGTGCGCAGGCCGCGCATGAAAGAGGCCGGTTCTCGCACCGGGCCGCCATGGCCGGGAAAGAAGATCTTGTCGTCGCGCGACAGCAAGCGCTCGAGCGAAGCCATGTAATCGGCCATCGCCCCATCCGGCGGCGCCACCACGCTGGTGGCCCAGGCCATGACGTGGTCGGCGGAAAACACGATGCCGGATCCTTCCAGCGCAAAGCAGGCATGGTTGGCACAGTGGCCCGGCGTCAAAAGCGCCGTCAGCGCAAAGCCGTCACCGAAAATCGTCTCGTCGTCGGCCACCGCGATATCGGGCACGAAATCCATGTCGGCGCTTTCCGCGAAGGGATTGATTTCACCCTCATGCAGCGGACGTGCGGCCCGGTGCGGTCCCTGTCCGACGGTAAGCGCACCCGTTTCCTGCCGCAGTCGCCGTGCCAGCGGCGAGTGGTCGCGGTGAGTATGGCTCACAAGGATGTGGCTGACGGTGCGGCCGGCAAGCACCGCCATCAGCGTTTCGAAATGGGCAGCACTGTCCGGTCCGGGGTCGATGACTGCGACCGATGAGCCGGCGCCGACGATATAGCTGTTGGTGCCATGGAAGGTGAAGGCGCTGGGATTTTCGACCGTCAGCCGCTCGACGCCGGGAGCCACAGGCACGCCACGGCCATAGCCGGGATCGAAGGAGCGGTCGAAGTCGGGGCTTGCCATGTCACTCTGCCAGTTCTCGCCCGGCGCAGGCCGAACGATCCAAAGTACGTTTCCCCTCCCGCCGTAGCATAGCGCCCCCGGAACATCAGAAAAATATGCTGCCTTGCAAAACTTAGTGATTGTGACGGCGGCTCCGCTTTGCTAATCAGGCCTCGGTTCGGCGACACTGTTGCCGGACCATGCTGGGGCGTCGCCAAGCGGTAAGGCAACGGCCTTTGATGCCGTCATACCCTGGTTCGAATCCAGGCGCCCCAGCCAGAAACTTATTATTAAATAAGACCAATAACTTGCCGGAATTCAATTTTGTGATGTGGTCTGTTCTAGGGGACCTAATTAGGTGTTGAGCAAAAAGATCGTGCCTATCTCAGCTTGTTAGAACCATGTTGAAAATTTGCCAAGCAAAGCGGTCAGTATCGAACCAAGCGCTGTGCCGATTAGGCCGATTGCGATTGTTTCAACGTTTCGGCGGAAAAACCCTTGTGATGGCCGGTAATACACTGGTTGCCTGAAAAAATCACCATAGCCGCCCCATCCGTGGCCGATTGCGAACGCCGCGGTGATAATAATCGTCACCAAGTTCACTGCAAGTTGAACTGGATCCGACATCGCAGGCATGTATCCAGTCCAAGTCAGTAAGCCAAGTAAAATTATAATTATAAAAAAATAAAAACTAAATTTGTGAATAAACTCAGAGAAACGATCCAATAAAGATTTCCTTTTGGCGAGCTCCTGTGAGAATGATTTGGCCAAAATTGTGTGATGATCACCTCCTACTAGAGGGTAAATGCTATTATAAGAGGAAAAGTTAACAGTAATTTCTTTGGAGTTGATCTGAGGTTTGCCGCTAAATAGACTTTTATGATTTTTGATATCACCAATACTATCAAATCCCGTGTTGAGGTTCTTCGCCGTCACATCAGTTAATTGAAGAACCTCAACCAGTGACACTAGATCATCGACTGATATTGAAACGCGGCCTATTGGAAAATTCGTGTTTTGACGCGAAATATCTCTAACCATTTGGATTGTCTTTTCTGCGAAATTAGAAGCTATTTGTAACAGGAGTGCCTCTGGACGTTGTGCCGTCATGGCTGCGTATAAGCAAGAGAGGCCCGCTGATCTTCACCGGCGGGCTTATGTAAATCAAAGTGATGTCTTTGGTTTCACCTTCGGCGCAATCACCGGCGTCAGCTCCTGTCCGTGAATTCCTGCCCCAAAAGTGCCACCCGGCGTTTCCAATATCGAGAACGTGTCGTTACCGGCATCAGACGACCGATTGTTGAATACCCAGTTGACGGGCTGCTCAGTGCCCGTAGTTAGAGCTACACGAAGCTCAGCTAAATTATGAATTGCATCAATTCGAATCTGGTCAACGTCATCGAACTGATTGATGCAGTCGGAGCCGCCAATAAATCGGCAAGCCATTAGTCGCTCAGCTGCTGATGCAGACGCTACCTGAATCAGGATCAAGGTAGCGGCTACCGCGCCGAGTTTCATGGCCAGCTCCGGAGGAGTGTTGAGAGGTTCGGCTTAAGTTCCCGGTCGCTTTCAGGGAGCAACGGTTCCATGCTTGCCAGCGAAACCATTTTGCCGCCTTCTCTGCCGATAAATAAATGATGTTTATCAAAGCTGTAGCAGGCAATGTGCGCAATCGTTTTGCCGATGTTATTGCCGCATCGAATTTCCGGCTTTCGCCGCTTCGGTAAATGCAACCGGCCAGTCCAGACTTCGTCCGGCGCCATCGCCATGCCCGTGCCCCGTCACCAAACTCTTGTGTCCGCATCGCTCATCGTGGCATGAGGAGATCTTTGTGCAGGAGGCGGGGTTATGATCGGAGCGCTGTTGGCGGCAAGGCGGTGGACGGCCTGGGTGTTGGTTGCTTGTCTTTTCGCAAGTGCGCCGGCCAGTGCCACGCCGGTGCTGGTTGTCGATACGGCAACACGGCAGGTCCTGTACCAGGAGGACGCAGGCGCGCCGTGGTATCCGGCCTCGACGACCAAGCTGATGACGGCGCTCGTTGTTTTCGAAGCCCTGCGCGCCGGTGAGGTGAGCCTGACGACACCGGTGGTCATGACGCGCAATGCCACGAAGCAGGCGTTTCTCGAATCCGGCCTGACCCTTGGGCGAACGATGACGCTCGAGGACGCGCTGTTTGCGGCGCTCACGGCATCGGCCAACGATGTCGCCGTCGCCCTTTCCGAAGCGGTGGCGCCCGATGAGGCGTCGTTCGTCCAGCGCATGAACGCGGAGGCCGTGCGCCTCAAAATGACCGGCACCCACTTTTCCAGTCCCAACGGCCTGTTCGACCGGAAAAACTATACGACCGCGCGCGATCTCGCGATCCTCGGAATGGAGATCGACCAGATGTTCCCCGAGTATCGGCGCTTCTTTGCGGCGACGGCTGTGACGATCGACGGCAAGGAGATCAAGTCCAACAATGCCTTGCTCACCAGCTTCAATGGCACGATCGGCATGAAAACCGGCTTCCTCTGTGCTTCCGGCCGAAACTATGTTGGGCTGGCCATGCGGAACGGGCGGCGTGTGATGGTGGTCCTTCTCGGCGCCACGACGGAGCGGGAGCGCAACGAACGGGCAGCCCTCTATCTGACGCAGGCCTTCGACGGCCGGCTGTCCCCGTCGGGTCCCGTCGACGATGTCCAGAATCGCACCGATATCGCACCGGAGGACATGCGTATCCGGCTCTGCACGGCCAAGGCAGCAGCCTATGAGGCCAGTCGCGATACGCTCTATCCGATGGGCTTGCCGGGCCAGGAGACCTATCTGCGGGACCAGATCCCCGGCCAGATCCACGAGATCAGAACGTGGCCGACGGAAATCGTACCCGACGTACCGGCCCCTCCGCGCCGTCCCTCGTGATCCGGAGGACGGGCCGCTTCTGAGGGGTCGCTTTGCAGTGATATCAGCAGTGCAAGGTCACGGGCTGGAGACCAGCCGTCCTCACCGCGGCCGTTTCACCGCATAGCGCAGATGCAGTGCGCCGTGGCCGAGGGGTTCGCAGGAGATCAGCGAGAGCTCGGCTTTCCCCGTCAGGCCTTCCTCGCCGTGGGCGATGATGCGGTCGCTGCCGTCGCGTGCCTCAAGCGCAGGTGCCACGACGAAACTGAGTTCGTCCACCAGTCCGGCGGCCATCAGCGAGCCGTTCACGGCGGCACCGCCTTCCAGCAGAATGCGGGTAATACCGAGTTCGCGGCCGATGAGGTCGAGCATCGCGCCGATGTCCATCTCAGGTGTTTCCGACACCACATAGGAGACGCCGTCGGCAGTCAGTTCTGCCAGATGGCTGTCGGGCACATCGCGTCCCAGCAGCACGACGACATGGTCGCCGTAGAGCGCATCGCTGGAAAAATGCAGCTTGCCGGAGCGGTCGAGTGCAATCGCGAAACTCGTGGCGGCGATGTTGGCAAAATGATGCGGCCGCCTGACATCGACCGGTGCCGCCGGCGGATGGGCGCCGGCCTTGGAAATCTCGGCCATCGTCACGCGCCCGACCATCCAGGCATTGGCATCGTGTGCCTTGTGGACTTTCTCATACAGCGCCGACCAGTCTGCGCGGCTCCCATCCGGGCTTGTCGTCCAGCGGCTCGGATGCAGACTGCCATCCGGCGATGTGAGCATGAGGCAAATAACGCGAGGTCTCATCTGGCCAATCCTCTGTATTTAAAGCGTGTGAAGAGGACATATAGGCAGCGGCCCGTGATCGAAAAGATCGCCAGCCTTGACTGATTTCGGCCGCCATTAAAAATCTGTTGCGAACATACTTACATAAACTGCCCGCGAAAGGACTCTTTCCGACAAAACCCCTGCCGCAATTCAGGGTCTTTATAGGGCAACTGAAACAGCTAGGGAGAGAATCATGACTTCGCAGCAGCAGACCTGGTACAGGGCCGGCAGCGACATCGTCGCGCGGGCAGGATTTTCGCTTGTCATGTGCGGCGCCCTGGCGGCCGTGATCTATGTGACGCACCGCAACGGCTCGGACGAACTGGCCGCCGCACCGATGAACAATGCGCCGCGGGTTGCGATGGTGCTTCCCGGCGTCGCGGCAAACCCCGGTGTCTCCGTGGCGCAGGCGGCGATCGATGCCAGTCCGGCAGCAGCGCCCGTGGTCGCCAATATCCCGATCCCCACCTGGCGCGTCGTAGCAGCGGCTGATCCGGCTCCCCGGCATGCGCCCGTGCCCACCAAGCGGGCAGTGAGGGAGACGGTCGTCGCTAGTGCCGATGCCCACAGCTTCGAGAGCTGCCTGCCAGGCTGCGAAACGAAGGATCCGCTGATCGTCGGCCACGCCGCTGCACCGAAGGTACCCGTCGCATTCCCGCAAGAGGGGGATACGCTGGTGGAAAAGGTCAGCTTGCAGGATAGGGAGCCGGGTCTCCTCGGCAGGGCGATGGATGCCCCGGGCCTCGTCTACCGCACCGGCCGCAAGGCTTTGACGAGCCTGGTCGCGGCAGCGCTTTAAGCCGAGACGCAAGGCAGTGCAAATCGCTGCACTGCCGCCCGGTCAGAGCACCGTCAGGCGAGCAGATCGCGGACCATCGGTGCAACCTTGGTCCCGTAGAGCTCGATGCAGTGCATCAGCTTTTCGTGGGGAAGCGGGCCTGCGCTGTATTTGAGGTCGAAGCGGCCGACATCGAGCGCCTTGATCGTTGCGGCGATCTTGCGCGCCACCGTCTCCGGCGAGCCGACATAGAGCGAGCCGTGGTCGATTTCCTGGCGAAACTCCGATGCCTCCATCGGCGGCCAGCCCCGTTCCGCGCCGATCTGGTCGCGCATGCGCTTGTAGTCCGGCCAGAATTCGGCCCGCGCCTGCTCGTCCGTGTCGGCGACATAGCCCGGCGAGTGCACGCCGATAGCCTGCATCGGCAGTTTCAGCTGGTCATAGGCCCGCTTCGACAGGTCGACATAAGGCACGAAACGTTTCGGATCGCCGCCGATGATCGCCAGCATCAGCGGAAGATTATGCCGCGCCGCGCGCACGACAGACTCAGGGCTTCCCCCGACACCGATCCACGTCCGCAGAGACCCCGTCTCGATCGGCGGAAAGACCTGCTGGTTGGTCAGCGGCGGGCGGATAGTACCCTTCCAGTTGACGGACTTCTGCGAGACCAGCGCTGCAAAAATCTCCAGCTTTTCCTCGAAAAGCGTTTCGTAGTCGCGCAGCGCAAATCCGAAGAGCGGAAACGACTCGGTAAATGAGCCACGCCCGAGGATGACCTCCGCACGCCCGTTCGAGAGTGCGTTGATAGACGAGAAGCGCTGGAAAACCCGGATCGGATCGTCGGAGGAAAGCACGGTCACAGCCGAGCCGAGCCGGATACGCGTCGTGCGCACGGCGGCAGCAGCGAGCAGGATTTCGGGAGCGGACACGGCAAAGTCGGCGCGGTGATGCTCGCCGATGCCGATGAAGTCGATGCCCAAGGTGTCGGCCAGCACGGCCTCCTCAACGACATTGCGCAAAACCTGCGCATGCGTCAGCGGCACGCCGTCAGCAGACGATGTGACATCGCCAAATGTATCAAGGCCAAGTTCGATCGATGTCATGGGCGTACTCTGCTGGTTCTTGGGCGGGACGGTGCACTGCCGGATGGCGTTCGATCACGAAGGTGGGCATCGCGCCAGGCTTGTTCAAGCGGGCACACTTGCTGCGCCCCGCGCAGGCCAAAATGCGAACAGGCGGCCGGGGGCCGCCTGCGCGATATCATCCGGTCGGCAGCGTCCTAGCTGGCGGCGGCAGGAGGTGTCGGGATGAGCAGTTCGGCGCAATAGGATGGGCCGTTCACGCCGGGCATGTCGCCAAGGATGCGGATCGAGCGGATAACGTAGTCCGACGAGGTGGTAATGTCTGCCTTGCAGCTGAGATTGACCGTGCGGGCTGGCTTGCCCGGCGTTCCATCGGCCGTCTTGGCCTCCACGCGGACCTTCTTGTAGCCGCCGCGCCAGTTGTAGACCCGGCCGCCGCCGTCGTCATGGTCGGAGATCGGTGGGCCATAGGCGGCAAAGAACTTGCCGGCAGACCTGCCAGACCAATAGTCCTGAACCGGATTGGCCTTCATCATAGGAATGGTGGCAACGTTCGAAACGGTCGTGCATCCGGCGAGGGCCATCATCAGCCCCGCCGCAGAAAACATGCGGATGTTCATCGTATCGTCCTTGAGCTCGTTCTCGCGCATTGACTGTCGGAAAAGCCGCTGTCCCGCGCCGTTCCCGTCTGTCCCACCCACGGCTTTACCGCCAAAGTCGATAAAAGCAAATTGTCATTAGCGGCCTTGTCGCGAATTTGATGGGAGTGTTGCGCCAGATGCACGTCTGGCCGCTCGCAACCGGCGTCCGCGCCGATTCGGGCGAGGGGTATCCCGGTCGCAAACCCCGAGGCAACGCCATTGCGCTGTCCCGGGGAGCAAGGTCTGTCGGCTTGGTGCTATTTGACGGCGACCAGCGACGAAAGGATCGATGTCAGTTCCTTGTCGTGCTTGCTGCCGGAATCCTTCGATCCCCAATAGGTCACGACAAGCAGCTTGCCGGGCACTGGCGAAAGGAAGGCGAGTTCCACATCGACGGCGCCGTCATTGTCGGTTCCCTGCCAACCAAGCGTCGACATCTTCATGCCGTTGATGGTGTTGTCGCCCTCGTCCTTCTGGGTAGCGGGATCGATCTTGACGCCGCTCTTCGTCAGGAAGTCGATCGCATCGCTGACGACCTTGTCGGAGGATTTCTCGTCGGCGACGTCAATCGAGAAATAGACCGCAGAATCGTCCGATGTCGCATCGATGCCGGTCTCGGTCTCTTTCGGGGCCCAGCTATGGGGAATGGTCACGGACGCAATCGGCGCGTCGCTCGGAAATTTCAGCGTTTCCGCCTGGGCAAGAAGCGGGAAAGCGAAAGCCATGGCGGAGGCGACGAGAAGCATTTTTTTCATGGGAAAATCCTTGGGGCGGGGTCGGCGGGTTATTATCGAGGCAAAGCTGCGACCATGGCTTTGCTCGCTACCAGCTTGGGGTAAATGCGGCAAAAAATCGACACAATGTTGATTGGCGGCAGCGACCAAATTTGGGTTGTTTTCCAAACCAGCAAGCTCAAGTGACCTGAAGCCAAGATAGCGGCGCGTAATCGCTGCTCATTGATGTGAATGAGGGAACGATAGGTGGCCGAGCCCGTTACGAGCCGAAAGCAATTCTCGGAGCACATCATGTCCAACGCCCACACTGAGACAGGCGCACCGCACAATTCTGACCGGAATTTCGTCTCCGGCAGGCAGTCCGCGCAGACTCAATACGCCGAAGGCGGAAACGCCAGCTACGGCTCCATCAGCCAGGAACAAGACGGCGACGCGCTGCACACCCACAGCAATGACACCCTCGTCATGCTGCAACTGGCTTCCTTCGAAGGTCGGGCTATGTGAGGGCGGCCAGATCGCATCTCCAACGAAGTGCGTTCCACGCCTGAATTCTCGAATGATGGCGAACTGATTCCAAGGTCTGACCCTACGCCAGACCTGGTCTTGCATTCCGATATATCGAGATCTATATCGGGAAAATGAAAAACAAATCTCACGACGACGGTCACGACCACGGGCACGATGGCAAGCATCATCGACATCACAGGGCAAGGGAGGGCAAACGTCCCTTCGATTACGGGGAACTGCGGCTTCTCCTCCTCACGATGATTGCCGGCAATCCGTCGCATGGCTATGACCTCATGAAAGCTATAGAGGAGCGTATGGGCGGCAGCTACTCGCCGAGCCCCGGCGTGATCTATCCGACCCTCGCATGGCTTGAGGACATGGGTTACGCCACCATCGACATCGACCAGCCTGGCCGGAAGCGATACCGCATAACGTCCGAGGGTGAGGCATTCCTCATCGCTAACAAAGCGTCGGCAGACGAGCTTGTCGCACGCGTCAGCACTGCGCGTGGCGACGGCGTTGCGCCTGTTCCTGCATCGATCATTCGAGCCATGGAAAACGTCAAGCTGGCCCTGCGACTTCGGCTTCGCGGTCCTTTGGAAGACCAGTCGGCTGAAACTATTGCCAGCGCGCTGGATGCTGCGGCAAAAACGATCGAACGCTCTTGAGGGCGCCTTCAAAGGTGACGTCTCGTCCTGGCGAAGCTGCCGGTTTGAAAGCGTCTGAACCCGCCGGCCCAGTCGACGGACCGCGATCATCCGGCAGCCGCCTCCGCGACAAGCTGGGCAATCTGCGGCTTCTTGCGCGACTTGTCGCCCAAATCTGGAGAACGAGCCGATGGCTGACGCTTGCCAGCATGTGCCTGAGGCTCGTGCGCGCCATTCAGCCGGTTCTGGCCCTCTATGTCGGCAAGCTCATCATTGACGAAGTGGTGCGCCTGGCCGCAACCCATTCCGCCTCATCAAGTCTCTCTGAGTGGTGGGCCAGCGGGCGACTGAACGTCATTCTTCCGTTGCTGGCGCTGGAATTCGCACTTGTGTTTGCTCTCGACCTGCTGACGCGGGCAACCACGCTCGTGGATTCAGTCCTCGGCGAGCTTCATTCCAATACGGTGAGCGTCGAGCTGATGCAGCACGCTGCAAAGCTGGACCTGCGTCACTTCGAAAGCCCGGAATATCAGGATAGGCTGGAGCGCGCGCGAAGGCAGGCGGCCGGTCGCAATGGGTTGTTGCCGCAGATGTTCGGGCAGGCCCAGGACATGATTACCGTCGCCACGCTGGCCGCCGGGCTGGTGGCTTATGCCCCGTGGCTCATTCTGCTGCTGGCGCTATCCTTCGTTCCGGCGGTCTGGGGCGAAGCGCGCTTCAACACCAGGTCTTACGACCTCACGCGCGGCCGGACACCGGAGCGTCGGCAGCTCGAATACATTCGTTTCATAGGTGCCAGTGCCGACACCGCGAAGGAGATGAAACTCTTTGGCCTCGGAAGGTATCTTGTCGACCGCTTTAAATCGCTTTCCGAGACGATATTCGCGGAAACGCGAAAGCTCTCTATTCACCGGGCGATCTGGGGATCGCTGCTCGCCGCTATCAGCACCCTGACCTACTACGGCGCCTACGCCTATATCGTCTGGCAGACCATCGTCGGTGTATTTTCCATCGGTGACCTCGCATTCCTTGCCGGAGCATTCCTGCGCCTCAACGGGCTCTTCCAGAAGATACTGCTCGGGTTCACGCAGATCGCCGGGCAGTCGCTGTATCTCGACGATCTCTTCTCGTTTTTCGAAATCAAGCCGACTATTGGCTCGCCCGTTGATCCAAAGCCATTTCCGCAGCCGATACGCGATGGCATCGTGTTCGAGGAGGTCGGGTTTCGATATCCGGATACCGACATATGGGCCGTCCGGGGCCTCAGCTTCACCTTACGTGCCGGCGAGACCCTCGCGCTGGTGGGCGAGAACGGAGCTGGCAAGACGACGATCGTCAAGCTTCTGACGCGCCTCTACGATCCCGACGAAGGTCGGATCACCGTCGATGGCATAGATCTCCGGGAAATGGACATTGCCGAAATTCATGCGCATGTCGGGGTCATCTTCCAGGATTTCACGCGCTACAGCTTCACTGCCGCAGACAACATCGGTGTCGGACGCATCGAGGAGCGGACCGACATGGCGAGGATCGAGGGCGCCGCCGAACGGAGCCTTGCCGACGCTGTCATTGGCAAGTTGCCGCTCAAATACGAACAGCCGCTCGGCCGTCTGTTCAACAAGGGGCGCGATCTCTCCGGCGGGGAATGGCAGAAGCTGGCTATCGCGCGGGCCTATATGCGGGATGCCGAACTGGTGATCCTCGATGAGCCGACAGCGGCTTTGGATGCCAAATCGGAGGCGGAGGTCTTTTCCCGGTTCAAGAGCCTGGCCGAAAATACGACGGCGGTCCTCATTTCGCATCGCTTCTCGACTGTCCGGATGGCGGATCGCATCCTCGTCCTCGAAAACGGCAGCATTCTGGAGAGCGGAACCCACACCGAACTACTTCAGCAAGGCGGCCGGTATGCGCAACTCTTCGAACTTCAGGCGGCTGGATACCGCTAAACCGGTGAGCGCAGGATTGCGCCGGTTTTGATCCAAGCCCTGCGTCCAGCTGGCTGTCGGCGCGATAACCGCCGCCCGGACTGTCTTTCGCATCGCCTTGCGCTATGTTGCCCTCTTGCGCATCGCGGGAGGAGCTACACCATGGAATACCGCCGTCTCGGAAAATCAGGGTTGAAGGTCAGCGAGTTCTCGTTTGGATCTTGGGTCACGTTCGGCAAGCAGGTCGATGGTAGCGATGCCGTTAGCCTGATGGCGCATGCCTACGACAATGGGGTCAATTTCTTCGACAATGCCGAAGGTTACGAGAGCGGAAAGTCCGAACTCGTCATGGGCGAGGCCCTGAAAACACTCGGCTGGAGCCGCGACAGCTTCATCGTTTCCAGCAAGGTGTTCTGGGGCGGCCAGAAGCCAACGCAGCGGGGTCTTTCGCGAAAGCATGTGACCGATGCTGCCCATGCCGCACTGAAGCGCCTGCAGGTGGAGTATCTCGATTTGTATTTCTGCCACCGCCCGGACATCGATACACCGATCGAGGAAACGGTTCGCGCCATGCACGATCTCGTCACCCAGGGGAAAATCCTGTATTGGGGGACATCCGAATGGTCGGCTCAACAGTTGACGGAAGCCTACGCTGTGGCCCGCGACTTGCGCATCACGCCGCCGACGATGGAGCAGCCGCAGTATAATCTGTTCGAACGTCAGAAGGTCGAAGCCGATTATCTGCCCCTCTACGATCTGATGGGCCTGGGTACGACGATCTGGTCGCCGCTGGCTTCGGGCGTTTTGACCGGGAAATACAACAAGGGCATTCCCAACGACGGGCGCATGAACCTGCCGGGCTATGAATGGCTGAAGGAAAAATGGTCGAGCGAAGCCGGTCGCGCCGAGCTCTCGAAAGTCTCCGAGTTGGCCGATCTTGCAGACGAAATCGGAATCTCCATCACCCATCTGTCGCTCTTGTGGTGCCTGTCGAACCGCAATGTTTCGACCGTGATCCTGGGCGCATCCCGCCTGAGCCAGCTCGAGGACAATCTTGCCGCGCTCAGCCATAAGGACAAGCTCACCACTGATGTCCTGGCGCGCATTGAGGCCATCTTCGAAAACAAACCTGCCGCTCCGCAGCGGTTCTGAGTGGAAGAAGCCGGACAGGCGCCCGTGGTGGGAAAATCAGCAATGATTTTATCGCCCGGGTGTCGGACGGTTCCCGAACCGCATTTAAAAATAGATTTCCATCGCTTGGTTGCTTAGTTAAAGGCGGCCTGCGGATCCCGATCTATTTCACTGGAAAACCTCTCATCCATGTTCAACATCATTCTCGGACTGCCATGGCTTCTGGTCGTGGTGCGCTTTATCGAACCGTTGCCCTGGCCTTGGTCGATAAAACTGCTTCTCGCCGCGGTCCTGCTGATTGCTTCGCAATTCCTCCTGTTCTGCCGCCTTTCGTCGGGATCGGTTTTCTCGCCGGAGTTTCCAAGGCCGATCATCATTGTCTTCAACGTGATCTTCGGTGCGACAGTCCTGCTGGCAGTATTCCAGATCGGCCTCGACCTCGTCTCGATTGTCCTCTGGCCGATAAAGGGTGCGTTTCCAGTCGTTCGCCCTGAGTTGCGGTACGGAATGGGGATTGTTGCGCTTTGCCTCGCTACGTTTGGCGTGAGCCAAGCCATCCGCGTTCCAGCGCTCAGGGATATCGAAATTCCCATATCCGGTCTTCCCGCCGCCTTTGATGGATATCGCCTCCTGCAGTTGACCGATCTGCATATCAGCAGGCTGTTTCCCGGGCGCTGGGCAGAAGCGGTGGTGTCGAAGGCGAACGCTCTCGATGTGGACGTGATCGTGATGACAGGTGACCTGATCGACGGCGATGTCCAGCACCGACGTCTCGATGTCCAGCCGATCGCGAAACTGCGAGCGCGGGACGGCGTCTGGGCCATTCCCGGCAACCACGAGTACTTCTTCGACTACAATGAATGGATGCGCGAATACCGGTTGCTGGGACTTCAGCCGCTTTTGAACCAGCATGTCGTTATCGAGCGTGACGGAGCGAAGATCGTCATCGCAGGCGTAACCGACCGCTCCGGCAAACACTCGGGCAATGCTGCGCCCGACCTGCTGGCGGCCATTCTTGGCGCACCCGAAGGGGCGCCGATTGTCCTGCTCGATCACCAGCCGATGGGAGCCGCAAGCGCCGCCAGGGCAGGGGTCTCGCTTCAGCTTTCCGGCCACACCCACGGAGGAATGGTCGTCGGGCTCTCCAGCCTCGTGGCGAGGGGCAATAACGGGTTTGTCTCGGGCCTTTACAAGGTCGAGGGCATGTATCTCTACGTGAACAACGGCACGGGGCTCTGGCCGGGTTTTGCCTTGCGTTTGGGAAAGCCAGCAGAACTCACCCGCCTGACTCTCCGGTCCGCGTAGAAAACCGGCAGTTCAGCACTACCAAGTCTGTTGTTGGCGATTACGCTGCTGCCGGCCGCAGTATCTGGTCGGTAGTCCTGGGGCCGGCCCGTTTCAATCGCCAGCGTCAAAGCATCGCCGGCTCATTGCGATTTGAGGATGCCTCAAGCTGCGAGGTCTTGATGGTCCTGCAGGCTGTCAGAATGCGAAGCCACGAGCTGGCGCGCGACAATATCGTGGTTGAGCCAGAGAACGGGGCCTGACGGCTGCGAGGTCTCTCCGAATATCAGTTTCCCTGTGGCTTCCACAACCAGACTGCTCAGGCGGTCGCTGATCAGCGCCTTCCCGTCGCGGTGCATCTGGGTGATTTCGCTCGACGCGCCGATGACAAGATCGGTCTGCTTCTGGCTGTTTGCCATGGGCCACGCCGAAAAGTCGTAGAAGGGGCGCATCACGTCGTTCGCCTGCATTTCGGCGATCTTGCGGAAGACATCTTCCATCGTAAACCCGTCCGCAAGAAGCTGCCCGCAGGCTTGCCACTGGTCGTCGACCCACTGACCGCCGCCCTCCTGCTTGAGCGCAAGCAGCAACGGAATAAGCGGCAGTTCGATGCCCGTGAAGACATCCGAAGAATTCGTGCGGATTTCGGGGCAGTTGTAGACTGTCGCCTTGATCCCGGCTTCCCACGCGCGCGTAGCGATGCCTTCAAGCCGCATCTTGGCGTAGCCCTGGGTGTAGTTGGTGTAGGTCTGCCAGCGATACGCGCCATCGATCAGCACTGCGGAGCCATGATAGCCGTAGGCGGTGTACCTGACCGTGCCGCCCGAGTTTTCGATTCTGTCGCGTATGGCAGAGCTGAACTCGATGAGATGTCCGAAAGTGTCTGCGGACACTTCGTCGAAATTCTGCAGGATGAGCTTGCCCATGTCGCTGTCGAGCAGGGTCTGCGACGACATGTGGCGCGCTCCGCGCCCTTTGTAGATGCGGTTGGCCAGCACGAGGAAGACCTTGGCCTTCGGAATGCCTCCGGCCATCGTATGGGCGAAAAACACGTTCTTTCCGTCGGCGATCATGCCATCCAGCACGTCCATCACCTGGGCAAGCGCATTGGTAAACCGCGCTGTCCCCGTCGCGCGACAGCGCGCCAGGTAGTCCCAGTCGAGTTTCTCGTCCTGCCAGTTCTCCAGCGTCATCTCGCCAAGCAGATCGGTTGGTGTCGGACCGCCCGCGGGAGCGTCCATATCGAAGCCTGCCATCAGCGGGATATTGATGATCCTGCCGCACAGTCGAGCTTCGGCAGCGGAGAGTTCTTCGGCATCGAGCGGGCGCAGGCTTCCGCTTTCATCGCGGCGTCCAACCGTGACGCCGACAATCTCCATTCCAGCAGCGCGTGCCTCGTCAAGCAGGCCAGTTGCATAGCCGCGACCGAACAATTCGCCGAAAAGCACGAAAACGTCGCCTTTGCCGAAGACCGTATTCTTGGCCATGCGACTGACAGCTATTGGCTTTTCCATGAATTTCACTCTTGATCATGCGTCATAGTGCGACGCGTCTCGATGACTTCACCCTCAGATGCCCTGATAAAGCGAAAAACAAAACTCATTTAAAGTGACCAAACATTTCACCGCGTGAACTGCCGGCCGAATTTGCGTGCGAAGGCAGGAGCTGAAATGTTGACCCAAGCTCGGATCGTCACCAGATACCGAGCTATCGGAGGCCTATTTGACCGATCGACAGCACGTTTGAAGGAATTCAAGATGAGCACGCCCGAAGCCGTCATCACCGCGATCGAAACCTTGAGCGTTCACGAGCGCGAGGATTTACTGGTCGGGCTGGCCATTGCCCTCGAGGGTGTTGCCAAAGAGGCACTGGTGGAAGGGAACAAGCACTTCGCTGCGGTGTCGCAGGGAATGGCCGATGCGATTCGCGTCAACGCCGATGACTGGGCCCGTGAAGACGTCGAGAATGCCGGCTTTGCAGCCCAACAGGCTTCGGAAATGCTGTCGAGGTTCCGCGTCGAGCATCCGCACCGCGTCGTGACCTACGCACTGAATTAGGCCGCCAGCGCTTTTCCGACATACCAGCAACGCAGACGGCAACCGGTGTTGACTTCGACTATGGCGACGCCCATTTCGTCGGGATGCCAAGGACCGAAAAGACCGATGCCCCGGAACTGCTCAAGGAGTGGGCGCTGTCGCCAGCAACGACACTCGGCTCATCCGTGCGCGCCAAGGGAATTCTTCTTGAAGTGAGGGCGCGGCTGCCGTTAGCGATCCGGAAATCTCTGGATATCGACGGCTCGACACTGAGACTGGTATTGCCGGAAACCTCGAAAACCATTTTTCGCTCAGTATCGGCTGTTGTCACCGAGGCGCTTGCAGATATCGAAAGCCTTCCGGTCATCCCGCGCGAGATCCAGGATATCCTGACGATCACGACGACGGAAAGGCACCGGTGGCTGAAGGACGGGCGACTGCAGAGTGCCGGAATTCGCACCGTCAGACTGCGCGGGCGGGCGAAACAGATCACGTTCCACGTCTTCGACCCAAGGTTTGTCGAGGATCTGCTCAACCGCAGCGTGGTGGACGAGTGGCGCGAAGACGATGTTATCGCTGCCGCCGAGAAAAGGCAGCAGGCTTCCTGGAAGAGAAAGCTCACCCGTTCGTTGAAGACTGGAAAAACGGCACCTGATCCTGCAAACGGCGGTGACGATGCCCGTTCGCCACTGAGCGGCTGGGAAGAGTTCGGGCGCGATGGCCTTCTGCGCTAGGTGGCTTCACTGAAATTTCGAGATTGCTCGAGACGCTTCTATCCGTCGGCGCTATCCTGCCGCTGCCGGCTGATCTGACGAAACCTGCCAGCGGCCAATTCAACCGACTTGCTATCGACTTGCAATGGCGGGCATCGGCGGCAATTCTAAACACGTCAAAAGGGGAGAGAGAAAGAATGGAACTGGGTCTCAAAGGGAAGAATGCCGTCATTACCGGAGGCAGTGTCGGAATTGGCCTGGCGATTGCGGAAGGACTTGCCGCGGAGGGCGCCAGCGTCATTCTGGCTGCAAGAGGAAAGGAAAGAGTTGAGGCAGAGGCCGCCCGTATCGCCTCGAAATACGGGGTGTCTGCGACAGGCATCGCCGCCGACGTTGCGACTGCCGATGGAACGAGCAGCGTTATCCGCGCTGCTGCTGAAGCCGGGGGAGCGGATATTCTCATCAACAATGCAGGCACCGGCTCGAACGAGACTGTCATGGAGGCCGATGACGAAAAGTGGCAATTCTACTTCGACCTGCATGTCATGGCTGCCGTTCGGCTTGCCAGAGGTCTTGCGCCTCAAATGCGGGAAAAGGGCGGCGGCGTGATCCTGCACAATGCGTCCATATGCGCCGTGCAGCCGCTTTGGTACGAGCCCATCTACAATGTCACCAAGGCGGCATTGATGATGTTTTCGAAGACACTTTCCACCGAATTGATCCCGCAGAACATCCGCGTGAACTGCGTTAATCCCGGCCTCGTCCTGACGCCGGATTGGATCAAGACCGCCAAGCAGCTCACTGCCGATAAGGGTGGCGACTGGCAGGCTTACCTCGACTCCGTGGCCAACGAACATGCTCCCATCAAAAGGTTCGCCACTCCACAGGAAGCCGCCGACTTTTTCGTTTTCCTGTGCTCGGAACGGGCGAGCTATTCGGTCGGCTCGACCTATTTCGTCGATGGCGGAATGCTGAAGTCTATGTGAGTTTCGGCCTATCTCGGCCGCACGATCAGCCTATGTGCGGCCGGGCATTGTCGGCGCTCGCGGAAGGTGGCGGGTGTGCAGAGCCCTCCGACTGTCATTGATCGCAGCGCAACTGCCCGAGGCAACGACAAGGGGTATCATGCGGATCGCCGAAGCTCCCCAACACACCGATCATCCAGCCGGCGCTTCCTCCTTCTCGGAATGGCGCTCGGAAAGAAAGTCGCCCAGCCCTTTCAGTCCATCGATGTGCTCGCAAAACGTATTCACCGCAACGAGCAACGGCACAGCGACAAGCATGCCCACGGCCGACCACAGCCACGCCCAAAAGGACACGGCAATGAAGACGACCACGGTGTTCAGGCGGAGGCTTCGTCCGATGAAATAGGGTGTGATCAACTGGCCCTCGATGCTCGTCAAGCCCAGATAGAGGACGCCGACAGCAAGCGCCCAGCCAGGCACGTCGAACGAAACCAGTGCGACGCTCATGGCGACAAGAATGCCCGCGAATGCACCGAGATAGGGAACGTAGTTGAGAAGGAACGCAAGCACCCCGAAAATGATGGGGCTGGGCATGCCGACAGCCCAAAGCAGCAGCGCAACGGCAACTCCAAGCCCGCCATTGATGATCGTGATCGTCAACAGATAGCGCGAGAGCTTGCGCTCGATATCGTGGGCGATGCGCATCGCCCGCTTCTTGTCCTTGAACGTCGGCATGACATGGACGAGCTTTTCATAGAACATGTCTCCTGACGCCAGAAGGAACAGGAGCAGGATCAGCGTGAAGATGAACTGTGCCATCGCTGCGGGAGCAAAGAGAGCAGCGTTTGCGATCATGCTGCTGTCGCGGACCTCGACCTGCTGAACGTCGGCCGAGTGGCTGCGGGTCAATTCCCCGAGGCGGGTCGCGGCATCCATGATCCCTGAAAAGGTGCTGGAAAGACCGCTGAGCTTGCTTTGCACATCCCTCTGGATCTGGGGCGCGCGCTCCATCCATCCGCTGACGGGAATGGCCAGAGCGCCTATGAGGGCGAGAAACCCGAAAAACAGAAAGGCGACGATCACAAGCGATGTCAGTGTCGAAGACACACCACGCCGGTCAAAGAATCTTCTGATCGGCCCGAAGACCATCGCGAGCAAAAATGCCAACACGATGGGCACCAGGAACTCTTTCGCGCTGCTCAACGTAAAGACTGAGCCGTACAGGAAGAGGCCAATGATTGCCCATCTCGGGGCGGCGCGAACGGCGGAGGCTTTCGAGCCATCTCCGCGGTCCTCTGGCAACATGTTCACGTCTGACAAATCATTCCCCCAATGCCGGTGGACTACAGCGTAGCCGACGAGGGTGAAGTGGCGCGGCTGTCACAAAAGGCAATCGAACCAGAAAGGCATTTGGGGCCAGTCGCGGCGAGAGCTTGCGAACGCCCGATACGGCAAAGGTCTTCCTCGGCTATCTCGGAAGGACGGGCACAACTGCAACGCGACCACGGACATCATGACCGCGTGCTGCTCGTATGGCCAATCGCCAGCCCCAAGCGTCCTGGTCGTTCCGTATCGGTCAGTTAGCCCCCAAATAGATTGTAACTTCTCTGCCCTCCATCCAATCGGGAACGCATAAGCCCGAGGGACGTTAGCAAGCGCAAATGGAGGACTACAAATGAACAAGATAATTCTGACAGCAGCACTTCTGATGGTTTCAACTTCGGCCTTTGCCCAGTCGGCCGCCGAAAGCACAGGCGTCAATTCGCTCATGGGCAACGCTCCGAAGACGGAAGACTTTGTCACCGAAGCGGCCACCAGTGATATGTTCGAGATCGCTTCGAGCAAATTGGCCGTTGAAAAGGCCGATCCCGCCACGAAGGCATTCGCCCAGCAGATGATTGCCGACCACACCAAGACCTCGGCCGAGATGAAGGCGATGGTCGATTCCGGCAAAGTGAAAGCCGCAATCCCGGCCGCGATGACGTCCTCGCAGCAAGGCATGCTGGACAAGCTCAACGGCCTGCAGGGTGACGAATTTACCAAGCAGTACCATTCCGACCAGGTCTCGGCCCACAAGGATGCAGTTGACCTGTTCAAGCGCTACGGCGACGGCGGCGACAATGCCGACCTGAAGACATGGGCGGCGACCACACGCCCTGCGTTGGAGCATCATCTCATGATGGCGCAGGACTTGAACAAGTAGTCACGGACTGGGCGGCGGACTTACCGTCGCCCGGCCACAATTCGGGCAAACCACAAAGAAAATGCCGCAAGTCATTATTGCGGCATTTTCGAATCCCTACAGTGCGCCGCCAGTGACCGGGTTCACGATCGGCCTCTCGCTTTCGTCTTTTGCCCCTGCAGGCTGAACCAAGGGCGGAGCCATCGATTCCTCGTCGCCGAACTTCTCGGAGTCCGCGATCGGCGAGACGTCTTTTGGACGTCTTTGTTCGGGAGTGGCGTTCTGGTCGTTGGTGGACATGGCGATCTCCTTTTCGAGATAAAGCTTTGCCGCCAACAAGGTTCCAGTGGCCGCCTATGGCGCAACCCTGCACCGCTGACCACACCACTCGGAAAAGCTTGCCGTCCTCCTCAGCGCGGAATGCAAGGCGAAGCGCGCAGCAAGTCGAGCGCTATCCTTCGTTGCAGACACCACCAAGCGTCGACGTTGTCGAAGCGTCTTCTCGATGTATCGACACTGTCGATTTCTGATAAAGGCTTTAAAGTTTCAGAATTTCGGGAATTTTTCAACGCTACAAACTGGTCGGAGTGGAGTGATTCGAACACTCGACCCCCACGTCCCGAACTTTGCTGACCTGTCCACATATGCGGGTAAAACCCCGCAGCTCTGGGCTTTTTGGTGCGGGTTAAGCCGCTTTGGTCTGGGTTGATCTTGCCTATTTCGGGCTGTTTCTCATGGTATCTCCGGGTGCGACTTTCTGGACGTCCTTCATGACATCCTCGACCTCGCCGACGTAGATCGGCTGGCCCCGGCCTTTCTGAAGGTCACTCCGCGTCGGTGCTTCATGTTCCCTTTTTGTTCTCATCGAATAGAAAAGTCAAGTCTGGCGCGCGCCCTCCCAACCTTCACGCAGCACTTTACTAGCGTCGTTCACTAAAGGTAGTAAAGTGCGTTAGTAAACTCGCGCGATTACGGACCCATGGAAAAGCTGCTCGGCAATGCCATCGACTCAATAGAAGTCGGGATGCAGGATTTCTGGAACGGCTCTGACCGCCGACTGGTGTCGGCCGTGCGGAATGTCTACGCGGGCCTATTGCTGCTTGCTAAGGCTGTTCTTTGGAATGAGTCGCCGGGCAATGACGGCTCGCTCGTGTTCATCACGAAAGTCAAAAAGGACGGCACTATCATCAGGACCGGAAAGACGGTCGATGTGAAGGGGATACAGGATCGCTTCGTCGAGATTGGCTTGTCGCCCGATTGGGGACCTCTCGATGCGTTGCAGAGCTACCGAAACGATATCGAACACCTGTTCTCGTCGGCCGACCCAAACGTCGTGAAGGAACAGCTCGGCAGGACACTGCCGTTGATACAGAAATTGATGGGCGAGTACCTGGGCATCGATCCCCGGCGCCAGTTCTCCGATGACTGCTGGCAAGCCCTTTTGGAAACCGAACACTTCTTCAACGAATTGCAAGCGGCCTGCGCCGCGACCTTCGACAACATCGACTGGGAGTCCACGGAAGTTCCGTTTCCGAAGACAGATATGAGCTGCCCCAACTGTGGATCGCACCTCATTTGGCAAGAGCACCCGGACCAGCGCAATGCACAGCACATGCATTTGATATGCAGGAACTGTGGCACGGAGCCGGACCTCGAAGACTGCATTGAGCAGGCGCTGGCAGATAGCACGGCCGCCGCGCGCTATCTCGTGATGACGGATGGCGACCGTGCTCCGATCGAGACTTGTCTTTCGTGCGGCCGTGAGGCGTTCATCGTGGATATCGGCAAGTGCATTCTTTGCGACTTCGAGATCGGTGGAGAGTGCGCCATCTGCGGCGAGCACCTCAGTGTCCAAGACTATAGTCCCGAGTATCCAGACTTCTGCGAGTACCACGCACACGTCATCTCAAAGGACGACTGACCGCTACTTGAACTGGTCGCCGAGGATGCCGATGCATTTCGAATAATTATCGAGCGCCGCGGTGCTGTGTGTTCGCTTTCCGGCGTCATCGGTGCTTGCTACTGTCAAATCTATCGGTAGCTGTATGTCCGTGTTCCCGCCGTTCTGGTTAAATCCAATTGTCAACGTCGTGGACGACATCGCCTCCACCAAGATCGTAAAAGACGGCTGGAAGTTGTAGATCGCGAACCACGCGCCCGGAGACGTCGAGGCCGCGTTCACGAGGCTTCCCAGGTTGTTCGTGTAGTTCTTGCCGATGAGATAAGCCCGTGAGGGTGCCGACGGGATAAGCTTGGCGTCGGTCGACGTCGGATCGAGGACCTCGGCGACGACCTTCACCGTCGCGCCCATTTTTCCGCCGGATGACATGATCGACGCCGACCCCGAGATTTTCAGGAACGCCCCGTCGTTGTAGGTGTAATCCTGC
The DNA here is from genome assembly GCF_003240565.2 of Rhizobium tumorigenes. Classification (NCBI taxonomy): domain Bacteria; kingdom Pseudomonadati; phylum Pseudomonadota; class Alphaproteobacteria; order Hyphomicrobiales; family Rhizobiaceae; genus Arminella; species Arminella tumorigenes. Next base: position 592,707 of record NZ_CP117255.1, read on the forward strand.
GCGATAGCATCGAAAACGAGTTGGCAGCCCTGGAGCTTGCCATTCGATATCGATGGCAAGCTCTGGACGTCCATGGTGCCCAAAAGAGGACCTAGCGTTTGAACCTGTTCCGGCAAAGGCCGCGCCCCCACGGACGACACCATCGTCAACGCGATCCCCACCGACGCCCACAAGCTCTTCATGATATTCCCACCGTTTGGTCGCTAGAGATCATGCCCGAGTTTTCGCGTCAAGCGAGTGATCTGATCGTCTTCGAAATCTGGGCTGACGATCAAGTTCCCGCAGTCCGCCCTCAGTTCTTCGAGGTTACAAGAGGCAAGCGCAACCAGTCAGGGTCACTCGTAACTTGGCTGTCCGAGTGCAAGCGTCGGCCTGACGGCACCTTGATCGCCCGCCGTGTCATCCTTGACCGCAAGCGATGGTGCGAACTACAAAGCGGGCAGTGGATACCGATAGAGGTCTAGCTCTCAGAAGCCCACGAACTTCGACGGCTCCCGCGCTTCGGCACCGGGAGGTCGTCTAAGTCAACCAAAGCAAGCACGATTATTGCTGTTTAGTATTTGCCTTCTTCGCAGCCTTCTCAAACCAGTCTGGAACTTCAAAGCTCCCGTCCCAGAAAATGTTTTCGGGAATCTCCTGCCAGAATTGCGTAAACGCTGCATGGAATTCTCCGAGCTGATCGGCCGTGACCGACAAGCTGGTATGATCCGCGTATTTAGACCAAATCTCGTCATCGTCCGATTCCCTCAGGTATTCCGGGAAGCCCGACTGGAGAGCATCGAGTGCTTTGCCCTTACCATGTTTGTAGACGTTGACCACCAGACGGCAAGCTTCGATCTTGTTATGCTGGGGAAGTGCCCGAGCGTCCCACCCCCAGTTGCCAAGTAGGTCGAGAATCTCGCTCATGAGAGCTGACCATATTTTTGGCTCCAGATACTCCATCTCAAAACTGCGCGCGAGTTCCCTCGACAGCCAGTCTCGCAACTCTTTTTCCCATTGATGATACAGTCCGGCGGCGACGGACAAATGGACATCTCTCCTCATGTCCGAAAGCATTTCGTACCGTTCTATGCTTTGGTCTTGTGCCATATCGGCAGCGTCGGCTTGATCGTAGTGTTCCGGGTCAAGGGTCGTCTCGAGCCGACGGTATGTTTCTTCACCGTGCGTTTCCGCTTCACCTTCGATATCGCCGAACTGCGCTATCAACCGTTCATTCGCCTGTTCGAAATAGAAATCGAGCTGGGAGATAAGTTGATTTCTCCAAGGGGTCCAGACCTGCAGTAAAGCTTTGGCCATTCCGTGAATCTCCCGCTGTCTAACGCGTGGTCTTTGATATGGCCCGACTCAAACCAGCCTCCGTTCTTGTAGGCGAGCACATGAGCCGCTGACATTCAGGGGTTGTCAACATTAAGAGACTAGCCGCCGCCGGCTATTTCGCCCGGCGTGGCCGAACGTTACCCTGAGCGCGTTTAGGGCGGCTCCAAGGCCGCCTGGCTTCATGCTTGGCCGTCTTTTTGTTGCATTTTACAGGCGTTTCTCATGGTGAAAACCATGGTGGGAATCTGAACGGCATATCAGGAGAAACGAAAAAACCCCGCCGTAGCGGGGGTTCTGACTGGTCGGAGTGGAGTGATTCGAACACTCGACCCCCACGTCCCGAACGTGGTGCGCTACCAGACTGCGCTACACTCCGTGACCAGTTGCGTGTATTTAAACCAGCCGTTTTGGTTAGACAAGGCCGAATCTGCGGGGTGCTGTTTTTTGGATCGTGAGGCCGATTTGGCGGTTGGCAACACGCACGACATCGCTTGGTCCGAGGAGCGGGGTGAGCGCGATACCGGCTCACCCCGGCAAGTGGCTACTTCTTTGCGAGGCCTGGAATGGTGACCTGGAAGACCTGGAACATGGTATCGACGTCAGCGCCGCCTTCTCCCTTGTAGGCGGCGCCGACCTGGTAGCCGTCCTGGGTCAGGAAGTCGTTGTCGTTGGCGACAAGCAGGAAGTAATCGTCGGGGAGTTTCGGGTCGAGGACGCTTACGAGCGACATGGCTTCCCATTTTTCGGACAAGTTGTTGCGGTCGTTCGGCGCGCCGTTGTGGAGGCCGAAGCGGGCAAGCTGCGCATCGTCGTTGAGGTCGATAAACGGCGTGCGCTTGGCGGGCGTAACGGAGGGGTCGAGCACGCCTTTCGGTGCCACCGGCTTGTCGGCGTCGAAGGCGGTGCCGGCGATATCGGTGGCGGCGGAGACATCCACGAGATCGATAGCGCGGTGCAGCGACTTGTCGCCCTTGACGCCATAGCCGTTGTTGCTGTCGCGGGCGAGCATCAGGAATGTCGTCGGCGAGAGCGCGACGATCTCGCTCTGGGCGGCCACTACCGTCTTGCCCTTGGCATCGGTGAAGACGGGCAGCGGCACGACATATTCGTGCACCAGCTTCAGATGATCGACATCGCTGGCGTCATAGACGAGGGCGCGCGTGTTCTGGCGCGTGGTGCCGCTGTCGCCGCCATCCTGTCGCGTGGCGGATTGCAGCACAGCGATGACGGTCTTGCCATCCGGCGCCATAGCCATGCCTTCGAGGCCCTGGTTGTTCTGCCGTCCGGTCTGCGGATCCTTGGGCTCGGGCGCCTTCTCGCCCGGGCCGGGATTGTTGGAGGCGAAATTCGGCTTGCCGTCGCGCATCGGGATCAGCGCTGCCGGCGGCTGCGTTGCCGAGACGAGCCGGCCGTCTGCCGAGAAATGATAGATGTTCGGGCCGTATTCGTCGCTGATCAGCATCGAGCCGTCGGCAAGGCGGGCGATCGCCTCATTGTCGAGGGAGATCTTGCCATTGGACGCCTGCGGCAGCATCGGCAGCGTCGCGCTCGCCGGCCGCACACCGGCTGACGGATCGAGGCCGGTCATGTCGGCACCCTTGTCGTCCTTCAGAAGCATGGTGCTGGCGAGTGTGGCGGTGACGCCGGATTGCTCCTTGCCCGAGGGAGGTGCGGTACCCGGCGCGGTCGGCGTCATCTGGATGTCGATGGTATTGAGACGGGGACGGTAATCCGTCGTGCCGCTGACATTGTATCCCCGGTCCGGCAGCAGCCAGAGCTTGCCCTTGTACCCCTCGGCGGTGCGCGTCCAGGTGCGGGGATCTATCGCCATGCCCGAGCCGGAGCCGAATGTCTCGCCGAACGAATCCCGCTGGCTGGCCGGGATGCGGCCGATGCCGACGAGACCCTTGTTGACGAGTGTCTGGCCAGCGGCCGGAGCGGTATCGTCGGCACGGCCCGGAGCCACCGCAAAAGCCGTCAGGAGGACTGTCGAAAGCAGGATCGTCTTCAATACCGGGGTCTTCATCGCAATATCCTCCATCAATGATCGGCACCGCATCGGCTGCGGCTTCGGAGATGGAGCTGTCTTTTTCAAGAGATCGACAAAGCCCCGCCACCGTTCAGCACGGTTTATGGCGGCAACATGATAGCTGGATGACAGGTTTTGAAATGTTGATACCACAACCCTGGCGGATCACACTGCAAGCAGGATGGCACAGTCGCGGATAGCGGTATCTCAGTCGGTGGCGCCGCGGCGGAAGGCCGAGGGGAGGCGCGTCCTGTCGATAACAGCGCCGAGGGCGACGCCCCACATGCCGCTCGCCATATTGACGATGATATCGAACGGGCGACCGTCATTGCCGATGGTTAGCACATGGGCCAGCCCCAGAGCGCTGACGGTGGCAATCATCATCAGGAAGGCGAAAGACGGTGAGTCAGGGTAGGCCAGTCGGGCCAGGCAGCCTGCGATGCAAAGTGCGACGATATGGTAGATGTTGAACGGATTGCCAATCTCGGCCTGCCAATTCACATGCGCAAGCGTCAGCACGACGAGGGCTGCGATATAAATCCAGACGCTGAATTTCAAAACGCGATTGGTGTCCATAGGATGAGGATATATCAGCGACTAAAGGCAAGACTAGCGTCTGCACCGCTATATCAGCACTTTCGGGGCACACAAATTGTGTACGGTCGATATAAATGTCGAAACAAATAGAGGATGTTGAGCCATTCTGCGGGCGGAATTCCGCCATGTTTCGCATCTTCCCCGCCTGGCGGTGATCCAGCCGTATCCGGCTTCGTAAAGAAACACGCGAGACGGATGTGAGTGCCAGGCCTGGCCGCACCGTCGGGCTTCACAAGGACAGGAGCTTAGTTGCAGGACAGCGTTGGAACGGAGCCAGGCACCAGGCGGAACAAACGGACCCGGGTCAGGCTCAGGGACGTGGCGCAGAAGGTGGGCGTGAGCGCCATCACAGTGTCCCGTGTCCTGCGCGCACCCGACAAGGTTTCCGCGCAATTGCGCGAAAACATCCTGCGTGCAATCGAGGACATGGGCTATGTGCCCGATCTGGCCGCGCGGGCTCTGGCTGGTCGTCATAGCGGTATCATCGCGGTTCTTGCCCCGGCGCTCAACAGCCAGATACTTTCAGATGTCATGGGCGGTATCGAGGCCCGCATGCGCAACACCGGTCTGCACACGCAATATGCCTGTACGATGTACAGCGGCGGCGAGGAGACGGGTCAGATCCGCAACCTGCTGGCGCAGAACCCGGCAGGCATCCTTCTCGTCGGCACCGAATGCTGCGAGCGGATTGCCCCGACCGTTATTTCGGCGACCTGCCCCGTGTCCTACATCCTCGATCATAGCCAGAAGCCCGAAGAGCCCATGGCTGCGGCCATCGACCACGAGGCTGTCGGCGAGGCGGCCACACGTCATCTTGTATCCGGCGGATATCGCCGCATCGGCCTGCTCGGCGGCTACCTCGATGTCCGGTCAAGCCGGCGCCGCCAGGGTTACGAAAACGTGTTGCAGGCTGCAGGCATGCACGATCCGCGCCTGACGGTCATGGAGGATGAGCCGACCAGTGTGGCACTCGGTTGCCGGTTGTTCTCCGATCTTCTGGCGCGGGCGCCCGATGTCGATGCGGTACTCTGCCAGAACGACGATCTGGCGCTCGGCGTGCTGTTCGAATGCCAGCGTCGCGGCATCGGCGTGCCCGGCGATCTCGGCATCTGCGGCATCAACAATCTCGAATTCGCAGCCTCCGCCCATCCGGCCATCACGACCGTCGATATCCCGCGCTTCGAACTCGGTTTCGAGGCTGCCGATATGCTGATCCAAGCGATCGGCGGAAGGGAAATCGCCGGCCGGCGCAAGCTTGGCTTCAAGCTGATCGTGCGTGGAACGACGCTTTAAGGGTTAGGTCAGGGGGATGTGGCCCCCTGACTGATCGGTTCGCTCAGATGTCGCTTGCCGCGTCCGACCAGAGATCGGCTGCTTCTGCGGAGGTCATCCGTCGGACTTTTGCCTCGTCCCGACGGCTGGCGAAGAGGTCGCTTGCCATGATCTGTTCGGCAAGGTCTGCCGGCAGGGAGAGTAGCACGCGCGTCTGGTCAGGATCGTACGCGCCTAAGTCGGCACGCTTTCCCGAGATCATGCCGCCGGCTACCGTGTTGTTGGTGTCTGCATCGATCAGGATGAAAGCCCCCGTCGAGCGGCTCTGCTCGTAGGGGTCGAAAATCGCCAGCTGGTCGAAGATCAGTTGCACCTTCCCGATGGAGTTCATCGGCAGGGCCTTGGCAGGGTTCCATGCGCCGCTGATCAATTCCAGCTGGCTGATCGGAAGCACCTGCACCCGCTGGCGGCGGCTGCCGCTCTTCAGCCAGTAGCGCTTGCCAGAGTGGACCCCTTCCGGCTGCAGCGCGACGATCTGCGCATCGAAGGAAAGGCCGACCTGCGGCTGGTGGTCGATGGCAACGATCATGTCTCCGCGCGACACGTCCACCTGCCGGTCGAGAACGAGCGTGATCGCATCTCCCGCTACCGCTGCGTTGCGCACCAGGTCGAAGGTGACGATCTTGGCGACGTTTGCGACCATGCCCGATGGCAGGATCAACACGCTGTCGCCAGGCTTCACCGAGCCGCCGGCCACGGTGCCCTGATAGCCGCGAAAGCTTTCGCCGGGCCGCGACACGCGCTGGACGGACATCCGGAAACCGACAGCCTGCGACGAACGAACAGTTGCCAGTTCCAGCGCCTCGACCAGCGTCGGGCCGGTGTACCACGGCATGGATGCAGCGCCGGAATAGACGACGTTTTCGCCCTTCAGCGCCGACATCGGGATCGTGGTAATCTGCCTGACGCCGAGCGTCGCGGCAAATTCCTTGAAATCATGGGCGATCTTGTCGAAGCCGGCGCGATCGTAGTTGGTAAGATCGATCTTGTTGATCGCCAGCACGAACTGCTTGATGCCGAGCAGCGACGCGATCGTCGCATGACGGCGCGTCTGCTCGAGAATGCCGACGCGGGCATCGATCAGCAGGATGGCAAGATCCGCCGTCGAGGCCCCCGTCGCCATGTTGCGGGTATACTGTTCATGGCCGGGCGTGTCGGCAACGATAAAGGAGCGGTTGTCGGTGGCAAAGTAGCGATAGGCGACATCGATGGTGATACCCTGTTCGCGCTCGGCCTGCAATCCGTCCAGCAAGAGCGCAAAATCGGGCAGCCCGAGGTCGTTCTGCTTGCCGGTGGAGTCCCGGCGCAACGTTGCGGCCTGGTCTTCCTTGATGGCCTTGGTGTCCCAGAGCAGGCGGCCGATCAGCGTGGACTTGCCGTCATCGACGCTGCCGCAGGTGATGAGGCGCAGCGGGCGGGTATCGCGCACGGCTTTCAAAGGCTCGGCCGGGGCGAGATGGACGACGTTTGCGGCACTGGCGACAGTCATCTCAGAAATATCCTTCACGCTTCTTCTTTTCCATGGAGCCGGACTGGTCGCGATCGATCGCGCGTCCCTGCCGTTCGGAAACCGTTGCAATTTCGAGTTCGCCGATCACCTCGTCAAGAGTGGTGGCCTCCGACCGGATGGCGCCGGTGAGCGGGAAATCGCCAAGCGTGCGGAAGCGGATCATGCCTTCCTGGCGGACTTCGCCGGGCAGAAGCTCCAGCCGCGGATCTTCTGCGAGGATCATCATCCCGTCGCGCTCCACGTAAGACCGCTTCTTGGCGTAATAAAGCGGTACCAGCGGAATGTCCTCGGCCTGGATATACCGCCAGATGTCGACCTCGGTCCAGTTCGACAGCGGAAAGGCGCGCACGCTCTCACCCTGTCGGATCATGCCGTTGTAGATATTCCAGAGCTCGGGCCGCTGGTTGCGCGGGTCCCAGCGATGTTCGGGAGTGCGGAAGGAATAGATACGCTCCTTGGCGCGGCTTGCCTCCTCGTCGCGGCGCGCACCGCCAAAGGCCGCATCGAACTTGCCGGCGTCGAGCGCCTGGCGCAGCCCTTGCGTCTTCATGATGTCGGTAAAGTCGGACGAGCCATGGGTAAAGGGGGTAATGCCCTCGGCAGCACCGCGCGGATTGATATGCTCGATGAGGTCGAGATCGTAGGTCTTCGCGATATTGTCGCGAAAGGCGATCATCTCGGAAAACTTCCAGCCGGTGTTGACGTGCAGCAGCGGGAAGGGGACGCGGCCGGGATAGAAGGCCTTTCGCGCCAGATGCAGAAGCACCGACGAATCCTTGCCGACCGAATAGAGCATGACCGGCCGTTCGAATTCAGCCGCCACTTCCCGGAAAATATGAATGGATTCGTTTTCCAGCGCTTTCAGGTGCGGATCGAGCGGCGGCTTTACGCTCTGCGGATTGTGCAGTTCCGTATCCGGACGGCTGTCGGCCATTGTCTACTCCAACTCTGTCGTCTCCGGCCGCAGGTAGGGCCGGTATAAAGGGAATTGCGTCTCGCAAGTCGAGATTGGAATTTGCAGAGACGCGGGGGAAGGTTCAAGCGGTAACGACAGGATCCTCGGCAACATGCAGGCCGCATTCGCGCGTTTCGTCGTTTTCCCACCACCAGCGGCCGGCGCGCTCCGGCTCGCCGGGCTTGATGGCGCGGGTACAGGGCTCGCAACCGATCGAAGGATAACCGCGCGCATGCAGCGGATTGATCGGCACGGCATTGTCGGAGACATAGGCGCGGATGCGATCAATATCCCAGTCGGCCAGCGGATTGATTTTCAACAGGTGCCGCTCCGCATCGTATTCGGCAAAAGGCGTATCCGAGCGGTTGGCCGATTGGCCGCGTCGAAGGCCCGTAACCCAGATCGTCGCGCCGGCAAGTGCGCGGGCAAGCGGCAACACCTTGCGTACGCCGCAGCAGGCATGCCTTGCCTCAACGCTCTCATAGAAGCCGTTGATCCCGTAGCGCGCCGCAAAGGCGTCGATGTCGGCCTGTTCTGGCTCGAAGCGGTGGATCGAAATGTCGTAGCGGTTTTCCGTCTCGTCGATCAGCGCCAGCGTTTCGGCAAACAGCCGGCCCGTCTGCAACGTCGAGACGTCGATTGGAAACCGGTGCGTGCCGATCTCGGCAGTGATCACCTGATCCTCGATGCCGAGACTGGTGGTGAACACCGCGCGACCGAGGCTGGCCGCCAGCGACAATCGGCCGGCGAGGTCGAGGCCTGCCAGCGCTGCGTTCAATGTTTGCGTATCTTCGATGGAGTTGATGGCAGTCATCGGAAAACCTTGTCTGAAAGTGCGAACAGCATCGCAGAAGGTCGCCGAAAAAGACAGGAATGGGATTTCTTAAACGCCTCGGTGTGAGCAAATATCTCTCACAACCGCCGAGGCAGCGCAAAAGCAAACGCTTTTGCCGCAACCGTCGCCGCTCGGGCCAGCGCTGTCAGAGATGCCAACGCTTATATCTACCAATCTAGTAGAGTTAACCGCCGGATGTCAAACTGATTTCTGCTGCAATCTTCAATTTTATAGGCATCACGGCCGCACGCGTTCAATTCCGGTTCAGGCGGCATCCGCCAAAAGGGGTGTTCACCAAGCAAAAGGCGCCCCTGCGCCGTGGATGAATGGCATTGCAGATGATCACCCAGAAGGCAAAATATGCATTGAGGGCGCTGACCATCCTGGCGCGCGCCGATCAAGGCGAGCCGATGCTCATCTCCGAGATCGCCGCGCAGCAGAAGATCCCCAAGAAATTTCTCGAACAGATCCTGCTGGAACTGAAGCACCGCGACATCGTCGAAAGCCGCCGCGGCAAGCAGGGCGGTTACCTTTTGCTGAAATCCGCCGAAGAGATCACTTTCGGGGAAATCCTGCGCATCATCGACGGCCCGATCGCGCCGCTTCCCTGTCTGTCGCTGACCGCCTATCGCCGCTGCAGCGATTGCGACGGCGAGCAAGGCTGCGAAATCCATCATGTCTTCGCCAAGGTTGCGGATGCCATGCGCAAGGTCCTGTTCAACACCACCATCGCCGATGCCATCCGCCGGCCCGAAAGCGCCACGGTCACAAGGCTGCTTGCCTGATCAGGCCGAGCCCGCGTCGGTCCGCGCGGCATCCTTGTCATGCGTTCGTCGTGCGCGGATAGCTGCAGCGATGTAGACACGCGAAAGCCCGTGATACAGCGGCTCCGGCGATAGCATCCGTGATGTGACATAACCGAGCATCGACACTGCCATGATCGGGATGACCGCTTGATGATCGCCGGTCATTTCCAGGATGATGACGAAGGCCGTCATCGGCGCCTGCACGACACCGGCGAAATAGCCGGCCATGCCGAGGATGGCGGCAAGCGCGATGCTGGTGCCCATGAGGTGCCCGACCGTGCTGCCGAAACCGGCGCCGACTGCGAGCGACGGCGCAAAGATCCCGCCCGGAATACCTGAAATCATCGACAAAAAGCTTGCCAGCAGTTTTTCCACGAAGAACAGCAGCGGCAACGAATGCCCCTCGACGGCGCCGCGCGCCTGCTCGTATCCGGTGCCAAACGTGTTGCCCTTGGAGATGACGCCGATGACAGCCACCGCCAGCCCGCAGCCACCTGCCATCATCAGCATGCGCAGGAGAGGTTGCGGCTGGGCCCAGCGGCGGATACGCAGGCCAAAATGCAGGGCAAGTCCGCTGAAACCGGCACCGAGCGCGCCGCCGCCAATACCGCAGACCAGCACCAGGCCCCAATCGGCAAGGAAAGTCGGCGACGTCACCGCCGTGCCGAAATAATTGTAACTGCCGGAGAGCCCGAGAGCCGCAAGGCCGGCAAGGATCACCGCCGTCAGCACCAGCCCGTTGGCACGGGCCTCGTACGTTCGGCTCATCTCCTCGATGGCAAAGACGATGCCGGCCAGCGGCGTGTTGAAGGCCGCAGCGATCCCGGCCGCAGAGCCAGCAAGGATCAGCCCGCGTGCCTGTGCCATGCCTCCGAACCGGGCCGCTGCCAGCATGATGGCGGCGCCGACCTGGACAGTCGGTCCCTCGCGACCGATCGAGGCGCCGGAAAGCAGGCCGAGGATCGTCAACAGGATTTTCCCCGCCGCTACCCGCAGCGACAGCAGCCGCACCCGGTCGTCCTCCTGATGCAGGTGCCGCGCTGCGATCGCCTGCGGAATACCGCTTCCCTGCGAATTCGGAAACAGCGTGATGGCAAGCCACGCCGACAGCACGAACCCGACCGGGGTGATGGCGAGAGGCAACAGAAATCCCCAGTCGCCGGAGGTCGTCACCGCACCGAAAAGCCGCTGCGCCATGTCTGCCGCCTTGGCAAAGCCGACGCTGATCAACCCGATGGCGACCGCCCCCGCCCAGAACACGAGCCGTGTTCGCCAGGTCCCATGCGACCCCCAGACCGCGCGGGAGCGGCGTAGGAACTTCGATTTTCGATAGGAGGAGGAAGGCATGGGAGCTCTGGACTGCTGAAAAAATGGCTGAGTTCGGGCAAATTGAGCCTCTGGGCGAAGACCCCCTTATCGACTCCGCTGGCGCGTGTTGCAAGTTGGAATCGGTCGGGGGTACCACTGAGCCCCGGCCGGTCGCCGCCTTTCCGGCTTTGGCGATCTAGCGCTCGCGGCCCGGCATGGCGCGCCTCTGCCGGCCCGGGATTTAGGCCGATCTCTCACCGAAAGCGCCGGTCGATGGGCAGGGTAAAAGACCATGCTGTCGTCCTTTTGCACGTGCCGCGCCTGAAAAATCTCCTGAGCAGGCGACCGGCAAAACCCGCAGGCGCTGTAGGCGGCGGATTTGGGGTTTCAGGTTCGGGATCGGTCGGGTCGCCGAAGCGCTCGATGTAGAGATCCGCATACAGACTCGAAATCGGTGGCATGACGACAGCTTTCCCGGTTTGGCAAGAGAGCTGACTGGTTTTGAATCGATTCAATATTGCTGACGGGGGGTTGCCTGTCAAGCAAAAGTTGAATCGATACAAAGGACGCGGTATGCTTCGCTTTCGGTGCAGTCGGGGTAGGGCATGAAGGAAAAGAGCGCAAAACTTGCCGACGTCGCGCGGGTGGCGGAGGTCTCGCAGGGGACGGCCTCCAATGTCTTCAACCGGCCGGAGGTAGTGCGCGAACAGGTTCGCGAGCATGTCCTGAAGGTCGCTGCCGCGTTGGGCTACAGGGGGCCCGACGTAAAGGGCCGGTTGCTGCGAGCAGGGCGCGTCAATGCGATCGGCGTGGCAACGGTCGAGCCGCTGTCATATTTTTTTGAAGATCCTTGGGCACGCGCGATCATGACGGCGATTGGCGACGTCTGCGATGAGAGTGGAACCGGGATCGCGCTGGTGTCCGCGAAAAACCAGGAAAAGCTGGCCTGGAATGTCAACAGTGCCTTGGTCGACGGGTTTATCCTGCTCTGTGTCGAAGGTGGAGAAAGGCTGGTCGACCTGACACGCCGGCGGCAGTTGCCCTTCATCGCGCTGGCGCTTGGCGAGGACGACGCCTCGGTCCCGAAGATCGGCATCGACAACAGGGCCGGTGCGGCGGCGGCGGCGCGGCATCTGGGCGAACTCGGCCACAGGAACGTTGCCATACTGGCCATCGGAAACCACGATGTTCCGCATGGGCTGTTGCCGCTTTCGCGGATCGACGAGGTTTTGGGCGGCAGCATGCGGGAGCGGATGCGTGGCTACTGGCAAGGGATGGAGACGTTCGGTATCGGGCCCGACGATATGCCTCTCTTCGGAACGCTGAACGACCAGCCGACGGTCGAGGCTGCAATGACGGAGCTGTTCTCAAAGCCTGCGCCGCCAACTGCCGTTTTGGCCATGTCCGACCACATCGCCATTCTGGCGCTGCAGTGGCTCGCGGCTCGTGGCATCGCCGTGCCCGGCGAAGTGTCCGTGGTCGGCTTCGACGGCGTGCCGGAAGCGGCTTTGTCACAGCCCGCCTTGACGACCGTCGTCCAGCCGCTGCCGGAAATCGCGCGACGCGCGGTCGCGTCCATACTTGACGCCACCATGCCGGCGGATGGGGATGTCATGGCGGTCGATCTGGTGGTCCGCAGAAGCACAGCCGCGCCCCGGCGATAGGCGGCGGGCGCGGCTGTCGAAATAGGATTACCGGTCGCTGATATCAGCGCGCGGGTTGGTCCAGGGTTGCTGGTTGGAGCGGGCGAGCGGTTGGCGGCCGAGGATGTGGTCGGCGGCTTTTTCGCCGGCCATGATCGATGGGCCGTTGAGGTTGCCGTAGGTCAGCGACGGGAAGATTGACGAGTCCGCGACGCGCAGGCCGTCGAGGCCGATGACCCGGGTTTCGGGGTCGACGACGGCCATCGGGTCGTCCTTCGATCCCATCTTGCAGGTGCCGCATGGGTGATAGGCGCTTTCCAGGTGTTCGCGCAGGAATGCGTCGATCTGCTCGTCTGAGGTCACCTCGGCGCCCGGCTGGATTTCAGGGCCCCGGTAGTGGTCGAAAGCCTTCTGGCCGAAAATCTCACGCGTCAGCCGCACGCAGTGGCGGAATTTCTCCCAGTCTTCCGGATGGCTCATATAGTTGAAGCGGATCACCGGATCGGCCTTCGGGTCGGAGGAGCGCAGCGTCACGGCACCGCGCGATTTCGACAGGTTGTAGCCGACGTGGACCTGGAACCCGTGGCTCTTGGCGGCCGCCTTGCCGTCATAGCTGATGGCCACGGGCAGGAAATGATACTGGATGTCGGGCTGCTTGACGGCGGGCGCCGAGCGCAGGAAGGCGCAGGCCTCGAACTGGTTGGAGGTACCAAGCCCCGAGCGGGTAAAAAGCCACTGCGCCCCCGCCACGCCCTGCCAGAACCATGGCAGCCAGGAATAGAGCGACACCGGCTTGGTCGAGACCTGCTGGAAATAGAACTCCATGTGGTCTTGCAGGTTGGCGCCGACGCCCGGCCTGTCGACCTTCACCTCGATGCCCATCTCTTTCAGATGCGCCGCCGGCCCGATGCCCGACAGCATCAGCAGTTTTGGCGAATTGAACGAGGATGCAGCCACGATCACTTCGCGGTTGGCCTTGACGACCTCGACCTTGCCGCCGCGCTCGATCTCGACGCCGGTGGCACGGCCGTTCTCGACGACGATCTTCCGGGCAAGGCAGCGGATCAGCGTAACGTTCGGGCGTTTCAGGGCGGGGCGTAGATAGGCATTGGCGGCAGACCAGCGTCGACCCTTGTAGATGGTCTGCTCCATCAGCCCAAAGCCTTCCTGCTTCGAGCCGTTATAGTCGTCGGTGGTCCCGAAGCCCGCCTGCTTGCCGGCCTCCACGAAGGCGTGGAACAAGGGATTGGTGAAGCCGCCGCGCTGCACATGCAGCGGCCCGTCGGTGCCGCGCCAGCCCTCTTCGCCGCCATGGCTGTTTTCCATGCGCTTGAAGTAGGGCAGCACGTCGGCATAGGCCCAGCCCCGCGCGCCAAGCTCCTCCCAGCGGTTGAAGTCCTCGGAATGGCCGCGCACATACACCATGCCGTTGATCGACGAGGAGCCGCCGAGCACCTTTCCGCGCGGCGCGGTGATCCGCCGGTTGTTGAGGTGAGGCTCCGGCTCGGAGTGATATCCCCAGTTGTAGCGATCCATGCTCATCGGCCAGGCGAGCGCCGCCGGCATCTGGATGAACGGCCCGAAGTCCGTGCCCCCATATTCCAGCACGATTACCGAATGCCTGCCGTCTTCCGACAGCCGATAAGCCATGGCCGACCCTGCCGAACCGGACCCGATGATGACGAAATCTGCTTGCTGCATGGCGGCTCCAGACGTCTATTGAAAAGGGCGACAGATGTATCGCGATGCGCTATCATTGTTACAGGCGGTATAGCTCAGGGCGATGGTGTCGGAATGAGGGACGTTGTCGTATCCAGGCTTGCCGACAAAGCGCTTATGCGCATGCAGCCAAAACGGCGGCTGGCGATCATTGAAAAAGTCAAAGCCTATGCGCGCGGAGAGATTGTCGACATCAAGAAGATGAAGGGCGGAAATCTCTACCGTATCAGGGTCGGACAGGATCGCGTCATCATCGACGACAAGGGTAGGATTGTCGTGGTCATCGATGCCGGTCCGCGGGGCAGTATCTACAAGGAGTGATCCACAATGGGCGATATCAAGAGGTTCGAGATCGACGGCAAACCCTACGTGCTGTTGAGTGAAGAGGACTACGAGGATCTGGTCGATGGACTGAGAGCAAATGCTGTCCTGGCCGGGATTTCTGCAGGAGAAGAAACCTGGCCCTTGGAGATCGTTGAGGCGCGTGCCAATGGCGGAAATGCCGTTCGTATCTTCCGAAACTACCGTCGCATGACTGTAACCGAACTTGCCACGGCCGCCGGAATTTCGCAGCCTTATCTCTCTGAGATCGAGGCAGGCAAGAAAACCGGCAGTGTCGATGTGCTGAAGCGTATCGCTACAGCCCTCAAGGTCGATCTCGACGATCTCGTCGTCGACGTGGCGGACTGATCCATCCATGGTCAATACGGCGCCTCGACCTTGCCCATTGCCACGTAGACCGTCTTCAGCTCGGAATAGTGCTCGAGCGCTGCCAGCGAATTCTCGCGGCCGAAGCCGGATTGCTTGGAGCCGCCGAAGGGGATTTCGACGGGGCAGAGATTGTAGGTGTTAATCCACAACGTGCCGGCTTCAAGCCGGTCGACGATGCGGTGGGCGCGGGTGATATCGGCGGTGAAGACGCCGCCGGAGAGGCCGAACTCTGTGCCGTTGGCCCGCGCGATCACCGTCTCTTCGTCATCGAAATCGAGGACGCACATGACTGGCCCGAAGATCTCTTCGCGGGCGATGGTCATGGTGTCGGTGACGTCGGCAAACACGGTCGGCTGGATGTAATAGCCTTCACTGCCAACGTTGTTCGGAATGCCGCCGCCGGCAACCAGCGTTGCGCCCTCGGCCTTGCCTGCCGCGATATAGGCGAGCACTTTGTCGCGCTGGGCGAGCGACACCATCGGCCCGACCTGCGTCGCCTCGTCCATGGGATTGCCGATCACCATCGCCTCGGTGCGTGCCTTCAGGCGCCTCAGGAACTCGCCCTTGATTGCGGTATGGACGAAGACGCGGGTGCCGTTCGAGCATACCTGGCCGGTCGAATAGAAGTTTCCGAGCATCGCGCCGCCGATTGCGCTGTCGATGTCGGCATCGTCGAAAACGATCAGCGGCGATTTCCCGCCGAGTTCCATCGTCACCTGCTTCAGGCTGCCGGCGGCAGCGGCGGCCACCTTGCGGCCGGTCGGCACCGAGCCGGTCAGCGACACCTTGGCGACATCGGGATGGTTGACCAGCAGCGGCCCGGTATCGCGGTCCCCCTGGATGACGTTGTAGAGGCCCTTGGGAAGCCCGGCTTCATGCAGGATTTCGGCGATCTTCAGCGCGCCCAGCGGCGTATTTTCGGATGGCTTGAAGACCATCGCATTGCCGCAGGCAAGCGCTGGCGCACCCTTCCAGCAGGCGATCTGCTGCGGGTAGTTCCACGCGCCAATGCCGACGCAGACGCCGAGCGGCACGCGCTTGGTGTAGGCGAAGTCGCCGCCGAGCGGGATGTAGCTGCCGTTCAGGCCGGCTGCGATGACGCCGCCGAAAAACTCGAAACTGTCGGCCCCCGAGGTCGGGTCGGCGACGATCGTCTCCTGGATCGGCTTGCCGGTGTCCAGCGTCTCCAGTTCCGACAGTTCGCGATTGCGTTCCCGCATGATATCGGCGGCGCGCTTCAGGATGCGACCGCGCGCCGTCGGGCTCATAGCCGCCCATTCCGGCTGGGCACGCTTGGCAGACGCGATCGCCTTCTCGATGATGGCCGGCGTTGCCGCATGCAGCCGCGCGATGACTTCGCCGGTGGCCGGATAGAGGCTTTCGAACACCGCTCCCGCCGTATCCTCCACATATTCGCCGTCGATGAAGTGCGAGGCTTTCGGTTGGGCTTTCATCTTATTCTCCGCGCGGATAGCGTTTGGATTCTTCGAGGGTATCGAGGTTCATGTGGTTGCGCATGTAGCGCTCCGAGGCCTTCTGCAGCGGCTGGTAGTCCCAAGGATAGTAGGAGCCGTTGCGCAGCGCCTCGTAGACGACCCAGCGCCGCGCCTGGCTTTCGCGCACGGCGGCGTCGAAGGCGCCCATGTCCCAACGTTCCTCGCGCTTGCGCCGGAACAGGGCGACGACTTCGACAAAGTCCGGATCGTCGGCGAGATTGGTGAGTTCCAGCGGGTCGGTGTCGAGGTCGTAGAGAAGGTCAGGGTCGAGCATGCAGTGGATGTATTTCCACTTGCCCTCGCGAATGCAGACGAGCGGCGCGTAGGAGCCTTCCGCCGCATATTCCATCAGCACCGGCTCGGTGCGCTCGGCGCCATTGATGACGGGCCTCAGGCTCATGCCGTCTGTCCAGGGCATGATGTCCTCCATGGATATGCCGGCAAGGTCGGCCATGGTCGGTGTCACGTCGAGGTTGGAGGTCGGCGCCAGATGCAGGCCGGGAGTAACGCCGGGGCCGGCCATCATCAGTGGCACCCGTGCGGAGCCCTCGAAGAAGTTCATCTTGAACCAAAGCCCGCGCTCGCCGAGCATGTCGCCATGGTCGGAGCAGAACAGGATGAGCGTGTTGTCAAGCATCCGGGTGCGCGTCAACGTGTCCATGAGCTCGCCGACCTTGTCGTCGAGATAGGAAATATTGGCGAAATAGGCCTGGCGGGAGCGGCGGATGTGCTCTTCGGTGACCTCGAAATTCTTGTAGTCGCAGGAGTGGATGATGCGTTTCGAATGCGGATCCTGCTGCTCGTCGGGCAGCATGCCGACTTCGGGCATCAGCTGATCGCAGCCTTCATAGAGATCCCAGTATTTCCGGCGGGCGACATAGGGGTCGTGCGGATGGGTGAAGGACACCGTCAGGCACCATGGTCGGCGGCTCTGGTCGTCGTTCTCGCGGCTGAGATGATAGAGTTTCTGGTTGGCCAGAAACGCCACCTCGTCGTCATATTCCATCTGGTTGGTGATCTCGGCAATGCCGGCGCCGGTCACCGAGCCGAGATTGTGATACCACCAGTCGATGCGCTCGCCGGGCTTGCGGTAATCCGGCGTCCAGCCGAAATCGGCCGGATAGATATCCGTCGTCAGCCGTTCCTCGAAGCCGTGCAACTGGTCGGGCCCGACGAAATGCATCTTGCCGGACAGCGCCGTATAGTAGCCGGCGCGGCGAAGGTGGTGGGCGTAGGTCGGGATCGACGAGACATATTCGGCGGCATTGTCGTAGACACGGGTGCGGCTCGGCAGTTGGCCGGCCATGAACGAGGCGCGGGAAGGGGCGCAGAGCGGCGACGAAGTGTAGTTGTTGGCAAAGCGTGCCGAGCGTGCTGCCAGTGCCTTCAGGTGCGGCGCATGCAGGAACTCCGCCGGACCATCCGGAAAGAACTTTCCGTTGAGCTGGTCGACCATGATGATCAGGATATTCGGCTTGGTCTCGGTCACGGCGTCGATCCTTTGCCAAGGGCGGTCAGATGAGTGTTTATGTAATCTTCGGTCAACGCAATGGAGGCTTCGATACCCGTCGGCACCGAGCGCAGACTTTGCCGGATATAAAGCCCGTCGATCATCGCAGCCGCGCCTTCGGCCATGCGTTCCGCGTCATCAGCAGTGCAAAGCGGCCGGAGGTTAGCGAGCAGGTTGGAGCGCAGGCGGCGCGCATAGATCACCAGGAAGCGCCGCGTTTCCTCGGAGCGCTGCGCCTCGGCATAGAAGGCCAGCCAGGCGGCAATTGTCTCCGGGGCGAACTGGTTTGCCTGGAAGCTGACGCGGATCAGGGCCGACAGCTTTTCACGCGGGCCTGCCGCCGCCTTGAGCGCCGTCACGGTGTCGTTGCGCAACTGGCCTAGAAGAGAGCGGATGGTTGCCTGCAGCAGCCGCTCCTTGCTGCCGAAATAATGATGGGCCAGCGCTGCCGAGACACCGGCTTCCCGGGCGATCTCGGACATGGTGACGCTCAGCGATCCGTGATCGCCGATCACCCTGAGGGCAGCGTTGACGAGCGCCTCGCGCCGCACTGGCTCCATTCCGACTTTCGGCATCGTCGTCTCCTGATGACGATCATCGTATTTTTGATTGAGCCGTCAATCAATAAAAATCGGAAAGCCTGCGAATTGATTTCGATCAGTGTGCGGGGAAGGCTTTTTGCGGTAGAATGCGTTTCAGGACGTGGATGTCGCGAGACGCAGAAGCAACAGGAACGGGTGTCGCCATGGTCATGGGTTTGAACGAACTGCCGCACGCTTCCGCTCATGCCAAATGGGGCTGGTTCGTGGCGCTGGGCGTCCTGCTGTTGCTGCTCAGCGGCATTGCCTTCGGCAATCTGTTCGTCGCCACCGTCGTCTCGGTCTACTACGTCGGCATGCTGATGCTGCTGGGCGGTATCGTTTATCTGATCCATGCCTTCCAGGTGCGGGGTTGGGAACATAGCATGCCATGGATCCTCAGCGGTCTGCTCTACACGCTGGCCGGAATCTTCGCCTTCATGAACCCGTTGCCGGCCTCGGCGGTCTTTACCCTGATGCTCGCCATCGCGCTGGTGATTGCCGGCGTCCTGCGCATCTGGGTCGGCCGCAGGATGAAGCCGGCGAAGGGCTGGGGGTTCATTCTCCTTAGCGGTATCGTGACGATGGTGGCCGGCTTCGTGGTCGCGCTCGGCTGGCCTGTCAACAGCCTGTGGATACTCGGCCTGTTCCTCGCCGTCGACCTGATGTTCCAGGGCTGGACGCTGATTGCATTCGGACTTGGCCTCAGGCGCTGATTAGAAGAAATCGCCCGTTGGTTCCGCCTTTTGACAAGCTTGGCGCGCAGGCATAACGTGAAAACGTGGCAGCACAGCGTGAGGCCCGTACCTCCTGCCGTAAGCCGCCCTTGAGTGAACCTTGAACGCAGGCATGATGCCTGCGCTGATCTGGCAGTTCGGCCAGACACGGCAAAGAGAGGCGATATCATGCCTATGGTCACTGTTTCCATCTCTCCAGTGCAGGTCGCCGGCATCCGCGCCGCCGTCGACAACGGCAATTACGCATCCGGCAGTGAAGTCGTGCGCGAGGCGCTGCGCATGTGGGAGGCGGCACGCAAGCGCGGCGACCTTTGCGACGCACACCACCTTGCGAAGGTTTTGCCCGACGCGGCCGGCAGTGCCGACAGGCGCGTCGCCGATATGTTTGCCGACTTCGACGCTTCAGCTGCGGCCCACAATTGAAGCTGCCGCGTGAAGGCCGAAAAGCTAAACTATTCCTGCAGGTTGGTGCACGCCGGCGTGAAAGCCGGGATAGGGCTTTTTGTCATCAAAACTTCACGAACCGGAAAGCTTTTGTTGACGCCTGACAACCATCTTCAACTCGAGCGACATCGCGTGAGGTAGTGGAGACGAGCATGTCTGGGAGTATGGTCAAAGAGATGGCAGTGCGGCGCCATCCCTTCGATGCCGCCAGATGGACGCTCATCGAAACCGCGTTCCAGCCGATCGTCGATATCCAGACCGGGGCCATCTTTGGCTATGAGGCGCTGATGCGCGGCCATGACCGCATCGGCTTTGCAGACCCCGTCGCGGCTCTCGACGAGGCTGAGCGCACCGGCCAGTTGTTCGGGCTCGAACAGATGATGGAGCGGCTGGCGCTCGGCGCCTTCTCCAGTCTTCCGAACCGCGCCGAGGCGACGCTTTTCCTCAATCTCGACGCTCGGCTTATTCCGCAAGGCCTGCTGCTGGTTGAGGGTTTGCTGGGGCTTTTGAAGACGCGGTCCATTCCGCCGTCTTCCGTCTGCTTCGAGTTTTCCGAGCGCTTCGACAACAGTGCCTTTCCGGAGATCGCCGGCCTGATCGCCTACATGCGCAAGTCCGGTTTCAAGCTGGCTATCGACGATTTCGGCGTAGGTCACTCGGAAATGCGGCTGCTCTGCGACCAGGTGGTGGACTATATCAAGATCGACCGTCATTTTGTCACCGGTGCCGATACCGCGATGCGCAAACGACATTTCCTGAAAAGCGCCGTCTCCATGGCTCATATGCTCGGTGCCCGCGTCATCGCCGAAGGCATCGAGACTGAAGGCGAGCTAGCGGTTTGCCGGGATCTCGGCGTCGATATGGCCCAGGGCTGGCTCATTGCCCGGCCGATGCCCGATGTCAGCCAGTGGCATCCGCGCCTGTCGCATTTTCCGGATCACAAATCGACCGCCACGCCCCTGCAGTCGCTCGACGACATCCTCATCCGCAAGCAGATCGAGGTGCTGCCGACCGTGTTCGAAAACGAGCCGATCGACACGGTGTTCGAACTCTTCAGGCGCAATCCGCGACAGGCTTATTTCCCGGTCCTCAATGCCAACAACGAGCCGCGCGGCATTATCCACGAATACAGCCTGAAAGCCTATATCTACCAGCCTTTCGGCCGCGAGCTGCTGAAGAACAAGGCCTATGAGCGGACGATCTCGCATTTCATGGAGCCGGCGCCCGTCGTCAGCATCAACTCGACCGTCGATGACCTGATGGGAATCTTCGCCGATGTCGACGATGCCACCTGCCTCGTCGTCATCGAGGACCTGCGCTATGCCGGCGTCGTCTCCGCGGCGTCGCTGGTCAAGGCGATGACCGAAAAGCAGCTGAAGACGGCGCAGGACCAGAACCCGCTGACCGGCCTGCCGGGGAACCATGCCATCCGCGATTTCATGCGCATGACGGCCGGCGGCACGGTCGATGCCATCCGCTATTTCTGCTATTGCGACTTCGATGCCTTCAAGCCGTTCAACGATGCATACGGTTTCCACATCGGCGATCACGCCATCTCGCTGTTTGCAGCCCTGATGCGCCGCCATTTCCTGCTGGGCACACATTTCCTCGGCCATGTCGGCGGCGATGACTTTTTCATTGGCGTCATCGGAGGCAGCCGCGAGGAACTGACCGAGACGCTCGACCGGCTGCGCGCCGACTTCAGCAACGATGTCGCCGCACTTTATCCGTCCGACGACAGGGAGCGTGGCTTTATTACCGGCCATGACCGCAGCGGCGCGGAAACCATATTCTCGCTGATGCGCTGCTCTATCGGCGTCGTCGAATTGCCGGAAGGCACGGTGATCGACGACATCGGCAATGTCAGCAAGCGGATCGCCGGCCTGAAGACCAAGGCCAAGGAAAGCGCCAGCGGTCTGGTTTTCGAACAACTCTGCGAGACCAATTGACGCCCCGCGACGTCGCGCCTTTTATTTCCGCTCCTGCTGACCTATGTGCGTCTCTCCCTGATGTCATGGAGAGCCAGATGCCTTTGCCAACTGATATGCGCTGCGTCGACCTGCCGTCCTTCGGCGCCCCCGAGGTGATGACCATTGTCCGCAAGCCGCTGCCGGTGCTGAAGCCCGGCGAGGTTCTCGTGCGGGTCGAGGCAATAGGCGTCAACCGCCCCGATGTTGCCCAGCGTCAGGGAAACTATCCGGCCCCGAAGGATGCAAGCCCCATCCTCGGTCTTGAAGTGTCCGGCGAGGTCGTCGATGTCGCACCCGGTGTCACCGAATTTGCCATCGGCAACAAGATCTGCGGCCTTGCCAATGGCGGCGCCTATGCCGAATACTGTGCCGTTCCCGCCTCCCAGGCGCTGCGCTTCCCGAACGGGTACGACGCGGTTCGCGCTGCAGCGCTACCGGAAAATTATTTCACCGTCTGGGCCAATCTCTTCCAGATGGCGGGGCTGACCGAGGGCGAGAGCGTCCTGATCCATGGAGGCTCCAGCGGCATCGGCACGACGGCGATCCAGCTTGCCCGTGCTTTCGGCGCCGAGGTCTTCACCACGGCCGGCTCCAAGGATAAATGCGACGCTTGCGTCCGGATCGGCGCCAAGCGGGCGATCAACTACCGCGACGAGGATTTCGTCGAGGTCATCAAGGCGGAGACAGAAAGCGGCGTCGACATCATTCTCGACATGGTCGGTGCTGCCTATCTGGAAAAGAACCTAGCGGCCCTCGCCAAGGACGGTTGCCTGTCGATCATCGCTTTCCTCAGCGGCTCGGTGGCTGAGAAGGTCAATCTGGCGCCGATCATGGTCAAGCGGTTGACGGTCACTGGCTCGACGATGCGGCCGCGCACGGCGGAGGAAAAGCGCGCTATCCGCGACGATCTCCTGTCGCAGGTCTGGCCGCTGCTGGATGCCGGCACCATCGCCCCGCTGATCCACCATACATTTGCCTTCGAGGATGTCGTCGAAGCCCACAAGATGATGGAAACCAGCAGCCACATTGGCAAGATCATGCTCCGCGTGGAATGAGCGGACGAATCTGCTCCTTGTGAACCGGGAGCAGCGCGAACCGATGGTGCGATGACAGTTGGCAAGCGTCGCCCCAGACGCTATCACCGCTCGACCCCACCAGCATCGGATGCCATCATGACCAATCCCGTCACCGTCGAAGTTACCCGTGGTTTGCTTGTCGAGAGCCGCCATCGCGGCACGATCGTTGTCGTCGACGGCGACGGCGGCGTGGTGTTTTCACGCGGCGATATCGATGCGGGCGTGTTTCCGCGCTCTGCCTGCAAGGCGATGCAGGCCTTGCCGCTGGTCGAAAGCGGCGCTGCCGATGCCTATGGTTTCGGCCACAAGGAACTGGCGCTGGCCTGCTCCTCCCACAATGGCGAAGACGAGCATGTGGCGCTGGCAGCCTCGATGCTGGCGCGCGCTGGCCGCGATGTCGAGGCGCTGGAATGCGGCGCCCACTGGTCTTCCAACCAGAAGACCCTGATCCATCAGGCCCGCACGCTGGAGAAGCCGACAGCGCTGCACAACAATTGCTCCGGGAAGCATTCCGGTTTCGTCTGCGCCTGCTGCCACCAGGGCATCGATAGCAAGGGCTACGTCGGCTACGAGCATCCGCTGCAGCAGCAGATCCGCGACACGATGCAGGACCTCACCGGTGCCACGCTCGGCGCCGACGTCTGCGGCACGGACGGCTGCTCGATCCCGACCTATGCCGTGCCGCTGCGCGCTCTCGCGCACGGCTTTGCGAAGATGGCGACCGGCCAGGGTCTCGCCCCGTTGCGTGCCCAGGCCTCGCGCCGGCTGATCGAGGCCTGCATGGCAGAACCCTTCTATGTCGCCGGCAGCGGCCGCGCCTGCACGGAACTGATGCAGATCGCACCCGGCAAGATCTTCTGCAAGACCGGCGCCGAGGGCGTGTTCTGCGCCGCCATCCCGGAGCAGGGCATCGCCATCGCCGTCAAGTGCGACGACGGCACCGGCCGCGCAGCCGAGGCGATGATCGCCGCCACGCTCGCCCGCTTCTTCGAGACCGATGGCGAGATCCATGCCGGCCTGACGGCCATGGCGACAAAGTCGATGCACAACTGGAACGGCATTCACGTCGGCGACGTCAGGGCGACGATCTAAGCCCCAGCGAATTCGCCGAGGCAGGCGCTCACGCCAGTTGGATCGCCAGTCCGGCATCGCGGTAAGGCTGGAGGTCGGCCTCCGCCAGCGGTCCGGGCAGGATCATGCCGGCCACGGATGCAAGCGGCAGGATATGGCACGGCGACGATGCGTCGAGCTTGTCCGGCGTCGCCAACACGAATGTTTCGGCGGAACATGCTGAGATATGCCGCTTGATGGCCGCCTCCTCGAAGTCGCCCGTCGAAAACCCGCGGGCCGGGTGGACGGCGGTAACCCCGAGAAAGAAGATATCCGGCCGCACCAGCGAAATCGCCGCCATCGCACTCGCTCCGGTTGAAACCATCGAGTGCTTGTAGATCCGTCCGCCGATCAGGATGACCTCGGCCGTCGGATGGTGTTCCAGTTCGCCGGCAATCGTCGGGCTGTGTGTCACCAAGGTGAAGGCAAAGTCTCGTGGCAGGTGTCGCGCGATCTCAGCGTTCGTTGTGCCGCCGTCAAGGAACACCGTCTGGCCCGGGCGGACCATCCCGGCGGCATAGGCGCCGAGCCGCTGTTTTTCGCCCGACGACAGGCTGCGGCGGGCAGACAGGTCCGGCAAGTCCGGCGACAGCGGCATCGCCCCGCCGTGCACTCTCAGCAATAGCCCCTCGGCTGCCATCTCGCGCAGATCGCGCCGGATGGTGTCTTCCGACACCCCGAGCATTTCCGCCATCTGCTTGGCAATCACCTGTCCGTCGCTGCGCAAGGCCGCCTGGATTGTCGATTTGCGTTGGTTCGTCAGCATGTTTTCTTCCTGCACGAAAATACACGATATTGCGCATAATAAGAAATATGACTCGACATACCAGCAATATTATCTCTATTCATGCAAATTGTCGCATCAGGCGACGGGAGACGAACCATGTTGATATTGATTGCCGGCCCCTATCGCTCCGGCACGAACGACGACCCGGTGAAAATGGCGGAAAACCTGAAGCGGCTGGAAGCGCCGTCGCATCGCTTGTTCGAGGCCGGCCACGTGCCGATGATCGGCGAGTGGGTTGCCTTGCCCATCTGGAACGCCGCCGGTGGAAAAACCGTAGGCGATGACCTCTACGAGGCTATTTTTCATCCTGTGGCCGGCCGGCTTCTGGCGCTTTGCGACGGCGTGCTGCGCCTGGAGGGCGCATCCAAGGGCGCCGACAACGATGTGCGCATCGCCAGGCAAAGGGGCATTCCCGTCTGGACCCGCCTGGAGGATGTTCCCGGCTGCGCCTGAAGTCGGCAGGGGGCGATCTATCGCCCTCTTATCCTCCGATTTTCCGGCGCATGGCCTTTCACTTCGGTGGGAAACGCGCTTATTCTACTCTCCCAAGGGAGAGGAATCATCATGACATTTTTGTATTATTCACCGGGAAGTTGTGCGCTTGCGAGCCTCATCGCCATGGAGGAAGCGGGCATCGCCTACGAGCCGCGCCGCATGGATCTCTCGAAGGGTGATCAGAAGACGCCGGAGTATCTCAAACTCAATCCGAAGGGTAGGGTGCCTACGCTGGTGACCGAGCGTGGCGTCATAACGGAGACGCCGGCGATCCTCGCCTATATCTCCCAGGTCTCGCGCAACGTGCGACTGGCGCCGCTCGATGACTCCTTCGCCTTTGCCGTCATGCAGGCATTCAACAACTACCTGTCATCGACCGTCCACGTAAACCACTCCCATGGGCGCCGGGGCAGTCGCTGGTCGGACGATGCAGCCGCCATCGAGACGATGAAGGCCAAGGTGGCCGAAACCATGACCGAGAGCGTCCTGCTGATCGAGAACCAGTTACTGGCCGGCCCCTGGGTGCTCGGCGCCAACTACTCCGTGGCCGACGGTTATCTCTTTACCGTCGCCAACTGGCTGCCCGGCGACGGTGTCGATATGGACCGGTTTCCCAAGGTCAAGGCGCATGGCGAGCGTATGCGCGACCGGGCGGCGGTGCAGCAGGCGCTCGCCATCGAAAAGGGCTGAGCCTCAGCCTTTTTCCTGCCCGCGCGTCGCCTGCATGGCAAGGTAGGCGGCGCGCGCCTGGCAGCGCTTGATCCATGCGTCGAGGGCCGGACGCGCGTCGAACAATGCTGCTTCGCTCTGGGCATAGCGAAGCACTTCTGCAACGTTGAGGTCGGCGACAGTGAAGCCGTTTCCGACAAAATGGCCGTTCGCCGAGAGATGCTTCTCCAGCACGTCCAGTGGCCGCTTCAGGAGACGGCAGGCCACCGCGATCGTGGCCTTGCCGGCGTCTGTGCCCTGTTCCCCACGGTCGTAGGTCTGGACAAGCCGGATGCTGTGCGGCTCCAGTTCCGTCGCGGCGAAGATCGTCCACATCGACAGCAGGCCGTCCTCTTCCGTCGTCTGGCCAGCGAGCGGCCCACCATGCTTGCGCGCAAGGTAGAGGTTGATGGCGAGCGACTCGTGCATGACGAAGTCGCCGTCGGTAATGCTCGGGATCAGCCCCATCGGGTTGATGGCGAGGAACTCCGGCGACATGGTGTTGATCGGTGCGCCCGGCGCCAGCGGCTCGTCCAGACGGTGGGCCTGCATGACGGGTATGGATTTGAACGGAATCCCCAGTTCGTTTGCCATCCAGTAGTTGCGCGATGCGCGCGAGCGGTAGACACCATAGATCGTCAGCATGAAAGTCCCCTCTATTGCTTATGCCGACAAACCTATCTGGCAGCGCAGGCGAACGGAAGCAGCTGGCGTTGATGCAGCGATGAAAGCTTTTGATCGGTCGCGCTACGCCAAGCGGTTGCCGAGGATCGTCAGTTGCGGATAGGCCGTGCTGCCGGTTACGAGGTCGGCCGATGCAGGCTTGTCCCAGAGGAAGGCGACGATTGCCCCCTGGCTCGCGGCCTCGAACAGGTTGTTCGAAATCACCGCCGATCCCGCCCCGTTCGCGACCGAGACCGCGCAACCGACAGGCGCATTACGGACGATGTTGCCGGAGGCGACGAGGTTGCGCATATAAGGCCCCCAGCCGAGCTTGATGCCCCAGAGCGGCGCGTTTTCGATGACGTTGCCCGAAATCAGCGTGTCTGCCTCAGCCGAGATGCCGATACCGAAACCGCCGTCCTGCGCATAGGGCGCCGACAGCGACAGGTTGCGCACCACGTTGCCGGTGACACTGGCGAGCCGGCCGCCCTTGTCGAAATTGGCAATGGCGATGCCATTGGCGGCGCCGTCGATCAGGTTGCCCGACACGACAGCGCCCTCGAATTCGAATTCGCAGAAAATCGCCGTCTCGCCGGAGCGCAGGCACTGGTTGTCGCTGATCTGCACGTCCGAAGCAGAGTTGGCTCGCACCGCCGTAAAGGCGCAGTCGGCGATGTGGTTGTCGGTCACCATGACATTGCCGGCGTAATAGACGTTGATGCCGTTGCCGTTCTCCCCCGTGCCGCCGTCGCGGGCGCCGATGCGGGCGATGCGGTTGCCGGAGATGACGCTGCCATCCTCGCCCTTCTGCCAGCGATGCACCAGAATGCCGCCATTGCCGCAATCCTCGACGCGGTTGCCGGTGATGGTCAGCGCGTTCGACTGGACCGCATAGACGCCGGCATTCGCCGCGCCCGCAATACGGTTGCGCTCGATCCTGCCGCCGCAGCGCTCCAGATGCAGCCCATTCCCGGCGCTGCCGGTAATCTCGCAATTGCTGACCAGCAAATCGCCGACGCCATTGAACCGCAGCAGCCCGCCGGCATCCGCGGCCAGCCCGAGGTTCCCCCCGTCGATGACGACGCCGGAGATCTCGATCCGCCCGGCATCGGCCGCATTCATCAGAAACCCGCCACCGCCATAGACGATGCGCGTCGCCCCGGGGACGCCGATCAGCCGCGTATTGTCGGGGAGGGTGAGGTTCGAGGCCGTGTAGTTGCCGGCCGGCAACATCACCGGCCCCTTGTCCCGCGCCGCCGCATCGATCATCGATTGCAGCCCATCCGCCGCCACCCGCTTCCGAAACGCCACGCCATCGATGGCCCCGCGCATCTCCGAGACCCCGGTTTTTGCCAGCGGCGCCGCAAAGGCATGCGGCGAAACCGCTCCCGCACTCGCAGCTGCCGCAAAAGCGCCAACCATCAACTCACGTCGGGAAATCATGCTCGGCTCCTCGAATGGAAGGGAGTTCACCTTATGCATCTCCTCATGATGCCGATAAAATCGCACGAGACGCGATCCCGGTCTATCGCACACGCCGGAACCACTCTTTTTGCTGCGTCGCCCTGATCATTTCCAGATCGAAGTCCGCAAAGGCGATCTCTGTTTGCTCTCCTGCCATGCAAACAATCCGTCCAAGGGGATCGACGGCGAGAGACCGGCCGTCGTTCTTCGGTGCCGGATAGTTGGCCACGGCGACACCAACAACCGATTGGAACGCCATGGCGCGGATGCCTGCCACGCGGACATCGCCCACCTCGCGGTCATCGACAAGAGGGCTGCTGTTAGGCACGAAAATGACCTCGGCGCCCAAGTGGACGAGGTCGGACGCCACGTCGGGAAATTCGCGGTCCATGCAGATCATGATGCCAACGGTAACATCGCCGTTCCGGGTCGAAAGGCGAGCGACACTGGAGCGGTCGCCCGGTGCGCAGGCATCTTCCGGTATGTCGAAATGGCAGATGTGTCGCTTTCTCTGCTGCAGCACGATTTCGCCGTCACTGTCGATCAGGACTGCAGCGTTGAAGGGCTTGGGTTCGGCCCGTTCGAGAAAGGTTGCCACGACGGCAATACCATGTTTGCGCGCTGCGTCGCGAAACCGCTTCACGTACTCCCCATCCGGGACCACTGCTCCATCGATCCAGGACGCTCTAGAGCTCGCATCCGTGCCGTCGTAGCGGCTGTAACCGTTGGAAAACATCTCGAGAAACACCACGACATCGGCGGCTGCCTTGGCTGCCGAGGCAATCGCGGCACCAATGTCCGCATCCGGCATGATTTGCGCCAGCCCGACGCGCATCGAATGGGTTGCCAAGACATCCTCCTTGTCTGCATCGCAATCGCACATGGCCGTCTTGTTCAAGACAGCAGTCTGTCGATGCGCCCTCGCAAGCACGAAGGTATCACCGTTTTGCGCCCCATCGACAAGCAGAAACCGCCCCAGCACATGCCGGCCGCTGCGACAGCGCAGCCCATCGCGCTCCGCCGTTGACCCATCTAAATTTGCGCGAAAGCACACCCCCCTCTGGCCGTCCGGGAAACTGTCGCTATCTTGTCCTCCATGAGGCCAGATGCATTGCTTTACCCCGCCCCGGAAGGGCTTTTCTGCCCGGTCGGCGGGTTCTATGTCGACCCGGTGCGTCCGGTCGACAGGGCGTTGATCACCCATGGGCACTCTGACCATGCGCGGCCCGGCCATGGCCATGTGCTTGCCACCCGCCAGACGCTCGACATCATGCGTATTCGCTACGGCGAGGGCTTTGCCGGCAGCGAGCAGGCGGCCGGTTTTGGCGAGGAGATCGTCGTCAACGGCGTCACCGTCAGCTTTCATGCCGCCGGCCATGTGCTCGGCTCGGCGCAGATCGCCATCGAGAAGGATGGCCTGCGCATCGTCGTATCCGGCGACTACAAGCGTCGCCCGGACCCCACCTGCGCCGCCTATGTGCCCGTGCCCTGCGACGTCTTCATCACCGAGGCGACCTTTGCGCTGCCGGTCTTCCACCATCCGGACCCGATGGCCGAGACGCGCCGGCTGCTTGCCTCGCTGAAACAGTTTCCCGACCGCACCCACATGGTCGGTGCCTACGCGCTCGGCAAGGCGCAACGGGTCATCCGCCTGTTGCGCGATTGCGGCTATGACGAGCCGATCTATATCCACGGTGCGCTGACGCGGCTGTGCGATTACTACGAGAGCCAGGGCATCGCGCTCGGCGAGCTCCGGCCGGCGACCATCGAAAGCCGCGCCGACCAGACGACATTCCACGGCGCCATCGTCGTCGGCCCGCCCTCGGCGTTCGCCGACCGCTGGGCGCGACGCTTCCACGACCCCGTCTCCGCGTTTGCCTCCGGCTGGATGATGGTCCGCCAACGCGCCAAGCAGCGCGGCGTCGAACTGCCGCTGGTCATCTCCGACCATTGCGACTGGCCGGAACTGCTGGAAACCATTTCCGAGCTGCAGCCCCAGGAAGTCTGGGTGACGCACGGCCGCGAGGAAGCCCTGGTCCGCTGGTGCGAACTCCAGGGCATCAAAGCCAAGCCACTGCATCTGGTCGGATACGAGGACGAGGGGGATTGATGGTGGATCGCGACCGACTGTTGCGCCCGGGAGAAGGCGGCGCTCGCCCGATCTCCCCCCTTGTGGGGGAGATGTCAGCGCAGCTGACAGAGGGGGGTAGCTCTCCGCAAATTCTGAATGTGCCGCATACCCCCCTCTGCCCTGTCGGGCATCTCCCCCACAAGGGGGGAGATCGCTGGAGCGGCCATCCCCGCCACACCGGAAATGTCTCGCTTGCTTGCGGGAGCCGCTCATGAAAGCCTTTGCCGATCTCCTCGATCGCCTGGTGCTGACGCCCAGCCGGAACGGCAAGCTGAAGCTGCTGACCGATTACTTCCGCGACACGCCCGATCCCGACCGCGGCTATGGCTTGGCGGCCATTGCGGGTACCCTCGAGGTGCGCAACGTCAAGCCGGCGATGCTGCGCGAGCTGGTGCTGGAGCGGATGGATCAGGTGCTGTTCCGCTATTCCTACGACTATGTCGGCGATCTCGCCGAGACCATCTCGCTGGTCTGGGACAACGATGCGGATATAGAGCGCGCGCCGACAGATGAGCCAGGTCTCGGCCAGGTCATCGACGAGATGAATGCGCTGGGCCGCACCGAGGTGCGTGGCTTCGTGCGCGACATGCTCGACAGGCTCGATCCCTCCGGTCGCTTCGCCTTCCTGAAGCTTGCGACCGGCGCCATGCGCATCGGTGTGTCGGCGCGGCTTGCCAAGCAGGCGCTGGCCGAATTGTCGGGCAAGGACGTGACCGAGATCGAGACGTTGTGGCACGGGCTGGAGCCACCCTACGTGACGCTGTTCCAGTGGCTCGAGGGCAAGGGCGACCGGCCGCTGCTGGCAACGCCTGCGATCTTCCACTCCGTCATGCTGGCAAACCCGGTCGAACCCGGCAATCTCGATGGCCTCGACCCGAAGGACTTTGCCGCCGAATGGAAATGGGACGGCATCCGCGTCCAGCTGTCGCGCTCGGGCTCGACGTCGAAGGTTTACTCGCGCTCGGGCGACGATATCTCCGGTGCCTTCCCTGACGTGGTGGACGCCATCACCTTCGAGGGCGTCATCGACGGCGAACTGCTGATCGGCGGCACGGCGCGCTCCAACAGCCCGACCCGCACCTTCTCCGACCTGCAGCAGCGACTGAACCGCAAGACGGTGAATGCCCAGATGCTCGCCGACTACCCGGCGTTCATCCGCACCTACGACCTGCTGTTCGACGGCGACGAGGATGTCCGCGCCCGGGGCTTCATCGAGCGTCGCAACCGGTTGGCCGAGATCATCGAGCACGCGCCGCACGACCGTTTCGATCTCTCGGCGCTCGTCGATTTCACCGACTGGGACGAGCTCGACAGGCTCCGCGCGGCGCCGCCCGATCCTGTTATCGAAGGGGTGATGATCAAGCGCCGCGACAGCCCCTACACAGCCGGCCGGGCCAAGGGCCCGTGGTTCAAATGGAAGCGCAATCCGTTCAATATCGACGCGGTGCTGATGTACGCCCAGCGCGGCCACGGCAAGCGCTCGAGCTACTATTCCGATTTCACCTTCGGCGTCTGGTCGACGACACCGGAGGGCGAGCAGCTCGTGCCGGTCGGCAAGGCCTATTTCGGCTTCACCGATGCCGAACTGGAGGTGCTCGACAAGTTCGTGCGCAACAACACGGTCGAGCGCTTCGGTCCGGTCCGGTCGGTGAGGGCTGAGCGTGAATTCGGCTTTGTGGTCGAGGTCGCCTTCGAGGGCATTAACCGCTCGAGCCGGCACAAGTCCGGCGTGGCCATGCGCTTCCCGCGGATCGCCCGTTTGCGGCAGGATAAACCGCCTTTCGAGGCCGATCGGCTGGAAACACTGGTCGCAATGATTGACGCCAAGACCCCTCCAGCCGAATATTAGCGTCGCTGCGAATCCTCACCACAAAGTGAGTTGGCGCCGACTTTCAACCCGTGCAGACTTGGTCTGGCGGGGAACCACCGACGGAGCTTTGACTTTGACTGATGTACCTGAGTTCTCCCACCGCCGCCGTGCGGTTCTGACCGGCCTCGCCTCATGCGTGCTCCTTCCGATCTCCGCCCGCGCAGCTTCCGTTGCCTCCCGCGCCACCACGCCAGCTGCTGCTTCCACGACGCCACCGGCGCCGGCCACTGCTGCTGCGCAAACCCCGGCTGCAAAGGCATCGGATGTTCCCAACACAGCACCGGCGCAGATGAGCGGCGATTATCAGCGCGAGCGCCGCAAGTTCCGCACCAACCTGCTCGTCAAGGGACCGGCGCCGGATAAGTACGAAGCGCTCGTCGCTCCCGAAGGTGCAAACCAGATTTTCTACCGCAGCGGCTATGGCGGAGAGCTCGAGCTCGTCGCCTGGGTATCGCGCTATGAGCGCACCCGCACGCCGCGCCCGGCAGTCCTCTTCCTGCATGGCGGCAACGCGATCGGCCAGGGCCACTGGCAGCTGATGAAGCCCTACATAGACGCCGGCTACGTGGTGATGATCCCCAGCATGCGCGGCGAAAATGGCCAGAAGGGTAACTTCTCCGGCTTCTACGACGAGGTTGACGACGTGCTGGCCGCCTCGGACCGGCTACGTCACATGCCGGGAGTCGATCCGCATCGCATGTTCCTCGCCGGCCACAGCATCGGCGGCACGCTGGCCATGCTGACGGCGATGTCGACGCGGCGTTTTCGCGCCGCCGCGCCGATATCGGGAAATCCGGACTCCTTCGCTTTCTTCAACAGGTACCCGCAGGACATCCGCTTCGACGACAAGGACCCGCGCGAATTCCAGATGCGCTCGCCTGTCTGCTACGCTCACAGCTTCAAGTGCCCGATGAAGGTGATGCACGGCTCGGAAGAGGTGCACTTCGTCACCCGCGTCGGCGTCCTGTCGAAACGGGCCCGCGAGGCGCATGTCAACATGGACGTCGATGTCATCCCGGGCGGCCACTTTTCCGCCCTGCCGGCCGAAATCGAACGCAGCATCCAGTTCTTCAAGGGCATTGCCGCCTAGCCTGTCGCGGAAAAATGGGCGGCTTTATCCGCAGAACACCCGTATCACGGTCGATTTCGGGTTGGTGACGCTCTCGAATGCTGTGCCGCTGTGGACAAAATTCA
Source organism: Rhizobium tumorigenes (assembly GCF_003240565.2). Lineage (NCBI taxonomy): Bacteria > Pseudomonadati > Pseudomonadota > Alphaproteobacteria > Hyphomicrobiales > Rhizobiaceae > Arminella > Arminella tumorigenes. The sequence goes on from NZ_CP117255.1 coordinate 625,702, forward strand.
GCCGCGACGGCGTATCGGTGGCGACACGTTCCTGGCTCCCGTAGTGGCGGGAGTCTCCGGGTATTTTGAGCCCCACTGTCGCAGAGGATGGCCCGCCCACGAACTTTTGATATCGGGATGCACCACAGGCATCCGAGGTCGATGCCTGGTTTGACGGGGACGTGGTTGAGCATGCACTCAGAAAAATCAGTGCCGAAAATATTGATGCTAACGGTGAAGGTTTCAAGGTTGTGCCTTTTGCGTGATGGTTTGCTCTATCTCTGCTCTATCTCTGCTTTATCAGAGGCATAGACATTGCCACCGCGCCATTGCCGGCGCAACCGGTCTGATAATCTCAACACAGGATAGACTATGGCGACCTTCCCGGGGTCGTCTTCATGCTGGCGTCATCCGCTCGATCAGCGCCTGCGCCGCCTCGGCGATGACGGTGCCCGGCGGAAAGATCGCGTCGGCGCCGGCGGCCCTGAGCGTGGCGAAATCCTGGACGGGAATGACGCCGCCGACCGCAATCAGGATGCTGGCACCGCCCCGGCGGGTGAGGGCGCTTTTCAACTCCGGCACCAGCGTCAGATGGCCGGCGGCGAGCGACGAGGCACCGACGATATCGACGCCTTCGCGCACCGCGAGATCGGCCACTTCCTCCGGCGTCTGGAACATCGTGCCGACGACGACGTCGAAGCCGATGTCTGCAAAGGCCGAGGCGATGACCTTCTGGCCCCGGTCGTGGCCGTCCTGGCCCATCTTGGCAACCAGAATGCGGGGCGCCGCACCCCGTGCCCTGCGAAACCCCTCGACGGCGGCAACGGCGGCGTTGAACACGGGATCGCTGTCGCCGACCTGGCTGCGGTAGACGCCGGAGATCGTCTGCACCTCGGCCACGTGCCGGCCGAATGCCTTTTCCATCGCCAGCGAGATTTCGCCGACGGTAGCCCTTGCGCGCGCCGCCTTGACCGCGAGATCGAGCAGGTTGCCCTCGCCATTGCGGGCCGCCAGCGTCAGCGCATCCAGCGCCTGCTCCGTGGCAGCAGTGTCGCGCAAACCCTTCAACTGCTGCAGCTTCGACAATTGCCGGGCGCGCACCTCGGAATTGTCGATCGTCAGTACGTCGACGTCGCGCTCCTCGGCGAGCCGGGAGACGTTGAGCCCGACCACAGCCTGCCGGCCGCTGTCGATACGGGCCTGCGTCCGGGCGGCGGCTTCCTCGATGCGCAGCTTGGGGATGCCGGTTTCGATGGCTTTCGCCATGCCGCCGAGCGCCTCGACCTCCTCGATGTGATTGAGCGCCCGGGCAGCGAGATCGTGCGTCAGCCGTTCCACATAGGCCGAGCCGCCCCAGGGATCGATGATGCGGCTGGTGCCGGATTCCGTCTGCAGCAGGATCTGCGTGTTGCGGGCAATGCGGGCGGAGTGATCGGTCGGCAGTGCCAGCGCCTCGTCGAAGGCGTTGGTGTGCAGCGACTGGGTATGCCCCTGCGTCGCCGCCATCGCCTCGACCATGGTGCGGACGATGTTGTTCATCGGGTCCTGCGCCGTCAGCGACCAGCCAGAGGTCTGGCAATGGGTGCGTAGCGCCAGCGACTTCGGGTCTTTCGGCGCAAAATTCTTCTGCATCAGCGCCGCCCAGAGCAGTCGCGCGGCCCTGAGCTTTGCCACCTCCATGAAGAAGTTCATCCCGACGGCCCAGAAAAACGACAGGCGCGGCGCAAACTTGTCGATATCGAGCCCGGCAGCAACGCCGGCCCGCGCATAGTCGATGCCGTCGGCAATCGTGTAGGCAAGTTCGAGGTCTGCCGTCGCGCCGGCTTCCTGCATGTGGTAGCCGGAAATCGAGATGGAGTTGAATTTCGGCATTCTTCGGCTGGTATAGCTGAAGATGTCCGAGACGATCCGCATCGAGGGCTGCGGTGGATAGATATAGGTGTTGCGGACCATGAACTCCTTGAGAATGTCGTTCTGGATGGTGCCGGACAGCTTGTCCTCGGATACGCCCTGTTCCTCGGCGGCAACGATGTAGAGCGCCATGATCGGCAGCACCGCACCGTTCATCGTCATCGAAACGCTCATCTCGCCGAGCGGAATGCCATCGAACAGCTGCTGCATGTCGAGGATCGAATCGATCGCGACGCCGGCCATGCCGACATCGCCGGCGACGCGCGGATGGTCGCTGTCATAGCCGCGATGGGTGGCAAGGTCGAAGGCCACCGAAAGCCCCTTCTGTCCGGCCGCCAGATTGCGCCGGTAAAATGCGTTCGACGCCTCGGCCGTCGAGAAACCGGCATATTGGCGGATCGTCCAGGGCTGCTGGACGTACATCGTCGGGTAGGGGCCCCGGATGAAGGGCGCTGCACCCGGATAGGTATCGAGAAACGGGACCTTGGTCAGTTCCGCCTCGCCATAGCGACGTTTGACGTCAATCCCCTCAGGCGTCTCCCAGGCGCCACCGGCTTCTGCTAGCGTCGGAAGGTCAGGGCGAACCCAGGGCAGGATTGAAAAATCAGGAATGCGGCTCATACGATATCTCCCAAGCCCATGACCGGCACGAGTGCCCCGCCACGCCCCTTCATCAACGAGCCCCAAGACCCCAGGCACCGGCTCACCGATCTTCGACAGGCACCGCCCCATCCGCCCTCATTCCTGCGCTCGTCACAGAAATCCAGCCAAGGCGCGTCTGCGCCTTGAGGGGACCGGTGCCACACGCGCAAGAGCCTTTTCCGCCCAAAGACTTGGGCGTGCTGGATTCCTGTGACAAGCATAGGAATGAGGGGTGGGGATGCGGCGCTCTGTGCAGCAAGATGGTCCTGTTTCGAGGAGGGGGCTCTCAAGCCCCGTAGTCGCAAGGCAAATGTCACTCGGCTCCCTTGGCCACCTATCGATAACCCGCGCCGCGGGCCCACTCCTTTTTCCCGAGCACTGTCCCATCCTACCTCATTCCTGTGCTCGTCACAGGAATCCAGCCAAGGCGCGTCTGCGCCTTGAGGGAACCGGTGCCACGAGCGCAAGAGTCTTTTCCGCCCAAAGACTTGGGCGTGCTGGATTCCTGTGACGAGCACAGGAATGAGGGAAGGGGCGGCGCTCTGTGTCGCCGCAAGCCGGCCCTGTTTCGAGGAGGGGGGTGTCAGGCCGCATAGTCGCAAGGCAGATGTCACTCGGTTTTCTTGGCCACCTATCAATGACCCGCGCCGTGGCCCCACTCCTTTTTCGCGAGCGCCGCCCCATCCTCCCTCATTCCCGTGCTCGTCACAGGAATCCAACCAAGGCGCGTCTGCGCCTTGAGGGGACCGGTGCCGCGTGCGCAAGAGTCTTTTCCGCCCAGGGACTTGGGCGTGCTGGATTCCTGTGACGAGCACAGGAATGAAGGTGGGGGATGCGACCCTTCGGCCGGTAAGCCCCTCGGGTTCCGGTAGCGGACACGTCATCCCGTGCTGTCGGCCCATTGCCGGATAGCTCCGTCTTCTCCCCAATCCAGCCGTCATCGCGCGATCTCCTCATCCCGCCGCACCGGCTGCATGCCTAGGGTTGCTATCGGGTGGAGGGGGCCGAGGACGGAGGCGGGGCGGTCGTTTTCGGGTGCGTAGAGTGAAGTGCCAACGATCGGTCTGGCTGGACGGTTTCGGCGGGACTTGGCGATCATCAATGCCAGGCTGCCATCGGCGATGGCGGTCTGCAAACCACCTGCACGTTCGATATTGCCGAACAGCGCCCAGGCCTTGGCCGCCAGTGCGTCCGTCAATGCCTCGATGCCGCCGGAGCCTGCGGATGGGTCGGTGACGTCGGCGAGGTGGCTTTCGGCGGTCAGTATAAGCTGCGTGTTACGCGCGAGCCGTCGCGCCAGCGGGTCGGGAAGGCCGTGCGTGAGGGTGTGGGGGAGAACGGCAATCTCGTCGGCGCCGCCCGTGCCGGCGGCAAATACCGCGATGGTGTTGCGAAGGATATTGGTCTCGGGATCGCGCAGCGTCAGCATGCGGTAGCTGGTTTCAGTGAAAACATGCGGCCGTAGCGCTGGATCGACGCCGCAGGCTTCTGCGATGCGGGCAAAGAGCAGCCGTGCGGCGCGCACCTTGGCCATGGTGAGAAACTGGTCCTGGTCGGCGCAGAGGTTGAGACTGATGGCGCCGAGCACCGCCTCCGGCTCGATGCGCTCTGCCTCCAGGAGGCGCAGATAGGCGGCGATTGTCGCTGCCATGACGGCCAGTTCCTCCGCCTCGGTGCCGCCGGCATTGTGGATGATCCGCCCGTCCGCGTTCAGGATGGTGCCGCCGCGTGCCAGCCCTTGCCGCTGCCGGAAGCGGGTGCCGAGGTCGCCCGTCTCGACAGGCCGTCCGCCAAAGGCCGCCGGGGTGAAGGGGTCGATGCCGAAATGCACGGTCTGCGGCAGGTCCGCGCCGGACGACTGCAAGAGGACATCGACGACGGAAACCGACTGGACGCCCTGTTCGAGCCGCACCGAAACCGGACGGCCTGCGGTGGCGGCAAAGATTGAGGCGACAATGGCCCTGTTGTCTGCAGCCATCCCCATGCCAAAACCCTGGGCGCTGTCGTCAAACACCATGCTGACAGCCGTGGCGCCGTTGGCCAGATCGTCGGCCAGTTGCGACAAGGCGCGTGTTGTATCCGGATCGTCGATCCGCTGGGAGATCGCCCATGCTGCCGATGGCTGACGACGCGTCAGCGGTGTTGCATCCCGGACCCTGTCGTAGAGCGGTTGGATGGCGATACCGTCGTCGGTCGCAGACACCAGCGTGCGGTCGAAATCAGCGCCCTTCAGCGCCTTGCCAACCAGCACCAGCCAAGCCTCGCGATCTGTGGCGGCAAAAGCCTGCGGGTCGAGAATGTTCAGCGTCATACGATCCTCCTCAGGTCGTTCTAAAGGAGCGAGGCGGCGTCGAAAACAACACTTTGGCCGGTTTCTAAAAATAACTGCGCCATCCCGCCTAATTCGGATGACAAGCCTGCCTCACTGCCTCACTGCCTCACTGCCTCACTGCCTACTTCCTCCTTCTGCACCGGACACCAGCCTCGCGCCAGCCGTGGCTGGCAGGGTGCGGTGCATTGCTCCTTTTGCGCGTTCTCGATGATGGCTGGTCCTATGCTCCTTTCCCGTTTGCTGTTGCTGGCTTCGACTGTCTCCTGCCTCGCACTGGCAAGTTGCAGCATCATTCCCGACACCGGCGCCACCGATCCGGATCGCTTCGCCCAGGAAACCGCGCCGGTCTTCTATCAGCCGGAAGGCATCGATCCCGAGAAGGTCAAGCGCCTGCCGGTGCAGCCGGTGCCGCAGGTTCGCAATATCTACCAGACGCAGTTCCACCAGACCTATGGCTTGCCGGTGTCCAATCCGGTGCACCAGGCGATGTATGCCCAGCAGCACGAAGACGATTTCACCTTGCCGGCCATACCCTATTCCCGGATCGATCCGCGCTTCCTGCGTCAGGAGGTCAGCTACCAGTCGACCGAGCGGCCGGGCACCATCGTCGTCGATACCCGGAACTACTTTCTCTATCTGGTCGAGGGCAACGGCAAGGCGATGCGCTACGGCGTCGGGCTCGGTCGCGAAGGCTATGCCTGGGCCGGGCGGGGCGTGGTGCAGTGGAAGCAGAAGTGGCCTCGCTGGACGCCGCCGGCAGAAATGGTGGCGCGCGAGCCTGATATGAGGCCGATTTCGGCCGAGCGCGGCGGCATGAACCCGGGGCCGACAAACCCGCTGGGTGCGCGGGCGCTCTATATCTACAACAACGGCAAGGACACGCTGTACCGTGTCCACGGGACGCCGGACTGGCAGTCGATCGGCAAGCCGACATCGTCGGGCTGCGTGCGCATGCTCAACCAGGATGTCATCGATCTCTACAATCGCGTGCCGGCCCATACGCAAATTGTCGTGATGTAGGCGCCTACGGCTACTATTTTAGGAGCTGTTGCATAAGCGTGATAGCGGCGGAGGATAAGGCACTTTAAAGGCTTGTTAAGCCTGAATGGTCTTCAATCGGCGGAACTGATTCGGCACTTGTCGTTTTTGTCCGCCCGACGCCCCCGCACCATGGAATGATGTTCACTCATGAACCTGCCTTCGTCTCTTTCACGCCGTAAATTTCTGACCTTCGCCGGCATCGGCGCCGCATCAACGCTCGCCGGCTGCGCCTCTTCGGCCGGTCCCGGCGGCCAGATCATCGAATACCGCAACCCGATGCCGATGATCAGCGGCTGGCTCGGCGGCAACGGCTATCGGGGCGAACAGCCAGATCCGGCCGTTATCTACGCTGCTATGGAAGACAACGGCTATCTCCTGCCGGCCATTCCGTATCAGCAGATCGACCCGAAGTTTTGGCGCCAGCGCGTTGTCAACGACACCGGCCAGCCGGCCGGCATGGTCATCGTCGATACGCGCACCCGCTTCCTCTACATCACCGAACCCGGCGGCACGGCGATGCGCTACGGCATCGGCGTCGGTCGCGAAGGCTTCGCCTGGCAGGGCACCGGCGTTATCCAGTGGCGCCAGAAATGGCCACGCTGGAACCCACCGGACGAAATGGTTGCCCGTCAGCCGGAACTCGTCAAGTATTCGATCAAGAACGGCGGCATGGGCCCGGGCCTCAAGAACCCGCTCGGCGCGCGTGCTCTCTATATCTTCCAGGGCAAGCAGGACACGTTCTATCGCCTGCACGGCAATCCGGACTGGCATTCGATCGGCAAGGCCGTATCGTCGGGCTGCATCCGCATGCTGAACCAGGACGTCATCGACGTCTACGACCGCGTGCCGGAAAAGGCACCGATCATGGTCATCCAGTAACAGACCTTGAAAATGCGGGTCAGTCTGACTTTGTCAGGTTGGCCCGCAACTGCTGCAGGCGGTCGCGAAGACCTGCCATGTCGTCGATGCTGCAGCCGACGGTCTCGCCGATGGCGAGCATGATGCCATCGACCTCACTTTTCATCGCCTCTCCCTTGTCGCTCAACGACACGATAAGCTGACGTTCGTCCTCCGCATCGCGTGTCCGGACGATAAGCCCGTTTTGCTCGAGACGCTTCAGCAGCGGCGACAGCGTTCCGGAATCGAGATCCAGCTGCTCGCCGATCGCCTTCACCGGCAGCCGGCTTTTTTCCCACAGCACCAGCATCACCAGATATTGCGGATAGGTCAGGCCGACGCGGTCGAGGATCGGCTTGTAGGCACGCGTAAACGCTCGCGCCGTGGCGTAGACGGCAAAGCACAATTGCCGCTCGAGGCGTTTTTCCTCGTCGGGCACCACTGGTATTGTCATGTGCTTTGCCATTTCATCCTGCCGTTCGGTTCCCATCTAATTGCCCACAGGGGCTTTCCGAAATCAAATCGCAAATATCTATTGCGCACAATTAGATTTCGCGATATACAAAATCATCCAACCGAGAAGGAAACGCGATATGCCTATTCTCTACACCACAAAGGCTTCTGCAACAGGCGGCCGTGCAGGCCACGCCGCATCTGAAAACGGCGCACTCGACGTGACGCTGACGGTTCCGAAGGAACTGGGTGGCGACGGCGCTGCCGGCACCAATCCGGAACAGCTGTTTGCCGCCGGTTATTCCGCCTGCTTCCTCGGCGCATTGAAATTCGTTGCCGGCCAGCAGAAAGTCAGCATCCCGGAAGACACCAGGATCACAGCAACGGTCGGCATCGGCCCGCGCGAAGACGGCACCGGCTTCGGCATCGAAGTGGCGCTGTCGGTCCACATCCCGGGCATGGACAAGGCCGAGGCTGAAAAGCTCGCCGCTGCCGCCCACATCGTCTGCCCCTACAGCCACGCCATGCGCACCACGACCGAAGTGCCGGTCACGGTTGCCTGAGCCAGCATTTGCCGTGACACGAAGGGCCTTCTCCCAGCCGGGAGAGGGCCTTTTTTGTTTCGGAAAACAGGGCGAGGACCGATGTCGGTTAACAGACCGTTGCACAAGCCGTGAGGCGCTCTCCTTGACAAAATGTGTAAAACGCGCATTTTACAAAAAAACGGGAGGCACGCGTTGATGGCTGAAATTTTGAAAGTGCCGGCAACCGAGTTTGCGCGAAAATTCACGACATTCCGGGAGCAGGTCCAGTCGGCCGGCGTGATCGAAGTCACCGCTCACAACCGGACGATCGGAGGCTTCCTCTCCGCATCTGAACTGAAACACTACCACGATATGAAAAAACGCGAACGGCAAGTCATTCGCGTCAGCGAGATGGATGACGAGACCATGGCGTTGATCATGAACTCGGTGCACGGCAAAGCATCCGAGTGAGCTACCCGACCGCCGTGGCCGGTCTTGTCGTGCGGTACAACTATCTCTGGGACAAGGAAGAAAGTGAAGGATTGACGCAGGGTCGCAAGGACCGGCCCTGCGCGATTGTCGTATACCACGCGCGGACCAACGACACGATCGTGGTGCCGATCACGCACTCTCCACCGGAACTCGGCGAGGAGGATTTTTCGATCGAGGTTCCCGCAGAACTCTGCCGAGAACTCGGCCTGGACGACCATGCCAACTGGATAAGGGTTAGCGAGGCCAACAGGTTCGAGTGGCCCGGAAATCATCTCCGGACTTTACCCTCGGATCCACACCGTTATCACTACGGCATGATCCCGCCGGAACTTTTCGAGCGGATCAAAGTCAAACTGCATGAGACCATGATGAAGGGACGGGTGGCATTGGCCAAGCGCTGATCGCGCACGCTCCTCCACAGTAAAAGCGACGACATCTGTGTGGACCGGAAAACGAATTCCGCCTTCAATCCAGAGGTCACTATCAATTTTCCTTTTGAGCCGAACCTGTATTTCTGACGCGAAGTACATCGCTGCGGTGTACTTCGACACGCTCTTGTATCCAGTTGCGTCGCCCCATAAGGTTTGAACCCAGGCAAATCCGGTCGGTGGGGAGGCGGGAATGGTAGGCATGCGGGGGAACTTCGTCTGGTATGAACTGATGGCTGGGGACACGCAGGCGGCCGAGGCGTTTTATCGAGCGGTCATCGGCTGGGAGACCCAGCCTTCGGGCATGTCCGGCATGGACTACACGATGTTCACGGTCGATGGACGCCCGGTCAGCGGCGCCATGGCGCTTCCTGCCAGCGCCCGCAGCATGGGCATCGCGCCCCAGTGGATCGGCTATATCGGCGCCGATGACGTTGACACGCTGGCTGCCGATATCGTCATGGCCGGCGGGGTCGTGCACCGGGCTGCGGCCGATATTCCGGGCATCGGGCGCTTTACCATCGTCGGCGATCCCGATGGGGCGACCTTTGCTTTGTTCCAGTCCGATGGCGGCGACCCGCCGCCGCCGTTGCCGGTGGGAGCTGTCGGTCATATCGGCTGGCGCGAGCTCTATGCCGACGACGGCGAGGCGGCCTTTGCCTTCTACCGGCAGGCATTCGGCTGGCAGTTGCACCGCGAGATGGATATGGGGCCGACGGGCATTTACCGGATTTTCGGCATCGATGGCCAGGATATCGGCGGCATCATGACCCGGCCGCCGACGATGCAGCATGCCCAGTGGGTCTTCTACGTCACCGTCGACGAAATCGATGCGGCCGTCGGGCGCGTCGAGGCATCAGGAGGTCGTGTCGTCTTCGGCCCGACGGAGGTGCCGGGCGGTATATGGATCGTGCAGTGCGTCGATCCGCAGGGGGCATTGTTCGCGTTGACGGCGGCAAAGCGATAATTGCCGCCGTCACGTTTTGTCGAGGCTAGATCAGACCAGCTGGCCGAAATCCGCCGGACTGAAGTTCTTGAGAGCGGCGGTATTGCCGGCGTGGATCTTGGCGGCCCAGGCCGGATCGCTGATCAGCGCACGGCCGACGGCGATGAGGTCGAACTCTTCGCGCTCCATCCGGCGCACCAGATTGTCGAGACCGGTCGGCGTCGAGCTTTCTCCGCCGAAAGCAGCCATGAAATCGCCGGAGAGGCCGACGGAGCCGACGCTGATGGTGGCAGCGCCGGTGAGCTTCTTCGCCCAGCCTGCAAAGTTCAGGCCGTTCTCTCCATCGATTTCGGCAAATTCAGGCTCCCAGAAACGACGCTGCGAGCAATGCAGCACGTCGACCCCGGCTTCGACCAGCGGCACCAGCCAGTCCGCCATTTCATCCGGTGTTTCCGCCAGGCGGGCCTTGTAGTCCTGCTGCTTCCACTGGCTGAGGCGCAGGATGATCGGATAGTCCGGACCGACTGCGGCGCGGATGGCTTTGACAACTTCGATCGGGAAGCGCGAGCGTTCCTTGATCGACGTGCCGCCAAACCGGTCGTCGCGGACATTGGTGAGGCCCCAGAAGAACTGGTCGAGCAGATAGCCATGGGCGCCGTGGATTTCGAGTGTGTCGAAGCCTAGGCGCTTGCTATCTGCAGCCGCACGCGCATAGGCGGCAAGCGTGTCAGCGATCGTCTCGTCGCTCATTGCCTCACCGAATGGTGTGTCTGGCGCCTCGAGTCCCGATGGGCTCTCGAGTGGCGATGGCGGAACCCACTCGGTTCGGGCGTTCCTGACGGCGCCGACATGCCAGATCTGCGGCCCCATCTTGCCGCCGGCTTTATGGACGGCGTCGATGACGTCGCTCCAGCCGGAAAGCGATGCCTCGCCATGGAAGAACGGTACATTGGGATCGTTCTTGGCGGCCGGGCGGTCAATTGCCGTGCCTTCCGAAAGGATCAGTCCGACTTCGTTTTCGGCGCGACGGCGGTAATAGGCGGTGACGTTGTCGCCCGGTACGCCATCCGGCGAGAACGAGCGCGTCATTGGCGCCATGACGATGCGGTTCTTCAGTTCCAGCGACTTGACGCGGAAGGGCTGGAACAGGGAGGTTACGTCTGTTGAACTCATGGAAAGGCTCCGCATTGATGATGCGGCAGATTAGTATATCCTGGATACTTAGTGTCAATCAGGCACTTTTTAGCCACTAGGTTGCTCAAAGGAAACCACCATGTCAGAACAGCAGGCATTGTCGCGGGAAGCCGGTGGGGAAATCGCAAGCTCGCCACGGAAAAAGGTTCTCAGCGCCGCCGATTGCCCGCACCGCCTGCTCCTGGAGCAGGTCGCCGACAAATGGTCGGTGCTGCTGCTGGCAGCCCTTTGCGACGGCCCGCTGCGCTTCAATGAGATCCGGCGCACGCTGGAGGGCATCACCCAGAAATCCCTGACCCAGAGCCTGCGTCGTCTCGAGCGCAACGGTATCGTCGACCGCCGCGTCATCGATACATCGCCGGTTGCCGTCGAGTACAGCATCACCCCCCTTGGTCATTCGCTGAAAACGCCTTTCCGCGCTCTCTACAGCTGGACGGTCGACAACCTCCAGAGCGTTGAAACGGCCCGCGCCCGGTTCGACCAGAGGAAGAGCGGGTGAGGAGATGTTGCGATTGATTGCGCGACTGCTATAAGCGGCCATCTTTGCATCAGGAGTAGATTTCGATGGCAGCCGATGACGACGAATACGTGTATGACGAGGCGACCGGCGACTGGCGTCCCGCGTCCGAAGTAAAGGCTGCCGGCGCTCCCGGTGCCGTCGAAGTGCGCGATGCCTCCGGCACGGTCCTGACGGACGGCGATAGCGTCACGCTGATCAAGGATCTCAAGGTCAAGGGCGCAGGCCAGACCCTGAAGCAGGGCACCGTCATCAAGTCTATCCGTCTGACCGACAACCCGGAAGAGATCGACTGCCGCCACGACGCCATCAAGGGTCTTGTCCTGCGCACCGAGTTCGTCCGCAAGCGCTGATCGCCACAGCCCCGGGATCAGAACCGGGGCTTCTCCGGTTTTCTCGTTTCACACCCGGCGCCTGCTACCGCTTCAGGCTCCCCAAAATACCCCGCACCAGCGCTCGACCGACCTGGGTCGCAACGGTGCGGGCAACGCTTTTGAGCGCCGCCTCCATGACCGTTTCGCGCTGATATCCTGTTCGTCCGGCCGGTTTTTCCTTGGTCTCGTCCTTGTCTCCGCCAAAGCCGGGCAGGGTCCAGCGGCCCGAGGCGTTGTCGTTGTCGGCGGGCTGAGCCTGCGGGTGCTGCTTGGCGGCATCCTGGTCCGCAGCCTTGCTGGCCCGGGCGATCAGGATTTCGTAGGCGGATTCTCGGTCTATATCCTGGTCGTACTGGCCGGCGACCGGGCTGTTGGCCATGATCTTCTGGCGCTCGTCATCCGTGACCGGTCCGACGCGGCCGGAAGGTGGGCGGATCAGCGTGCGCTGGACGATAGACGGCGCGCCTTTGCCCTCCAGCGTCGACACCAGCGCCTCGCCGGTACCGAGCGTGGTGATGACGGTGGCGCAATCGAAATCGGGGTTGGGCCGGAACGTCTCGGCAGCGCTCTGTACTGCTTTTTGCTCACGCGGCGTATAAGCGCGCAGCGCATGCTGTACGCGGTTGCCGAGTTGTGCGAGCACGGTGTCCGGCACGTCGAGCGGGTTCTGGGTGACGAAGTAGACGCCGACGCCCTTCGAGCGGATCAGTCGCACCACCTGCTCGACGCGCTGCGTCAGCACTTTCGGAGCGTCGTCGAAGAGCAAGTGGGCCTCATCGAAGAAGAACACCAGCTTCGGCTTTTCGGGATCGCCGATCTCGGGCAGTTCCTCGAACAGTTCCGACAGCAGCCAGAGCAGGAAGGTCGCATAGAGCCGCGGGTTCATCATCAGTTTGTCGGCGGCCAGCACCGAGATCTGGCCGTAACCGTTCTGGCTGGTGCGCATGATGTCGCTGATCTTCAGCGCCGGTTCCCCGAAGAAATGCTCGGCGCCCTGCTGCTCCAGCACCAGCAGCCCGCGCTGGATCGATCCGACGGAGGATTTCGAGATCAGGCCGTACTGGTTGGACAGCGCAGATGCGTTTTCCCCCATGTAGTTGAGCAGCGCCTGGAAATCCTTGAGGTCGAGCAGCGGTAGTCCGCCCTGGTCGGCGATCTTGAAGGCGATGTTGATGACGCCTTCCTGTGCCTCCGACGCATTCATCAGCCGCGACAGCAGCAGCGGCCCCATCTCGGCAATCGTGGTGCGCACGCGGTGGCCCTTTTCGCCGTAGAGATCCCAGAAGATCACCGGAAACTGCTCGAACTCATACGGCGAGAGGCCGATCTCCTCGGCGCGTTTCAAGAGGAAATCCTTCGGCTCGCCCCGCTCCGCAATGCCGGAAAGGTCGCCCTTGACGTCGGCGCAGAAGACCGGGACGCCGGCCCGCGAAAAGCCCTCGGCCATCACCTGGAGCGATACGGTCTTGCCGGTACCGGTAGCCCCGGTCACCAGCCCGTGGCGGTTGCCGAACTTCAGCGACAGGTATTCCTTGCCGGCGATGCTGTCGTCCGGCTTGCGGCTGGCGCCGAGAAAGATCTGTCCCTTGTCATCAGCCATCCGTCGTCTCCCCACCGGATCAGGCAGCCCTGCCGGCTGCGATCGTGTTTTACATTGCTTGCTTATAAAGAGGGTCTTCCGCAGGAACAACAACTTGCTGCGGACGCTGCCATAATCGGAGAAAAGCGACCTCCCGCCCCGCGTCGCCTTGAGTTGGCCGGCCAAACAAAATACGCTTTGAACTACCCTTTAATCCCTGTGGCAGGAGAGCCCCATGAACGAAGTCGTAGACCAGATCGCCTCCAAGGCAGGCATCGCCCCCGATATCGCCGAACGCGCCGTCGGCATGATGCTCGGCTTCCTGCAGCGCGAGGCTCCGGACGGCCCCGTCTCGAAGATGATCACGGCGATCCCCGGCGCGCCCGATCTCGTAGCCCAGTTCAATGGTGCCGAGACCGGCGGCGGCGGCGGGCTGCTCGGAGGCCTCATGAGCGCCGTCGGCGCTGGCGGCGGCATCATGGCGCTCGGTCAGGAACTGATGAGCCAGGGGCTCGGCATGAGCGAGATCTCGGCGCTCGCCAAGGAAACCATCGCAGTCGCAAGGCAATATGCCGGTGACGAAGTCGTCGACGAGGTCGTCGGCTCGATCCCGGGGCTCAGCCAGTTCGTCTGATCCGGTAATATCAGGCGGCGGCTCGGAAATCCGGGCTGCCGCTACGCCTGCTTGTCCAGCCATTCGCGCAGCGCGGCGTTAATGCGCGTCTGCCAACCCGGACCACCCTCGCGAAACCGCTCCAGGACATCCGCATCGAGCCGGATCGTCGTCGATTCCTTCGGCGCATCGATCAGCGGCCGGCCGCGCCTGACGGGCACGCTTCTGAATTTCTCGATCCACTCGGGGGTCGACAAATCCGGTGCGTCATCAGGGTCTTGCCATTCTTCCTTGATAGACTTTTCGCTCTCGGTCATTGGCTTTCCTCATGCTGATGATCCGCTCATGACCGTCCCGTGGCGTCCACACGACGATCATCATTCTGCCGTCGAGAAAGCCCACGGTGATGAACCGTTGTTCGCCATACTCGGCCCGGTCGTCTTCCCGGGTAAGCGTGTCGCCGGCGAAAATCTCGCTGCATCTGGCAAAGTCGAGCCCGCGCTCTGCAAGCGCTCTGTCGCGTTTCGCCGGGTCGAAAATGATCGCCATTTTTGTTACTACAAAAATCTATAATTTGCAATAACGACAGAATAGCAACTTTTGCGCGCATTGATAGCCGTTCAGGCTTTTTTGACGGCCACCATGAACAGCCGGGGAAAGCGTAGCAGGACCTTGCCGTCGGCAAGCGGCGTATAGGCTTTGGCGATGCGGGCAAGATAGTCTGCCGTGAAGGCATCGCGGTGGGCGTCTCCGGCCCTGTCGAGATAAGGGCGCAGGCCCGTTCCCTTGACCCATTCGACGATCGCTTCAGCATCGGCCATCGGGTGGTTGTAGACGGTGTGCCAGAGATCGATACGCGCAGCCTTGCCGATCAGCCGGTGGTAGTAAACGGAAGGGGGGGCGAGGGGAGTGCGGCGAACGCTCTTTGCCTCGAACGCCGGACGCCAGGGCCCGGCATGCGCCGTCTCTTCCATCAGCAGGTGTGTCGGCTCGTTGAGATTGTCCGGCATTTGCACCGCCAGCACGCCGCCGGGCGCAAGGCCGTCCAACAGCCTGTCGAAGATGTCGAGATGGTTTGGCAGCCACTGGAAGACGGCATTGGCAAACAGCAGGTCGGTCTTTTCGCTCGGTTGCCAGGTCGCAAGATCCGCCTGCGTGAAGGTGGTGCCGGGCAGGCGTAGGTGCGCGCTCTCCAGCATGTCGAGATCGCTGTCGAGGCCGGAAACCGCGGTGGCACCGAAGCGCTCGACGATCAGTTCCGTCGAATTGCCGGGCCCGCAACCGAGGTCGATTGCACGCGTCACCGTTTCAAGCGGCACCTGGGCCAGCAGGTCGCGCGCGGGACGGGTGCGCTCGTCCTCGAACTTCACATACTGGTTTGCCGACCACGCCATGTCATGTCTCCCTGTCTTTTCAGACAGACCATTGGCGCCAACTATGACACCAGCATGACGTCAGGCCGGCTCTGCGACCCGGCTGATCCGCACCTTGGCGATGTTGCGACCTTCCAGCTTGACGATCTCGAAAGCCAGGTCCTCGGAGGCAAAGTTCTCGCCCTCGTGCGGCAGGTGGCCGAGACGCCAGAGGATGAAGCCGGCCAGCGTCGAATAGCGGTCGTTTTCGTCGACGAGGTCGGCGTCGACCAGTTTAGAGGCTTGGCGGATGTCGATCCAGCCATCGACGGTCAGCGATCCGTCGTCGCCTCTCTCGATCGACAGTTTTTCGTCGTCCTCGTCCGGAAATTCGCCGGCGATGGCTTCGAGCAGGTCGGTCGTCGTCACCATGCCCTCGATCTCGCCATACTCGTCGAGAATGACGGCAATCGCCTGGTTCGAAAGCCGCAGTTGCTCCATCAGCTTCAGCGCCGTGATGCTTTCATGCACGACGAGCGGCTGGCGGATCGACCGCGCCAGATCGATGGCACCGTCCTTGAGGAGGTCGCGCAGCAGATCGCGGGCGCTGGCGATGCCGATGAAATTGTCGAGACTACCGCGCGCCACCGGAAAGCGAGAATGGCCGACATCGAGGATCAACTGCTGCAGTTCGGCGACTGGCTTGTCGAGGTCGAGCCAGTCGATGTCGATGCGGGGCGTCATGATCGAGCGGGCAGAGCGGTCGGCCAGCGCCAGCACGCCCTGGATCATGTCCTTCTCCTCGTTCGAGAAGACTTCGGCTTCGCCAGCCTGTTCGGCGATCAAGTCAGCCGTCTGGCCGAGCGTGCCCTGCGAGCGCTTGCCGCCGAGCAGGCCCAGCACGGCGTCGGCGGTGCGGTCACGGATGTTGCTTGGCGTGATCAGCCGCTCCTTGCTGTGGCGGGCAAGCTGGTTCAGCGCCTCGATGATCACCGAGAAGCCGATTGCGGCGTAGAGATAGCCCTTCGGAATATGAATGCCGAAACCTTCGATGATCAGCGAGAAGCCGATCATCATGAGGAAACCGAGGCAGAGGATAACGACGGTCGGATGCTTGGAGACGAACAGCGTCAGCGGCTTCGACAGCACGAGCATGAAGCCGACGGCAATGATGACGGCCATCATCATCACGGCGAGATCCTGCACTATGCCGACGGCGGTAATGACGCTGTCGAGCGAGAAGATCGCATCGAGCACGACGATCTGCACGATCACCTGCCAGAAGACAGCATGGACCTGCTTCTTGTCCTTGCTCTCCTCCTGGCCTTCCAGCCGCTCGTGCAGCTCCATCGTCCCCTTGAATAGCAGGAATATGCCGCCGATGATGAGGATGATGTCACGGCCCGAAAAGCCGAAATTCATCACTGAAAACAAGGGCGTCGTCAGCGTCACGATCCAGGCGATCGAGGCCAGCAGTAAAAGGCGGATGACCAGCGCCAGGCCAAGGCCGATAAGCCTTGCCGAATCGCGCTGCTGCGGCGGCAGCTTATCCGCAAGGATCGCGATGAACACGAGGTTGTCGATGCCGAGAACGATCTCGAGAACGATGAGGGTGGCCAGACCGACCCAGACGGAAGGATCGGATATCCAGTCGAAGATCATAGTTCTGCGTTGGCGGCCGCAGTCATTGCAGACCGGCCACTCCCCTGTTTTGAGATTGGATGATGTGTGATGCCGCAAGTCGCCGCCGACAACTGGCTTCGGCGTCTCGAGGTGCCGATAGCTGTCACGGACGAGGAGTGAAAACGACCCGCTTTGCCGGGTCTACAATAGTCGCTGCCCTCGTCTGCCGGCATATCGCTCGCGGCATGGGGCAGGCTGGTACTGGATGGGTCGCTATCGGGCATCGGTGCAATCTGGCGTCGAACTGGTGTTTAAGCAAGGGGGAGACGACGAAAACATCGGTACCGGCAAGGTTATGAACATCGCATGCCGGCAACTGGACCGCGGCACTCTGCTGCGGTCCGCCTGATCGGTTACGATGCCAGAATACGGATACCGTGTTCGCCGGCGGCGACCAGAAACCGTTCGGCTTCCTCGTCGGGCGCGATTTCCGCCTGCGGACCGATATCGGCAACTTCGAAATAGGTCGCCATGTCCTTGTCGATTATGGCCGAAAAGACGACGGCGTCGGGACCGGCATTGCTGTAGCCATGCGGCACGTTGCCGGGGATGGAAATGATGTCGCCGGCCTGCGCCCGCGTCTCCGAGAGGCCGGAGTCCGTCATCTGCTGCACGGTCAGCGTGCCCTCGAGAATGCGGAACACTTCAGGGCTGGCGTGGCTGTGAAGGGGTGTGCCGCCACCGGACGGGACCGTGACGTCGAAGACGTTGAGCCACGTGCCTTCAAGGCGCGCCTGGCGCTGGACGTGGTCGCCGAGCACGAAAAGAGGCTTGGCCTGGGCTGCCATATCGGCATGGGAGGAGTCGGACATGATGTCGCTTTCTTGTTTTTCTTCTTGAGGACGCGTCCGTTAAACCCTTCGACCACCCTTGGCAACCGTGCGGCCATGGTCATACGGACGGGCTGCCCTGCGTCATATTCACGGGTACGAACGCGGTGTAGCAGTATCAGGCGCATTCGAGCGACCTTTGGAGGTCGGCCGAACCAGCCTTGCATATCCACCTTCGTGCCCTTGCAGCGCAAGTGCTAACACGCTCTCCGATACAGACATGTGACAGGGAAGACATCGCAGGCGAGGCATGTGGTCTAAATGCAACCCGGCCGTCGATCGCGCCCGATGAGGCCGCCGACCGCAACCTCAAAACCGTGTGATGACGCTGATCCCGAGGCCTTCCGCCCGGTCGAGCGTCATCAGCGCGGGAATAGCCTCTTCCAGGCTGATCCGCCGCTGGATGAGCTTCTGCGGCGCGATCTTGCCGGCAGACAGCATTGCGAGCATCGCATCGTAGCGCCAGGCCTGCATGCCGTGGCTGCCATAGATCTCGAGTTCCAGGCTGATCACCTGCGCCATCGGGATCGCCGGGGTCGCGTGCTGCCCGAGCATCAGCCCGACCTGCACGTGCCGGCCGCGTCGGCGCAAGTTGCGGATAGAGTTAAAGCAGGTCGTGGGGTGCCCGAGCGCATCGATCGACACATGCGCGCCACCGCCGGTGATCTCGCGCACTGCCTCGGCAACATCGGAAACGGTCCCGGCATTGATCGTCGCCACCGCACCGCATTCGCGGGCAAAGGCCAGCTTTTCGTCGGAGAGATCGATGGCAATGGCATTGGCACCGAGTGCCGTGGCGATCATGATCGCCGACAGCCCGACGCCGCCGCAGCCGTGCACGGCGATCCATTCTCCGGGCTTGGTCTTTGCCTGGTCGGTGACGGCGCGGAACGACGTGGCAAAGCGGCAGCCGAGGCTTGCCGCCGTCGCGTCGTCGATCGTCTCCGGAAGATGTACCAGATTGGTGTCCGCATAGTCGATCCCGACATATTCCGCGAACGATCCCCAGTGGGTGAATCCCGGCTGGAACTGGTTCGGGCACACCTGCTGATTGCCGGAATGGCACTCGCCGCAATGGCCGCAGCCCGAGACGAAAGGTACGGTCACCCGGTCGCCGATCTTGAAGCGCACCACGCCGCGCCCTGTCGCCACCACCTTGCCAGCCAGTTCGTGGCCGGGAACATGGGGGAGGGCGATATCGGGATCATGCCCCATCCAGCCATGCCAGTCGCTGCGGCAAAGACCGCTCGCACCGACTGCGATGACCACCCCGTCTTCCGACGGAGTCGGATCGGGCAGGGTGCGGATTTCGGGTTTAGCCTCGAAGGCTTCGTAATACATGGCGCGCATCGGCAGTTCCGATTCGAGTGGGCGTTGGATGGTTTCCATGATGGCACGCCACCACGGCTGCTTCCACTCCGCGCCCCATCAATTCTGCTCATGCACCAATTCATGCGACGGATGGCAAGCGCAGGAAAGTTGCGCCGGCTTCACACCTTCGCGTCGTTTGTTGCGAATGGATTTGCCACTGAGATTTCTTCTTGATTCTCGCCTTCCATGAGGTCTTGTCTCGTGACGAAATTCGAAGGAGATCACCATGGCTGTCGATACATCGCCGCGTTCCACTACCTGGACCTATGTCGACGGCGAGTGGCTGCCCGGCAACCCGCCGCTGATCGGGCCCACCTCGCATGCGATGTGGCTGGCCTCGACAGTCTTCGACGGCGCCCGCTGGTTCGACGGCATAGCGCCCGATCTCGATCTGCATTGCCAGCGCGTCAACCGCTCGGCCCGCGCCATGGGCCTCGAACCGACCATGACTGCGGAGCAGATCGAGGCGCTGGCGCTGGAGGGCGTGAAGAAATTCGATGGTACTTCGGCGCTCTACATCAAGCCGATGTACTGGGGCGAGCACGGGATGCCGACCAGCGTCGTCGCGGTCGATCCGGCCTCGACCCGCTTTGCGCTCTGCCTGTTCGAAGCGCCGATGAACAATGCCAAGCCGCAGTCCCTGACCGTCTCGCCCTATCGCCGCCCGTCGCCTGAGACGGCGATGACCGAGGCCAAGACCGGCTCGCTCTACCCGAACAGCGGCCGGATGATCGTTGAAGCCCGTAGCCGTGGCTTCGACAATGCGCTTGCCTGCGACATGAACGGGAATGTCGCCGAGACGGCATCCTCCAACGTCTTCATGGTCAAGGACGGAGCCGTATATACGCCCGTCGCCAACCGCACCTTTCTGGCCGGCATCACCCGCGAGCGGATCATCGGCCTGCTCCGCCAGGCCGGCTTCGACGTTCGCGAGACGACGTTATCCGTTGCCGACTTCATGGGATCGGACGAGGTCTTCACGACTGGAAACTATTCGAAGATCGTCGGCATCGACCGCCTCGATGGCCGCACGTTCGGCGAAGGACCGGTCGCCCGCAAGGCACTGGAGATTTACATGGACTGGGCCCATTCGCGCAAAGCCACCGACGAATGATCGGCCAATCTTCAGACGCATGAAGAAGAGTTGGCAGCGAGGCGCAATGGCCACCGCCCGCTGAAGGCAAGCAGAGGCATAGTGCGAAACCCTATTTCGCCCGCCCGACGGTCTTGCCCTTCGTCTGCCAGAGCGCATGTACCTCCTGCCAGTCCGGCACGCGGTCGGCATAGAAACCCAACGTCTTGCCGGTCGCAATCGAACCGAACGCCCTCATCGCTTTCAGATGCGCGCCGGCGACGAGATAGCGGCGCATGGCGGCCTCGTCTTTCCAAACCGTCAGCGTATGATGGACGCCGTCTATCTGTCTTGCAGCCGTTGAGATGTTTCCCTCTGCCTTCTGCGCCTGCAGCATAGAGGGGATGGCGTGCCACCAGAAGCGCGGCAGATGACGCCGTGCCTTGATCTGGAGGCCCGTAATCGACACGTAGACCATCGTTCCGTCCATGATTGCTCCCGTCCGCGAGGCCTGCTGGCTCTTATCTAGACACTGTAAAGATATATGACATCCATCCCGGCCTCTCGTCAAGGGCGATCTTGTCGGTGTAAGGATGGCGGATGACACAGACCTATCATCACGGAGCGCTTCGTCCGGCGCTGCTTGCCGCGGCAGAGGCGATCCTCGACCGCGACGGTATTGAAGCCCTGACGTTGCGGGCAGCGGCACGCGAGGCTGGAGTCTCCCATGCGGCACCGTCCCATCATTTCGGCGACATCACCGGCCTGCTGACCGAGTTGGCGGAAGGAGGCTTCGTCCGACTGCGGCAGGCTCTCGAGAAGCATCTGGCCGAACCGGACGCACTCAAGCGAGTTCGGGCACTGGCGCACGGTTACGTCGCCTTCGCCAGGGCCCATCCCGGGATATTCCTGCTGATGTTCCGCTCGGAGCGGCTGGACTGGTCTTCCCCGGCGCTGGCGACGGCAGGCGTCGCCGCCTTCGCCCTGTTGACCCCGGACCAGTCAGGCCTGGCACCTGATCAATCCGGATTTGTGCCGGACGCCACGCCGCAAAACTTCGAGACCTTGGTGCTGGCCAGCACACGCTGGTCGCTGATGCACGGGCTGGCCACCCTGCTGATAGACGGCCGGCTCGGCGCGATGGCGGAAAAGACGCCGGATGCGGATCTCGAGCGGCTGGTCGAGGCGGTGATCCGCAGTGGCCTCCGGGCCTGATGGAGGCGCTTGTCAGACTGTTTGCCAAATTCCCCGTTGCACAACGGAAGAAAATGCATTTTCCTGACGACCAAGCCGATGTTTCCGAGTTTCGTCTGCACCGTAATGTGCCGGAGAGGGGGGAAGGTTCATGAAGAGCAACCGAGCCAGCCTGGAAGAAATCCGAGGATTTTTCGCCAAGCGCATGGCCGCCGTCAGCCTGTCCCGCGATCCACGCCTCGAGCGTGTCTTCGAGCTCGTTCCCCGCGAAGTCTTTCTCGGCCCGGGGCCGTGGCACGTCTGGGTAGAGGGCAGCAACTACCTGGAAACGCCGAGCGCCGATCCCGTCTATCTCTATGAGAACAACCTTGTCGCCTTGGATGCAGCAAAAGGCATCAACAATGGCGAGCCTTTCCTGCATGCCTCGTGGATCGGAGCGGTCGCCCCGCAGCGCGGCGAAAGCGTAACCCATATCGGCGCGGGTACTGGATACTACACGGCCATCCTGGCGCTCCTCACAGTGCCGGACGGCAAGGTCACCGCTTTCGAACGGGAAACCCATCTCGCCGACAGAGCGCGGCTCAATCTCCAGCCCTTCGAAGGCGTCACCGTCGTCAATGCCAACGCCACGCAAGCAGCAATGCCGATGTCCGACGTCATCTACGTCAATGCCGGCGTTGCCGCACCCCCGGTTGCCTGGCTGCAGGCGCTGAAGCCAGGCGGGCGGCTGATTTTCCCCTGGCGACCGACGCAGGGTGTCGGATTGACGTTGCTCATCCGCGCCGATGCAAATGGCTTCAGCGTCGCCCCGCAGAGACCGTCGTGGTTCATTCCCTGCATTGGCGCATCCGATGAGATCGTCGCGACGCGGACGCCACAAAGCGCATCGGAGGCGCGGTCCGTCCGCTCTGTCTGGACCACGGCCGCAAGGGTGCCGGACGACACCGCCATTGCCGTCTATCCCGATGTCTGGTTTTCCAGCGATATCCCGCAACCTGCCTGAGTGGCTTTGCGTGCGGTGACATTCTTGCAATTAAAGCCGCCGCCTGACGCTCTCGCGTGCTATGCTCTGCGGGAGACCTGCGATGCCACGCTCCCGCAGGCAGCTTTTCCGGACGCACGGGGACACGAGGCGATGGCGCTTCGGCCCCCGATTTTTCAAGGCGACCGGGCCGTTTTCAGAAGGTAGTCCGATGTCGCTTACGTTTCCCAATGCCAGCCGCAGCTATGACGAACCCGGTCGCCGCGTTCGCTTCCTCGGTCACGACGGCATGTTCCAGGTACAGCTTTTCGTCGATGTCGACGTGTTTGCCGGCGCCAATTCCGAGGCCGGCTATCTCGCCGCCTTCGACGCCAAGCGCAGCGGCATCCAGGCCGTCGCCACCAAGGCCTACGCAGCCACTCGCCGCAGCTCCTACATCCTGACGTCGAAGGATTTCAGGTAGTATTCGATCGAGGCGGCCCATCGGATACCTCTGAAATGAGGCCCATCTTGTCTGGTCGAAATTTCGAGGTTATAGTGCTTATGGAGTGAGGGATAAGCTTTCGCCCACCCCTCTCTTCGCCAGACTAGCAATTGGAACCGGGCATTCACTTGCCAGCCTGTCCGGTTTTTCCTGACTGTTAGCGTGATACTAAATGGTATCCACCACATAGATCATCTCCAGTTTACAGCGAGGCCTTCGCTTGGTCGGAGAAGCCCATCGTCTCCGATACGCCAGCTGGTCTGGCGCCTCTGCTTCCGCTGTAACCCCGGCCTTGCTGGCAATGCTTTTGCCGTCAAGTTGAGATTAGCTTAGAAGTAAACGCGCTTAGATTGCAATATTGTTTTGCGGACGGGCGGTATTGCTTATATCGTTTCCAGAAAACCGTTGAGCCCTCTCAGGCTGCACCTCTCCTTTCATGTCGCGGCCGAACTATCCAGCTGTAGACCGCGCCGGCCGACAGCAGCACGCAGGTGCCGAGAAATACCGCGCGCATGCCGATATGGCCGCCAACGAAGCCGCCGAGCACCGGGCCGACCACCTGGCCGACGAACTGCGACGAGGTCGACAGGCCGAGGATGCCGCCGGCTGCGGCATCGGGAACGCTGTGGCGGATGACGGCAGCGATGCAGGGCAGCAGTCCGCCGAGCGCCACGCCCATCAGGAAACGCAGGATAATCAGCTGCCAGGCGCTGGTAACGAAGGCCTGCGGTATCAACAGCAGCGCGGCGATGCCGAGCGCGCCTGATATCACCGGCCAGTGGCCGATGCGGTCGGCGAGCTTGCCCAGCCACGAGGCCGAAAGTACGCTTCCCAGCGCCGCTACCGACATCACCACGCCCGATATCAGCGTCAGCTTCGTCTGGTCGTCGATCAGGTCTGCAACATAGACGGTGATGATCGGCTCGATCGACATGTTGGCGAGCATCAACAGCATGCCGGTTGCCAGCATGGCGATGACCGGCCGCTTGTCCTCGATCGAGCGCCAGCCACCGCTGGCCTTGGCGGCTTGTCTGCGGGAGGCCGATTTCTCTTCCTTGATCAACAACATGGTGGCAAGGAAGGTCAGGAAGATCACTCCGCCGGCCGCAAGGAACGTGTTGCGGATGCCGATGATTGCCGGCAGCGCGCCACCGATCAGCGGCCCCACCAGATTGCCGGCCATGATCCCCGACGACACCATGCCGAGCGCCCAGGCGACGCGATGCTTTGGCGTCTGCGTGGCCACAAGCACCATCGACCCCGACGCATAGCCGCCGGCAAGCCCGGTGAACAGCCGCAGCGCCACCAGCTGCCAGACGCTGTCGACCATGCCCATCAGGCCGATGGCGAGGGTCATGCCGAGGCTGGCGCGCACCAGCATCAGCTTGCGGCCGTAGATATCGCCGAGCCTGCCCCAGATCGGCGCGACGAAGGCTGCGGCAAAGAAGGTGGCGCCATAGGCGATGCCCGACCACTGGACGATTCCGGCCTTGTCGCTGACGCCGAGCTCTTCGACATAGAGCGGCAAAAACGGCAGCAGCAGCGTCATCGCGACGATGGTGGTGAAGGAGCCGACGAGGCAGACGATCATGTTGCGCATCCAGTGCGCCGTGACATCCTCGCTCGCGGTCTTGCTCATGTCCGTCCCGGTCATTCCCTGGCCCTGGCATTCAATGTGTAGAGCAGCTCGGCGCTGCCGCTCGACAGGATATGGCCATCGGCGGCCCGCAGCAGGTCGGCCCGGGTGAACGCGTCCGGCAGGCTGAGGTGCTCGACATCCAGCGCGTAGACGGTGACGCGGTAGTGGTGGACGCGCTGGTCGTTCCAGGGTGGGCAGGCGCCGTGATAGCCGCCCTGCGGGCCGTTCTTCAGCGAGCCCTCGCCAAATCCGTTCTGTCCTCGCCGGCCGTGGTCGGTGCGTTTCAGCGGCAGTCCCGCCTTGGTCACGCCGTTGCCGTCGATTGCCTCGGGCAGGTGGCTGAAGTCGGAGGGAATGTCGGCCAGCACCCAATGGACGAATTCCTCGCGCGGCGCGGTCTCGGCGATCACGACGTCATCCTTGTTGAAGCCGCTGCGATCGACGGGCACGTCGGGATCGACCATGGCGACGGCATAGGATTTCGTGCCCGCCGGGCCCTTCGACCACGACAGCGACGGGCTCTCGTTGCGTCCCGGCCTGAGCTTGCCCTGACGCACGACGCAGGCAGCATTTGCCGGCGGCAGCATACGTCCGGGCTCGGCCTTGCCGAAGCTGACCGCAAGATCGGCGGCAAAGGCCGGCACTGCCGAGGCGGGGAGAATGAGGCCAGCCACGGCGGCAAGCACAATGGCACCCGGAAATCTGTTGGTGGTTCGCATGGAAGCCCCTTTGGTGGATCGCTGGACACTGGCTAACAGATCGCCGGCCCGACCATGAGCACGGAAACGCTCGATTGGAAGTCTGAAACGCTTAAATCGGCTCCGTCGTGCCGTGCTGGATGAGCGCCCGCCGGCGTTCTGCAAAGCGCCTGGGCGAGCGGTAGCCTGTCGCCAGCGCCGCTTCCCGCAAGCTGAGCCCGTCCTCCGCCAGCATCGCTTCGGCAAGTGCCATGCGCTCGCCGGCAATCACGGCACGGAGCGAGGTGCCCTCCATCCCCAGTCGCCGGCGCAGGGTCGCATTGCTGGTGCCGAGCTCGGTGGCGATCAGGTCGGCAGTCCAGGCCCGGTCGGGCTGCCAGCGCACCAACGCCCGGATGGCATCGGTCGTGGTATCCGCCCGCGTGGGCAGGGCGCCGCGCATTGCCAGAACCATCAGGATTTCCAGCACCCGGTGTTCGGCAATCACCGTCGGCAGATTGCCGTCCATGATCCCGTCGCCGGCATGGCGGATCGTCTCGGCAAGGGTCGCATCGAGCGCGATGTGAGGAAGCGCCGGCCGCCGCAGCGGAGAGAGGCCGGACTCTGCCCGGCGCACCAGCGCATCCGGGAAGTCGATGAAGATGGCGCGGTACGCGCCGCTTGCCGGATCCGGATCGTTGACGACCTCGCCGCGCCAACCGGGCGGCAGCACCAGCACCGTGCCGGCATCGAGACGCTGATGGCGGCCCATGCTGAGCACTTCCTTGCTGCCCTCGACGATAACCACGACCGACAGCCGCGAAAAGGCGGCGCCGGCGATGCGCTCGCGCCGATGGGTGACGAAGGAGAACAGCGACGACGCGGCATTCCGGTCGGAGAGTGGCGTAATCGGCCTGCGATCTTCAGCCACCAGGCGGTGCAGGCGCTCGAGAATGAGACGGAATTCGGACATGTCAGGCTCCAGGCGGGAGCCGATATCTACGCCGACGTTTCGCGGGATGCCAAGGCCGGATAGGGCGTCAAACGGCGTCTTTTCGGCATGTCGAAGCGAATTGGCGACAGGCTGTCGCTGCCGCGCCTTTGCCAAGGATGGAACCGACCGCCGCCGGCAAATGTTACCGCTGCGTCAGGAAAACGCGAAAAGGACACCCCCATGACAGACGAAGACAAGATCTCGCCAGCCGCCCAGTCGCTGAAGCAGGAACAGGCGGACCAGCGCAAGACCGCCGCAAAGGGCGAGCTTGACACCGGACTGGAGGATAGCTTTCCGGCATCCGACCCGGTTGCCATGACGACAAGCAGCATTTCCGGCGGTCGCACCGACGTCGAGGAAGCGGAAAAGGTCAAGACCCAGGCGGAATAGTCACTGCTATCAGCCAAAACGCCGGTGCCGACCCGTCAGGCTCCGGGGCCTGAGAGCCCAGACGGCAGGACGGCATCGCGCAATTCGTCCTGTCCGGGCTGTCGGTCGGTAGCCTTGTGCAACAGTGTGGACGTGTAGCCACGCGTGCCGTTGCCCTCGATCATTGTCACGTCGGCATTGCCCGGATTGTCGGATCCTTCGAACCAGGCGACGGGATGCTGCAGGAAATTCATCTCGAAGGCGCGGTTGGTAACGCCGTGGCCGACGATCAATACGCTATCGTGGCCGTGCAGCGCCTCATGCATAACGGTCTGCAGGAACAGCCGCATGCGCTGCGCCACGTCGGCGCGGCTTTCGCCATCCGGTGGCCGCGCGTAAAACTTGGCGCCATTGCTGCGCAGCCGTGCCCACCGCTCGAACTCGTCCGGAAACTTCTGCCTTTGCTCAACATGGTCGTAGATCTCGGTGAAGACCCCGAAATCCTGCTCGCGCAACAGATAGTCTTCCCGCACCTTGCCGACGGTTGCCGCTGGCAACACCGTCAAAAGCGCATCCTTGCTCTGGCGCGTCCTGAGGAACGGCGAGAACCAGACACGCAGTTTCGGACGCTCGAACTCGGGAAGGCTGTCCAGGTATTTGGCAATCACGCCGCCAGCGTGCGCCACCTGACGATAGCCCCATTGGCTCAAGGGCACGTTGTGGTCGCCGAATTCACGGTAGGCATGGCCATCGAGGTTGCCGAGGGATTCGCCATGGCGAACGAGAAAGATGCGCATCAGCCGTTCCGCATTGTCAGCATGTCGCCACAGGCGGCGTGTTTCGGGACAAGGCTCAGAGCCGCCGGGACCAAAGCATCGCCACGACACCGCAGATAGCCGTGATGGCGCCGCGATAGACCCAGGGTCGCTGGTCGATCATGAAGCTGCTGGCGGGGTAGGGGAAGTAACCGCTGCCCTGTGCGGCCCAGATCACTCCGGCGATGAACAGCAACAGACCCAAAACAAACAACGCTTTTCTTGCCATCGTCCCATCCTCGCTTGAAAGGACGACATAGCAGTTCCTGTGCCCGATGCCTACCGTCACGATGGTGGTGAAGGCGCTGCTGACACAATCTGACAGTGGCAGCGTCTACTCCTGCGACATCGAGCAAGTCTCGGAAACGGCAAGGAGCACCACATGATTACCTGGTTACGCAGCGCGGCGATTGCGCCCGGCAAGGTCCCCGACGCATTCGCATTCGTCCACAAGGCAGCAAGGCTGATCGAAGAAAACCACGGCATCCGGATCGCTATCAGCCGGCCGCTCGCCGGAAATCCGACGCGGATATTCTGGTCTGCGCAGCACGAGGATCTTCAGGCCTTCGAGCGCGACCACCGGGCGATCAACACCGATGCCGCGTTTCTGCGATTGCTTGGCGAGGCCAGCAGCTGCTTCATTGCCGGCTCGACCCACGATGAAATTCTGCAGACGATTTGAGGATGCCACGATGACAGATGCCGGCGGCGCCAGCGCGGCTCAAATCAGGCTCCCGACCTCGATCGTCGGGTGGTCGGATGGGATCGCGATGGCTATGTCGGCATCTTCGAGCCCGGCCATGGCTACCGCCTTTGCGTCGGAAGTGCCGACGAGCGCAAGGCTGGGGTAGGCGCGGGCTCGAAGCGGTGTCTCGACAATGACCGAACGGCCCTTGAAAAAGAACAACATGGCACTCTCCTGTGGGCGTTGGCGATGCTTGACGAGGGGCTTCTGGCGCATGTCGTAGAGGCCGGCGACAGTTGGATGAGGACGCCCTTCAGGCGACCCGTCCGGAAATGCTGCCGGTCAAGGCCGCCGTTACTCGGCGGCGATATCCGGGACGATGTCATAGGCTTCGATATCGCGCTCCTGGCTGACGCGCTCCTGGGAGACTTCGTCGTTGCGCATCCGGTATTGCGGCGAGTTGTCCCGCACCGGCAGCAGGGCGATGATGCGGTAGGTATCGGCGGCACGGGGCGACAGGCCCTGGCGGCTCTTGAGGCGTACGGACTGGCCGATGGGGAAACGATGAACTGACATGGGCGCTTTTGCTCTCCGCCACGTCGCCGGTCGCCATCAGGGCGCCGTAGCGTGGTCTTTATCTCAAGGTCATGCACTGTGGCGAATGCCATCCGCGGCA
Source organism: Rhizobium tumorigenes (assembly GCF_003240565.2). NCBI lineage: Bacteria > Pseudomonadati > Pseudomonadota > Alphaproteobacteria > Hyphomicrobiales > Rhizobiaceae > Arminella > Arminella tumorigenes. Next base: position 654,447 of record NZ_CP117255.1, read on the forward strand.
CCCGCCGGTCACAAGGCACCTTTCAAGACCAATCGGGACAACGTGCGATTGCTGCCCCTCCCTGCCTTTCCAGCCCCCAGTGATCGATGAGAGCATAGCATGATGCGCGCGACAGGCTAGACCTCTCGGCGGTTGCAGTAGTACCGAAGGCTTTGACACCCATGAACGCGCCAATCGAGCGCTAATACCGCGTTTCGCCCCGGCCGCGTCGGTGCTGAGACAACTTCAGGCTGAACACAGTCAATGTGCGGCCGCTGCGGGCGGCAACCCCTCAGGCGGCGAGCGACATGGCACGTCCTTCAGGCATTGGCCATGCGACGTGTTTGCCATGCTCCTGAAATACGGCGGATTTTTTCGGCAGGCACTCCGATTTTTAGCCTTTGCGCGGTTGCCTCGTGCGGGTTCCGCTCCTATGTTCCGCCTCACCTGCCAACAGGAGAACAAGACCATGGCTTTCGAATTGCCTGAACTTCCCTATGACTACGATGCGCTTTCCCCCTTCATGTCGAAGGAAACCCTCGAGTTTCACCACGACAAGCATCACAAGGCCTATGTCGACAACGGCAACAAGCTCGCCGCCGAAGCCGGCATGAGCGACCTGTCGGTCGAAGAGGTCGTCAAGAAGTCGTTCGGCACCAATGCCGGTCTCTTCAACAACGCTGCCCAGCACTACAACCACATCCATTTCTGGAAGTGGATGAAGAAGGGCGGCGGCGGCAACAAGCTGCCCGGCAAGCTGGAAGCAGCCTTCGCCTCCGATCTCGGCGGCTACGACAAGTTCAAGGCCGATTTCGCTGCTGCCGGCACGACGCAGTTCGGCTCCGGCTGGGCCTGGCTCTCCGTCAAGAACGGCAAGCTCGAAATCTCCAAGACCCCGAACGGCGAAAATCCGCTGGTCCACGGCGCAAGCCCAATCCTCGGCGTCGACGTCTGGGAACACTCCTATTACATCGACTACCGCAACGCCCGCCCGAAATATCTCGAGGCCTTCATCGACAGCCTGATCAACTGGGATCACGTGCTGGAAATGTACGAAACGGCAACCAAGTAATTCTCTCCGAACACCCCTAAAGCCCGGCCCCGCGCCGGGCTTTTTCCGTTTTGGCCGGCCTCCGCTGATCTCACCCTCTGGGGAAGATGTCCACATCCCCAGAGGGGGCAGCGCCCAAACGGACACAATGGTCTCTTCTCCGATCCTTTGCCGCGAACCCACAAAAACCCTGCTCGCGCGGCCCGCCACAAATCAGGCGCAGTTCAATTTAACCTTGCAGGCCGGCAGACCGGTTGTGCCAACCGTCTGCCCGGCCGCGAGACCTCGCGGCATACACGCACGGGGGATCGCCACCGCATGTCCAGCAAGCCGAGAATTGCAGTCCTTTTCGGGGGACGTTCCTCCGAGCACGAGGTCTCGCTCCTGTCCGCCGCCAATGTCGTCGACGCCATGGATCGCTCCCGATACGAGATCGTCCCCATCGCCGTCACCCGCAGCGGCGAATGGTTGCTGATCGACTGGGATAGCGAGACGATGCCATCGGCCGTGCCCGCAACCGGCACCGGCGTCTGCCTGCTGCCGGGCGGCCGCGGACGGATGATGGCGATGCCGCTAATGGGCGCGGCCTATGAACTGCGGCCGGTCTCCGTGGTGTTTCCGGTTCTGCATGGCCTGTTCGGCGAGGACGGCTCGGTGCAGGGTCATTGCGAGGTGGCCGATGTCGCCTATGTCGGCTGCGGTATTCTCGGCTCAGTCGCAGCGCTGGACAAGGACATCGCCAAGCGGTTGCTTGCGCAAGCGGGGCTTGCGGTTGCGCCCTCGGTGACGCTGCGGCGCGGCGAACCGGCGTCTTTCGAGGCGATCTCGGGGACGCTCGGTCTGCCTGTCTTCGTCAAGCCGGCCCGGCAGGGATCGTCGGTCGGCGTCGGCCGCGCGCGTACCTCCAACGAGTTCACCGGGGTCCTCAGCGACGCCTTCCGTCATGACGACAAAGTGCTGGTGGAAACCTTCGTGGACGGCCGCGAGATCGAATGTGCGGTGCTGGAGGATGCCGACGGCTCTCTGGTCGTCTCGCTCCCCGGCGAGATCGTGCCCGCCGAAAAGCACGGCTTCTACAGCTACGACGCCAAGTACATCGATGCCGACGGCGCCCAGGTCAAAGTACCTGCCGATCTGCCGGACCAAGTGGCCGCAGCCATCCGCGAAATCGCCCGCCGCGCCTTTCTGGCGCTCGGCTGCGAGGGCATGGCGCGCGTCGATGTCTTCCTGCAGGCCGACGGTACGATCACCATCAACGAGGTCAACACCATTCCCGGCTTCACCAATATCAGCATGTACCCGAAAGCCTTCGCCGCCAGCGGCATCGACAACACCGAACTCATCGACCGCCTCATCGCCCACGCCCTGCGCCGCGATAGCGCAAGGCGGTCTGTGGCATGATTGAGAGCTAGGGGGGCGGCGGCTTTGGCGGTTGCCCCCCGTGTTTGCACCCTGCCGGGACATCAGAATGCTTGCGTTTCATGCTAGCATTTGCTATCCTTATTCATGAACAGCAGGCATCGCAGAACCCTGGTCGCCCTTTTCAAGGATCCGGTGCAAGGCACGATCGCCTGGGCCGACCTAGAGGCGCTTTTGCTGGCGTCCGGATGCCGGGTTGTCGAAGGCAGCGGTTCGCGTGTCCGCTTTGAAAAAGATGGAAAGCTAGCTTTTTTTCATCGGCCGCACCCCGTCAAGGAAGCCAAGCGATATCAGGTCAGGGATGCGCGGCTCTATTTGCAGGAACTGGGAGTAACACCATGAGTATCCTCACCTACAAGGGCTATTCTGCACGCATCGCCTTTGATGCGGAAGACGAGATATTTTTCGGTAACATTGCCGGCGTGCCTGACGTCATCGGTTTTCATGCCGACAGCGTTGCCGCTCTCAAGAAGGCTTTTCACGAGGCGGTCGACGATTATGTCGAAACCTGCCGGAAGCTCGGGCGGGCGCCCCACAAGCCCTATTCCGGCAAGATGATGTTTCGCGTCGATCCCGAGATCCACGCCCGTGCCGCAAAGGCCGCAGAACTTGCGGGAAAAAGTCTCAATCAATGGGCCGAAGAGGTTCTGGACAAGGCCTCTGTACGCTGAACACTTAATCTCAAACGAGGAACCGGAGGCCGTATTGGGAGACGCAAGCTCCGCTCCGCCTCCAGGCCAGAGCTTGCCTTATCCTCTTTTGGACCCTCGGGCGACCCAATCCACATCACCTTCATCCGATCGCCTGCAAATACCGCATCCCCGTCACCGGGCGGGGGGTGAAGTCCAGCTGTTCGTAGAAGCGGTGGGCGGCGACGTTGCCGGTGGCGGCGCTGACCGAGAGGTAGCGGCAACCGGCCTTGCGGGCGGTCTCGCGGGCGCGGTCGACGAGGTGCTGGCCGATGCCGTGGCCGCGATGGCCGTCGCGCACGAAGAGATGATGCAGGTCCATGCCGCGCTGGCCTTCCTGCGCCTTATAGAGCGGCACGAGGATGGCGTATCCGAGGAGGCCTTCGGCGGAATCGGCAACCAGCGCCGAGATCCACGGCAGGGGGCCGAAGAGATCGCGTTCCAGCTGCTCGGGCGTCGTCGCGGCCGCATCGCCGTGATGGGCTGCCAGCAGGCTGATCATCGCGTTGAGGTCTGGCAGGTCCTCGTGCCTGGCGGCACGAATGGTCAGCACCGGAGGTCTCAGGAGAGATATTTCACTGTCTTCGAGCATGGTCTGCGTCCTGTGTGGAGTGCCGTCAGGACGCTGTCGCATACAACAAAGCCGCCTGACGGCGGCTTGTTGACAAATATGATCTGCCGGCCGCCCTTCTAGAGGTACAGCCAAAAGTACGAGCGGGTGATGAGCGCGTGCGTGATCATGGGGGAAGGGATGATCTGAAATGGTGGGGATGTCAAGGGGAGGGGGTGATTAGTGAGTAGTGAGTAGTGAGTAGAGGCAGTAGGCGTTAGGCAGTAGGCAGTAGGATTTGAGCATTAGGTAGGCGCTTTGAAAATAAGTAGCAGACATTTTTAGATCAGCAGTAATAGGCAATAAGCGCATTCAAGTTGCCTTAAAATATTGATAGCGACTTGCGTCAACACTTTGGTGGAAATAGATACTGCCTACTGCCTACTGCCTACTGCCTACTCACTACTCACTACTCACTACTCACTAATCACTAATCGCTAGAAGCCACCCCCACCAACATGCTCCGTCTCGCAAAGACCGTGGTCGGAGAGAGCTCGGATGACGTAGCAGTCTTCTATGCTGTGGCCGTTGCAATGGGAGACGATGCGTTCCAGTTCGTTTTCCAGCTTCTTCAGGCGGGCGATCTTTTCGCGGACGTCGGCAAGGTGCTCGCGGGCGATCTGGTCGGCATCGCGGCAGGGGCGTTCCGGATGCTGGCTGAGGGTGATCAGGCCGCGGATCGCCTCGACTGTCAGGCCGAGATCGCGGCCATGGCGGATAAAAGCCAGCCGCTCCACATCGGTCTCGCCGTAGCGCCGCTGGTTGCTGTCGCTGCGCTCGGGCGCGTCGAGCAGCCCGACCTGCTCGTAGTAGCGGATGGTCGGCACCTTGACGCCGGCGCGCTTCGACAATGTCCCGATCGACAGCATGGCGAAATTTCCTCTTGTTCCTCTAGTCGCTAGAGGGATTAGATAGGATGTCACACAGGTTCTGGCAACTAAACCAGCCCGATAAGAAAGGTGACATCATGAGCGCTTCCTGCGGCCACACCCACGGTCCCTTCGACGGCATGTCGGATACCTACAAGACGCGCCTGTGGATCGTCATCGCGCTCAACGGCATCATGTTCTTCGTCGAGATGGTCGCCGGCCAATTGGCCCGGTCCCAGGCGCTGCAGGCGGACGCACTGGATTTCTTTGCCGATTCCGTCACCTACGGCATCTCGCTGGCCGTCATCGGCGCGTCTCCCCGGATCCGCACCATGGCGGCAGCGGGCAAGGGCATCAGCCTGTTTCTGATGGGCCTGTTCGTCTGCGCCGCCACCATCTACCGGGTCTTCGTGGTCGGCGTGCCGGAGGCGCCGGTCATGGGCATCATCGGCTTCCTGGCGCTGCTTGCCAACCTTGCAACCGTCGTGCTGCTGGTCAACTACAAGGATGGCGACGCTAATGTGCGCTCCGTCTGGCTCTGCTCGCGCAACGATGCCATCGGCAATGTCGTGGTCATGGCGGCGGCGCTCGGCGTCTGGGGCACCAACACGGCCTGGCCGGATCTCGCCGTCGCTGCCGTCATGGCAGGCCTGTTCCTGACGTCCTCGGTGCAGATCCTCAGCCACTCCTGGCGCGAATGGAAAGCAGCCGGAACCGGCGGTGTCGCTGATACCCACGATCACGAAGGCCATAATCACGAAGGCCATGACCATGCCGGCCACAATCATGGGGGCAGCTGCTCTCACGATCACGCCGCCGGCGATAGCCACGACCATAAGCCGGCAGCCGCACACAGCCACTGAGGCTGCTGATGTCCCGGATTTCGCCAACACTCTGAACGAAATCAGCCCATTGCATTCGCGTGCAATGGGCTGATTCGTGTCTGCAGCATTCGAATAACGTCTACTATTCCTGGCGCAGCTTTGCGTCGACGCTGACAGGGCCTGGGCCCGATGTCACGAAGTAGAGGAACAGGAAGCAGAAGACGACGGCAGCATAGCCGCCGTTTTCGGTCGGGAAGAAGCTCTTCGGAAAATGGGCGATGAAGTAGGCGACTGCCATCTCTCCGCTGAGCACGAAGGCCACGACCCGTGTCTGGAAACCGATCAGGAACAGGAAGCCGAGGATAAGCTCGATCAGCCCCGCGACCCATGGCAGCGAGCCCTCCGGTGGCATGAAGACGCCAGCGTGGAAATGGAAGATCTTGGCAGTGCCGAAAGAAAAGATGACCAGGCCAAAGACGATGCGCAGGAGGCTGAGCACGTAGGGCTGGGCGGAGGATAGTTGCTGTTTCATAATCGTCTCCGGTGGTTGGGCTTTGTCGGTTGATGAGCAGCGTCCGCCGATACTCTTTAAAAAAACCCCATAGCGCGACACACTGTCGCCGCCAAGCCGACCGGCGGCGACAGACTGTTCACAGGTTCGATCATCCGCTTACTAGAGCGGCGACGGCAATGCCGATCCGCCAGGTGTCATTCAGCCACCCTCCGCATCGTCATCCTCGGGCTAGACCCGAGGACTCACGCCACGGCCTGCAACTGAGCCTCGCCATTGTGCAGGAAGCATGCCTTGGTGAAGAGGCCGAGGTCGATGAGGTTGGGAAGGCGGATATCGGAGATATCCGGCAGGCGCCTGCTCTCGGCGTCGAACGACCGGTCGACCTGCGAAATGAACCCGAGGACGATGCCTGTCTCCTTCGCAAAACTCCCCAAAGCGACGATCTGCTCGGCGAGCGCCGGCTTGCTGCGGTTCTGGTCGAGGATCTGCAGGTAGTCGATGATCGCGATCGTTCCCGGCTGGGATCCCGCCAGATGCCGGATGACGTAATCCGCGCTGATATCGTCGGACGTGACGACCTCCAGCCTGTCGCAATCTGTGCGGTCATCCTTCTCGAGCACGCCGATATGCTTGCGCACCTGCTGCTCGGTCATTTCGAGCGTGAAAAACACCGCTCTTCGTTCGTCGCCGATGGCATCGACCAGAAGCTGGAGCCCGAGGCTGGTTTTGCCGTGCCCCGGTCGCCCCGCCACGAGCAGCAGGTCGCCGTCCTCGAGCCTGGACAATATCGTTTCAGACAACGACCTGACGGCCATGCGCGATGACAGCATGCTCCATCGGGCAAACCCCTCGTCGCGGGCAATCTGGTCGAGCGCCTGGTTGAGCGGAACGCCAGAGCTCCGGGCCATCAGCTTTGCCCGCCGCTTCAGCTGGAATATGGGTGCAGAAAGTTTCATGCGTAACCTCCATTGCGAGCCGAAAACGCAACCCCTCCGCATGCGATGCCCGAACAGATGGCTCGATGAACGTTTGTGACCCTGCATGTATGATGCTTCCCCGAATGGAGGGGGGAGGCGCGGGCCTAGCCTGACCCAAAGACTAGCCATCGGCGTGAGTCGCGGCAAGCGCAAATGCGACTGATCTCAGGCTCGGCCTACTCAGCGCCCCCATGGCTCGAACGTGTCGGGAAGATCGCGCCAGCTTTCGGGCGTGAAGGCATCGGCTTTTATCAGGCAGGCATCGAGTTGCTGCCTGATCCAGCCTTCGTCCATCGGATCGGCGCCGATAAAGACGATTTCCTGCCGGCGGTCGCCCCAGACCGGGTCGATATAGGTTTCCATCAGCCGCACCGTATCCGCATCCTGAGGCCAGCGCTCGCGTGGCACCGATGCCCACCAGAGACCCATGTTCGCGGTTCGAACCATGGCACCCGCCTGGCTGAGTTCGCCGACATGGTTCGGACGCGTCGCCAGCCAGAAGAAGCCCTTCGAGCGCACGACGCCCGGCCATGGGCGATCCAGAAATGCGCGCAGCCTTGCAGGGTCGAAGGGTCGTTTTTCGCGGTAGACGAAAGAGCGGATCCCATATTCCGCAGTTTCCGGAATATGGTCTTTGAAGCCATGAAGCTCCTTGAACCAGAGCGGATTCGTCTCTGCCTTTTCGATGTTGAAGAGGCCGGTTCCGAGAACGTCGCCGGGAGCAACCGCACCGAAATCCGCCTCGATCAAGCGTGCGTCCGGATTGAGCCCGACGATGATCTTCCTCGCAGCATCGCGCTGCGCCTGCGTTGCGCTGCCGATCTTGTTGAGGACGACCACGTCGGCAAATTCGATCTGCTCGACCAGCAGATCGACAATCGTCCGGTTGTCTTCCTCGCCCGCTGTTTCGCCTCGATCCGCCAGGAAATCTGACGATCCATAGTCCTTGAGCAGGTTGGCGGCGTCGACGACGGTCACCATCGTGTCGAGCCTGGCGATATCGGAGAGGCTTTCGCCGGCTTCGTCGCGGAATTCAAAGGTTGTGGCAACCGGAAGCGGTTCGGCAATGCCGGTGGATTCGATGAGCAGATAGTCGAAGCGACCTTGCTCGGCGAGCTGGCGGACCTCTTTCAGCAGGTCGTCGCGCAGCGTGCAGCAGATGCAGCCGTTGGTCATCTCAACCAGCTGCTCGTCGGTGCGCGAAAGATTGGCACCGCCATCCCGCACCAGCGCCGCATCGATGTTGACCTCGCTCATGTCGTTGACGATCACCGCAACCCGCATTCCCTCACGGTTTCCAAGGATGTGATTAAGCAGCGTGGTCTTGCCGGCGCCGAGGAAGCCGGACAGGACGGTAACGGGAAGTCTCGAATTCATTGCCAACCTCAATATACGTTATAACATTACAATAATTTCGTCTGGAATTTTGTCAAGCAGGTTCCGGTGGGAGGAGGGGTCGTCTCGTGGTTTGGCCGCCAATGACTATCCGGCGGCAGAGGAACTTGAAGCCCAAGAGAACTCCATTCACTGCGCCCACGGCATATGCATAGCAGGGGGCTGGAGCATATGGCGTCGTCTACTGCCCACGACCGGTACGATTCTTCAGCCCCCGCAGAATACTGCCTGAATGCATTTCAATTCTCGGGCCGCTGAAGTTTGATGCCGCGCTGAAGTACACGATGACGGTTGAGGTCGGAATCAGTTGCCACCTTCCGCATTGCGTCGTGATAGCGGCGTGTAACTTCCTTCATGTTGTCGGTTGGATTGCCGATACGAGAATACGCGCCTAAACTGCGTAGTATCACGGCAAGTTTCTTGCCCTCGTATGTGCGGAGAATCCGCTCATACTCATCTATCGGAAAAGCTAGAAGCGCTATGACCACCTTCTGTTCATAGACGTCTTGAGATTCAGAGAGAATATGTTCAATAAGCTTCTTCGGCTGCTGCTCCTTACGCACCTCTTTCAAGCGCTCAACAATCTCTGGGTCAAGTTTACTGTCGTCGGTATAAATTCTATCATTATCCGTCGCCGCTGGATTGTCCTTACGTGAGGCTATGAACGCGTCGATGGTCGGCTTGATGCTGTCCGTCAGCGATAACTCTCGGAGCAGGCTCACTGTTGCCTGAAGGTTCTCGACAGACAGAAACTCCACCTCGCGGATGAAAGAGTCGGCGATCTTTGTCACGACCTCCAAGCCATTCCGGAAAGAGTTGTGATATTCATTGCAAGCTTCGCTATATCGTTCCAAAGCTTGTTCCTTCAGGACTTTTTGGTGGAACTCTGAGGCATGATCGTCGATGGTCGCTTGAGTGAAGTAGCCATTAGCAATGCCATTATAGAGTTCCATGTCGAGTTCATCCAAATCGCTAAAGCCGAAATTACTTAAGGTTGCGTCGTATGCCTCTTCATCCAGCGTGAGCGTTTGTTTTTCTCTTCCCCACATCCGGCTACTGAAGCCTTTGAGGAACTCTATCGAGGGGGCGCTGGAAGGCTGATGATGCACCCAGCCCATGACAACCATAGATGCCGCGATGCTTTCCCTCGTTTCTCCAGAAAATTTTGAGAGTAGCGGCATGATCTGTTGAACGGCATTGTAAATCTTTCCGATAACACGGATGTTGTCGATGCCAAGCTGGATGCAACGCTCTCTCACGATATTCGCAATATGGTCGATTTGGGGGATTGCAATCATCGCGCTCTCCTCCGCCGTTGGGGCAAACAGGAGGTTCCGGTCAACTACCTTTTCTAGGTATACAGCGAACTGCTGCTTATCTGAGCCGTTCAAAGCTTCGTCATTCAGTAGGATAACGACCTTGCAACCGCGCTCCTCTTTAAGATTGGAGAGGTAGCCCAATACGTCGCCAGTGCTCAATTTTTCGCCTTTACGTTCGAGGTCATCAATGCAGACAATCTGCTTGCTGATGAGAAGGCCCAATGCGGAGACGATGGCCTCCAAGCGAGTTCCCAGAATTCCGGATACAAGTCCAAGAATTCCCTTTTTCGTGGCAGTTTCTACGGATGATGTGAACTTGGTAGCGGTCTCCATACTAGGGACATCGCCCATTTGGGCCCTGGTCACAGTGTTCTGGAGGATTTGCGATTTTAGATCGGTGATCGAATTGACGCCAAAAAGGGACACGTAGGCGTAGGCGTTAAATGCAACAGCCCCTCTCTCGCTACGCTGAGCCTTGGCTGTGGTTTTCCAGGCGTGGGTCTTCCCCGTGCCCCAGTGGCCCCTTATGCAAAGAACTTCAGCTTTGGGCGAGGCTAGAAATTCTTTGATCGCTGTTTGGACGCTGATAACAGACATTTTTCACCACAGTGGCTGGATGAGACAGTAGTAATCTGCTCTTTCAGGAAGCGTTTCCCGACAGTCGCGTTACAACTATAACAGAACTTCACGAGCCCCTATACAGCTCTCCCTGTACTCAATACCTCCTCCAAAACCACCCGCACACCTCGCAAAACCTATCGCACCCACTTTCCCCCTCCCATCAAAATTCCTTCGCTTGACCCATCGCCATCGTGATGATCTGCCATAGATGGGTTGCTACCGACCAGGAGCGAAAGGACGATACAATGAGTGCTTATGTGGTTTTCGTGCGCGACCGGATTACCGATCCGGAAGAATTCGCCACCTATGGCAAGATGGCGCCGCGGGCGGCAGAGGGGCGTGAAATGAAGCCGCTGGCCTTCTACGGGGCCGTCAAGACGCTGGAGGGCGCCGCAGTCGACGGGTCCGTCATCCTCGAGTTTCCGACCATGGAAGCAGCGCAGGCCTGGTATGACAGCCCGCTTTACCAGGAAGCCGTCCAGCACCGCTTCAAGGGTGCCGACTATCGCGTCTTCATCGTCGAAGGCGTCGCTGGCTGATCGGCGACAAAGGGTGGGCGCCCTGAAAAGCTCCCGCCTGTTGAAATTTGCGGGGCCGGGCGGGGTACTTGGGGAAACTACGCTCACCCACGCGCCATCTGCGCCAGACCCGCGCCATATTCCCTCGTTAGGTGGGGGAATACGAACTTTTCGGAGGAAAGCATGCCTGCATCCATCACCCGTCGCCTGCTTCTGGGCTCGGCCATTCTCGGCCCCATGGCGGCCCTGCTGCCGCAGCAATTGATGGCGCAAACAACCCCGCCGCCCGTCGTGCCGCAAGACCCGACGCCCCCGGTGCCGGAACAGCCGGCGCCGCCGTCCGACAAGACCGAGGAGGATGCCGGAGCCCAGCTGGCAGCGCTGGAAAAGCGCACGGGCGGCCGGCTCGGAGTCGCCGTTCTCGACACCGAAACCAATATCTCGCTCGGCAACCGCGAGACGGAACGCTTTCCGATGTTCAGCACCTGGAAGGCGCTGGCGGCAGGCTTCGTGCTCGCCCGCGTCGACCAGGGCAAGGAAAAGCTCGATCGCCGCGTCAGCTTCGGCAAGGAGGCGCTCGTTGCCTATTCGCCGGTCGCAGAAAAGCACGCGGGCACCGATGGCATGACCATTGCGGAATTGTGCGAGGCGGCAGTCACCGTCAGCGACAACACCGCCGCCAATCTTCTCCTTGACAGCTTCGGCGGCCCGGCGGCGCTCACCGACTGGCTGCGCACGACCGGCGATACGGAAACCCGTCTGGACCGCCGCGAGCCTGAGTTGAACGAGGCGAAGAAGGACGATCCGCGCGACACCACGACGCCGGATGCCATGCTCGATACGCTCGGCCTATTGACCCTCGGCAACACGCTGTCGGATGCCTCGAGTACGATGCTGACGGGTTGGCTGGTCGCCGCCACCACGGGCAAGGATCGCCTGCGCGCCGGCCTGCCGGCAGAATGGAAGGTCGGCGACAAGACCGGGACGGGGGCTCAAGGGATGGCCGCGGACATCGCCATCGTCTGGCCGCCCGAGCGCGGCCCCATCCTGGTGGCCGCCTACATCACCGATGCAACGGCACCGGCGGCCGAGATCAACGCCGTCTTTGCGGAGATCGGAAAAATGGTCGCCGGCATGGTCGGCAGTTCGGCCGAAGAGCAGTAAGTACTGTAAATTCATAGCGCTACGGGACAGATGCGAATCTCTCCCGTAGCGACTTCACCCCATGAATGCGGCAATCAGCCGAGTGAAACCGCAGCGCTTCCGCCGTCACTCTCGTCTTCGCCCGCAGCCGTCGTGCTGGCACCGACCTGCTGCTTGATCTGGTTGGCGATCTGGTCGTTGATGGCCTTCTGCTGGTCGGCCGGCAGTTGCGAGAACTGCTCTTCCGTCATGTTCTGCTGTTCCAGATATTGCGAGCGGATCTTGTCTGCCGGCGTCATGTCCGCCCATTTGGAAAATTGCGACAGGATATCGTCGTCATCGGCAGAGCCGGCGGCGCTGCCGGTATCCGTCGCATCCGTGCTGTCGGCGGCTGCCGCAGTGGCGGCATCGGTGGTCGATCCGCCCGACTGGCTCTGCCAGAAAAAGGATGAAATCGAGTTGGCAACGCCGGCGCTGCTGATCGACGGGGCGGTCTTCTTC